>JAFSRP010000047.1 GCA_017446045.1 Lachnospiraceae bacterium | reverse complement strand
GATCGCCTGCAGGTTGGCGACATGCATATGCCATACGCTGAAAGACAGCGCACAAAGCCGGAGAAGCGGTACTGCGGGAAGCCATGCCTCACCGAGAAGGATACGCACCATTGCTTCTGCGACCGCAGCGATCCCGAACATAGCCGGGAACATCAGAAATCCGGACATTTTGATCGTTCTGCGCAGCATCTGCCGTCCGCGTACCTGTTCATCCTGTGTCTTGGAAAAAGCAGGCAGCATCACAGCCTGCAGCGTTTGTGCCATGGAATTGACGATCACCTGCGGGAACTGGTTGGCCCGGTTGTAATAACCGACCATCGTGGCATTGTATAGACGGGAAATAAACGGGGTATACAGGTTGGTGTAGATCGTGTCGATCAGGCCGGAAGCCAGCACCTTCCACCCGTATGAAAAGAGGCTGCTGATACTTTTGCCGGAAAGGACGCGCGTGGGACGCCAGTGGAGCCGCCACAGCAGGAAACCCATCAGGCAGATATTCTTGATCAGCTGTTGGAATACCAGCGCCCAGGTTCCCAGCCCTTTGAATGCCGCCAGGATACCGAGCGCGCCGGAGATAAGGTCAGCCAGGATCGTGCCGATACACTGAAGGCGGAAATTCATCTGTCTGGCAATGATCGCGATCTCCACAGAAACGATCGAGCCGGAAAACAGGATCAGCGACAGGACCCGCAGCATCAGCACGATGTCCGGATCCCCGAAGAAATCCGCGATCGCCGGCGCAACCGCAAAGATGATGAAATATAAAACGGCAGAAACGATGAGACCGACCCAGAACACCGAGCTCACATCCTCATCCGTGATCTCCTTCTTCTGGATCAGAGCTGTCTGGAATCCATTCGTTATAATGACCTGGGCAATGGCGATGAAGATCAGCATGATCGCCATCGTGCCGTATTTCTCCGGTCCGAGCAAACGGGCCAGGATGATCGAAATAAAGAAGGTGATCAACTGATCGCCTCCGCTTTCCATGGCCTTCCAGAAAAAGCCCGCTATGACACTTGTTTTGATCTGTGACTGGTCAGACATAAACCCGAAAATCCCTCCGAAAGGAAGTCCCTTCGGAGGGATATGTATACGCTGTTATCAGTTCGGTGCGGAAATATCGATCGCGATGATATCCGCGCTGCCGGATGCCGCTTCCTGCACAGCCTCGGCACCTGCGGCCTGGGAGGCTGTCACATCGGCGCCGCGTGAGGATACGATGACCGGATCGGTCGGATCGTAATTCTGGTCATCCGGAATACCCTTTTCGATCGCCGGACGGTCAAAGGGTCCCATCACCCATTCGTCGATATAGATCGTCACTTCCGTTCCCGCTCCGCAGTTGTTGTAGATCCATGCGGCATCGCCGGAGAGCAGACGGATGCAGCCGTCGGACTGGTTCTTGCCGAGCTGGTTGAAAGTAGATGCCGTCAGATGATAGGAGTCGGGCGCACCCTGGTAAATGATCGAATGGATGCAGAATCCGCCTGCTTTATAACGCAGCAGGTACTGGACATAAATGTCGTCATGCATGAACTTCCACCTGTGCGGCTCGTAGGTCTTGAAGGTGCCGGTCGGCGTCGCGCTGCCGATCGTGACCAGGAATACCTTGAAGGGAATGATATAGCCGTTGTCACCATCCTTGGCGTACACGGTCATGCACTTCATGTCCTTGTTGACCTTGATGATATAATCACCCGGCAGTCCCATGATCGGCTCCAGGTCGGTTACGACACGGCCGGTCGAATCAAAGTAGTACTTGTAGCCGTCGATATACTGCCAGCCGGTCACGATGTGACTGTCCTGGAAGTAATACTTGTTGTTGTCGGTATCATATGCCCATCCGGTAAACGGCTGTCCGTTCCAGGTGGAATAGTAGAGCTGTCCGTCACTGCCGCGCTGGATCCCCTCATAGGAGCCGGTCGTCAGCAGATGGCGGGAAGTGCCCTGGTTGAAGGCCATGCCGTGTCTCCACATGGTCATCTGGAATCCCTGGATATACCGGTCGGAACCGATCGCGCCCGCCGCCTGACCGTCATGCGCCCAGTCGAGGACAGTGCCGTCATCCAGCACGGCCCGATAGTAAAGGTCATAAAGGTTTCTTGTATGGCCTTTGATACGCATCTGGATCGCGCGCACCTTGGCACCGTCACCGGTACTCGGAGTATACATCTCATTCATCGCCCACTTGGACCATCCGTGCTCATTGGTGAACACACGGTAGAAGCAGTCGCCGATACCGTACTCAAGACGGGCCCAAAGGCCGGTCAAACCTTCCTCGGGTGAGGAAAAGACATCCATATTGGAGTTGAATCCGAGCGTGCGGATACCGGAAGGAAGCACCATGACCGCGTTGACAAACGGTGCATAGCCGATGATCGGATCGACCTGTACGGAACCGTCTCCGGTAGGTTGTGCGGTATCCATGCTGCTGCCTGCCGGAACCAGATCCGCTGCCGCAGTGGCAGAAGAATCCTGAGGAATCGTTACTGCGCCGCCTGCTGCGCCTCCGGGGCCTTCCATGGTAATAGCGTCGGTCGTGCCGCCGCCGACAGTCACAGCATCGCCGCCGCCAATGGTCAGGTAGCCGCTGCCCGCAGACACCGGATCACCGGAAACGCTTTCCGGCGCTGCCGTAATGGCGCCGGACTCACCGCCGGGACCGACAGTGACAGACTCTGTGGATGCTACCCCCGTATCAACACCGGGGGCAAAAATAACATCGGCATAAGCAGCGGAACAAAAGACCATGGAAAAGGCCATTGCCGCCGCAGCCACTCTCTTGAAAGATCTAAGCATATCTCTACTCCTGTGCGTTAAAAACGCGAACGATTCTTGATCCGACAGACCGTTCTGCCGCAAACAGCGTCCCGGTCCGATATCATTTGTTTAGTGTAGCACACTTGATTTTGCCGCGCCACACTTTAGCAAAAATGTAAGCAAGATTTAAGGAACGTCAGAGATCCGTTTCATATCCCGCGGACGCTGTGCCAGGCCTTCTGCAGAAAGCCGTATACTCCCGGCATGTAAGCCTTCAGTCTCAGCAGCTGCCGCTCGGTGTCCGGAAGCTCCGCCAGGTATTTCCGGTTGGCCGGATCCTTTACCACATAATTGTGTTCTTCCTTCAGGTCGATATGAAAGCGCTGTCTGCCGAGAGCATCCCGCACAGCCTCATGCCAGCGTCCGCCGGTATCTCTGTCGAATGCTTCATACAGGATCTCCATGTCCCGGTAATGTTCCTCCCAGCGGGCGGTCAGCTTTTCCAGCTCTTCCCGGTCCATCATTTCGCCCCATGATCCCTGCCTGCCCATACGGTACATGCTCATGATCTCATCGACGTAGTATACGGAGCCCTGCATCAGCATCCAGAGCTGCAGCGGTATGTCTCCGACAGGGCAGTCAAAATACCACTGCGGGAGACGCTTCGCATATTCGGCGCGGAACATCAGCGAGGCCGTCGGCAGGTTGGTCTTTCGGGAGATCACTTCTTCCGGCTGCAGCACCTTTGTTTCCGCAAAAGGCCGGATCGTCCTCTCGGAACGGAAGGCGCCGTCTTCCGAAACGATACCGGCTGCATGGCAGCAAAGCGCGCACTCCGGATGAGCCAGCATATGATCCGCCTGCTTCTGCAGCTTATGAGGATCGCACCAGTAATCATCACCTTCGCACATGGCGATCAGTGTGCCCCGTGCCCTGGGAAAGTTAAAGACACCGCTGATATTGGAGATGCCCTTAGAGTATTGATTCTCCTCTTCGAATAGAGGGCGGATCACATCCGGATACCGTTCCGCATAATCGCGGATGATCTCTGCGGTGTCGTCCGTCGACGCATCGTCATGGATCAGGATCTCGTAGCGGAAATCTGTTTCCTGCTCGAGAAAGCTGTCCAAAGCTTTTCGAAGGAATCTTCCGTGATTAAAAGTAATACAAGACACAGAAACCAGGACAGGATCATAACCCTGGTCTCCAATGCCGTAAGTGCAGCCTGCGTATTCTTCTCTTTCTTCATCATGCAACATCATTCCCGTCCATTTTTGCCAGTTTGGCGGCCTGGTCGGCAGTGATCAGTGCGTTGATCAGCTCATCCAGGTCTCCGTTAATGATCTGGTCTATCTTATACAGCGTGAGCCGGATCCTGTGATCCGTCACACGGCTCTGCGGAAAGTTGTAAGTCCGGATCTTCTCCGAACGGTCCCCCGTGCCGATCTGCGACCGGCGCAGGTCTGCCTCCTCATTCTGCTTGCGCTCCAGTTCCATCTCATAGAGCCGGGACCGCAGGATCCTCATCGCCTTCTCCTTGTTCTGCAGCTGGGACTTCTCCTCCTGCATATGAATGACGATGCCGGAAGGATAATGGGTAAGACGAACAGCAGAATCCGTGGTATTGACGCACTGACCGCCGTTGCCGGAAGCCCGGAAAACGTCCCAGTGGATGTCATTCGGATCGATCACTACATCGACCTCCTCCGCTTCGGGCATGACCGCTACCGTTGCCGTAGAAGTGTGGATCCGTCCTCCGGATTCCGTTTCCGGAACTCTCTGGACACGATGTACGCCGGACTCATATTTGAGCCTCGAATAAGCGCCCTGCCCGTCGATCACAAATGTGATCTCCTTGAAACCGCCGATCCCGTTCTCATTGTACGAAGCCAGTTCTGTCCGCCATCCCTGCCGCATGGCGTAGCTGCAGTACATACGGTACAGATCCGCGGCAAACAGGGCAGACTCGTCTCCTCCCACGCCTGCGCGGATCTCCATGATAATGTTCTTGCTGTCATTCGGATCTTTGGGAAGCAGCAGGAGCTGCAGTTCATGTTCTGTTTCTTCGATCGCGGAACGGGCATCGGACAGTTCACTTTTAAGCATTTCCCGCATTTCCGGGTCATTCTCGTGCTCAAGCATCTCCAGCGCATCCCGCTGGTCAGACACCGCCTGCTCGTGCCGCTGGAAAGTGCGCACGATCGGTTCCAGCTCTGCCTGCTCCCGCATCAGCTTCTGGAAACGCTTCGGATCTGCCGTGACATCCGGCTCACCCAAAACACTCATCAGCTCTTCATAATGCCGTACTATGTCGTTCAGTCTGTCGATTCCTAGCACTGTGAGATCCTCTTTATATATCTGTTGGTCAGACCTGCCCGGAAGCTGTGAAGCCCGGGCCGGTCTACAATTTATAACAGCGCTGCGTATACCACGCGGTCTCTGCCGGCAAGATCCTGTACTACCGTGATATCCGTAAAACCTGCATCTTCGAGGATCCGGCTTACCGCCTCCGCCTGGTCGTATCCGATCTCATAATAGATCCTGCCGCCGGGCGTGAGATGGCGCGGAGCTCCTTCACTGATCCTCCTGTAAAACAGAAGCCCGTCCTTACCGCCGTCCAGCGCGATCCGGGGATCATGATCCCGTACCTCCGGCTCCAGGGTATCGATCACATCTTCCGGAATATAAGGAGGATTGCTGACGATCACGTCAAAGCGCTCTGATCCGGCCTCGCTTTGCTTCCCGTCTGTTCCCCCGCAGGAGTCCGGGGATAAACGGTCAAATGCCTCAAAAAGGTCGCTCTGCACCATCCGGACGTCTGTCTTCTGGATCGACGCATTCCGCATGGCAACATACAGGGCGTCGCGATCCAGCTCCGCGCCGGTCACCGATGCATACGCCCCATAATATTTCAGAGCGATCGCTATGCAGCCGGATCCGGTGCAAAGATCCAGGATACGAAGATCCTTTTCCTTCTCCCGCGCAAGGACGGTCTCAACAAGAGTCTCTGTATCTGCACGGGGAACGAGCACATGCCAATTGACTTTAAGATCCATGCCCATAAAACCCGCATGTCCCGTGATCTGCTGCAGCGGCACGCGCCGGCAGCGCTGCCTTACGCTCGCGCGGAAAGTCAGCATTGCACCGCAGTCCCCCGGACAGGAAGTGATCCCTGCAGGCTCCCTGCCTCCGGATGCCCCGGGACAGATAGGACGGTCCAGCTCCATGAGGAGCTCGGCAGAGGTCTTGCCGTATGCCTCCTCCAGCATGATCCGCGCGTCATAGGACGCATTTGGCACGCCCGCCTCTTTCAGCTGCTCCTCCGCCTCTTTCAGGAGATCGCGTACTTTCATGACAGGACTTCCCCTGCGTGGCGCTCAGCCGCCTTCGTAAGCAGCACTTTTCCTGTCTCATCCGGCCCTTCGGGAAATGTCTCCTTTTCATAGGTCTGCCAGTCAAATACCGCCTCGACTGCCCGGATCGCGACCTCGATCATGGAATCATCCGGCTCGTAGGTCGTCAGCTTCTGCATCATCAGGCCCGGCCTGGACAGCAGGTTGATCACCGGATTGTCGGATCGTCCCGCCAGCCGGAGAAACTCATAACTCACACCGGCGATCACCGGCATCAGGATAAGCCGAGACAGCAGGCGCAGCAGCGGATGGTGTACACGGATAACCATAAAAAACAGAATGCTGATCATCATGACGATAATGATAAAGCTGGTGCCGCAGCGTTTGTGTTCCTTGGAGGAGACAGCAACATTGTCCACCTCCAGGGGCAGTCCGTGCTCGATGCAGTTGATGCACTTATGCTCCGCCCCGTGATACATAAACGTACGGCGAATATCTTCCGTTCTGGAAACGATCCGGATATAGAGAATAAAAATAGCTACACGCAGCAGGCCTTCCAGCAGCGCCTGCACAGTCTCCGAAACGATGAAACGCTTCAGAAGGCCGGACAGAAACAAAGGCAGCCAGAGAAAGATCACCAACGCCATTACGAAAGCGATCACCAGCGCGCCTGTCATAACGACCTTATCAAACCGGTCACCAAAGACCTTCATCAGCCAGCCTTCCAGAGGACCCGGTTCCTCATCCTCTTCGTAAAAGGAAGCCGAATACATCAGGGTCTTCATACCGATGATCATGGACTCCACAAAACTGAAGGAACCGCGAATAAAAGGCAGGCCGGCGATCTTATATCGTTCGGCAAACGGTATGCTCGTCTGCACATCGACAGCGATGGTACCGTCCGGTTTCCGTACAGCCACGGCATACCGGTCCCTGTTCCGCATCATGATCCCTTCGATCACTGCCTGTCCGCCGATACCACTGTATTTCATGAAAAACTCCTTTTATACAACGAAAACGGACCGAGCTTACAAAGCCCGGTCCATCTCTGCATCATAATGAAACCTATTTCATTCCGTACTTCTTGTTGAATGCCTCGACACGTCCGCGTGCCTGTGCAGTCTTCTCCTTGCCGGTATAGAACGGATGGCACTTGGAGCAGATTTCAACTGTCAGATTCTTCTTGGTAGAACCGGTCGTAAATGTGTTGCCGCAGTGGCAGGTTACGGTAGCCTGATAGTACTTGGGCTGGATTGCTTCTTTCATGATCTCACCTCTTAATATGATCGGCGATTTCCGACCGCCGGATTATAAGCACGATCCATACGTGCACAGCTTTGTAAATATACCATACTGCCCCGCAGAATGCAAGCAGATTCGATCAAAGTATCAATAAAACTTTATCTTTTCGACCAGTCGAACAAACTCTTCGTTGCTCCGGGTCTTGGCAAAAAGATCCAGCACTTTCTCTGCCGCTTCCTCAGGCTTCATGGAACCGAAGGCGTTTCGTACGCGGCTTACGGCATTCATCTCATAACTGCTCAGAAGCAGATCGTCCCGCCGTGTCCCGCTCTTTAATATGTCGATCGCCGGGAAGATCCGTTTTTCGGAAAGCTTCCTGTCCAGCACCAGCTCCATGTTGCCGGTGCCCTTGAATTCCTCATAGATCACATCGTCCATACGGCTTCCGGTGTCGATCAGTGCCGTGGCCAGGATCGTAAGAGAACCACCTTCCCGCATGTTTCTCGCTGCGCCGAAGAAACGCTTGGGCATATGCAGTGCTGCGGGGTCCAAACCACCGGAAAGCGTCCTTCCCGAAGGAGGTACGACCAGGTTATAGGCACGCGCGAGACGTGTAATGGAATCCAGAAGGATCGTTACATCCTTGCCGTACTCGACGAGCCTGCGGGCACGTTCGATCACCATTTCCGAAACGCGTCTGTGACGCTCGGGAAGCTCGTCAAACGTGGAGTAGATCACCTCCACATTTTGTCCGACAACTTCTTCCTTGATATCCGTTACTTCCTCGGGCCGTTCATCGATCAGAAGGATGATGAGGTGCATGTTCCTGTCGCGGATAATAGATTTGGCCACCTGCTTCAGCAGCGTCGTCTTGCCGGCTTTCGGCGGGGAAACGATCATGCCTCTCTGTCCCTTGCCGATAGGGGCGAGCAGGTCCATGACCCTGAGCGGCAGCGGTGCGTGCGGCCCCTGCTCCAGCCGGATCCTCTCGTTGGGGAAGATCGGTGTCAGATCAGTGAAATCAGGGCGCCGTTCCGCCTCTGCCGCAGGATAACCGTTTACACTGGTCACATACAGCAGGGCAGCGAAGCGCTCCGCCGGTGTCTTGATCCTGCGGTTTCCCCGGATAATATCGCCGGTCTTCAGATTAAAACGCCGGATCTGGCTCGGTGCCACATAAATATCATTTTCTCCCGGCAGGTAATTCTCACCGCGGATAAAGCCGAAATTCTCAGGCATCACTTCCAGGATGCCGTGAGCTTCGATCCCGGAGTCAAGAGCACTGATCTCCGGTGCCTGTGTACCTGTGTTCAGGCTCACGACCGGTTTTCCGGTCCGTGCATCCAACGGGATGTCCTTCAGATCCTTCGCTTCTTCCGCTTCACGGGTCTCTGCAGTATTATTGTCCGCAGCTGTCTCGGAGTAAGCTTTTTCCTCCTTCACTGTACCGGCATCTCTTGCCGTATTCCGCTCTGCCGGTACCCGTTCCGGATTTTTCCTGCCTGAAGTCCTGTCCCGGTCCTTTCTGTCCTGCTGGGCATCCCTGCCCCTTCTGAGCACAGCACCGTTCCTGACCAGGACCGCCTTGCGGCTTTTCTGTTCCCGGGCCGGCGCTTTCGCAGCATCAGTTCCCGCAGTGTCTTCACGCTCTCCGCCTGTATCCGCATCCTTCTCTGCAGCTTCTGCAGGCAAAGTTTCTTCTCTCTTCTGCTCATCCTCCGATACCGCTTTACTCTCCGTATGCTCCCGGGATCCCGGCGACGGTGCCGGTGCTGCGGCAAGGCTGTGGATCTCCTGAGGCTTATACTCAGGCTTTTTCTCTGCCGCTTCAACCAGAAGATCAATGACCTGGGCTTTCCGAAGCCCTGTGGTCTTCAGCCCCTGTGCTTTTGCCAGTTCTCTCAGCTGCGTCAGTGATAAAGTCTCTAATTTTTCTCTCATATAAACAAACTCCTGCTTCTGTCAGGTATATACATGCGTAAATTCCGGAATAACGGAAAGATTGCGAAACTGCAGATCAATCAGAACACACCATCTGTGTATCTTTATTTATAATAATTGGCAGCGCAAAGATTGTCAAACGAAAGTGAAGTTCTTCTTAATTTCCTCACGGATTTATTGCCATGAACGTCTTTTTTTGCTACACTGTACTCGATTTGTCAGGAGGTACTATGCGTTCCCAGAATAGCAATTCACAATCCGGCCGAAGGCCCGGCGGACAGCGCATCCTGTATGATGCGCACGGCACCAGGGTCAAAGGCAGCCCATTATCCAACAAACTAGTGCGTTTCCTGCTCTTCGGCGTGATCCCGTATATCGTGATCAACGGCATCATCCTGCTGCTGGTCTGCTCCACACCGAAGATCAGCATTGAAGTAAAGGACACCAACGACTACGTGAGCTCTGATATCGTTTTCAATGTGCACTCACTTCTTCCGTTGAAAGAAATGAAGGTCACCATGGAGTCAGCACCGGTCGAATATGAAAAGTCCGGTCAGAACTATCGCTGTACTGTCAGCCAGAACGGTACGTTTTATGTGGAAGCCACGTCGGTCAACGGCATGATGCGTGCTGCTTACGCAGATGTCAGCATGCTGGACGACACCGCTCCTGCTGTCGATGAGGAGTCTGCCAATATTGACCAGGGCGTCCTCAGCTTTTCCATCAGTGATACCCAGTCCGGCGTCAATTACGATTCGATCTACGCGGTCGTCAATGAGGAAGATGTCGTCTATCCCTCAGCAGTGGACCGCACACTCGGCACGGTAACGATCCCCCTGCCTTCAAAGGTCACTTCCGTCGAGCTGTATTTCGAGGATATGGTGGGCAATGCCCGCTCCGGCCACATTACAGTCAATACGACACTGGTCGATCCCAACGCTGCGGAGGATGATGCGGACGAAGGAGACAGCACGGAGTCAGAGGATTCCGGAACCGAGGCGGAGACCTCGTAAACAGCTATCCCCCCGGCAGGTCTTTGATTTGTCACCAACATCCTTATACTATCCGCATACCCGCACATAAGTACAGGCTCCCCGGACCCGGAGAGCCTATCTTTTGTCTTCCGTGATACTGACCGCTGCCGCAGACGTATGTGATATCGATACTGCAGCAGGCCATACAGAATAGTCTGTGCATTATTTGAATGTGATGCTGTTCAGGATCTTATCTCCCGTGCTGCCATCGCTGGTATCCACGCTGACGATGCCGATCGACATCGCATGGCTGTCATCAAGCTGCGCAATGTACTCAGTCCATTCGTAACCGATATTCTTGTAGGTTCTGCCTGCAAATGTCACGCCGCCGATCTCACGGTCATCGATGTCCTTGTAGTTCTCAAACTTATCTTTATAGAAATCAAACTTCTCTATATCCTTTTCCAGTTCAAACTGGATGAATCCGGCACCAAAAGTCTCGACGTCCTCATTCTCTACCAGATGATCCTTACTCTCATCGTAAGCCCACCCGGACTCCGGGATCTCCATAGAGACCGTTACATGGTCTTCTTTCTCGCCCCATGGATAAATATCCACAGAAAAGTCCTTCATCTTCATGTTCGCGGCGGCAGCTTTGTCGGCTTCGCTGGCTTCGGCCTTGACCACGTCCAGATACTTTGCCTCGGCTTCGGAGCTTGTGAAACCGCTGCTGTTGAAACTGCTGATGGTATAAACACCGGGTGCTCCTTCCGCGTCCTTCTCATCGAAGTTTACATAAATGAAGTGATTCGGGTCATCCTCAGAGATCCACTTATAATAACGCTTGTTGCGGCCCATATGTTCGCTGTATTCTTCCTTGTCGAACGCGCCGTCAACACCAAAGTACTCCGCCAGACCCTCGTAGGTGGTGCCGAAGATATCCTTTGCGACCTTGTTCATCCAGACATAACCTTTCTGCAGCGCTTCCTCACTGACGATGCCGTCACCCGAAGCCGCGCCAGCAGGTGCGCCGGATCCGGCCTTTGCTCCGGATGCTTTCGCCGCCGGCTGCCCTGCGCTTGTGCCGCCCTTACGGACATAAACATATTCGCAGGTCAGGTCGTCATCCGGATCTCCGTTGTAAAGAACAAGGTCGTCTCCGTTCATCGTTCCCGTATAGTCGATGGTCATACCCATGAAGCTTTCCTGCATGGTAAAGTCGCTGCCTTCCTGCGTCCAGGTGCAGTCAATATCGAGACCATCCCGCTGATGCTCACCGGTCCCGTCATTATAAAGCTTCAGGGTAAACTCATCATCTTCATCTTTCGCACTGTCGTCGTCTCCGACAAATCTAGTATATTGACCGATCCAGACACTTGCGTCGGTGTCTGTTTCATGGGATGATGATTCAGATTCGGAAAAAGCCGCGTCCATCAGCCGTGCCAGCACGACTTCGGCGCCCTCCATTTCAAACCTCAGCAGACCGCCCTTCAGAGTGCCTTCCAGCTTCTCACCTTCAGCTTCCATCGTGAGAACATCCCCCTCAAGAGTATATTCGATCTCATCGGCATCTCCGTCCGTCGTAAAGACCGCCGTACCGTCGCTCTTCAGCTCGATCATCATATACTCCGCAGCCTTTTCGGGTGTCGTCTCCATCATATCGGCAAAAGCCGCAAGTGTCATCCCCATAAACCCGTAGAGCTTGTATACTCCCTCGGTGGTGCCGTCATTGATATACGGATCTTCGGACGCCGCGGTCTTGCCGGATACCTTCTTGCCGGAAACGGTCTTTCCGGAAGCGGTCTTATCACCGGAAGACACACCGCCTTCCTTCTTCATGGTATAATAGACCCCCTGCATATCAAGGTACAGGGTATCTCCTTCGATCTCATAGGTATACTTGGACGTCCCGTAGACCGTAACCTCGCCCGGGACCCATGTGATATCCAGCAGAGACTGGAAGAGCATCAGCTGACCGGTGCCGTCCGGATTCAGTTCCAGGTAGGTATCGCCCATACCTGCGGCCACCAGTGTTTCATGGCTGACTTTGTTTCCATTGCCTTCATACTCATAGATCACATATTTTCCGGCATCGCTGTTTTCCGCAGGATCTGCTTTCGCCTCCTCTTCCGCAGCCTTTTCTGCTTCGGTCTCTTCCTCTGTTTCCTTCTCTGTTTCGCTTGCCTTTTCCGTCTCAGCTGCTGTTTCTGCAACGGTTTCGGCAGCTGCAGCCGGCTCCTCTTTCTTGCCTCCGCAGGCAGTCGCAAGAGCGAGCGTTCCGGCAATGACTGCTGCAGCGAATAAGTATTTCTTCAGTTTCATGCTGCCTCCCTTCTCAGTTCACAAAGCCCTGTTTTAGAAAAACACAGCCTTATCTCTCAACATCATCTGTCATTAAAAAGTATATATCGCGGCAAAATGCGCTGCTACCCCCATTTGTATGAAAATGACGGCAGAAAAAAGCCCCGGCTGCTGTGCTGTATCAGCCAGCCGGAGCTTTTGATCCTTTCAGAAACAGGTTTCTCCCCGTATGTCTCTCTGCCGATATTTAATAATAGACTATGACCGGCATTCCTTTATAGACGATGTCGTACAACTCCTTTGCGCGGGCGAAAGGCAGATTGATGCATCCGTGGGATCCGGAATAAACATAGATCGTTCCGCCGAAGGAGCCGCGCCAGGTCGCATCATGGAAACCGATACCGCCGTTGAACGGCATCCAGTAGGACACCGGGCTTCGGTAATCCACTGACCCGTCAGGCTTGTATCCCGTCAGGACCTTGTTGGTCTGCTTCAGCTTGATGTCGTAAAAACCTTCGGGTGTCATGCGCCCCTTGGTCATACGGCCGGATACACATGGACTTGTGAAGATCACTTCGCCATCCCGGATCACATATACGGTCTGATGTGTCAGATCCACTTCCGCATACATACTGCCGTAATCCAGTCGGCGGTGATGCACCACAGCCTTATTCTTCCAGACGGCTTCGACCATATAGGGATTGGGTACCTCGCCCTCTTCTTCTGTTCCGGCAGCAGCCGGTGTCTCTGCTGCGGTGCCGGACTCCTCTCCTGCTTCCGGAATGGGCCCCAGTCCGATCTCCCCGGCAGCCCGATCTACCATTGCATGCATGGCTTCCAGGGTCTTCTCCTCATCCATCCGCCAACCCCAGGCGGCACTGATCAGCTTATAATTGCCATCCTGGGTCTCGAAGAGACGCTTCTCCTCTGTGTTATAGGTATCATAACGGTCGCGCAATCCGGTCACATAGGCCTCTACGGCACCGTCCTCCCTGATCAGTTCCAGAAGCTGCTCACCGCTCAGTGTCTCTTTCACATCGGCGCCCATATCCACACCTGCATGCAGATCCTGCAGGGTGTTGAGCGTATTTGTCTGGCGGTTCAGTTCCTCATTGTCCGAAAGAATCTCCGGCGAAATATAGCTGCCGATCTCTTCCAGATCCAGAGAATTGCCTCCCTGCCGCAGGATCTTTTCCATCACCGGGACTACAGCCTGCCGGTCCACCGTCGTGCCGGGCACCTCAGGGATGATCACATAATGTCCTTCCTCTTCGTCAAACGTCATATAGGCATCTTCCGGATGGACACTTTGCTCCGGATCCAGAAGGACAGAACGATCAAGTGCCCGTTCCAGCCCTGCAGCATCAAATGTGCCCTGGTATGGCAGCTCGTTCTCCTTGACCGGCTTTCTTGAAAAGATCCACCCTTTGCGGTCCTGTGCAGACAGGATCCCGCCAATGCCCTCATAATCACGCTCGGGAGAAGCTTCACTGATATCCAGTTCCTCTTCGGTGCCATCCCTTCCCGTAAACCGGAAAACGGAGTCATCATAGGCGGTCGCAAGCTTTTCCTTTGCTTCTTCCGCAGTCAGTTCTCCAACGTCTACTCCTGCGATCATGGTATTCGGAAGAAAATGCGTACCATAATAATCGACACCGTAAATATAGGCAGCAGCCAGTAGTACGACAAAAAACAGTCCCAGAAGGACAGGTCTGACGATGCCGCTGCCGCCCTCCATGATCTGCTCATCCGGTCCTGCCGCAGGAATATCTGCCGTTGTTTCCTTTTCGGGAGCAGACTCTGCCGGCTGCTCCTCGAGATCCAGTTCCTCGATCACTTCAGCAGTTTCGTTCTCTGCAGGTTCCTCTTCCGCCGGGCTTTCTTCCACTGCGGTTGCTTCTGCAGACTGAGCTTCCAGGTCAAGCTCCTCGATCGCTTCGTCAGCTTCGTGCTTTGCAGGCTCCTCTTCCGCAGAGCTTTCTTCCGCCGCGTCCGCTTCTGGAGGTTGTTTTTCCAGATCAAGTTCCTCGATCACCTCCGCGGCATCTTCTGCTTTGGTCTCCACAGCTTCCGCTATCTCGGCCACAGCCTCTTCTGCCCCGGTCTCTCCCACTGCAGTTTCTTCCGGTGCAGCCTCTTCCACCGCAGTCTCCTCTGCGGCGGTCTCCTCCGGTGACGCTGCCTCAGCCGAAGCCTCCTCTGCTGCAGCTTCTTGGGCAGACTTTCCTGCGGTCTCATTCTCCAGTTCTTCGTCAATGATCAGTTCTTCAAATTCCATTCCAAAGCCCGCCGTGATTCCAGTCAGCTAATGTAATAAATCGTGATCCGTACTTTATGCCCCGAAGCTTCCCGTCTACAGATCGATCAGCAGCCCTACGGGAGCATGATCCGATCCCATGACATCTCCCATGATCCAGGCTTCCCGGACCTTGTCGCGGATGTCATCCGATACGATAAAATAATCGATGCGCCAGCCTGTGTTCTTTGCCCTGGAATTCATCCGGTATGACCACCAGCTGTACTCCTCCTTATCCGGATAGAGATAACGGAAGGTATCCGTAAAGCCGGAAGCCAGAAGCTGGGACATCTTGGCCCGTTCCTCGTCCGTAAACCCGGCATTGTTGTGGTTGGTCTTATCATTTTTCAGATCGATCGTCTCATGCGCTACGTTCAGGTCGCCGCAATAAATGACCGGTTTCTGTTTCTTAAGCTCTCCCACATATCTCCGCCATGCGTCTTCCCACTCCATCCGGTAGGGCAGACGCTGCAATTCATTCTGGGAGTTGGGCACATAGACTGTCAGCAGATAATGATCCGGATATTCCAGACATACGGAACGTCCCTCATGGTCATGCACTTCATCCGGCAGCCCGATGCGGACAGAGACCGGCTCTTCGCGGGTAAAGATCGCCGTGCCGGAATATCCTTTCTTCTCCGCATAATCCCAATACTGATGATATCCGGGAAGGTCGAGCTCGATCTGACCCGCCTGCAGCTTTGTCTCCTGCAGGCAGAACGCATCCGCGTCGGCTGCACGGAACACATCCATAAAACCTTTATTCATCACAGCGCGGAGTCCGTTGACATTCCATGAAACATACTTCTTCATATCGTCACCTGTAATAATTCCGGGCATGTTCCCTGTCATAATAAAGCTTACCGGTCTCCTGCAGGATCAGCTCCCCTGCCTCATTCGTCTCTGCCAGGGCTACCTGACAGTTATACAGCACATCAGACTTCCGGAAGTATTCTTTCAGATCCTTATGAAATCTTGAGAGCATGCATCGGATCGTAAAGCCATGAGAAACGACCAGAACAGATTTGTCTTTCAGGTCCTCCCTGGAAATGATCTCGTTCAGAAAATCCTGGCTCCGGCGTATGACCTCGATCGGCCGCTCAGCGCCTTCCGGGCAAAATGTCGAATCCAGATTCGTAAAGAATTCATCGAACTCAGCCCGGTCGATGCCCATGGTACGGTCGCTGCCATCCCTGCCTTCCCAGATACCGAAGCCGATCTCCAGCAGCCGTTCATCCAGAGCGATCCGTGACCCACTCTCCACAAACCGGGGATTTCGCGATACCACCAGGGCTGCCGTTTCCTGTGCCCGCATCAGCGGGCTGGAAAAGCACACGTCAATAGGGACATTCTTCATGCCGTCCCCTGCCATGGCTGCTATCTTCATTCCGTTTATATTCAGATGCACATCCGTCCTGCCCTGGATCCGATGCTGACGGTTCCAGTCCGTTTCGGAATGCCGCATGATATACAGCTTCATAAATGTCCCCTGCCGCAATTTATCCGTCTTCTAACATTCAACCCGCAGCTTTTTGATCCTTTGGCACACATTATACATGATAAAGCTGAAAAAAACAGTATCGGATCATAAATTCCGGCATTTTGGTGCCCCTGCTCAGGTTTCCCGTGAGTAACCGACAATGCGTACAGTTCCTTCCAGCTTTGTCGTACCGATCTCCGGATCGCTCTCTGTCCGAAGGATCCCTCCCGGTTCCCACAGTTCCGCGCTGACCGTACGGCCATATTTCCGGGCCAGATACATACCGGCAGCGGCGCTTCCGCTCGCACAGGAATGTTCCCAGAACAGCGTGCCGCTTCCCGGAATATATACGAGCGGTGTCATTTTATACCGGTCTTCGGTACTTTCGAGAAACATCAGTCCAAGGCCGTCCGCCCGAAGCGTGCCGCACCATTCACGTACGGCTGCCTCTGCCAGGTCATTATCCCGAAGCAAGCTGTAAAAAACAGTATTCTCTTCAATGATGACATGGGAAATGCCTTCCATCCGCACCACCGGAAGCTGTCCGGATAAAGAGGAAATCTGAAAGGCGTCTTCCGTAATGTCAAGGGCGGGCGGCATTTCAAGAACTGTCCGGAAGCTTCCGTCAGGTTTGCAGGAAAGATCGACTTCAACCGGTCTGTCTGCTCCGGACACCTGCAGGCGGATCATGGGCATTTCCATGCAGGAAGCTTCGTCTCCGGGCTTTTGTCCGCTCCGGCATCCTTCTTCCTGCCGCCGGAGATGACACAGCACTGCGGCACACATGGATGCGTTGCCGCAGAATTCGCCGCCGGCCATACGAAGCTCCCCGGCTATACCGTCCCGTCCGAAAGTGCCGCCGGCAGGATCTGCTCCTGTTTCTCCGACTTTATAAAAACGCACAAACCCGACCTGCTCCACCTCAGGGTGAAGCTGCATCAGCGCGTCCGCCGCTTCGGGCTGACGGTAGATCGCCACAGGGCTTTCCACCAGCGCGGTGATGTTTCCGGTCGGGTCCAGAATACTGTATTGATAAGGAAATGATCGACTGTGATTCACTGTCATGAGCTGTGTTTATCGTTCAAACACCCGGAGGAACTGCTTTGTCCTTTCCTCCTTCGGATCATCAAAAACATCACGAGGATCGCCCTGCTCGACGATCACGCCGCCGTCCATGAAGATCACGCGATTGCTGACCGCCTTCGCAAAGGGCATTTCATGTGTGACCACCACCATGGTCATCTTTTCATCTGCCAGCTGTCGGATGACCTTCAGGACTTCTCCGGTCAGTTCGGGATCCAGTGCCGAAGTCGGTTCGTCAAAGAACAGGATCTGCGGCTTCATTGCCAGCGCGCGGGCGATCGCCACACGTTGCTGCTGTCCGCCGGACAGCTGGTAAGGATATGCCTTCGCCTTGTCGGCGATCCCCATCTTCCGCAGCAGCTCCATCGCGCTTTCCTCCGCCTCTTCCCTGCTCCTGTGCTGTACCTCGATCGGCGCATCCGTCAGATTCTTCAGAACACTGTAATGCGGAAACAGGTTGAACTGCTGGAAGACCAGGCCACAATAGCTGCGGAATCGCCGGAGATCCTTATGATGGACATAGACAGCTTTTCCGCTTTCATCGGTATGGGCCGCCTTTTCCCCCATATAGAGGATCTCACCGCCGTCGATCGTCTCCAGAAACGTCGCGCAGCGAAGAAGGGTCGATTTACCGGACCCGGAAGGCCCGATGATGCTGACCACCTCGCCGTTGTCGACACCGAAGCTGATGTCCCTCAATACTTCCAGGCCGCCGAACTGCTTTTGGATATTCTTCATTTCTATGATCATGGGAATACCTGCCTTATCTGTAATAATCCAGAGCCTTTTCGATCCGTTCCATCACAAATGCCACAACATAATTGGCCAGGAAATAGAACACACCGGCAATGACAAAAGGCGTAAAGGAAGTCTGGGATGCCGAGATCTGCTTTGCAAGGGAGAATACTTCCTGATACGCAAGTGTAAAGGCAAGGGAAGTGTCCTTGACAAGAGTGATGACTTCATTGGTCACGGAGGGCATGATCCGCTTGATGACCTGCGGCAGGATGATCCGCATAAAGGTCTGGGACTTTGAATACCCCAGCACTTCACAGGCCTCATACTGTCCGACCGGTATCGATTCTATGCCGCCGCGGTAGATCTCCGCGAAATACGCCGCATAGTTCAGCACGAAACCGATGATCAGCGCTGGAAAACGCCATCCGCGGATCGACAGTCCGAAAAGATAATATGGTCCGAAATACCAGACCAGGAGCTGCAGCATCAGCGGTGTTCCGCGTATCACGGAAATATAGGCACGGGTCAGAAGACGCACCACCGGGAAATGGGATTTCCTGAGCAGTGCCACGATCATGCCGAGCGGCAGGGAACCTGCCAGCGTCAGTATGAATATTCCGCAGGTCCGCAGCATGCCTGCGGCCATGGTTGACAACATCGTGGATAAAGACATCGTAGATCCTCACATATTAGCTGTGTAACTATACAACGGCCGCCCGGCGGACAAAAACTGTTCCGGCGGCGCGGCCGTTTCATCTCTGTGGAAAATCAGTCTGTGTTCTCTCTCAGGATCAGTTCAGGCAAAGGAAATCATAGATCTCCGGATACTTCTTTCCGATAGCGTCATAGGTGCCGTCCGCGACAAGGGCATCCAGTGCTGCATTGATCTTATCGCAGAGCTCGGTATCTCCCTTGCGGAAGCCGATCGCGTACTGCTCGCTGCCAAGCTCCTCATCCAGGAACTCATAGTCCTCCTCGCCGCTCATCAGGAAAGTGCCGCTGGTGACATCGATCGCAATCGCGTCGATGGCGCCTGCCTTAAGGTCATTGAAAGCGATCGTATAGGTCTCGTAAACTTCCAGAGATCCGAAAGTACTGCAGAGCGCAGCCTGGCCTTCTTCATCGTTCAGAAGGTCATAAGCTGAAGTGGATGTCTGCACACCGACTGCCTTGCCTTCAAGATCCGCAAGTGTCTCAATGCCGGAATCCTTTTTGACCATGATCAGCTGCGTGTTGTCAGAATACGCCTTGCTCCAGAGGTAATCATCCTCACGTCCGTTGACCGTGAAACCGGACCAGATACAGTCACAGCTGCCCGCATTCAGCTCGGCATCCTTGGCATCCCAGTTGAACGGAACAGCCTCGTACTCCCAACCGTAATAATCGCAGACTGCCTGTGCGAGCTCTACGTCAAAACCGCCGGTCTGTCCGTTGTCGTCAATGTAGGAATACGGCGGATAGTCAAGATCAAATCCATGTTTGAACACAAAAGTCTCTTCCTCTGCAGGAGCTTCTGCCGCTGCCTCGGTCGCCGCCTCAGTTGCTGCCTCGGTCGCTGCTTCCGTCGGTGCCTCGGTAGCAGCCGGAGCCGCTGTCGTCGCCGGTGCGGACGACTCGGAAGAACACCCCGTCAGAGCTGCAACGCCAATGACCATGCCTGCCGCGAGTGCAAGATAAACCTTTTTCATAATGTTACCTCCATACTGCAAAACTATTTCTTCCGGGGAAACGCCCGGATACGCATACAGTTTTTGGCGCGGATATTATCCGCGCACTGCGCTAGTATGTTAACACATTAAAGCAGTACGGTCAAGTCATTCCCGCACTAAATTCGGCAGCAACAGGACTGTCGCACAAAAAGACCCGGGCGTTCCTGTCAGGAAAGCCCGGGTAAGCTCGCGTTTATAACGGCTTTGGTTTAAGATCTTCCGAAAACAGCTTTAGTATTTTCCTAAACTGCCTGCATCTTTGAGCTGCTCAGTGAAGCCTTCATCACGGCCGGGCAGCACTGCGTTCAGAACGATACCGACAAAGGAGGCAACTGCCAGGCCGGTCAGACCGATCGTTGCGCTGCCTGCCTGGATCTGGATTGCGCCTCCATCCAGGCCGTAATTGATGCCGATGGAAAGCACCAGGATCAATGCCGCGATAATAATGTTTCTGGTATTGGAAAAATCAACTTTGTTCTCAACCACGTTACGGACACCGATCGCAGAGATCATGCCGTAGAGGATCAGGGAAACGCCGCCGATGGTAGCCGCCGGCATGGCATGGATCAGTTCGGAGAACTTCGGACAGAAGGAGATCACGATCGCATAGACCGCTGCCAGACGGATGACCCTGGGATCAAATACCTTTGTCAGTGCAAGGACACCGGTGTTCTCACCGTAGGTCGTATTGGCCGGCGCGCCGAACAGTGCCGCAATGGCAGTACCCACACCGTCACCGATCAGGGTCCTGTGCAGGCCCGGATCTTCAATGAAATTCTGTCCGACTGTTGATCCGATAGCCGAGATATCACCGACATGCTCCATCATGGTCGCGAAAGAAATCGGAATGATCGTCACTGCTGCCGTAAGCAGAAGATTGGTGTTGAGATTGCCGCTCGTAAACAGGGAGAATACCGTATTTTCGTACTTGACCGGGAAGCCGATCCATGCCGCTTCACGGACACCGGTAAAATCAACATTTCCCGTGACTGCAGCGACCAGATACGAAGCCACAACACCGATCAGGATCGGGATGATCTTGATCATGCCCTTGCCCCAAAGATTGCAGACAATGACCACAACGATCGCCACCAGCGCGATGAACCAGTTCTGCGTGCAGTTCTGGATCGCGGAAGCGGAAAGACACAGACCGATGGCAATGATGATCGGGCCGGTCACGACCGGCGGGAAGAAGCGCACCACGCGCCGCGACCCATAGGTCTTGCAGAGTATGGCAAGGATCGCGTACAGCAGGCCTGCGCATGCTACGCCGAAGCAGGCGTAGGGAAGGAGTTCCGGCTCACCGTTGGGAGCAATGGCAAAGTAGCCGCCCAGGAAGGCAAAAGAAGAACCAAGAAATACCGGTATTTTCTTTTTGGTGACCAGGTGGCAGAAAAGCGTTGCCAATCCGGCAAATAAAAGTGTCGCGGAGACGCTCAGGCCGGTCAGCGTGGGGACAAGTACCGTCGCGCCGAACATGGCAAACATATGCTGCAGTCCCAGGACCAGCATCTTGGGAGTTCCAAGCTCCCTTGCGTCTCTGATAGCATCCTGATTATTCATAGATCCTCCTCTTCCCATATGGTAAAAAACTTCGCATCAGGCCGTAAAAAAGGGTGACTGCAAATGCAGTCACCCCGACAGTGCTAACAATAAAAAATAAATGTCTTCTGAAGCATACGGACCTTTCCATTGTTAACCATCACTCTGCCTCCCACATTTATTTATCCAGTTCAGAGTACCAAAGATACGGTCAAAATGCAAGTCTATTCCGGGACTTTTTTCAGAATCCGAAGAAGACACCGATCCCTCTCACCAGTCCTTCCGCTTCCGCCGCCAGACGGGCATCCGAATGATCGGAACACTGGTTGCCAAGTTCGATATCCACGGAAGGGATCGTACTGTAGGACGTCTGTGTCAGATCCATGTCCAGGGGATTGGAGCCCCAGATCTTAATACCCTGCGTCTGCAGGCCGCTGATCAGCGCGTTGCCCAGCGCCTCATGCTGCTGCCAGCAGCTCTTCACCGGTTCCATGGACTTCAGGGCGTCCGGAACACTCATATAAAAGGCGCCTTTATCATAACTTAAGCCATCCCCGTCCCAATGCAGCGCGATATGGATATCCGCCGTGTTGTTGGAGATGACTGTCCTGGCAATATTGTCGAGCTGTACATCATCCCCGTCGCGGATCATCAGTACGTCATATCCTTCCGCAAGAAGCCGGTCCCGCAGGATACGGGCCATCCGCAGGGTCACCGCGCTCTCCCTTGTCCCGTCCTGAAAAACCATGCCGGAAGAGACGGCTGTTGCCTTCACAGCACCCGCAGCCGTGGAACCCCCGGTCACCTTCTTTGTGCCGTCGGGATGGCAGAGCGTCTTTACCGATTCACCGCCGGCAGTACCATGTCCGGCATTGACTGCCACGATCCTGTCCTTCCGTCCGGAGGACGCCGTATACATGACCGCTTCACCGGTATGGATCGCGGAATGGTAAGCGAACTGCCATGCACTGTTCAGACCGATCCGCGCACCGTTATGATAACCGTTTTTGGCAACAGCCTCCCCTGCAGCCGTATCCTGCGTCTGTACGGAAACTGCCCCGGTCTCCGCCGAAAGAAAAGCTTCCGCCTGTGCTGCCCATGTTTCAGCCGGCAGGTCCGCCTGTGATCCGTTTGCTGCCGGCATTTCGCCGATCGTGATCACACCGGTCTGTGCCGTTGACGCAGGCGCCTCGGCCGGAGCCTCAGACAAAGATCCCGCACCCGGACCGGACTTTGAAGTGATGCCGCCGGAATAGACCAGGTACTCCGCCCTGGCACTGATCACGACGCTGCCTGCGGGACCGGTCAGGAGTACTGCGGCAGCAAGAAAAGCGATGCTTCTATATATCTTCATGTGTTGTATTATCCTCCTTCAGGCTTTTGTATAGACCCTCTGCTCAATCAGCAGGCATATCAGTGCCCCAGCACCGTGAACCAGATCAGCACGATGATGCCCAGAACGATGCGGTAGTATCCGAAAACGGTGAAATCATTCTTCCGGATATATTTCATAAGGAAACGGATCGTGTACACTGCTACCAGGAACGATACCGTCATGCCGAACAGGAGCGAGAAGACCTGAAAGCCCGTAAAGTCAAATCCGTGTTTGACGATCTTGAGAAGGCTGGCGCCGAACATGACAGGGATCCCCAGAAAGAAGGAGAACTCTGCTGCCACCGGACGGGAACATCCCAGGATCATTGCGCCCAGGATCGTGGCACCGGACCTGGATGTACCGGGGATCAGTGCCAGACACTGAAAAGCGCCGATCAGGAGAGCGGTACGGATATCCAGCTTGGACATCTTATTGATCGGGAATATCTTTTTACGGTTATTTCGTTCCAGAACGATGAAAAGGATACCGTAAAAGATCAGCGTACATCCGACCACCGTAGGGGTGCTCAGGTAAGCGTCCAGAAAATCATCCAGCGGAAGTCCGACGATCACTGCCGGCAGGCAGGCAATGATGATCTTTGTCCAAAGTGACCATACCGCCCGCTTCTGGGCGTTGGTCCTGCTTCGCGAAAACGGCCAGAGCTTCGGCCAGTAAAGCACGACCACAGCAAGGATCGCGCCGAGCTGGATCACGACCTTAAAGACGTTCCAGAAATCTTCGGGCTGCTGCAGGTGGATCAGATTCTCCAGCAGGATCAGATGCCCCGTAGAGGAGATCGGGAGCCATTCGGTATATCCCTCCACGATTCCGAACAGTGCCAGTTTCAGTATTTCAAGTATAATCATCATTCCCTCTTTGTGTTAATATCCGGGATCTGCCAGTCAATGGGCTGCTCCCCATGTTCTTCCAGAAAACGGTTGCATCTGGAAAAATGCCTGCATCCGAAGAATCCGCGTGATGCGGAAAGCGGGCTTGGATGCGGTGCCGTCAGAATCAGATGCCGGGGATTATCCAGCATGCGCGCCTTTTCCTGCGCCGGCCTGCCCCAGAGCATGAAAACCACCGGCCGGTCGACTTCATTGACCGCTCGGATCGCTGCGTCCGTAAACTGCTCCCATCCGATCCCCCGGTGAGAGAAAGCCTGATGCGCCCGCACAGTGAGGACGGTATTGAGCAGCAGCACTCCCTGCTTTGCCCAGGGGACCAGGCAGCCGTTATCCGGAATACTGTAGCCAAGATCGTTGTGAAGCTCCTGATAAATGTTGCGAAGGGAAGGAGGAATCTCCACGCCCGGCGTGACTGAAAAGCATAGCCCGTGTGCCTGCCCGTCGCCGTGATAGGGATCCTGCCCCAGGATCACGACCCGGACCTCGCTGAGCGGGGTCAGTTCAAAGGCACGGTAAAGATCCGCCGCATTCGGAAAGACCAGATGATGCGTATACTCATCCTTAATCCGGTAATACAGCTCCCTGTAATATGGTTTTTTAAATTCTGCGGACAAGGGTCCGAGCCAGTCATTTGTGATCATAGAGGCAGTATACCATAAATCCCTTTGTTATGCTCATACGGGAATGGTTTTTTGCAGATATGTGCTGTAGATCAATTTTTCCGCAACATCTTTTCCCGTAAGCTGCCGGAGTGCTCCCGCGTAGAGCTCCAGCTGTGTCCTGTAATGCCGGATCAGAATGTCGGGATCCGGAGCATAGTCGGTCTTATAGTCGATCAGGACGATCCTGTCTTCCTCCTCTATATAAGCATCGATAATGCCCTGGAGGATCTGCAGCTCGCCGGAGGTCTGCGCGGAATCCAATTCACCGGCGGGGATCCCGACCATGAAATGCTGCTCTCTGCGGAGTTGTCCCAGGGCCTCAGCTTCTGCCATACGTCTGCCAAGCCCGGATGCAAGAAAGGTCTTGACAGCCTCTTCGTCCAGGAGTTCCAGTGATGCCGGGTCCATCCTTCCTCCTGTCCTGAGCTCTTCCAGCTGTTCTTCTGCCGTGCCCTGGTAAGAAAGGAGTTCCATGGCCCGGTGAAAAGCCGTGCCCTTCAGCGCGCCGCGGCTCACCGCAGGACTGTTGCCCTGCCAGAGGTCCCCGTACCACTCCTCCCCGGCAGATGCGGCATCATCATAGTCTGTCTCCTGCGTCCCGGATGTTCCCGTGTCCTCTTCTTCCGAAAACGAGCGCATCTTGATCTCAGATACAGAGACCTTGGGCTTCAGGCTGATTTCCGCTTCATGCGCGTAGACCGCTCCAAGGAGCTTGCGCTGTTTTTCGGTCCAGTCTGACAACACAGCTGTTTCTTTGTTATCCTCTCCGGTTCCATATGCCGGATCCGGATCCATGAGCAGCTTCCGCAGAAGATCCCTGCGGTCATCTGCCGCGCGTGCTGCTTCTTCCTCTGCGTCTTCCGGTGCCAGAAACCTTATGTCAATACTGTCGCTGCCTCCTGCCATGGCAAGGAGCAACCAGTCCATCCAGCTCCGGTATTTCCGGATCAGCTGCACCGGGAGCTTCTCCCCGGCTTTCATTTCTCCATAAAACGCCAAAGCCGTCTGACGGAGCTCCTCCGCTTTGTTTTGAGCGTCTTCACGGGCTGCTGTCATGATCAGCTTCTCCCGTGCGCGGGTCATGGCCACATAGAAAAGCCGCAGCTGCTCTCCCTGATCTTCCCGGCTTCTGATCTCCCTGATCAGCAATTTTTTCAGTCCCGGATAACGGATGCCGGTCTCCGGGTCGATATAATCCCCGCCGAGGCCGATCCCGCGATCAGCCAGGATTGCCTCCTCCCGCTCTGCCGTGGGCGGATAAGTCGCCATCCGCGCAAGAAAGACGACCGGGAACTCCAGCCCCTTGGATCCGTGTACTGTCATGACCCGGACAATATTGTCATTTTCCGTGACGGCACCTGCTTCTCCGTGATCGGTATCATATTTCTTTTGCAGCTCGATATACCGGGAGAAGCGGAACAGACCGTGGTAATTGGAGGCACTGAAACTTTCTGCCTTTTCCAGAAGCATATCCAGATTTTTTCGCCGCACCGGTCCACCGGGTCCCGCGGCAACATAATTGTAATACCCCGTCTCGGAATACAGCTTTTCCAGCAGCACATGCACCGGAAGGACATCTGCCAGTTCCCGCCAGTCCTTAAGATGTGCAAGGAAGACACGTGCTTTATCATTTTCTTCTGCCGCATATGTCAGTGCCGTGTAAAAATTCCCGGGCTCCGTACCCTCCCTGAGACATTTCTCGTTGTACGATGCGCGGATCATGCCCAGCTCGTCATCCGTGAAGCCCACAGCGGCGCTGCGCAGCACAGCAGCCAGGGGCGTATCCTGCTGCGGGTTGTCGATCACGCTGAGTGCGGACAGCATCACTTCGACTTCCGGCGCTGAAAAGTAACCGGTCGAATTGTCAAAATATGCGGGGATGCTGTATTTGGACAGAATATCCACAAGTTTTTCGGCATGGCCTTTCGCCGCACGCATCAGTACGGCAATGTCGCGAAATTGAACCTGCCGCGCCTGTCCGGTCTCTTTATCCTGTACTGTAAAAGCTCCGCTCTCCGTACTTCCGCAAAGCTGCAGGATCCGCCGGGCGATCATGCGGTATTCCTCTTCCTCGCCGTCTGTATCACCATCTGCGCCGCTGCCGGGATCCATGATCAGGAACTCCGTGCGGCAGTCGCGCGCGGGCGGATAGGAAGCGCCGGCAAAAAGACGTGCTGCCTCATCATATTCCACGCCGCCCAGCTCTTCACGCATGATCCTGTCAAATACGTCGTTGACACTGTCCACCACCTCCGGCCTGCTGCGATAATTCCGGTTCAGTTCGATCCTGCGGTGATCCCCGTCAGCTTTGTACCGGTGGTACTTCTCTATGAAAAGATGCGGCTCCGCCTGCCGGAAACGGTAGATACTCTGTTTTACATCGCCGACCATAAATACATCCGGACGGCCGAAACGTTCTGCTGACAGAGCCGTAAGCAGGGCTTCCTGTACAGCATTGGAGTCCTGGTATTCATCGATCATGATCTCCCTGAACTGATGCGCCAGCTCATCTGCCAGCGCCGAAGGCTTCATACCGTCTTCTGTCTCCTCATAAAGCAGGCGAAGTGCCAGATGCTCCATATCACTGAAATCCACCTGGTTCCGTTCCCTTTTATGTGCGGCATAACGGGCACGGAATTCTCCGGTCAGCCTGATCAGTTCCAGCTCGATCCGTGCGCTTCCCGCCGTCGAAAGCCGGAGATCCTCAGGTCTCAGCAGGAGAAAACGGTCCCGGAGCTGTCCGGTGACAAAGGTTTTAAAACCGTCCCTGACTTCCCGAACAAAAGCTGTCATCTGCGGATCATGTCTGTCTTTACTGATCCTTCCCAGTCTGGAAAAGCTGACCTGCCTTACAAATGCATACAGCTCATCATATGTGCTGCAGCCGAGGATCCCTGCCGCAAGGTCCCTGCACTCCAGGATATTGGCAAGATAAGGCGCAGGCCCGTCCGGCACCCCGCAAAGCTCCTCAGCCCGTGATAAAAGTACCACGTAGCTGTCCACGCTCCTGCGGACCCATCCGAGTACTTCCCGGAACCAGACTGTATTCTCCGGTGTACCGGCTGCCTCCTGCAGACAGATCTCTTCCTGTTCCTGCAGAAAACGCTCCGGCCATTCGGTGGAATCCGCAAATACACTGAGTTTCTCGATCAGGCCTGAGATCCTTTCGTCCATTCCGTTCCGGCTGAGACTGTCCTTGAGCATAAGGAAATCCTCGTCGGCTTCTTCATGAAGTTCCGCCATCATCGTATCCAGGATATCCCTGCGCAGCAGCTTTAATTCATTTTCATCCGCTGCGCGGAACCCGGGATCGATCTCCAGTTCCTGGTAATACTGCCGGATCAGACTCTGACAGATGGAATCTATTGTCGAGATCCTCGCGCGGGGAAGGATCGCCCGCTGCAGTTTCAGCCAGCTGTTGTCAGGATCAGATTCTATACGCTTGCTCAAAGCCTGTCCGATCCGCTCCCGCATCTCTTCCGCGGCTGCTCTCGTAAAGGTCATCACCAGCAGTTCATCCAGCGAGACCGGATCCTGCGGGTCTGTGATCCGGCTGATGATCCGCTCTACAAGGACAGCCGTCTTTCCGCTGCCGGCGGCAGCGGAGACAAGCAGACTGCATCCGCGCAGATCTATGACTTTTTTCTGTTCTTCGCTCCAGGTCATTCTTTCTAAGCTCCTGACGAATGGACAGGCGGGCACGCGCCCGCTCTGCCGGGTCAAATGATCTTCCGGTAGGAAAACCCGGGAAGCTGGTCGCCGAAACCGCAGACGCTGTGATACTCGCAGTAATCACAGCGTGTTTTGCTGCCGCTGCGATATGGCTGTACCCTGATCTCACCATGCAGGATCCTGTCTGCGTCTTCCTGCATTCGCTCCCTAGTGCTTTGCATCAGCTCCTCAAATCCTTCTCCGGAAAGAAGGCAGGCACCCGCTGACTGGATGACCGCAGAACCCCGCAGCTCTTTCGCCGTGATCACGGATCCGGGGGCGAGAGGGAGCGTTTTATCCATATGAAGGACAGCAGCGGCATCTTCCGACACCGCCCCCTCGAGACGGAGCGCGTCAAGGCGCTTATGTTCTGTGTCCTCAACTGTATTCAACAGTTTATAG
Organism: Lachnospiraceae bacterium; assembly: GCA_017446045.1. Classification (GTDB taxonomy): domain Bacteria; phylum Bacillota; class Clostridia; order Lachnospirales; family Lachnospiraceae; genus Avilachnospira. The sequence continues at coordinate 11,602 of JAFSRP010000047.1, read as the reverse complement.
TCGATCACCGGATCACTGATATGATAGTAAAACATACCGGCCGGCTCCACTTTGGAGCGCTCCGGATATCGGCTGCCGGCGAGCTGCAGCGCCATATCCATATAGGTGACCAGCTGCAGCTGCAGACCATTTCTGACCAGCTTGATATCAAAACGGGTACTTCCCGATTTATAGTCAATGACTTTCACAAGTACCCGGTCCTCTGTCTCACAGCAATCCACACGGTCAATGACGCCGTGGAGATCCAGCTGCGCCTCGCGGTACCGGAAAGGCATCTCCGTCCCCAGCGTTCGGAACCCGCCCTGCAGAAGCTGCTGCTTCAGAGCCCATACCGTACGTCTGGTGATCTTCTGCACCCTGCCCGCGATGTAGCGGCTGCGTGCAGAGGATTCCATGATCCGGTCATGGTAGTCCCGTGTTGTGAGGGCAACCGCTTCATCGCATATCTTCATCAGCGATGCATCATCGATCTCCCCGATCTCCCGGTGCCCGGAAGCCGCCATCCTGAACACAAGGTCCAGTGACCTGTGGTAGAGATTGCCGATGTCCATCGCTTCGATATCAAACTCTTCCCGCTTTTTAAGCTGCAGCCCATACCGCAGAAAATGACTGAAGGGACAGCCTTCGAATTGTTCGATCCTGGTCACGGATCCGGAAAGGACATCCTTGTAAAGACGGACAGCCGTTTCCTCCTGCAGCTGCTCCGGTTTGTGCTCTGCCATAGCAGCCTGAAGAAGCTTCTCCGCTCCCTCCGCGTACCTCTGATCTGCTTTCAGGAGACTGTAAAGCGCTTTCAGCCGCACCGGGTCTTTCTGTGGCTGCCCCATGAGTTATGCCAGTCCGGACAGCGCGTCTTCATACGTGACCGCAGGCTGTGCTGCGTCCGCAGTGGTCATGAAAGATGCAGGACGGAATCCGTGGTACCGCCCTTTCCGCAGCCGGTCCGTGACCTCTGAAGGTTTCCTGCCTCGTCCGTCCCGCCCCTCATCCGCGTACGTGACCACGATCTCATGAGAAGGCTTGTGCATAATCATATAGAGGTAAAACAACTGGATACAGCTGTCCGTCTTATCATCAGGGGCAAGTTCCAGGCTTACCCTTGCGATCTCCTCCCTCTCACGATCTGTAAATATCCCGCCGCCGCTCACGGCAGATGGGAGCAAACCTTCATTGGCCCCCATTATATATAAGATATCGATATCATCAAAACGGCTCCGCCTGAGGTCGCCTACCTGCAGCATATCGACCCTGGCAGGCAGCATGCCCGCCTTCAGGTCCGCAAATCCGGCTTCTGTCAGCCGTGCGAAATCCCGCATGCTGATGCGCTCCTCTCCGAGCACTGCGCACAGCCTGGCAAAAAGCAGCGGGATCTGCTCCGTGACCCGTCTGATCTCTTCCGCTTCCCGCTCCATGCCACGGGACTCCAGGCGTGCTGTCAGGGTCTTCGTCATTACAGAGATCCCGCTTTCTTCATAATAGTGAAGAAGCGCGTCTGTCTTTCCTGCCAGCGTATCCGCCTCTCGGAGAGCGTCATGCAGCCGGAAGACTTCCTCCATGCTGAGACCGGACTCCTGCAGTGCCGCGCGAACCCGTTCGCGTCCGCGGATCCCGGCTGCCCGCAGATGGTTTTCCAGCAGGTCGGTACGTTCCCTGGAGTCAGACTCCGCGAGCTTTAAAGGGTTTCTGAGATAACGAATGACCTCGTTGAACTCATAGCCTTCCGTAATGACAGAAAGGGCTGCCCGTATCATTTCCACCGCGGGAGAACCGCTGGAATCTGCCGCTGTATCCATAAACCAGGGGATCCCGACGCGTGTCATTTCCCGCCGGAGGATCTCCCTGTATATGGCAGGATCAGTTACCGCCACCGCCATGCGGCGATAAGGTACATCCTGCAGGAGTGCCCTTTCCCGGATATCCCGGACCAGATACCTGACTTCATCGACCGGATCCGATGCAGCCACGACCCTGACCGCCGGCCTGGGGCGCGATCTTTGCAGGATCACGTCTTCAGATCTCGAAATACCGTTTCGCTCTGCGGCTTCGGAAACTTTGGCGATCGTTTCCCTGCTCAGCCAGTACAGGTCCGAAATGCCGGCGCGTCCGGGGTTTCGCCGGTAAGGAGCTGCCTTCGGATCGATCGTGACCGCAAACGACACATCCGCCGCACTTGAGAGAATGTGTTCCAGGATCTTAAGCTGTACGGGTGTAAAGCCCGTAAATCCGTCGAATACGATCACGGCATCTTTCAACAGGCTGGAACGGGCAATACTCTTCAACAGCAGGGCAGGCATCTCCTCCGGCACGGACAGACCGCCTTTAAGCCTCGCCGTAAAATTCTCATAGATCCGCCGCAGATCGCCGAGCTTTCCTTTCAGAAGGCGTCCGGACGCTTTTTCCTCTGCCGCCTTCAGATCTTCCGCCGTGATACCGTATTGATAGAACTCGGTAATGATGGTCCTGAGCTGACTGATAAATCCGCCGGCATCCTTCTTCTTTCCGTAGACCTGCAGATCTCCCGCACACTCCAGCACGGCTTTGCGGATCAGAATTGCCTTACTTATATCATCCAGCAGCACCGGACCGGAGATCCCCAGTTCTTCCATGACCCGGTAAGCCAGCAATTGGAAAGACAGCACATCCAGATTCAGCATCCCGTGCACCGGGCTCTGGCGGATTATCTCCTGCTGCGCATGAAGCGTGTTCTGCTCCGGGACAAACAGAAAATAGCGCTGATGCGGGTTCTGTACCGCATCCGCGCTGAGCTTCTGATAAATATACCGGGACTTGCCGGCGCCGGCATCTCCAAAAATAAAACGGAACATCTTCACTGCCCCTTGTCGGTTTCCCTCATAACTTTAAAAAAAGGGAATGCGGATCGCATTCCCTTCTGTTGACTCATTATCTTCCGGCTTATTCCTCTTCTTCGTACATCCTGTCCAGATAATCCATGTAATCATCCTCAGAGCAGATATACAGGTACATCGTCTTCTTCTTGGAATCCCGGAACTCGTAATGCATCGTCAGCTCTACACCCTTCAGGGAGTCACTGTAGAGCTTGCCGCGGTCTGCCAGGCTCTTGATGGCATTATCGGAAAACAGCACATAGCTGTCCGTAAGGTTCAGGTCTCCGGGGCCATAACTCTTAACGATCTCGCGATAGGAACCTGACTGGTCTTCATTTTCATAAATGATCGCGATATCGATGGAGAGATGGCTTACATCCGCTCCCGATCCGCTGACCCCTGTCAGGCGGAAAGAAGTATCCGGCGTCGCTGCCAGTCCGTCCCTGTACTGTACCGTACTGCCGGGATGGCCCGCGTAACACAGGCGGTCACACTGCTCGAGATCCATCTCAAGCACAAAAGGAAAAGCCTCCGGCTTCTCCCGGCCAGCCGCCTGCGACATAAATGCCATGCTCAGACACAGCATTGCCGCCAATATTAAAATGATACCTCTTCTTCTGATCATGCGGACAGTATAACACAGGAAGATTAAGAACAACCCATCCTTTTTCTTACATAATACTTACAGATGGGATCAGCCCATGACGACCCTTACAAAGTTCTTTTTTCCACGCTTTACGATCAGGCCTTCCGCACCGATCTCCTCCGGGCTGTAAGACGCCCTGCTGTCTGTTACCTTCTGATCCGCCACGGTCACGCCGCCCTGCTCCACGTTCCTTCTCGCATCGCCGCGGGAGCTGCAGAGCTTTGCGCCTGTCAGGATACTGAGGAGATCGATCCTGCCATCTGTAAGGTCGGCAGCCGTCACGGTATAGGTCGGCATATGCTCGGAAGCGGCACCGCTGAATACGGCCTTTGCCGCCGCGTCTGCCTTGTCTGCCTCTTCCTTGCCATGCACGAGTTCGGTCAGCTCATGCGCCAGGATCTCCTTTGCACGGTTCAGCTGTGCGCCTTCCCAGCTTTCCATCTGCCTGATCTCATCAAGCGGCAGGAAGGTCAGCATCTTCAGGCACTTGATAACGTCTGCGTCATCCACATTTCTCCAGTACTGATAGAAATCATAGGGAGATGTCTTGGCGGGATCCAGCCATACGGCACCGGATGCAGTCTTGCCCATCTTCTTGCCCTCGGAATTGAGCAGCAGGGTGATGGTCATAGCGTGAGCATCCTTGCCAAGCTTTTTCCGGATCAGCTCGGTACCCGCAAGCATGTTGGACCACTGGTCGTCTCCGCCGAACTGCATATTGCAGCCGTAATCCTGGTACAGTCTGTAGAAGTCGTACGCCTGCATGATCATATAGTTGAACTCAAAGAAGGTCAGTCCCTGCTCCATACGGTTCTCATAACAACGGGCAGCCAGCATCTTGTTGACGGAAAAATGCACGCCGATATCCCGCAGGAACTCGATGTAGTTCAGGTTCAGCAGCCAGTCGGCATTGTTGACCATGATGGCGTCGTCCCTGCCCTCACCGAAATGAATGAAACGTTCCATCTGTTTGCGGAAACACTCACAGTTATGCTGGATCGTCTCCACAGTCATCATTTTTCTGAGATCCGTACGGCCCGAAGGATCTCCGATCATGCCGGTACCGCCGCCGACCAGCGCGACCGGCTTGTTGCCGGCCATCTGCAGCCGCTTCATCAGGCACAGTGCCATAAAATGACCGACGTGCAGGCTGTCCGCTGTCGGATCAAAACCGATATAAAAAGTCGCCTTGCCGGCGTTTACCATTTTTCTGATCTCATCTTCATCTGTCACCTGAGCAAGCAGACCACGCTCGACCAGTTCCTCGTAGATTCCCATTCCTCATATCCTCTTTCTGTTTATATTACAGCTCATCGCATTATTGTCGGATTTTTATAATACATTAATATCGATGCTTTTGCAATATACAAACGCATTTCATAAGATGAGATCCCGTACGTATCGCATGTGTAACTACAGAAAAACGATGCGCAGGGATCTTGGTATATCTGAGTATCAGATAAGAAACTGTTACTGTATCATTACCCCGTTGAGGTCAAACAGGTGCCCGTCCGGGTTGTAAGCGCTCTGCACTCTCGCACCGCTTGCGTCACAGTAGTACATCTTTCCGCCCACGGTGATATAGCCGGTCTGCATAATGCCGCTCTCGTTGAGGTAATACCATCTCTCGTTCACATTGTTCCATCCGGTCGCCATCTCTCCGTCAGGCAGACAGTAATACCAGTGGTCATTGTACCAGATCCACCCGGTCCGCATGATCCCGTTCTGATCAAAGTAATACCACTTGTCATTGATCCGGTCCCAGGTATTGCGCGGCACTGTGCCATTGGCGTAGCGATAGGTCCAGAAGTCACCTGTACGGATCCAGCCCGTCGAAGCATTGCTTATGGGGTTATTGCCGGGAGGCATCTGGGAAATATTGATCGCGCTGTTGTACTGGCTGGTACGGTTGCTGTAGCCCATACCGCCAAAACCATTATAGATCACATTTCCGCTGCTTCCGGTCGTTCCCCCGACAGTAACTGTGATCAGGGGCGCATTGGCACCGGGACCGGCCGGTGTCTGATAGGTGTAAGAGCCGTCCGCGTTATAGACGATATTATACATTGGTCCGTTTTCATAGTACCAGGGTTCCGGATCTCCGTGGTCGATGTCTTCCGAAGTGACCGACACGGTATTGCTCTGTCCTGACCAGTCACTGTAATCGCCGCCGATAAACTTTGCACGCACCTTGAAATAATACTTTCCGGTCGCCGAAAAGCTGATCGAATAACTGCTGTCCTCCGTCTTGTACGTTTTATAGTCGGTATTCCATACTCCGTCGCGCATGCGGGCCAGCTGCAGCTCATACTTGTCCACTGCCTCTGTGGGCGGGTAAGATGCGTTCCAGGACGCGTCACCGCTCTCAGAGAGCGAGATATTGCTCCAGCTGACAGGCACTGCAGCGAACGCCGTCATGCTCCAGGCAGCTGCCAGAACGATAACGGACAGCACCTTGGCCGCCATAAGGCTGTATCTGATCTTTCTCATTGAATCATCCTCGGTATCTTTTATAATCATCCATTTTATTTGTAGCACGAACAGCCGCAAAAGTACAGTCCGTTCATCAAAACGTAAAAAACGTAAGGAACTCTCTTTTCATCATTATCACACAATATAAAGGACTGTGCCTTCAAACTGTTATGAAACAGCTCGAAACGGCACAGTCCTTATAAAGCTTAAAGATTCGGAAAATAACCAGTCCGGCCCGTATTACTTCGCAGCCTTGATCTCGCGGATTGCTTCGATCAGCATCGGAGTGACCTTGAACAGGTCGCCTACGATACCATAATCAGCGATCTCAAACATCGGAGCGGACGGGTTGGTGTTGACTGCGATGATGCACTCGGAATCCTGCATGCCTGCCTTGTGCTGGATAGCACCGGAAATACCAAGAGCAATGTAGACCTTCGGATGAACGGTCTTACCGGTCTGTCCGACCTGGTGGTCAGCAGAAAGCCAGCCGGAGTCGATGGTGACACGGGAGCCGCCCAGAACGCCGTGCAGCTCATCAGCCAGCTCCTGGCCGAGCTTGATGCCCAGCTCAACGTCCTTAGCGATACCGCGGCCTACAGAAACGATGTAATCAGCGCCGACAAGGTCGACCAGCTTCTTTGCTGCCTTCTCGACAGAAAGGACCTTGGTCTCGAAATCGGACTCTGCAAGTTCAACCTTGCGAACGATCATCTCAGCAGCGTTGGCTCTTGCTTCATCAAACTTTGCCTTCTTCATAACGCCCGGACGAACGGTAGCCATGGACGGACGGAAACGCGGGCAGATGATGGTAGCCATCAGATGGCCGCCGAATGCCGGACGGGTCATCTTCAGGTCGTGGGATACATCATGCTTTTCACCCATGACCAAAGCGGAATCCAGGGTGCCGATCCTTGCCTCATCAAGAGTAGATGCGCCTCTCAGGAACTGCTGGTAGCCGGGAACATCGACATCCAGATGTGTACAGTCAGCGCAGAGACCGGTGTGCAGTCTGGCTGCGCAGCGCGGACCGAGGTCACGGCCGATGTTGGTTGCACCGAAAAGAACGACTTCCGGCTTCAGATCCTTAACGGTATCTACGATGACCTTGGTGTAGCCGTCGGTGGTGTAAGTCTCAAGGAGCGGATGCTCGCAGATGATCATGCCGTCAGCACCATAACCTGCCAGATCCTTTGCCTGTGCGCCGATGCCCTCGCCGCCGAGAAGAAGGCCGTACAGCTTGCAGCCCAGCTCATCAGCCAGTCTGCGTGCCTCGGAGATCAGCTCGTAGTCGGTAGGCATCAGATTACCCTGACGCTGCTCACAGAATACCCATACATCTTTGAAAGCAGCTAAATCTTTGTTGTTAAATTCGGACATAATCTAAATCTCCTTTCATCAGATGATGTGCTTCTCTTCAAGAATCTTTGCCAGGGTGATGCAGGTATTCTTGTCTGCACCCTCAAGCATCGTTCCCGCGCCCTTCAGAGGCGGTGTGAAGGAAACAAGGATGTTGGTCGGGGATCCCTGCAGACCAATGGTCTCAGGATCGATCAGCGGCTCATCCTTCAGAGTGTTGTAGTCGTAAACGGTCAGAGGCTTCTGATATGCCTCGAAAATGCCGTAGGTGCTCATGTAACGTGGCTTGTTCAGCTCCTTGACGCAGGTGATAAGGCACGGAGTCTTCATCTGGATCATCATGAAGCCATCCTCAAGCATACGCTTGACGGTGATGGTATTGCCATCTTTCTTGATTTCGCCGGCATAGGAGATCTGCGGAATGCCGAGCTTCTCAGCGATCTGCGGGCCGACCTGCGCGGTATCACCATCGATTGCCTGACGGCCGCAGATGATGATGTCGTCATCGTCGATGCCAAGATGTACAAGACCGGCAGAGATGATCTGGGAGGTAGCATAGGTATCGGAACCACCGAACTCACGGCCGGAGATCAGGATGCCTTCATCAGCGCCCATCGCCATGATGGTGCGGAGCATCTTCTCTGCTGGCGGCGGGCCCATGGTGACCACGATAACCTTGCAGCCATACTCATCCTTCAGAGCCAGAGCAGCCTCGACTGCGTTGACATCGTCCGGGTTGATGATGGTCAGCATGGAAGCACGGTCCAAAGTTCCGTCCGGCTTAACTGCGACCTTTCCGGAGGTATCAGGAACCTGTTTTACACAAACTATAATCTTCATACTATTACTCCTCCTTACTTAAGGTCCATCCTGCCGGAGATGACCATCTTCATGACTTCGGAAGTACCCTCGTAGATCTCAGTGATCTTTGCGTCACGCATCATGCGCTCTACCGGATACTCACGGCAGTAGCCGTAACCACCGAACAGCTGTACGCACTCACGGGTAACTTCATTCGCTACGTCGGAAGCAAAGAGCTTCGCCATTGCAGCGAGATCAGCATATTCCTCATGATTGTCCTTCGCGGTAGCGGCTCTCCAGGTAAGAAGACGGGCAGCGTCGACCTTGGTCTGCATTTCAGCCAGCTTGAACTGGGTATTCTGGAATGCTGCGATCGGCTTGCCGAACTGGGTACGCTGCTTGACATAGGTCTTGGTCTCGTTGATCGCGCCCTGTGCAAGGCCGACAGACTGTGCGGCAATACCGATACGGCCGCCGTTCAGGCCCATCATGGCGATCTTGAAGCCCTTGTTCTTCTGGCCAAGAAGTCTGTCCTTCGGAACGCGTACTTCATCATAGGTGACGATACAGTTCTGTGCTGCGCGGATACCCATACGCTTGATGTTGTCGCTGACAGTGATGCCCGGCATCTCCTTCAGGTCAACGATGAAAGCGGAAAGGCCCTTGGAAACCGGAACGCTTCTGTCGGTAATAGCAAACAGAACACATGTATCTGCAAAAGCGGAGTTGGTGGTGAAGACCTTGGAACCGCTGATCACGAAGCAATCATCTTCCTCGACAGCTACCGTCTGTGCACCCTGTACGTCAGAACCTGCGTTGGGCTCAGTCAGGCCGAAGCAGCCGATCTTGGAGCCGTCAACCAGCGGACGAAGGAATCTCTGCTTCTGCTCTTCGGTACCGAACTCATTGATACAGGAGCAGCAAAGAGAAGTGTGGACAGAGATGGTGATACCGGTAGAACCGTCCTGCTTGGAAACTTCTTCCATGCAGAGAGTGTAGGTCAGGACATCGCCGCCTGCTCCGCCGTACTCTTTAGCGTACGGAATGCCGAAGAAGCCGTATCTCTGCATCTTCTGGAGCAGTTCCATGTCATAAACCTCAGACTCATCCATGTCGTGAGCGAGCGGCTTGATCTCGGTCTCAGCAAAGCTGCGGAACAGCTCCTGAGCAAGCGTCTGCTCTTTGGTAAGTTTAAAATCCATAGTTACCTCCAAATCTTACATTAGCTTAACATTGAAGAGTGTCTTCCCTCCCCGTGGGGGGAGGGGCGCGTATTTAGCTATTGTTAGTTTACTAACAAGCTGGCTATTTGTCAATCTACCTCTTGCGTGCAAAATATTTATTTATTGAATTTTTTTTGTACAAGCATTATTGACAAGAATTGCCGGTCCTATTTATAATTGTAGTAATATGAACCAGTCTTTTTTTGATATGGCTGATCATTCATCTGGAAGGCCGGCATTTTTTCGGATCAAGGGTCCGCGAGCCCACCCCCCATTGGAGTATTTATGAAACTACAGGACTGCATCAATTTTCTCCTGACAAACGCCCAGAATACTGTGTTTATCTATTTTAAACACGAGTTGCATGACCTTGACGTCACACCCATCCAGTATGCCACCCTCAAGTGCCTCTGGGAGCAGGACGGACAGATGCCGAGTCAGCTCGCGGAGACTCTCTGCCTGGATTCTTCCACTGTTACCGGCATCCTGGGACGTCTTGAGGATAAGCACCTCATCACCCGTGATTTCAGCACGGAGGACCGCCGCCGCGTTATCGTCCATCTCACGAAGGACGGGAAGGCGCTGGAAGGACCCGTCAATGAGATCATCACCCGGCTCAATAATGAAGTGACGCAGGGCCTCAGTGCGAAGGACATGGATCTCTTCCGCCATCATCTGAAGGTCATCTCCGACAATGCCGCCAGCCTGAGCCAGGCTGCCGGCGCACATAAATGAATCTAACGAAAGCAGAGACGCCGCATCTGAACGATGCGGCGTTTTTTGTATATTTATTATTGCCCTTTCGAATTCGGGAAAAGGACTGCGACCATCCGCTGACCGCATGATCCGAATCAGAAAAGATCTATGCGTGGATCGGTCTCTTTGCTTTGCATGATTTGGCGCATTATCCCAATATCAGAAAATTCGGAAAATATACCCCATTGAGAAGACTTTGCTAGTTGACATAACTATGTGCACTATCAATATATAAGGAAAGTCAGAATTTGACACCAATCAATCGGCCGATTTGGTTTACATAACGTTGTATAATATCGTCATTTTTCAATATGCGGAGCATTTTCAATTTTGGCACCATCAAAATCGGCATTTTCATTGGTGTCGATTTTCGGGTTTGCCTTTATATTGAAAAATCCATACTTATGTAAACTATTTTTATAGGTTTTCGGCATCTTCAATGGTGCTATTTTTCAGGTTTTCTTTATATTGAAAAGTTTAGATTTATGTCAACCATTCTCATGGTGCTTCGGCATCTCCAATGGGTAAAAAATACAAGATCAGTCTCTCCGGGAAAGTGCCCGTACGGCTAAGATTTTTTCCCTGCACCGCTCCACCCACAGCATCGGGTAAATCAAAAACAGGTGAGAGAATACTCTCCCACCTGTTTTATGTACTTATCCGACTAGTAATCAGTCAAGAATCTCGGTAACTCTGCCGGAACCTACGGTTCTGCCGCCCTCACGGATAGCGAAACGAAGACCCTTCTCCATAGCGATCGGATGGATGAGCTCAACGGTCATCTCAACGTTGTCGCCAGGCATGCACATCTGAACGCCTTCCGGAAGGTCGCACTGTCCGGTAACGTCAGTGGTTCTGAAATAGAACTGCGGTCTGTAGTTGGTGAAGAACGGAGTATGACGGCCACCCTCTTCCTTGGTCAGGACGTAGACCTGGCCCTTGAACTGCTTGTGGCACTTAACGGAATCCGGCTTGCAGAGGACCTGTCCTCTTTCGATCTCATCTCTGTTGATACCACGAAGCAGAGCGCCGATGTTGTCACCAGCCTGTGCCTCATCAAGGAGCTTACGGAACATTTCGATACCGGTAACAACGGTCTTCTTGTTCTCTTCCTTGATACCAACGATCTCAAGCGGATCATTCAGATGAAGGACACCACGCTCGACACGGCCGGTAGCAACGGTACCACGACCGGTGATGGTGAAGACATCCTCAACAGGCATAAGGAACGGCTTGTCGGTCTCACGCTGCGGATCCGGAATATAGCTGTCAACAGCATCCATCAGCTCCATGACCTTATCCTGCCACTCCTTCTGGCCCTCAAGAGCGAGAAGTGCGGAACCTCTGATGACCGGAATGTCATCGCCCGGGAAGTCATATTCGTTCAGCAGGTCACGGATCTCCATCTCAACGAGCTCAAGGAGTTCCGGATCGTCAACAGCGTCGCACTTGTTCATGAAAACAAGAAGGGACGGAACACCAACCTGGCGGGCCAGGAG
>JAFSRP010000046.1 GCA_017446045.1 Lachnospiraceae bacterium | reverse complement strand
TTCCGGATCTTTTATTCCATCCGGAGTCTCGGGCCATCTTCCGTTCCTGTACAGTTCAACGCATTTCCGCTTGTACTCATAACTGTAACGCATAAAAATATACCCTCCTTACTGGTTGTCCAGTAAAGAGGGTACATATCAATCAGGCCGCGCCCTTTGTTGATGCATAAATCCGTGTAAGCATGGATCAGCTTTTTATGGATCTTGAAATTGCGGATCAGATCATGTAGGATGGATTCTGCCTGTTTAACTGGCGGAGCTCCTCTACGACGATGTTCAGTGCTTCGATCTGCTTTTTGGTCAGATCTCTTGCGTCTATCTGCGATGGGGCCGAAACCGTTTTGTCCAACAGGGAGTCCACGCTGATCCCATAGAAATCCGCGATGATCATCAGATTCTCCGGCGGTGGTGTGCACCGTCCGGTCTCATAGGCCGAGAGACTCTGCCGGCCGATCCCGATATATTCGGAAAGCTCTTTTTGGGTCAGCCCCCTTCTCTGTCTCATGATCTTTAATTTCAGCGCCAGTGCTTCATCTTTCATAACTTTGCAGAACTCTTTCTATTACGATCAGCCAATAGTCCTGATTCAATTGTAGCAAAAAACAGTCTAGGCTTGGTTGCATCGGTGACGGACTTATTAGCATTATGCACTAATTTGAATACAATACATACATATATTATCACGTCATATTATAACCATCAAGATTATGGCACCTTTTCGAAGAGGAAATGCAAAGCCGACAGGGCATTTGACGCTGTGCGCGGACGTAAATAATGATGTTTCAGAGATCACAGGTTGACAATCTCCGCCATTTACAGTAAACTTCCCGTGCCGGCGCGTTACGCCGGCATGATTTATGTGAGACACCGGCAGCATTGCCGGAGAATGAAGAGGACAGACAGAATGGAACATAATCGGCGAAGCACCTTTTCCGGTAAGCTCGGATTTATCCTTTCAGCCGCCGGCGCATCCGTCGGCCTGGGCAATATCTGGAGATTTCCCTATCTTGCCGCGCAGTATGGAGGCGGCATGTTTTTGCTCGTCTATATCATCCTGGCGATGACCTTCGGATACACCATGATCATGTCAGAAACCGCTCTCGGGCGTATGACCGGCAGCAGTTCGGTCGGGGCGTTCCGACGGTTCGGTGATACTGCAGGCAACCGTTTCGGAGGCTGGATCAATGCCGTGATCCCCATGCTGATCGCGCCCTATTACTCTGTGATCGGCGGCTGGGTCTGCAAATATCTTTTTGAGTATATTGCGGGACACCAGGTACAGCTGACACAGGATGCTTTTTTCGGCAGTTTCATCGGCAGCGCGGGACAGCAGGTCTTCTGGTTCTGTGTTTTCATATTCCTGGTGCTCTTTGTGGTCTGGCGCGGCGTGGAGAACGGGATCGAGTGGATCTCCCGGATCATGATGCCGATGCTGGTAGTGCTGGCAGTGATCATTGCTCTTTACTCTGTCACCCGGCCGGGTGCGATCGAAGGTGTGAAGTACTTTCTGATTCCTGATTTCTCACATTTTTCCTGGATGACGGTCGTTGCCGCGCTGGGGCAGATGTTTTATTCACTTTCGATCGCCATGGGCATCCTGGTGACCTTTGGCTCTTATATGAAAAAAAATGTGGATATGGAGACTTCCTCCGTACAGGTGGAGATCTTTGATACCGCGATCGCCATCATGGCCGGACTGATGATCATCCCGGCGGTGTTCGCTTTTTCCGGGGGCACGCCGGAGGCTCTGCAGTCCGGTCCGTCCCTGATGTTCATCACCATGCCTAAGATCTTTCTCAGCATGGGATTCGGCCGTGCGATCGGTATCCTGTTCTTTGTTCTGGTGCTTTTCGCAGCGCTGACCAGCGCCATCGCGCTGGCGGAATGCTGTATTTCGACACTGGAAGACGAACTGCACATGAGCCGGAAGCAGGGCGTACTGCTCATGGCCGTGGAAATGCTGATCCTGGGCGTACTGAACTGTCTGGGCTTCAATCTGCTCGAAGCAGTCAGGATATTCGGAATGGGCATCCTGGATTTCTTTGATTTCCTGACCAATTCCATTATGATGCCGGTATCCGCGGTCATGATCTGCCTGCTGATCCTTCGGAAGGTGACGATCGAAAAGGTAGAGGAAGAGGTCACCAGCGGCGGATATTCGAAATTCAGCGGCAGAGGTATCTACCGATTTGTTTTGCGGTACCTTGCGATCGCGTTTCTGCTGGTCATCCTGGCTAGCTCCATTGCAAGCGTTCTGGGATTGATCAGGATCTGATACTGAATATCCGGATCGGAAGAAAGCATATAAAAATCCGTACCCTGCAGCGACAGAGTACGGATTTTTGCTTTTATGGATCCCGCAGCTATAAACAGTGTCCCGTTGGGACCGGTTTACTGCAGTTGGTATGTGACGGTTACCTGTGCGGTAATGGATGCTTCCCCCGGCATGACTGCCATGCCGAACCCGCCCGCATCAGCCGCTGCTTCTTCCGCCATGGCGTAATTGGACTTGGCGTAACGGTAAGAAGTGTTCTGGTAGCCCTCGCTGAGGGAAAGAACAGGACCGAGCGTATCGCCGGTGCATTCGGCGAGGACTGCTGCCTTGGCACCGGCAGCTGCAACAGCTGCGCGCAGTGCATCTTCATAGGCTTCGTCATAGCTGCTGGCATAGAAACGGAAATTCTCCACGTCATTGATGCCGAGTCCGATGCATTCACTGACGATATCTCCGGCATCGTCGATCTCCTGGTCACTGACTGTCAGCGATGTACGGACCTGATAGCCGATGATCTTCTGCGTATTGTTGCTGTAATCATACTCCGGGTACAGGTTGTATGAAGAGGTGCGGATGCTTTTTTCTTCTATGCCGCGCTCCTTCAGATGGGCAATGACCTTGTCGATCTTCTCCGCATTCTCTTTTTGGGCAGCATCCGGGGTCTTGGACTGCGTTGTAACGCCGAATGTGATCTCTGCTTTGTCCGGGACGGCTTTAGCCGTACCCTGGGCACTGACAGTGACAGTACGGGGCTCCTGTGGAGCGGTCTGCATCATGATGCTTCCCGCGCTGCTCTTTTCGCCTGCGCCGGTTCCGATCCCGCCGCCTGCGAGAAGATCCTTCAGAAGGTCCAGCGCTTCCTGTGCCGATGCGTTTTTGGAATCGGCTTCGGCTGCGTCTTCCTGCGTCGCTTCCGAAGATGTGTTCTTTTCACCGGATGTTCCCGTTGCCGCATAGGCGGTCGAACAGGCGCTCAGGACAAGGCAGCCGAGAGCACCGATGAGTAAAGCTTTTCCGATATTCTTTCTCATAGCATATCCTCCTTATGCCAAGTGATTCATTAACTCAAGAATACCATATCTGTTTATGAAATACTTGAAGGCAGTCTGACGAAATCATGAAGAAAGTACTGTCGATTCCGTTACCAAAACAGGATCACTCGCGATACTGCTCCTCCAGATCGCGGATCCTGTTTCGTACCATCTCGACAGTCGAGGCGGGTGCCGTGATGCGGACGCGGCCTCCAAGCGAGAAGATCCATCCAAGAAAATGATCTGTTACTGCGACTTTGACGTGTGCGCGGAATCCTCCGCCGGCAAGCGGAAGCAGCGGCACGTCGGTGCCGAAATGGTCGATGATCACGCCGACCATATCCGCGTCTCCCTCCAAAGTGACATTCTGTTCCTCACCGGCAAACATGCTGAACATGCGCTGTGAATAGGATGCCATATCAAGCGTCCGGAAGATCTCGGCACCTTCCCGGCTCTCTTCCAGCTGGGAAAGCTTCAGCATCTTGTCGACCCGATAGTGGCGGATGCCGGCGGCGCCGGCATCATATCCGATCAGATAGTAGTACTCGTCGGCCCAGACCAGGGCCCATGGACTGACCTGGTAAAACGCTCCGTCATGCCGCAGGATCATCTCCTTTTTATTGTTCCAGTTGAAATACTGGAATCGGATCTGGGCATTGTCGCTGATGGCATTATGAATGATATCCACATTATAATAGATGCTCTCGTTGACAGCCTTGCTGGTACCGGAAAAGTAGATCTGCCGGTGCAGTTTCTGGGCGTCGTATTTGCTGGTCAGGCCTTCGAGCTTACGGATCAGGGAGATCGATTTCTTTTCGGTGATGAACTGGGCAGCCTGCACCGAATCCACGAGAAGCTTGAGCTCCGCAAGCTCAAACGGGCGTTCGCCCACATGATAGTAGTGGTTTTTGCCGTGCTGTTCGGCAATGACATCCAGGCCGAAGTGGCGCAGCTCTTCAAAGTCAGAGTACAGTGTCTTCCGGTCCGCGGGGATATCATGTTCCTTCAGCCGCTGCGAGATCTCCGCGATGGTCAGACCGTGGTCGTCGTTGGTCTCTTCGGTCAGGATCCTGGCGAGATATAACAGTTTCAGTTTCTGGTTGCTGCCCTTTGCCATGGGTCGTCCTCCATATCAGAAATAGGTGCCGATTGCTTCAAAAGAGAGGATACAATGCAATAGTAACACAGCTTTGGACTGCGTGCACTGTTACATTGATTTATTTTGTCAACTATGGTAAAAATAAAATCGAATGGAAAGCAAAACTCTTGAAATACTTGAATATGATAAGATCATCGAACGGCTGTGCGGTTTCGCGTCTTCGGACGCGGGACGGGCTTACTGTGCCAAGGTGCGGCCGTCTTCCAATCCCCGGCACATCGCTGCCTGGCAGAAAAATACGACGGATGCCTGCACCCGGATCCGTCTGAGCGGACATGCACCTTCTTTCCGGGGCGTACGGGACATCACAGACATTTTGAAAAGGCTGGAGATCGGTGCGGCAGCTTCCGCCTGGGAACTGTTGGCTGTGAGCGGCATCCTGACCGTAGCGGACCGGGTCCGGCGTTATGACATGAGCGGCGGACAGGAGCATGCAAAAGAAAGCAGCAGACCGCGCAGGGACGGAAATGAGGCAGAGGAACGCGAGGATTCTCTTTCGGAAATGTTCGGTATGATCGAGCCGTTGGTGCAGATCAACCGGGAGATCCAACGCTGCATCCTTTCGGAAGAGGAGATCGCCGACGACGCCTCTCCGGAGCTTTATGCTGTCCGGAGGAAAATGAAGCAGATCGAGGGAGATATCCGGGACGCTATGGCCTCCCGGCTCAATACCTACCGTGATTATCTGACCGACGCCATCGTGACGCAGAGAGATGGCAGATACTGCCTTCCGGTAAAGGCGGAGTACAAATCCAGGGTACCCGGCATGGTCCATGATATGTCGTCTACAGGCATGACTCTTTTTATCGAGCCCATGGCAGTCGTCAATCTTAACAACCGCATCCGGGAGCTGATGGCAGAAGAAAAGAAGGAGATCGACAGAGTCCTGCAGAACCTTAGCGGACGTCTTGCTCCGTATACGGACGTGATCTCGGATGATATAAAGATCCTTGAAAAGCTGGATATGATTTTCGCAAAAGCCCTGTATTCCGGAGAGATCAGCGGGACAGAGCCGGTGTTCAGCAGGGACCGCTGCATCGATCTTAAGGAAGCTCGTCATCCGCTGATCGACAGGGACCGGGTGGTGCCGGTCGACGTACAGCTCGGAAAGGATTTTGACCTGCTGGTAGTTACGGGACCGAATACCGGCGGCAAGACTGTTTCCCTGAAGACAACAGGGCTGCTTACGCTGATGGGACAGGCGGGACTGCACATTCCTGCCGCTGATGGTTCCGTGCTGGGTATTTTTGATGACGTATATGCGGATATTGGCGATGAGCAGAGCATTGAACAGAGCCTGTCAACTTTTTCCGCGCATATGAAGAACATCGTCCGTATTCTGAAGAAGGCGGATGCCCGTTCCCTCTGCCTCTTTGACGAGCTCGGATCCGGCACCGACCCTACGGAAGGGGCGGCGCTGGGCATCGCGATCCTGGATTTCCTGCACAACATGAAGACCCGCACCATGGCTACGACCCATTACAGTGAGATCAAGGTCTATGCACTGGAGACAGACAGGGTGGAAAATGCCTGCTGCGAGTTCGATGTCACGACCCTGCAGCCGACATACCGGCTCCTGATCGGCATCCCCGGCAGATCCAATGCATTCGCGATCTCCCGCAGGCTGGGCCTTCCGGACTATATCATAGAAGAAGCGAAGCGGCACATCGCTGCGGAAAATGAGAATTTCGAAGACATTATCCGCCAGCTGAATGATGACCGCGTCCGCATGGAGAAAGCCAAGGCGGAGACCGAGGCGGCGAAACAGGAGATCAGTTCTCTGCGGGGCCGCATCCGGAAGAAGGAAGAGCGGCTGGAAGAATCCAGGGAAAAGATCCTGAACGAAGCCAGGGAAGAAGCGCAGAAGATCCTGCGGGAGGCTAAGGAGACGGCGGACCTCGCCCTTCGGGAGATCCGGCAGACAGGCGCGGGAAAGGCGGATACATCTGATGCCGAAGCGGCAAGAGAGCTGCTCCGGGAGAGCATGAAAAAGCATCAGACCAGGCAGGCTGTTCAGCAGAAAGGGCCCTCCAGGCCGGTATCCGCGCGCAGGCTTCAGGTCGGAGACGAAGTACGCATGCCCGGTATGGGAGGTATGACCGGCACAGTGACATCCCTGCCGGATAAGGATGGAAATGTTTCCGTACAGATCGGTTTTATGAATACACGGGTCAGTGTGAAGGAGATCGAGCTGGCTGACAGCGCCGGGACCGGATCCGGCAGCAAAGGCCGGGCGGGAGAAAAGCCTGCCGGAACTGCGGGCGGTGTTACAACGAGTTTCGGAATGAAATCCATGACAGTGAGTCCGGAGGTCAACCTGATCGGCATGACGACCGATGAAGCGCTTCCGGTGATGGAAAAATACCTGGATGACGCTTATCTGGCGCATCTGAAGAATGTGCGCATCGTGCATGGCCGGGGGACGGGCGCGCTTAAAAACATGGTACACCAGCGCCTGAAGAAGCTCAAATATGTGGACAGTTTCCGGCTGGGCGCCTTCGGTGAAGGCGATACGGGCGTGACCATCGTGACATTCAAGTAGTAGCGGGAGAAGAAAGTATGGCAGAAAAACAACGTGTAATGATCGTGGACGACGATCCGTCCATCGCGGAGCTGATCAGCCTGTACCTGATGAAGGAATGCTACGACACCCTGACTGTGGAGGACGGAGAGGAAGCGCTTCGCCAGTTCCCGGTCTACAAGCCGGACATCGTCCTTCTGGACCTGATGCTGCCCGGTATTGACGGATACCAGGTCTGCCGGCAGCTGAGGATGGACTCGGATGTGCCGGTGATCATGCTGAGCGCGAAGGGTGAGGTCTTTGATAAAGTGCTTGGACTGGAACTGGGCGCGGATGACTATATTATCAAGCCGTTCGACTCCAAGGAGCTTGTCGCCAGGGTCAAAGCTGTGCTGCGCCGGTATACCGCGCGTCCGGACAGGAAGGAGAGCCGGCAGGAGGCAAATTCGGAATATGTGGAGTATCCCGGACTGACGGTCAATCTTTCCAACTATTCGGTCACCTGCGGCGGGCGGACCGTCGATATGCCTCCGAAGGAGCTGGAGCTTCTGTACTTCCTTGCGGCATCGCCCAACCAGGTGTTCACAAGGGAACAGCTTCTGGACAATATCTGGGGCTACGAATATCTGGGAGACACCCGAACGGTTGACGTGCATATCAAGCGGCTTCGGGAGAAGCTTCCGGAGAACGGGTCATGGGCGATCTCCACAGTCTGGGGCATCGGATATAAGTTTGAGCTGAAAAACGCGAGATAAAAGGCAGGCCGGTTATCGCAAAAACTTATGAGCAGCTGTTCTTTCTTCCTTGACACAGGAAGAAAAAGCTGTATAATTACATAATACTTG
Source organism: Lachnospiraceae bacterium (assembly GCA_017446045.1). Taxonomy (GTDB): domain Bacteria; phylum Bacillota; class Clostridia; order Lachnospirales; family Lachnospiraceae; genus Avilachnospira. The sequence continues at coordinate 26,250 of JAFSRP010000046.1, read as the reverse complement.
TACACAGAGCGGGTATTCCGCTCGAGCATGATAGAGGATGCGGTCGACATGAGTAGCTCCGGAAAGCCGTCAGGAACGGGGGAGTCAAAGGGGAGACCGCCGAAGGAACAGGTGATTCCTGATCATCTGCTGCCTGGGACACCGGAAAATATCCGGTGGACTGTCGCGGGGATCGCTGCCGGGTATACGGCCGGCCTGGGCTATAGAAAGCCCTTTGGATCAGACGCGGAGCGCTGTCATGGCATACATAATTCCCGCAGGAGCATTTATGTGAGTCATGATAGCATATCATGGCTCTTTATTGTTGAAAGGGGATTTTTATGTTTGCAAACACCTTTTGGTCACTGGTACCTCCCATCGTGGCGATCGGCCTCGCGCTGATCACCAAGGAGGTCTATTCCTCGCTTTTCATCGGCATTCTGTTTGGCGGACTGCTGTATTCCGGCTTCAGCTTTGCAGGTACGATGCAGCATGTATTCGTAGACGGCATGATCGGCTCCCTCGCCGATGCATGGAACGTCGGCATCCTGATCTTCCTGGTCATCCTGGGCACCATGGTCATGCTGATGAACCGCGCAGGCGGCTCCGCTGCTTTCGGACGCTGGTCCGTGACCCACGTCAAGACGAAGTTCGGCGCACAGCTTGCGACGATCGCACTTGGCTGCCTGATCTTCATCGATGACTATTTCAACTGTCTGACCGTCGGCTCTGTTATGCGTCCGCTGACTGACAAGCATAACATCAGCCGCGCAAAGCTGGCATACCTGATCGACGCGACAGCGGCTCCGGTATGTATCATTGCCCCGATCTCTTCCTGGGCGGCAGCAGTGACCGGATTTGTCGACGGAGCCAACGGCTTGAGCCTTTTCATCAAGGCGATCCCGTACAACTTCTATGCTTTCCTGACAGTGGCGATGATGATCATCCTCGCGCTCAAGGATTTTGATTATGGCCCGATGCGTATGGTCGAGATGAGCAACCAGCTGAACAACAGCATGGCTGAAGCGAGCATTACCGGTGCCGAGGATCAGCCGAACCCGCCGGTCAGCCAGAAGGGCCGCGTCATTCATCTTGTACTTCCGATCATTTCCCTGATCGTCTGCTGCGTGATCGGCATGATCTACACCGGCGGCTTCTTCGAGGGTGAGTCCTTTGTCGATGCATTCGCAAACTCTGACGCATCGGTCGGCCTGGTTTACGGCTCCTCCGCTGCCATGATCATTACGATCATCTTCTTCCTCGCTACCAGGGTACTGACTTTCAAGGAATGTATGAACGCCCTTCCCGAAGGCTTCAAGAGCATGGTCCCCGCGATCCTGATCCTGACCTTTGCATGGACCCTGAAGGCTATGACCGATTCTCTCGGCGCAAAGGATTATGTTGCGGGCCTCGTCTCCAATGTTGCCGGCAACAATGCTGTCATGAGCTTCCTGCCCGCATTCGTATTCCTGATCGGCTGTTTCCTGGCATTCGCGACCGGTACATCCTGGGGTACTTTCGGTATCCTGATCCCGATCGTAGTCAATGTGTTCAATGCTGACCTCGGCAACGAGCTGATGATCATCGCGATCTCCGCCTGCATGGCCGGCGCCGTCTGCGGTGACCACTGTTCACCGATCTCCGATACCACCATCATGGCTTCCGCCGGCGCGGAGTGCGACCATATCCAGCACGTATCGACCCAGCTTCCCTACGCGATCACCGTTGCGGCGATCTCGCTGGTCTGCTACGTTCTTTCCGGCTTTGTCCGCAGCTGGTTCATCTGCCTGCCGGTCGGCATCGTTCTGACCTTCCTGGTTCTTACTGTGATCCAGAAGATGAGTCCGAAGGAAGCATAAGCTTCAGAGCATCATAAACAAACCGCCTTCTGCCTTTTGGCAGGAGGCGGTTTTCTGTTTATCTGCAGTTTATCAGCGCTGTGAGGCGGGGAAGTTCAGGACCATGATGCCGGGTCCCGTGTGGGATCCGATGACCGGACCCATATCCATGATAAACTCTGCCTTGCGGCCGGTCTTTTCATAGATCAGCTGTTCCAGGTACTTCGCGTCTTCCATGGCATCGCCCTGGTTGATCGAGTACGGCGCGCCCCCGGGGACATCCGCCGAGACCTTTCCATCAGGTCCGACAGCCATACCGTGCTTCAGATACTCATCTGCCAGAGCTGCAAGGGAAGCCTTCCGGCCTCTTGCCTTTGATACGACGCCGAGCTTGCCGTCGTCCTCGACATGCATCACCGGCCGGATACCCAGCAGATTGCCGGCAAAGGCGGATGCCGCGCTGATCCTGCCGCCCCGCTTCAGATAGGTCAGCGTATCGACGGTAAACCAGGTAGCCATGGACGGAGAAAGATTGCGGATAAAATCTGCCGCGGTTTTAAGATCGGCACCTGCAGCTTTAAGGTCAACTGCCATTTTGACCAGCAGCGCCTGGCTGCCGGTAGCCGCAAGGGTGTCGATGGCTTCGATGGTCCTCTCCGGAAACTCTTCCCGAAGTTCGATCGCGGCAGCGATGCCGTGTTCGCTGGTTGAGCTGATGCCGGAGTCAAAGCCGATATAAAGAAGGTCATCCCCTGCCTCGAGAACGGGACGGAAAAGATCTTTAAAAGCCTCGGTATTGACAGCTGCGGTACGGCTGAGCCCGCCCGCCCGCATTTTATCGTAAAAATCCGCAGGGGACATCTCTCCGTTGGTGTATTCTTTGTCCTCTCCGTCAAAACGGAAAGTAAGGTCGGCACCGATCACGCCCCACTCTTCCAGAACGGGGGGAAGAAGATCACTGCCGGAGTCTGTAGCGATAATATAAGCCATAATTACCTCCTGTCATGAAAATACAGACCGGTCATCTGCGTAAGCGGCCGGAATGCAAGAAATTCATCGGATCATTTCATCTAATCTTAAAGACAAGATTAACAGATTTTGTAAACTTAGTCAACAGGATAATGGAAACTTTTATCTTGTCATACAGATCAATTCGGAGTATGATAGTATAAATTACCGTAAACATGGAAGGAAGAGGCTGCGGTATGGAATTTGACAAGGCACTGATCGCAGGCAAGCTGCGAAGGTGGGAAAAATATATCGATACGTTCCGGCTGCCCGCATGGGAGAACATTCCCGATATCGGGCTGTATATGGAGCAGGTACTGTCGCTCCTGCGGGATTACTTCAATTATATCCCTCCCGAGATGGTGGAGGAGGAGCTGATCACGGCAGCGGCTATCAACAATTATGTGCGCAAGAAGATCATGCCGGAGCCGGTAAGGAAAAAGTACTTCCGAATCCACATCGCCTATCTGATCATCATCTGCCTTCTTAAGCAGAGCCTCAGCATTACAATGATCCGGCGCTTCATGCCGCTGGACATGCCGGAGGAAGAGGCCAGGGAGCGTTATGACTACTATGCGGGACTTCAGCATGTAGCAACAGAGAATTTCGTGGAGGGCGTACGGCTGATCGCCGGCAAGATCCTTGATCATGCGGATGCGCCGTCGGACGCGGCAGAGGATACGGAAGACCTTGTGGTCGTTTCGGTAATCTACGGCGGCCTGGCCCGCCTTTTGGCTGAAAAGCTCCTGCGCCTCGAAGGAAAGACCCTGGCAGACGGCGGCAGTATTTCGTTAGAAGTGACTTGAAATAGCGGCAAAGGTCGGGTATACTGAACAAGTTACTGTAATCAACTGGGTTCCAACGCTTTCAACGGCGGAAAGGTGGACGAAATGGCAAATGATAATAAAAAACTGGTGGAAGATATCACATCCATGGATGTGGATTTCGCGCAGTGGTATACAGATGTAGTTAAGAAAGCGGAGCTTTGTGATTATTCCTCTGTCAAGGGGTGTATGATCCTGGAGCCGGCCGGATTCGCGATCTGGGACGCGGTCAGAGAAGGCCTGGATAAGCGCTTCAAAGAGACCGGCGTGGAGAACTGTGCCATGCCTCTGTTTATTCCGGACAGTCTGCTCCAGAAGGAAAAGGATCACGTAGAGGGATTCGCGCCCGAAGTGGCGTGGGTCACCCGGGGCGGTTCCGAGCTGCTGCAGGAAAAGCTGGCAGTAAGGCCTACCTCCGAGACCCTGTTCTGCGATTATTATGCGAAGAAAGTGCATTCCTACCGGGATCTTCCGAAACTCCTGAACCAGTGGTGCTCTGTCGTTCGCTGGGAAAAGACGACCAGGCCGTTCCTCCGCTCGAGAGAGTTCTGGTGGCAGGAAGGGCATACCGCTCATGCAACAGCAGAGGAGTCCAGAGAGCGCACGATCCAGATGCTGAACGTTTATGCGGATTTCTGCGAGGAGGACCTGGCGATCCCGGTCATCCGCGGCCAGAAGACGGAAAAGGAGCGTTTTGCCGGTGCGGAAGCGACCTTCACGATCGAAGCGCTGATGCATGACGGACAGGCACTGCAATCCGGCACGTCTCATGACTTCGGCGATGGATTCGCAAAAGCCTTCAATATCCAGTATACTGACAGGGACAATAAGCTCCAGTATGTTCACCAGACTTCATGGGGCCTGAGCACCCGCATCATCGGCGCCATCATCATGGTGCACGGCGATAACGACGGTCTGAAGCTGCCGCCGCATATCGCGCCGGTGCAGGTCATGATCTGTCCGATCCAGCAGCAGAAGGCAGGCGTTCTGGACAAGGCTGCAGAGCTGAGAGACCGCCTGAAGAAAGCAGGGATGCGTGTACGTCTGGATGACCGCGAGAAGAGCCCCGGATTCAAGTTTGCCGACTGCGAGATGCGCGGCATTCCGCTCAGGGTCGAGATCGGTCCGAGAGATATTGAGAACGGTCAGGCAGTACTGGTCCGCCGTGATACGAGAGAGAAGACAACGGTGTCTCTGGAGGAGCTGGAGACGGCGACGGCTGCTCTGCTCGAAGAGATCCAGCAGAACATGTTTGAGATGGCAAAGGCGCATCTCGAGAGCCATACTTTTACAGCCACGACGATCGACGGGATGGAGGAGATCCTCGATAAGAAGACCGGTTTTGTCAAGGCTATGTGGTGCGGCGACCGTGCCTGTGAGGATGCGGTCAAGGAGAAGACCGGAGCAACTTCCCGGTGCATCCCGTTCAAGCAGGAATGTGTCTGCGATACCTGCATTAACTGTGGCAAGCCGGCACAAAAAATGGTATACTGGGGTCGGGCATATTAAACCGCGGCAGTATTACCAGGCAGAGGGACTTTGATACCGGAGGATCCGGCACAGAGTCCGCTGCATCAATATGCATAACACGAACTGTCTGCGAAATGCAGGCAGTTCTGTTTTGTTACGGCAATGCTGTCAGACAGGGGCATTCATGGCAGAAAGCACGCAGGCAGTCATCCGGCTGCCGGAAGATGTTAAAACGATCATATCGGCTTTGGAAAAGGCAGGGCATGAGGCCTATGCCGTCGGCGGATGTGTCCGGGATTCGATATTGGGACGGACGCCTGAGGACTGGGACATCACAACCTCCGCAAAGCCGGTGGACATCAAGTCAGTCTTCCGGCGCACGGTAGATACAGGGATCGAGCATGGAACGGTGACCGTTTTGCTGGGTGACCGGGCTTATGAGGTCACGACCTACCGGGTGGACGGCGAGTACAGGGACTTAAGACATCCTGCGGAGGTGACCTTTACCTCTTCTTTGCGGGAGGATCTGCAGCGCAGGGACTTTACGATCAATGCGATGGCATACAGCGAATCGGCTGGGCTGGTAGACCTGTACGGAGGGCAAAGGGATCTGGAGGACCGGCTGGTTCGGTGTGTCGGCGCCCCGGATGACCGCTTCAACGAAGATGCGCTTCGGATCCTGCGGGCAGTCCGCTTCGCCGCTCAGCTTGATTTTGGGATCGAAAATGAGACCAGGGAAGCAGTGAAGCGACATGCAGCCAATCTTTCTGCTGTCTCGAAGGAACGGATCCTGACGGAAGTGTCCAAACTGATCTGTTCCGCCCATATGGAAAAGGCTGCGGTGCTGGAGGAACTGGGACTGGCACCATACATCGCAGAGCATTTTTCCGGGATCGATTTTGCGCATATCACGGCATTGAAGGACAGCGCCGGGACAGAAGCAATGACTGCCCTGTGGGAGAATGCCAAAGAGCTTTCCGCCTGGACCAGGCCGGAGGCTTCATCCGGCCCGGCAGCAGGGGCAGACGGCGGGGAGCTGCATAATGAAGACTATGACAGCCATGTCTGTCTGGCGGAGCCGGATGCTGCAGTGGCGGAACACAACGAAAAGCACGCGCACGGACATACCCTGGAGAGAGTCGTTAATGCACCTCAGCCCGGCGGATCTGTATCTGCTCCCCGGGAAGGCCATGGGTCTTTAGGATCGGGCACCCGGGGCGCGCCGGGAGATCAGAAAGCAGCCGGCCAGCCCCCTATGAACAACATTTTCGCGCTGTTCGGACTCCCGCCGACAAAGGCCGCGAAGGAAACAGAATCGGAGCAGACTGTTGCGGAAGACACGAGATCGCTTTTCCGGGCATATGACCTGCAGGCGGAAGTCTCACAGGATAAGCGTTATATACGTTTCGCTTTCCTGCTGCAGGGAATGGATCCGGCGTCCGCCAGGGCATTGCTGAAGAGCCTGAAGGCAGACAACGTTACTCTGAAACAGGGAGTTCTTCTTTCGGAGCTGAGCCTGAAGCCGCTGCCGGAAGACCGCTATCTGCTGAAGAAACAGATGGCAGACATGAAGCCGGAGCTGTTCCGGGATCTTCTGTATGTCAAGCTTGCCTCCAGTCTGACTGATAAGTACCGCACAGCCTGCCCGGAGGAAGACATCGAAAAGGTCCTTGCCCTGTTTGAGGATATCAGGGAGATGGGGGAGCCGGTCTATCTCAGCGACCTGGTACTGTCAGGCGCGGAGCTGAAGGCGCTGGGCGCGCCGGAGGGACCGGAGATCGGAGAGATCCTGAACCGCATGCTCGATGCGGCGCAGAGAGATCCGAGACTCAACACCATCCTGTACCTGATTTCCAATTATTACCATCGGAAACCATAACTGTAACTATATTCACCTGTGACAACCAAGGAGATGAGGCAGCACCATGAGAGACTACAAGGCAATTTACGAAGAGTGGCTCAGCAATCCCTATTACGATGAGGAGACCAGGAATGAACTGGCAGCCATCAGGGATGATGAAAAGGAGATCATGGAACGTTTCCATATGGATCTCGAATTCGGTACGGCAGGCCTTCGCGGCATCATCGGCGCCGGTACCAATCGTATGAACAAATATGTGGTCCGCAGAGCCACCCAGGGTCTGGCAGATTATATTATAGAACAGGGCGGACAGGACAAGGGCGTTGCGATCGCATATGATTCCCGTCACATGTCCATCGAGTTTTCGGATGAAGTAGCGCGTACTCTGGCGGCGAACGGCATCAAAGCCTATCGTTTTGAGTCACTCAGACCGACACCGGAGCTTTCTTTTGCAGTGCGGTATCTGGGCTGCATTGCCGGAATCAATATCACCGCCAGTCATAACCCGGCCAATTACAACGGCTACAAGGTCTACTGGGAGGACGGGGCGCAGTTCACCCCGCCGCACGACAAGGCTGTAACAGAGCACGTACTTGCGATCACCGACATGTCGGTATGCAAGACCATGTCCAAAGAGGACGCGGAAGCCGCCGGCCTTTATATTACCATCGGCAAGGATGTAGACGATCCGTACATTGCGGAAGTGAAAAAGACCATCCTGCATCCGGATGTGATCCGTGAGATGGCAGACAGCATCCGTATCGTATATACTCCCCTGCATGGAACAGGCCATGTCCCGGTCATGCGCATGCTTCGTGAGCTCGGATTCACGCAGGTCTATGAGGTTCCGGAGCAGGCAGAGCCGGACGGCGACTTCCCGACTGTATCCTATCCCAACCCGGAGTCCAAGGCCGCATTCGAGCTCGGCCTGAAGCTTGCGAAGGAGAAGGATGCCGATCTGGTCCTGGCGACCGATCCGGACGCGGATCGTCTGGGAGTCTATGTGCGGGACAGTGAGAGCGGTGAGTATATTCCGCTTACCGGAAACATGTCCGGTGCGCTGCTTTGTGAGTACGAGCTTTCCCAGAGAAAAGCCATGGGTACATTGCCGGCAGACGCCTTTGTAGTAGAGTCTATCGTTTCCACCGACCTGATCAAGGCAGTAGCGGCAGGCTGGGATGTCGAGGCCAAGGAAGTCCTGACCGGATTCAAGTGGATCGGCCGTGAGATCCTGAAGGCAGAGGGCGAAGGCAGCGGACAGTATGTATTCGGTATGGAAGAGAGCTACGGCTGCCTGATCGGTACCTATGCCCGCGATAAGGATGCGATCTCCGCAGTGACTTCCCTCTGCGAGGCAGCGGCGTTCTACAAGAAACAGGGCAAGACCCTCTGGGATGCGATGAAGGATATGTACCTGAAGTACGGGTATTATCGCGAGAATGTCAAGACCATCGAGCTGGCCGGCATCGAGGGCCTGCAGATGATCCGGAAGATCATGGACACCCTGCGCGAGGAACCGCCGGTATCCTTTGATGCTTATCGTGTGGAGCGTTTCCGCGATTATTCGAATGATGTCATCCGTGACTTCCGCCCGGGCAAAGAAGGCAAGACCCCGACCGGACTGGCGAAGTCCAATGTTCTGTACTTCGAGCTGAACGACAACGCCTGGGTCTGTGTACGTCCTTCCGGCACAGAGCCCAAGCTCAAGATCTATACCGGCGTAAAGGGCAGCGACGCGGAAAATGCATCTGCTCTGAGTGATGCGCTGCAGACAGATATCAGCGGCAAGATCGACAAGATCATGAAATAAACGATAACGATTCGGCAACTGCCTGATTGAATGTCGGAAAAGCATGCAGGCATGCTTTCCGCAGGCAACCAGGCAGTGTCTGATTTGCAGACAGCCGGCGCATGAGCAGCAAAGCCGCTGAAAGCAGCGACTTTGTTTATGGTGGCTGTAGCTGAAACGTTATACAACAGGTGCAGTATTGCGGAATTCAAGCGGCACATACCAAAAAACCGGCGCAGGCGCGCGCGACGCGCGTATGGACAACGTCCGGGGAATACTGATCATGATCGTCGTGATCGGTCATTTTCTGCTGCCTCTTGAGAGGACGCGTTTTGTTACGGGGCTGATCTATGCGATCTATGTGTTCCACATGCCCTGTTTTATGATCCTGTCCGGCTATTTTGCGCATTCGGTTTATAAGGACGGACATTTTAAGTGGGGTAAGACTGTCCAGATCCTCTGGCTCTATTTTGTTTATGAGTCGATCGTCAACATTACGGAAGGACTCGTCGCGGGATATATTCCCCTGATCCCCGATTATTTCCACGAGAGCGGGGCGCCCTGGTATCTGATGTCTCTGGCAACGTATTACCTGACTATTCCGGTTTTTGACCGCTTCCGCAAGGACCCCGCGCAGGGTTTCCTGACGGTTGCCGTAATGATGCTGGCAGTTTCCTTTGCCAAGTATGTGATCCATATCGGCGATCTGTTTTCCTTTGACAGGACGCTTACGCTTTTGCCCTTTTTTTACTTTGGTTATTACGGGACTCCGGGGATGCTGGGACGTTATCTTCAGAGCAGCGGGAGCCGCATCATGAACGTCCTCGCGATCGGGATCCTGCTGATCGTATTTTTCTGTACCTACGATCACTTTATGAAATATCATCTGGTGGTATACGGTGCGGATTACACAAGGTATCTTCCCGAGATGAGGCCGTACCTCTGGGCGCTGAATCTTTTCTGGTATGTCCTGGCTTTCATGGTCTCCCTGGGCGTAACAGGACTTGCGCCGGCAATGCGTTTGCCCTGTATTACCAGTCTCGGGAGACGTACGCTGCAGATTTATATCCTGCATCGTCCGATCCGGGATCTGATGGAGTATTTCGGGTTCTACCGGGGCATCGATGCAAATCATAAATTGCATGTGATCTTTGTACTGTTGCTGTCTGTCATGCTCACTCTGATTCTGGGCAGCCGGTACCTGGAAGGCCCCTTTGCGAAGCTTCGCAGTGTCTTTGACCCCTTGCTTGAAAAATACGGTGGGTTGTGGTAAACTTATACAGCTTATCACACAGTTAAAGTCTGGAGGACTACATGGCATTATTTTCACTCATGTCCAATGACATAGGCATAGATCTTGGTACAGCCAGTATTCTGGTATATATCAAGGGCAGAGGCGTTGTGCTGCGGGAACCTTCCGTTATCGCGGTGGACCGTGATACCGGCAATGTCGTCGCATACGGCGAGGACGCCCGTCTGATGCTGGGACGTACGCCGGGCAACCTGAAGGCGGTCCGTCCCCTGCGCCAGGGCGTCATCTCCGACTATACCCTGACCGAGAAGATGCTGAAACACTTCATCGATAAGGCGGTCGGCAGAAGGACCCTGCGCAAGCCGCGCGTTGCGGTCTGTATCCCGTCCGGCGCGACCGAGGTCGAGAAGAAGGCAGTCGAGGATGCGACTTACCAGGCTGGTGCCCGTGAGGTTACCATCATCGAGGAGCCGGTAGCGGCGGCGATCGGCGCGGGAATCGACATCTCCAAGGCGTTCGGCAATATTGTCGTAGATATCGGCGGCGGCACTTCGGACATCGCAGTGATCTCACTGGGAGGCCCGGTAGTCTCCGAATCCGTAAAGGTTGCCGGTGATGATTTTGATGAAGCCGTGATCCGCTACATGCGCAAAAAACATAACCTGCTGATCGGTGAGCGTACGGCAGAGGACATCAAGATCGGCGTGGGATGCGTCTACAAGCGTCCCGAGAATCTGGTCATGGAGGTCCGTGGACGCAATCTTGTGACCGGTCTTCCGAAGACGGTGCAGGTGACCAGCGATGAGACCATGGAGGCATTTGCGGATGCCGCTTCCCAGATCGTCAATGCTGTCCACAATGTACTGGAGCGGACCCCGCCGGAACTTGCCTCGGATATTTATGAGCGGGGCATTATCCTGACCGGCGGAGGCTCACTGGTGTATGGCCTGGACAAGCTGATCGAGGAAAAGACCGGCATTACCACCATGGTTGCGGAGGATCCGCTTTCCTGTGTGGCGATCGGTACCGGACGGTTTATCGAGCTGGTCAACAGCCAGGATGAAGAGTAAGCCCTGTGAGCAGTATCAGAGCATTTATCGAAAACATCATCTATTATAACGAAGAGAATTATTACGCGGTCCTGCAGGCTTCGGAGGACGGAGCCGAGATCACACTGGTGGGATATTTTCCGTATATCAGTGTCGGTGAGTCCATCGAAGCCACAGGAGAGCATACATCGCACCCTGTCTATGGGGAGCAGTTTTCTGTCAGTTCATTTCAGGTGATACCCCCGGAAGGCGCAGATGCTATTGAACGGTATTTGGCCGGGGGCGCCATCAAGGGCATCGGCCCTGCACTTGCAAAACGCATTGTTAAAAAATTCAAAGCGGACACATTCCGGATCATAGAAGAAGAGCCGGAGCGCCTGTCAGAGGTCAAAGGCATCAGCGAAACCATGGCGATGTCTGTTTCCGAGCAGGCGCAGATGAAACGCGGCATGCGCGACGCTGTCATGTATATGCAGCAGTATGGCATAGGCGCGAATCTGGCCAACCGCATTTATGAGCGGTACGGCCCGGCGCTCTATATGATCCTGAATACCAATCCTTATCAGTTGGCAGAAGACCTGGACGGCATCGGATTCCGTACGGCTGACAACATTGCCATCAAAATGGGGATCTCCGAGGATTCGGAATTCCGCATTCGCTGCGGATTGCTTTATGTGCTCACCATGGCTGCCGCAGACGGTCATACCTGGCTGCCGAAGTATCTTCTTAGGCAAAAGAGCAGCGAACTGCTGGGCCTTGGCCTCGGAGAGATCGACCGGTATCTCATGGATCTGCAGATCGACGGAAGGATCGTTATCCTGTCCCCGAAGCAGGAAATGACGTCAGACGATACTTCAGAAATGCCTGCATTCGATGAAATGTCCGGAGCGGAGCCGTGGGATATATCCGGCGCGGATCCATGGGAACTGCCCGGGGAACAGGGCGAAAATATACTGCCACAGCCGGAAACAGCAGAGCAGGATCAGGAGCAGATCTATCTGGCTGCTTACTATTATACGGAGCGGAATATCGCCGAACGGCTGCACAGTCTGGCAATCCATGGAGAGTGTGATCCGGCACAGGTGGATCGCAGGATCCGCCAGATCGAAAAGGAGACAGGGATCGAACTGGATGAGCAGCAGCGGGAGGCCATCCGCGCATCTGTGACGAATGGTCTGCTGATCGTGACCGGCGGCCCCGGCACCGGCAAGACGACGACCATCAACACCCTGATCCGCTACTATGCGGAGGATCATGACGAGATCATGCTGGCTGCGCCGACAGGTCGTGCCGCAAAGCGCATGACTGAGGCCACCGGCCAGGAAGCAAAGACGATCCACCGGATGCTCGAGTATACCGGTGTACCGGAACAGGGGAACGCTCCCGGCAGTGTCTCAAGCTACGAAGGCACCCGGCAGGGACTGGATGGCGAGGCTGCTCCGTATGCAGGCGCGGGAAATGCCGGAGGGGCCGGCTCCACTTCCGGGAAAGGCCGGTTCATGCGTGACGAGAAAGACCCGCTGGAGGCAGATGTCCTGATCATCGATGAGATGTCGATGGTCGACATTTTCCTGATGGACGCGCTCCTGAAGGCTGTGGTCCCGGGCACGCGTGTGATACTGGTAGGCGACTCCAACCAGCTGCCAAGTGTCGGCGCAGGCAATGTGCTCCGCGATATGATCGATTCCGGATGTTTTGAAACTGTCCGGCTGACACGGATTTTCCGTCAGGCGGCCCAGTCGGATATCATCCTCAACGCGCACAGGATCAATCGGGGAGAGCCGGTAGACCTTGCCAAACGAAGTGAGGACTTTCTGTTTATCCGGAGCCGTCAGCCGGAGAGCATCGCGGCAGCGGTAAGATCCCTGATCACAGAGAAGCTGCCGGCGTATGTCGGCTGTGACAGGCTGGAGATCCAGGTGCTCTGTGCGACCCGCAAAGGCGCCCTGGGCGTGGAGCTTCTGAACAGGGAACTCCAGGCATTTCTTAATCCTCCCGATCGATACAAAACAGAGCTTAAGAACGGCGAACAGATTCTCCGGGAAGGCGACAAGGTCATGCAGATCAAGAATGACTATGACCTGGAATGGATCCGGCACGACGCGAAAGGTCTTCCCATGGAGCATGGCACCGGCGTTTTCAACGGAGATATCGGCAGGATCCTAAAGATCGATACTATTTCCGATACAGTGACGGTCGTCTTTGACGAGGACCGTCAGGTGGAGTATGACAAAAAACAGATCAGAAACCTGGAGCTGGCATATGCCGTGACCGTACACAAATCTCAGGGAAGCGAATACCCGGCTGTGATCATGCCGATGTACCGCGGTCCGCATCTTCTGATGAACCGGAACCTCTTATATACGGCTGTGACCCGTGCGCGAAAATGCGTCTGCATGGTCGGTCTGCCGCAGGTATTTGAAGAAATGGAACGTAATGAGAGTGAGAATAAACGATATTCGGGCCTGCGGGATCGAATTAGGGAAAGATATACTTTTTCCGGCACGCTGCCCGGTCTGCCATGACGTGATCCCGATAGAGCGCCGCATCCCGCATTACCGTCTGAAAATGCGGGCGGCGTCCCGCCCCGTCACTTCTTTGTCGATAAAAGAACTGCTTGGCAGTTACGTCTGTCCGGAGTGTCTCTCCGATCTTGCCTTTATTGGATTCCCATATTGTCAAAAATGCGGAAAACCGCTGCTGCACAGTCATCATTCCGGCGTGAGAAATGCCCGGGCAGGCTGTGCTGATTGCCGTCGCAAAGAACGGGTCTTCCGGCAATGCCGCTGCCTGCTTACGTATGATGAAACGGCGCAGGAGATCATGGCAGATATCAAATATCACGCAAGGCAGGAATATGTGTGGCTTATGGCAGCGCTCGCCGCGCAGCGCCTCGGTCCGTGGATCCGGGCGGTCCATCCCGATGCTTTTGTACCGGTCCCCATCCACCCTGACCGGCGCGTTGTCCGAGGGTATAATCAGGCGGAATTGCTGGCGGAAGCCCTGTCGGAGATCCTTGCGCAGGCAGATCCTGCAGACAGCAGGGAAGGACAGGGCAGAAAAGGGTCTGACACGGGAGGGTCCGGCGGGGGGAGCCCTGACAGGAATAAAAAGATCCCGGTGCGAAGCGACCTTCTGATCCGTATCAAAAAGACGGAAGCACAGAAGGAGCTGACGGCGGAAGCCCGCCTGCTGAATCTGCAAAACGCATTTGAAGCATCGGAAGACCTGAGGGGCTGGACACAGCCTTCGCGTCTCCTGTTGATCGACGACATCTACACGACCGGCGCTACTCTGAATGCCTGCGCCGAGGAACTGCTCCGCGCGGGCGCCTCGGATGTGTATGGACTGTGTATCGCAGCGGGTGAGGACGTCAACTGAAAATACAAAAAAGGCTGCCGCTGATCGGCAGCCTTTTGAACTGAATACTTTGAAACGGATGGACCGTCCGGTTCCGGTAAGCCGCTTACAGCAAGCTGCTTACAATTTGAAGTCCTCCATGTAGCCATCCTTGTCGAACTGGTAGACGAACGGACCGGAGAGGATCTCAACGTCGTCCCTGTCCTTGATATCGGGAAGGATCGCCTCGGAGACTTCCAGCTCGTTGAGGGTCAGGGTATCGCGGATACGCGCCACTCTCGGATTCAGGAAATCGGCACGGGCACAGGTACGGATCGCAAGACGCAAAGCCAGGAAATCGTTGTTCTGGTAGACCGGGATCCTTCCGCCATGCACGCATGTGTTGGTGGTCAGGTTGATCCAGGTGCTTGCCCAGTCACAGCTGTTCAGGCATCGCTGTGTCGTAATATCAGCGAGGCCTAAGCCGCAGGCGTTGTGATGGCTCTGCTCGGTCAGTCCGCGGATGAAGAGCTTTTTGCAGTGGAAATCATCCTCAAAGCCCGGCATGAAGCCGCGGCCGGTGACATTCGGGTCAGCGCCTTCACCGCTGATATTCTTGCCGATGCGGTCGATCACCAGGACGTCGATATTGTCGAATTTCATTCTCGGCAGACGGCGCTTCGCGATCTGCAGCATCTCATGGTCGCCCTCGAAAATATCGTCGTGGGCAAACGCTCGGATCTCGGAAATATCGTCGTAAGCGTTCTGTACGACCGCGATGCCCATGATCACCGGCATCTTGGACAGGAACTCCTTCGCGACCAGCGGCACGCGCTCGCCGAAGGTGTCGAAGCCCTGCTGGTGGAACCAGGAGCAGCCGTAATGCTTGGCCAATCCGATCGCCATCATCTTGCACATACCGGACTCCACATAACCCTTGAAATCGGTATGCGGTTTGACCTTATTGTAGAGGATGATACCGTCCGCTTCCGCGGCATTCTTGTCGCAGTAGACCGGGGTATGGACCTTGTCCGGGATCTCGCCGATCTTCACGACTTCCATGCTTGCCTTGATCGGAACGCCCATGGCTTCTTCCGTGACACCGTAGCCGTTGATGATCTCAAGGTTTCCCTCGACAGTTCCTCCGCCGTGGCTTCCCATTGCGGGAACGATAAAGGGATTCGCGCCCCATTTTTTCAGGGTATCGCAGATCGTGCGCACCATCAGCGCGTTGTCCGGAATGCCGCGGCTTCCTACCGTAATGGCAATGGACTTGCCTTTGATCCATTCACGGTCCAGGGCAACATTTTCCATCTCGTTGATCAGATGGGATTTGATGTCGTCGATCTTGTCATTTTCATACAGTTCCCGGATCCTGTACATCTTTGGCATCGGTACATCTTCGATACCCTGCACAGGAAATGAAATATCAGGAAAATCAATAAATGTCATGACAGCTCCTTACTATCGTTATGGGTACACGGCGGCCGAGAGCAGCCGCCGTGTAGTTAAATGCTTTTGTATCACGCGTCACTTCATGTGCCGCGTTCCGGGGTATCAGATTATACCATCGTGCCTTCGTTCAGCTTGATGTATGCTTCGGTACGGTCCGCGGCATCCTTCTCGGCCTTCGCGAAGAGCTCCTTCGCGATATCCGGGAACTTACGCTGCAGGGAGGAATAACGGACTTCCTTCATCAGGAAATCGCGGAAGCTTGCTGTCGGCGGCTTGGAGTCGAGGACGAACGGATTCTTTCCTTCCTCCTTACGGCGCGGATCATAGCGCCATGCATGCCAGTAGCCGCACTCGACAGCTTCCTTGATACGGTTCTGTGCATTGCTCATGCCGCCCTTGATGCCGTGGTTGACGCAGGGAGCGTAAGCGATGATGACGGACGGACCGTCATAGCTTTCAGCCTCGCGGATCGCATTGAGAGTCTGCTGCGGGTCATAGCCCATCGCGACCTGTGCGACGTAGACGTAGCCATAGCTCATGCACATACGTCCCAGATCCTTCTTCTTGGTCTTCTTGCCGGCTGCCGCGAACTGTGCGACTGCTGCGGTCTGGGTAGCCTTGGAGGACTGTCCGCCGGTGTTGGAATAAACTTCGGTATCGACGCAGATGATGTTGACGTTCTCGCCGGAAGCGATGACATGATCAAGTCCGCTGTAGCCGATATCGTAAGCCCATCCGTCGCCGCCGACGATCCACTGGGATGTCTTGGGCAGGTAATCTTTGCGCTCAAGGATGCTCTTGCCAAGCTCTGTCGCCGGAGCTGCTTCGAGAGCCGCGATCAGCTTATCGGAGCGTGCGCGTGTGCCGTCGCCGGCATCGAATCCTTCGAGCCATTCTGCAGCTGCTGCCTTGACAGCATCATCGGAGGTCTGACCCTCCAGCTCTTCGACTCTGGACTTCAGCCACTTTCTGACAGCACTGGAACCAAGGTACATGCCGTAGCCGTACTCTGCGGTATCTTCGAACAGGCCGCTGGCCCATGCGACGCCCTGGCCCTTCTCATTCGTGCAGAACGGGATCTCGGGTGAGCCGCCCCAGATGTGGGTACAGCCCGCGGAGTTCGCGATACGCATATGGTCGCCGTACAGCTGGGTGATCATCTTGATATACGGAGTCTCGCCGCAGCCTGCGCAGGCGCCGGAGAACTCGATGTAGGGCTTCAGGAACTGGCTGCCCTTGACAGTGTTGGTCGCCTTGATCTCCTTGTCGCTGACCTTCTTGATGGAGTACTCCCACTCTGCGCTGTTGGATTCGCGCATCGGAGCCAGTTCAGTCATCTTCAGGCAGCCGACCGGGCAGGCCTTGATACATACGCCGCATCCGGTACAGTCGAGACCGGAGATCGCGAGGTGATACTGGAGGCCGTCGTAGCCGTTTGCTTTCTTGACAGCGTAACCTTCGGGAGCTGCCGCAGCTTCTGCTTCGGTAAGAAGGATCGGACGGATGACAGCGTGCGGGCACATAGCCGCGCAGCGGTTACACTGGATACACTTCTCAACATCCCATGCGGGAACTTCGATCGCGATACCGCGTTTCTCATACTGGGTATAACCCTGCTCCCAGCTGCCGTCTTCATGGCCGTTGAAAGCGCTGACCGGAAGATCGTTGCCTTCCTGGCGGCCCATCTTGAACAGGACTTTCCTGAAGAACTCCGGAATATCCTTCTTGTCGTCTGCCTTATCATCTGCAGCGTCCTTCCAGCTGTCCGGAACCGCCACTTCATGGATGTGGCTGATGCCGGCGTCGATCGCTGAGAAGTTCATGTCGATGATATCCTGGCCCTTTGCGCCGTAGGTCTTGACGACCTGCTCCTTCAGATACTTCACGGCGTCATCCACCGGAAGGATCTTGGTGATGGCGAAGAAGCCGGCCTGCATGATCATGTTGATACGGCTGCCGAGGCCGAGGTCTTTTGCGATGTGGAAAGCATCCAGGGTATAGAACTTCGCTTTCTTGGATGCGATCTTGCGCTTCAGCTCTGCCGGCAGGTTCTGCTCGAGCTCCTCATCGTTCCAGATGGTGTTGAGCAGGAAGTCGCCGCCTTCCTTGAGGTCGTCGATCAGCGGATACTTGTCGACATATGCCTGGTTGTGGCAGGCGATGAAATTGGCTGCCTTGATCTGGTAGGAACCCTTGATCTCCTTCGGGCCGAAACGCAGATGGGAAATGGTGACGCCGCCGGACTTCTTTGCGTCATAAGCAAAGTATGCCTGCACCTTGTAGTCGGTGTTGTCGCCGATGATCTTGACGGCGGACTTGTTTGCACCGACGGTACCGTCGGAACCGAGACCCCAGAACTTACAGGAGAAGTTGCCGTCCGGCGTGGAGTCAAATGGCTCAGCGAAGTCCGGAAGAGAGGTATTGGTCACGTCATCCACGATGGAAACGGTGAAGTTGTTCTTCGGCTCGTCCTGATCCAGGTTCTGGAAGACTGCCATGGCATCCATCGGGGTGAAGTCCTTGGAGCCGAGGCCGTATCTGCCGCCGACGACCTTGATATCGCTTCTGCCGGCACCAAACAGTGCGTTGCAGACATCCAGGTACAGAGGCTCGCCGGGTGCGCCCGGTTCCTTGGTACGGTCAAGGACCGCGATCTTCTTAACGGTTGCCGGGATCGCCTCGAGAAGCTTGTCATTGCAGAACGGACGATAGAGATGGACCTCGACAACGCCGAGCTTCTTGCCCTTCGCATTCCAGTAATCCAGTGCTTCGCGGATAACACCTGCGGAGGATCCCATGGTGATGATGATGTGCTCGGCATCCGGTGCGCCGAAATAATTGAACAGCTTGTAGTCGGTGCCGGCGATCTCATTGATCTTGGCCATGTACTCTTCGATGACAGCCGGGACTGCCAGATAGTACTTGTTGGTCGACTCACGTGCCTGGAAGAAGACGTCCGGGCTCTCCGCAGAACCGCGTGACTTCGGATGGTCGGAATTCAGCGCGTTGTCACGGAATGCCTTGAGCGCGTCACGGTCCACCAGGGAAGCCAGGGTATCATAATCGATAGCTTCGATCTTCTGATATTCATGGCTGGTACGGAAGCCGTCGAAGAAATGCAGGACCGGGATATGGCTCTTGATCGCGGAAAGATGTGCGATCGCTGCCATGTGGAAAGCCTGCTGAACGGTGCTGCCGCAGAGCATCGTGAAACCGGTCGCACGGCAGTTCATGACGTCCTGATGGTCGCCGTAGATGGAAAGTGCGTTGGATGCAAGCGCGCGGGCGCTGACATGGAAGACACCGGGAAGAAGTTCGCCGGCGATCTTGTGCATATTCGGAAGCATCAGCATCAGGCCCTGGCTGGCAGTGTAGGTAGAACCGAGCGCACCGCCCTGGAGCGCGCCGTGCAGTGCACCGGCTGCGCCGCCTTCATGCTGCATCTCACGGATCTCTACCTTCTCACCGAAAATGTTCTTTTTACCGTTGGCAGCCCACTCATCCATCATTTCAGCCATGACGGAGGAGGGAGTGATGGGATAGATGGTTGCGACTTCCGTAAATGCGTAGGAAGCCATTGCGGCGGCGGTGTTGCCGTCGACTGTTACTTTCTGGAATGTGCTCATAGATCAACCCTCTTAAAATATATGTTTGTTAAGCACCGGGGTGCAGAAGTACCGTAATATCAGCCGAAATTAGCCTTGCGCTTTTCGAGGAACGCGGTCATGCCTTCTTTCTTCTCTTCGGTAGCGAAAGTAAGGCCGAAAGCATCCGCTTCCAGTTTCAGACCGTTCTTGAGGTCCATATCCATACCGCTTTCAATGCAGCTCTTTGCGACCGCAACAGCAAACGGACCGTTCTTCAGGACTCTGCCGATCATTGCCTTACAGGTATCGATCAGTTCCTCCTTGGAAGTGACTTTGTTGACCAGGCCGATGCGGTACGCTTCATTCGCGTCGATACGGTCTGTGGTGAGAATGAGTTCTTTCGCCCTTCCCTTGCCGATCAGGCGCGCCAGACGCTGGGTGCCGCCAAAGCCCGGAATGATGCCGAGGCCGACTTCAGGCTGGCCGAAGATAGCGTTTTCGGAAGCGATGCGGATATCGCAGGCCATGGCAAGCTCGCAGCCGCCGCCGAGTGCATAACCGTTGACCGCCGCGATCGTTACGATCGGGAGAGCTTCGAGTTTGGAGAAGAATCCGTCTGCGAGAGCCGCAAAGCGAGCACCCTCCTCCGCTGACATCAGGACCATCTTGGAGATATCCGCACCCGCGACAAAGGACTTGGGACCTGCACCGGTCACGATCAGGGCCTTGACAGCCTTGTCTTTAGCGACTTCATCGATGCATGCGCCAAACTCTTCAATGGTGGCAGGGTCCAAAGCGTTGAGGGATTTGGGGTTGTTGATGCTGATGGTGGCAATGCCATCCGCGACTTCGTACAGAAGATGCTCGTACATGGGGTCAGGTCCTCCTTATGATGTATAAAAATATAGATTAACAGAAATCAAAGCGTCGCGAAAACGGCATTTCGGCGTCCTACAATAGGAAACAACGTCCGTAAATACCGCAATAACATAGTAAGGTAAATTCCCATAAGCGTCAATGTTTGCGCGGGATAAATAATTCACAAGGATTGCCGGTTCCGATTGTGCAAGATTTCCATCAGCTGATCAGACGGGAAAGGCGCGCTGCACTCTGGCGGAGCTCGTTCTGGCAGACCGCGATCTTCTCCGGGGTCATGCGGGTCGAAGGTCCGGAGCAGCTGATCGCAGCGACCGGATATCCCTGGATGTTCAGGATAGGCACAGCGACACAGGTCAGACCGTATTCCAGCTCTTCACTGTCAAGCGCATAGCCCTGGGAACGGATCTTCTTGAGCTCGGATCGCAGGGTCTCCGCGCTGGCAAGTGTATTGTCAGTGAGGTTCTGGAATTCTGTTACGTTGATGATGGCATCCTGTTCATCCTGCGGCAGATATGCCAGTATGGCTTTGCCCACCGCGGAGCAGTACATGGGCAGGCTCATGCCGACCGTTGTGGAGATACGCATGGAGTGCGGGCTTTCCTTTTTGGCCAGATAGATCACATTGCTGCCCTGGCGGCGGACGTAGTTGATGGTCTCTCCCAGCGTTTCCACCAGCACGTCCAGTTCACGGGTGATCGTGTTGCGGCCTTCGGCATCGACACGGTTTCCAAGCAGGAAGAGCTCCAGGCCGAGCTTATAGAGACCTGTGTCCTTATCCTGTTCTAAAAATCCCAGCTTTGTCAGCGTACTGACGATCCCGAACGTGGTGGACTTGGAAAGGCCTACTCTTTTGGCGATCTGTGTGATCCCCAGAAGGGAATCCTGGTCAAAACAATGCAATATATTGGATACTCTTTCGATAGACTGTATCATAAAACCACAGCTTTCATCGATCAAACAAGATGATAATGACGAACACTTTCCCACATTGTAGCATTGCGGGGCCCCGAAAAGCAAGACTGATTCCGGTTTCCGGCATTGACAGACGAAAAATTAGGAATTTCAACAAATAGCATTAAGCTTTTTTGGACATTATGGATATTGATTTATGCCGCATGGACTGATAATCTGAACTATATTCTATAGTCGTGTACTATGTGCTTCAATACCGCACATTGTCGTTAAATTAAGGAAAGGAGCGTCGATTTTCCATGTCATTTATCAGAAAAATCACAGATGAGCCGGTCAGGACAGAGCACATGAGAGGCGGAGCGGGGTATATCCTGGCTAAGCCGATCCTGAACGGGCGGGAGGAAATGTACGAGAAAGGCCGTGTCTTCCAGCATACGATCATTGAGCCCGGCTGCGAGATCGGGCTCCACAAGCATGAGGGCGAAGCGGAGACTTACTACCTTATTAAAGGAAGCGGTATTTATTACCGCGACGATGAGAAGGTACGCATCAATGCCGGTGACATTACCTTCTGCGCAGACGGGGAGTCTCACGGTTTCATGAATGATACGGACGAGACAGCCGAGATTATCGCGCTGATCCTGTTCAAATAAAAGCTGTCCTGGCAGCCCATGAAGGAGCATATTAAAGAAGAAGGAGATCATTATATATGGTAAATGGAATGTTTATTGACCCGAAGGACTGCGTGGTCACCCTGGGCGGCGCTGTGCAGCCGGGCGATACGGTACAGTATACGGACGGCGGAGTCACGTGTGAGGTAACCGCCCTGGATGCGATCCCCGTATATCATAAGATGGCTGTCAAGGCAGTGCCGAAGGGCGGCCGCGTCATCAAGTACGGCGAGCTGATCGGGATCGCGTCCCAGGATATCGTTCCGGGACAGCATGTCCATACACACAATATCGAAGAGCCGGAAAGGGGATAAGAAATGACTGAATTTTACGGATACAGGCGCCCCGACGGCAGGCCGGGCATCAGAAACTATGTACTTGTTCTTCCCACGAGCGTCTGCGCGTCGGATGTCGCGAACATCATCGCGAACCAGGTCGAGGGAGCAGTCAGCTTCCACAACCAGGTGGGATGTTCCCAGGTAACCTCCGATCTGGAGATGAGTTTTGATTTCGAGGTCGGTTTTGCGGCCAATCCCAATGTATACGCTGTAGTCCTGGTCTCGCTCGGCTGCGAGGGTTGCCAGTGTGACGAAGTGGCAGACAGGATCGCGAAACGGACCACCAAACCGGTCGAGAAAGTGATCATCCAGGAAGCCGGCGGCACTCTCCGGGCAGTCGAGCAGGGCGTGCGCTATGCAAAGCAGTTTGCGGCAGAGGCTGCCATGATGCGTAAAGAGAAGTTCCCGATCACAGAGCTTCTGCTTGCGACCGAGTGCGGCGGTTCCGATCCGACATCCGGTTTGGCGGCCAACAATGTGATCGGCGCGCTGTCCGACCGTCTGGTGGATGAAGGCGCTGCAACGATCCTTTCCGAGACACCCGAGTTCATCGGCGGTGAGCATCTGCTGGCAGAGCGCGGTGTCACGCCGGAAGTACACGACCGCGTCCTTGAGATCGTTCATCGCTATGAGGAGGCAGTCCGCAGAGCCTGCGGAGAGGATATCCGCAGCGGCAACCCGACCCCGGGCAATAAGGCGGGCGGCATCACGACCCTCGAGGAGAAGTCTCTCGGATGTATCCATAGGGGAGGCAGCAGGCCGATCAGCCAGGTATATGACTACGCAAAGGAGATCCCCGCGGAGCAGAAAGGCCTCGTGATCATGGACACTCCGGGCAATGATCCGAGCTCCATGACAGGTATGGCAGCAGGCGGCGCACAGGTCTGCGTATTCTCCACCGGCCGCGGCACAGCCCTGGGCAATCCGATCATGCCGGTCATCAAGATCACCGGCAACGCATCCACATACGCAAAGATGGAAGACAACATCGATTTCGATGCCAGCCGGTACATAAAGGGAACGCACAGTATAGAAGAGCTGCAGCAGGAACTGTATGATATGGTTGTCGACACCTGCAACGGACGGCAGACCAAGTCGGAAGCCCTCGGCATCAACGAGATCGCAGTCATGAGGACCTGTAATTACGTGTAAGGCAAGCTGCAGTACAGCGAACAGCGCTTCAGATTCCCGGACGCATTTTCAACAAATTTCCAACCTCTTTTTTGGGCAGTATTTTGTGTTGAAATTGCAGGAATATACTGATAATCTATAAAAGTACTATATTAGGAAATGCTGTGCTGTAATGTAGCACACCCGTTCCTTGTTTTTGATTGGTTTTTCAAGAGGAGAAACTATGAAAGTTACAATGATGGGCGCAGGTGCCATGGGTGGCATGGTCGGTGCCAGACTGGCAGCTGCGGGAAATGATGTTTGGCTGGTGGATACCTGGCGTGAGCATGTGGCTAAGATGCAGAAGGATGGCCTGACGCTCGACACAAGAGAAGGGACTCAGGTCCTTAAGGTCAGGGCGACCACCAACGTGCATGATGTCTATGATCAGGACGGTTACATGGAACTCGTGATCATTTTCGTCAACACCAACTTTACTGACAGGATCACCCGCGACGCAAAGGTGATCATCGGGCCGGACACCTATGTGCTGACGGTGCAGAACGGCGTTGGCAATGCGGACATCATTGCCAAGTATGTTCCGAAGAACCGCATCATTCTGGGAACTACTCTGGCGGCAGGTGTTGTTGAAGGCCCCGCGCATGTCAGAGATTCCGGCACCAGCGGTTTCACCCAGATCATGCCGATGGAAGGCCCCGTTACCCCGGCGATCGAGAAGATCTGCGAGACTTTGAGCGAGGCAGGCCTTGAGACCCAGGCTACCCCGGAGGCTGAGAAGGCGATCTGGAAGAAGCTCTGCATCAACGTCTGCACCTGCGGTATCGGCATGATCACCCGCCTCTCCTGTGGGCAGGTCTGCGAGCCGCCCCACGGCAGGGCACTTTCAAGCGAGCTCATCCGTGAGGTCTGCGAAGTCGCCAACGCGAAAGGCCTGGATCTGGATTATGAGACTGAGAGGGATCATTTCTTCGAGATCTATACACCGAGCACACATTATTCTTCGATGAACCAGAACGCGAAGAAACATATGAAGACCGAGGTGGAGACCATTACCGGAGCTGTCGTCCGTGAAGGCCAGCGGCTGGGGATCCCGGTACCTTACAACACCACGATCTACCATCTGATCAATATGATCCAGGATCATTACGAGGATCAGATGTATTGACCCAGGAACATCAAAGTGTAAATATATTTCTTAAATTAAGGAGGAAACCATGGCAAAGAAAAAGTGCAGTATTCAGGACTTCAAGCGTTACAAGGAAGAGGGACAGAAGTGGACCTGGACGATCTGCTATGACTATACTTTCGCGGGCATCGTAGATGAATCCAAGACCGAGATGATCCTGGTCGGCGACTCTCTGGGCAATGTCATGACCGGCTTCGGCTCCACCATTCCGGTTACTGTAGACATGATCTGCCATCATGCAAAGGCTGTCGTCAAGGGCGCTCCCAACACCTTCGTCGTCGGCGATATGCCGTTCGGCACATACAACGCTTCCAACGAGCAGGCTGTCATGACTGCAAACCGTATCATGCAGGAGACCGGCTGCGACTGCGTCAAGCTCGAGGGCGGCGCAAAGATGGCTCCCCGTATCCGTGCGATCGTTGATGCAGGCATTCCGGTCATGGCACATATCGGCCTGACCCCGCAGTCCATCAGCGCACTTGGCGGCTTCAAGGTCCAGGGCAAGGACAGCTCCGTGGCAGACCAGCTGCTGGCTGATGCACTTGCAGTTGAAGAAGCGGGCGCATTCGGTATCTGCCTTGAGTGCATGCCGGTTGGCGTGGCAAAGAAGATCACCGAGACCGTCAAGATCCCGACCTGCGGCATCGGTGCCGGGCTGTACTGCGACGGACAGGAGCTGAACCTTTATGATATGACCGGACTGTTCGGTGATTTCAAGCCGAAGTTCGTCAAGCATTACGCAGAGCTTCGCCAGCCGATGGTCGATGCGCTGAACGCATTCTACGATGACACTTGCGCTGGCACCTTCCCGACTCCGGAGTACAGCTACAACGCAAAGGTCGAGGGTTACCCGGTCGACTGACGAAATTCTGTCATTTTTCTGACAAATAGTGCACAAAAAGATATACAATTCTGCGTGAAAAGTATATAATAATGGTTGGACGGCATTGCCGGGGGCTGGGTAAGCAGTCCCCGGCATGCAGAAACAATAATATTTTTAAGAAAGGGAACAACTTATGAAAAAATTTATTTCATTGATGCTTGTTTCTGTCATGACTGCAGCTCTCGTTGCCTGCGGCGGCGGTTCTTCCACCACCCAGACGACAGCAGCGGCAGCACCGGCAGAGACTGAGGCAGCAGCTCCGGCAGCTACCGAGGCAGCTCCGGCAGCTACCGAGGCGGCACCGGCAGAGACTGAGGCAGCAGCTCCGGCAGCAGCAGCTCCGGCAGCAGCAGCTTACACGATCCTTCCTCCGGTTCTTACCGAGCCGACCGACGAAGAGCCTCTTGGTTCTCCGGACGCAACCATCCGCTTCAAGTGCGGCGACACCAACGCAATGACCTCTGCTTACAACCAGGGTCTTGTAGCATTCAGAAAGCACCTTGAGGAGCTTTCCGGCGGCGAGATGACCGTAGATATCTATCCGTCATCCTCTCTTGGCAACGAGTCCGACATGCTGGATGCCGTTTCCATGGGCACCCAGGACATGCTGGTCACCTCCACCGGTCCGATCCCGGCATTTGCTAAGTCCACCGCTAACTGGGCAGTCCTTGACCTTCCGTACCTGTTCCCGTCCTATGAGTCTGCATACGCAGTACTTGACGGCGAAGTAGGCCAGCAGCTTCTTGCAGGCTTCGACGGCACCGGCATCAAGGCACTTGCATTCTGGGAGAACGGCTAC
>JAFSRP010000045.1 GCA_017446045.1 Lachnospiraceae bacterium | reverse complement strand
CTCCTTCACCCACGCCTGGATCTCTTCATATGTAGCCTTGCTCTCAGCTGCGGTCAGATCCAACTCATCCATATCGACTTGAACGCTGATATGATGTTTCGCCTCAGAAAGTTTGGACAATGCACATACCGTCTCGACGTGTACGGTATGAGGAAACATATCACATGGCCTCACTCTTTGGAGCATATATCCTTGACCGCAGAGATACTTAAGATCCCGGGCCAGCGTTGCCGGGTCGCACGATACATAAACGATACGTGAAGGCGCGATTGCGACCATCGTTTCCAGACAGCGGATATCACAGCCTTTGCGGGGCGGATCCACAACAATAACATCGACATCTGAAGCCTTTTGTTCCTCATACCATCGGGGCAGCACTTCCTCTGCCGCACCGGTATAAAATACGGCATTTGTCAAACCATTCAGTGCAGCATTTTCCTTTGCGTTTTCGATCGCAGCGGGGATGATCTCCACCCCATAGACCTTTTTCGCATGACCTGCAAGAAACAGTGAGATCGTTCCGACACCGCAGTACAGATCCCAGACGATCTCCTTTCCGGTCAGACCTGCAAACTCGAGTGCAGTCCCATAGAGACGTTCCATCTGAAGAGAATTGACCTGAAAGAATGAGAGCGGGGAGATCCGGAAACGCACCCCCTGTATCTCTTCTTCGATATATCCTGGTCCGACGATCTGTATGATCCGGGTGCCCATGATCACATTGGTCCGCTCTTTATTAACGCACAGGGAGAACGAACGCAGTGCCGGAAATGCTTCCTGCAGTTTCACTCCGAGCTCCCGGGCCGTCTTCAGACCGTCTGCATTGATCACGAGGCAGACCATCAGTTCTCCCGTATGCACGCCCTGGCGTAACAGGACATGCCTGACAACACCTGTATGCGTCGTTTCATCATAGGGAGAAATCCTGTGCCTTTCCATATGATCCAGAATGCACTGCAGGATCTCCCGGTTCTCCTCCGGTCCCAGCATACAGTCGCTGCAGGAAATGATAGAATGCGTACGACCGGCGTAAAACCCGGCGATCAGACTGCCGTCCCTGTCTCTGCCTATTGGATATACAGCCTTGTTCCTGTATCTCCATGGTTCCTCCATGCCGATGATCGGCTCGAACAGGATCTGTCCTTCCGCGTGTTTTATGATTTCTCTGTCCGTGCGGACAAACTGCCTTGGATCAAATCCCCCGATCCGTACCAGATCGTTCCACACCTTATCTTCTTTAAACTTAAGCTGCGCTGCGTATTCCATTTGCTGGATCTGACATCCTCCGCAGCGTCTCGCCTCCTGACAAAGGGGCTGCACCCGGTCGGGAGACGGTTCAAGAACACGGACCAGGCGGGCAAAGCCATAGTTTTTCTTTACTTTCGTTGCCGCCGCAAGGACCCTGTCCCCGATCAAAGCATCCTTGACAAACCATATAAAACCGGCCCCGGAATCATCCGGGCCGGTTTCAGAAGTCCTGCCGATCCCTGCGCCTTCATCGCTCAGGTCTGTGATCTTCAGTTCAAATTCTTCATTCTTTTTCACTAACGTTCCCCTGTTGTCAGCATAAAATCGATCGCCCGGTACTCGCCGTCAGCGGAACCCCGCTGAACGACCAGGGAGATCGTTTCCTCGGGCTTCAGTGTCCGCATGACACCTGCATATTCATAGGCATCCCGGACAGGGACTTCATTCAGTACCGTGATGATATCGCCGCGTTTGACGCCGGCATTATAGGCGGGACTCTCCGTGTATACATTGGTGATATACATTCCCTCCGGCAAGCCGTCGGAGATCATCTCCGCAGACACGCCAAAGCCTTCGAGCCCGATATATGCCTGTTTTTCCCCGGCTTCCATGAGGTCCACCAGATCCTTGACAGAGCCGATGGTTATGATCCTGGCAAGTCCCGCGCCAAGTCCCGATCTTTCGTCCTGTTTTCCGGCGATTCCCAAAAGTTCTCCATCCTTGTCAAGAATGAAGCTCCCCTTATCCGCGTCGGTCCTGATATCAGCATACAGTATTCGCTGCGCTGAATCCAGCGCGGGCTCATCCGTGCTCACATATCCGACGCTGCCGAACGAGCAGGAATTAACAACGCCAAGCGGCGCGCCTACGGCGATCACGGGATCCCCGACGCCCGCCGAAAAGCTGTCTGCCGGCACGATCCCGCTGAATGCCGACAGCAGATCTTCACTGACCTCCTCTTCAAATGGTACAGCCAGTACCGCGAGATCGTCCCTCGTTGAAAACTGCTTCACATAAGCATCCGCAGTGGGGCCTTCGTAAAATGTGACCCGCAGCGTTTCCGAAGCGGTCGGTCCCGCGGTGCTGAGGATCAGGATTTCCTCTTCCGTCACATCCAGGATGATGCCGGCAAAGGACTGCGTGCTCTCCACCGGACTCTCAAACCAGGTATTGCCCGTGGTGATCGCATTTACCGTCACGATGTATGGCTGCGTCATCTCCACGACCTTTTTCTGCAGGGCGATCATCGTCTCCGCATAATCCGGGACTTCTTCTCCGCTTTCTTCGGACTCCGTTTCCCCGGCTTCTGCCGATCCGGCAGTCTCTTCCTCGCCGGATCCATGGTCCGTGCTTTCCGGATCTTCCGCTGTTTCCTCTTCAGAGGTCTCCTCATCCGGTTCTGTCTCGGAGGTCTCCTCTTCACTGCTGTTCCCGACATCGGTCATTTCCGGGTCTTCTTCCTCAGTATCGGAAGATATCTCCGTCACCTCTTCTTCAGGCATCTCTTCGGCTGTACTTTCCAAGGCAGCGACGGATTCCTCCGTTTCTGCAGGAAATGTGCTCTGTGCTTCCGATGTTTCTTCCGAGACAGTATTGCCCTTGCGTACCCATGTAAAAGAAAGCGCCGCCATTGCGCCGAAAAGCAGGCCGCACACGATCGCGAGAACCAGGAATCTCATAACTTTTGCAAAGGTGAGCTTTCTCCCGACGATCTTCTCATTGATCAGTTTCTTGTTGGGTGTTTCTTCCTTCATAGCCGTTCACTTCATAGCTGACAAGCCGTAAAAACCTCTGTTGTGAATCGCTGGAATGATGTATACTTTTAACTGACGATATCTTTATATTGTATGCTCCAAGTGTAAACAAACTATGTCCAAATGCTGATAAATTCGTAAAGTATGCTGCGCTCTATCTATTCCAAATTCATCCTCGGATACATCCTCTTCGGACTGATCGGTTTTATTACCGTAGCCATCTTCTCCCAGAAGATGACCTACGATTACCTGGTACGCCAGAATGCCGACAAGCTCTACGATGAGGCGATCCTCATGGCAGCTACCTATGAAGACAACGATTACTTTTTCACCGATATCAATGCTGCCGCATCCCGCGATATCAGCATGGTGGCCAATTTCATCAACGCGCGGATATGGGTCACGGACCGCAGCGGCAAGATCGTGCTGGATTCAGACCACGGACGGATGAATGACCGGCAGATCACCGGATTTGATCCGGCTTCGGACGCTTCTCATTTCCGCATCGGAAACTACTACGATATCTTTTCCGAAGATATGCTGTCTGTAGAAGCACCGATCAATTATAACTACGCTCCTATCGGTTATATCCTGATGCATTATCCGATGCGTCTTGTTGTTTCATCTACAAACGAAATTTTAAACATTGTTTATATCACTGCCGTGATCATTTTCCTCCTGTCTCTCATCATTCTCCTGGTCTTTACCTTTTATGTGTATATTCCCCTCCGGGAGATCACGACGGGCGCACGGGAATATGCCGCGGGACATCTCGACTATAAGATCCGTACGATCAACCGCCACGACGAGGTGAGTTACCTTGGCGATACCCTGAACTACATGTCTTCCGAACTGGAGGACATGGAAAAATACCAGCGCGATTTCATTGCCAATGTTTCCCATGATTTCCGCTCGCCCCTGACTTCCATCAAGGGGTATCTGGAGGCGATCCTGGACGGAACGATACCCGCGGAGCTTCATGAAAAATATATCCGGCGTGTCATTTCAGAAACTGAGCGGCTGCGGAAACTGACTGAAGGCATGATCTCCCTGGGCTCCATGGAAGTCAGCAAGCAGTTGAAGCGGACGAAATTCGACATCAATCACACCATCCGTGATGTCTGCGCTTCCAATGAAAACAGCTGCCGCAAAAAGAACATTCATTTCGAGCTCACCTTTGAGGACGAATCGGAGATGGTTTACGCGGATCATGCCAAGATCCAGCAGGTCCTCTACAATCTGATCGACAACGCCATCAAATTCTCCAATCAGGATGGCATCATCTACATTACCACCGGGATCCGCCAGCGCAAGGTCTTCATTTCCGTCAAGGATACCGGCATCGGTATTCCCCGCCAGTCTATCAAAAAGATCTGGGATCGGTTTTACAAGACCGACCTTTCCCGCGGCCGTGATAAAACCGGTACAGGCCTTGGACTGAGTATCGTCCGTGCGATCATCCAGGCACACGGTGAGACCATCGACGTGGTATCCACGGAAGGCGCCGGGGCTGAATTCACCTTCACGCTCCCCGCGGCAGAATGAGCAGGGAAGACCGCCGCATACCGTACACATGCCCCACAATTAATAACACCTCTGTTGCCGGACAGAACCGGCTGCAGAGGTGTTTTATACTATACATAAATGATCGTATGGTGTTTTATCTTCAATACCGTATCCGGAACAGATCGTTGCCGGTGATGGTGAACAGTTCTCCGTTTTTCCGGGTACCGATCATCCCGCTGAGCTCTCCTTCATTGTACTGCAGGTCTGCCCGCAGGGTGCCGCGCTTGTTATAAACACGGATATTGACAGAATCGGAGACAGCGACGGACCGTCCCGTGATGCACATGTCCGTATAGCGATAATCCAGCGGCACTTCTCCCTGCAGCACGCCCCGGCTGTTGTAGATCATCAGCCTGCTGTAGATCCCATCAGTCCCGTCCTCTTCGAGCATGACCGCCACGATGTCTTTGCTGCAGTCGATCGCATCGATCTTCTGCTCGAATTTTACGTGTTCCGTGACTTCCGGTGAGTTCAGTACTTTAGTGGAGAAGAAGACCACCCCGCCGTCATAGAAGGCCTGGCTGGCGTCGTTGCCGGAAAAATGCACCCGGCCTGCCAGATGTCCTGCAAACTCATCACTGAATCCGCCCACGATCCTCCGCGCATCCTCGTTCTGCCCGACAGCACTGAAATTACGAAAAACGACATTGTTCACGATCTGGCCGTTATCGATACTGGCGTATGATGTCAGAAGTTCGCTCCCATCCGGTGACACCGCGATGTCAAAAGGATATCCGTCACCCGTCACGATGGATTTGACAGAAAGATCGATAGCGGAACCATTCTCCCGGAACGCTGTGATATACTCTGCCTCACTGTCATTCAGGACGGCGTAGACGACTCCGTTGTCCGAGACCCGCACCAGGGAGATCGGAAGGATCGTTTCACTGGTGCCGGTCAGCATATCCTTGCTGAATATATAGATGCTGGTGCCGCCCTGATCGGCGATCACCGCGTGTGTTTCGCTCAGGGAAATGATGGGGGCGTTAAGCTGGTAACTGCGCTCCCAGATAGCCTGTCCGTCCTTGTCGATGTACTCGGCACCATCCTTGGTGTATTTGATGATCCCGTCGGCAAAACTCTCGTAGCCCTTAAAGGTCTCGACCGAGTCCTGGATCTCCTGGGGCTGCCGCGCCCACCGGACCGTATACTCTTCGGACAGACTGTTATTCAGATAGTAATATGCGCCGTAGCCGATCACCCCAGCGATCAGCACAAAGAGAAGAAGCAGGAATGGGGAAAAGCGTTTTTCGGCGCCTTTCCCCAGTTCCTCTTCCGTATCGATCACATTGCTTTTGAGCCGTTGTTTCTGTTCTTCCCGGCTCTCTCTCGAATCAGCCAAAGAGTTTCTCCTTGTAAATATTTCTGCTGACCATGTCGGCGATCGCCTTCATGATACTCTGCCGGTCCTCATGGTATGTTACGCCATACCACTTTTCATGTACCGGCAGCACCCTGACCGAAGCCCGCCCCGTATGGATCAGGCTGTCTATCACGGACGGAAGCTGAAACTCTGCCTTCAGACGATCCTCCGGAGCCATGGTCTCGAGCTTCGTCATAAAAGAACGGAAGCTCTCCGTAAGGACATCAAAGATGACCGGCTGCAGTCCCCACATATTCATGGAAACCGGCGTCTCCTCCGGAAGATCCAGCACGCGCCCGTTTCCGTCATCGCCGCGGATCACGCCGTCCTCATGCCGGCTGATATGATAGGTCTCCGTGACAGAAAGCATATTGCCGGCTTCATCCGTCCTGCAGATCCCGCGGGCGACCGTGCCCTTTTCACTTAGAGTGTTGCCCAGCCTGAAACCTGCCATGCAGAAATCATAGACGTCCCCTGCCGGACTCATCCGGTCGACAAGATAATCATGCATGGTCCGGAAAGAATCAGCCCCGTAAAAATCATCCGCATTGATCACCATAAAGGGACAGTCGACCACATCCCGGACCGACCAGACCGCATGTGCGGTGCCCCATGGCTTCGTGCGTCCTTCCGGAACACGGAAACCTGCCGGAACATCACGAAGATCCTGGAACACATAGGAGACATCGGCAACCTTTTCGATCCGGTTGCCGATGACATCCCTGAACTCTTCTTCGATATCCTTGCGGATAATGAAAATGATCTTATCAAAGCCGGCCGCGAGCGCATCATGGACGCTGTAATCAATGATGATCTCGCCGCCCGGGCCGACCTTGGCCAGCTGCTTGATACCGGCTCCGTAACGGGAGCCGATACCGGCAGCCATGATCACTAATGCAGTTTTTCTCATAATTGGATCAGCTATTCAGTGCCAGCAGACAGAATACCAGAGTGAACAGTGCGACCGTCTCTGCTATACCGATGACAATGAAGTAGTTCGCAATACCTTTTCCTGTTGCGCCGAGCGCATCGGAAGCTCCTGCGGAACACTTACCCTGGTTGAGAGCGGAAAGACCGATCGCAAGACCTCCGAAGATTCCGACACCAAGCTTCAGGCCAGGATCACAGGCTGCGTTATTGATGAAGTTCATCAGAAGGAAGCCGTAAATGATCTGTGTCAGAGGAGCACCCGTGAACGCGATCATGATGAACGGAGCGGGTTTTCCTGCTGCATAACATTTTTTCCATGCTCCAACAGTAGCCATACCGGCGGTTCCGGCACCAAATGCAGAACCTGAAGCAGATAAACCAAGGGCAGCTGCCATTCCAACAAATCCAAGATCCATAATAATTCTCCTTTATTTGATTGATTGACTAAAACTATTTGACTTCTTTAAACGGATCGTATGAAACGCCCGCCCACTCGATGCCGGCCTGTCCTGAGAACTCCAGCACGTTCAGTCTTACGCCGTGAACGACCACCGACAGGAAGCACATTGCTATATTGAGTGCATGTCCGAGGATGATGATCACTGCACCGACCACGACCAGGATCCCTGGCATACCGGCTCCGATATCATTGAAGCTCTGTGAGATCGCGACGCCTGCCATGCCTACGGCGAACAGTCGGATATAGCTCATGACGTTACTGAAACAGCTGATCGTATCAAGGAATGTAGTAAACGAACCTGCAAGTCCCGCCTTCACAGACTGTCCGAAAGTTGCGCCCGGCGTCATTCCGCCAAAGAGCACGACCGTCACAAACGCGATGCCGATCCCGATGAATACCGGCTTGAGATTGATGTCCTCACCGATCACCAGATTGAGCGAAAGCATGTACATGCATATGACCGCGATCATCCATCCGATCTCGGCGATCAGCGAGAGATCCTTCTCCGCTAATTTCTTCTTGATGGCAAGTACCTTGCCGAGCACGAGCTGGACAATACCGACGGACAGCGAGAACTTCATGATGGCAAACTGTGTCTGCGTGCTTGTGACGCCGAAACTGTCCGGATAGGTCGCAATGCTCGGAATAACGAGCGCTCTCAGGAACGGAACCTTCATCGCGCTTTCCATACCGAACCATGTACCTGTGACCGCACCCCAGACGATCGTTCCGATCGAGAGGATATAGAGAAGGAACGTTGGGTCCGTAAGCTTCTTCTGCTTCACATGGATCGCGATCGTCGCTGCCAGGATCAGGAGGCCGTAGCCGCCGTCACCGATGATCATGGCAAAGAACAGGATAAAGAACAGGAAAAACCACAGTGAAATATCCTGCTCCCTGTATCCCGGATGGATATCCAGGATATCATAGATCGGTTTGATCAGCTTGGATACCTTGGTATAACGAAGTTTGGTCGGGATCTGGGTATCTTCCTCGTCGACGTCCTCTATATCCCAGGCACAGTTTTTCTCGGCTGCCATAGCCTTAAACTTGTCCAGATCCACCTCCGGGATATATCCCGAGATCCATGCGAAGTCACTGTCACCCTGCAGAGAAGCATTCGCCTCAGAGTACTTGAGTTCGTTGAGTGCTTTCATCTGCTGCTCATGGAATGCCGCATAGTACCCCGACTCTGCAGTGAGTGTGTCGTCGCACTTCTTCATCCCTTCCTGTGCATCGGCGATCTCCTGACGGAGTTCCGAGAGGCTTTTTTCAGGAAGGACGAATTCCGTAGCCTGGATCGTCGGCGGAAGAGTTCCGAGAACTGCTGCCGCAATCGATTTCTCGATCGTTCCGAGTTTGATCACTTTGATATCTTCAGAGGATGCCGCTTCCTGGTAATCCTTTTCGGAGAAAGTGTAGAAGTGGAAATCGAACCCCTGTTTTCTCAGGTACTCAACATCTGACGGCTGGAAATCTCCCCACGGCGATACTCTGCCGATCTCGATCTTGGATGAAACGATCTCCTGCTCGTAAGCAGCCTTTTTGTCGATCGCTTCACGCACTGTTGCATATTCCCTGACAAATCCTTCTTCCGTCAGAGACTCTTGTTTCTTGGTTTTCTTAGGGTCGGCATGAGACTTGAGAGCCGCCGTCACATCCGCAACAGACTGATACCGCTCGATCACGGCACGGTCCGCATTCTGCTTTTCAGCGATGTGCATGACACCGATGTCCTGCAGGCCCTTCAGCATCTCTTCCCTGGCAGAGGCAGAGGTGATGACGTGAACCATTTTCATTTTCTCGATCATCTCTATACCTCCACTAATTTCTTCTTTGAGATCTTGCCTCTGACGACGGCCGCCGTCTGCTGATCTCCGACATATACCTGGATCACGCGGATATTCTCCTTTGCTTCAGGTATCTTGACCTTTTCGAAGAGGTTGACCCTCTGCGAGGTCGTCCGAAGTTCCGCATCCAGAAGCTCTACCTGCTTCCGGAGCGTAGCGGCCAATGCGTCCAGTCTGGCGATCTCACGAAGCTTGAACACTGCCGTGTCTACCCATAACGGATAGTCATCCACATTGTAATTGATGTCCTTAAACGTCAGCTCTTCGAAAGCCGGAACCTTGACGCCCGCGATATTGTCCTCTTTGATGATGACCTTATCCGGCTGAACAAGTTTATCAAGTTTGAATCCTTCGTCGAAGATCTCGTTTTCTGCAAATACAGCTACCCAGTCGTCCAAGTCACCAATCATCTGAATGCGCTCGGCTTCCTTTTTCGCGAGCTCATCGCGTACCTTCATGATCACGGACTGCAGCTGCTGTTTTTTAAGCTGCAGGGTCGGAAGATAGCGCTGGAACTGCTTCAGGTTGTCCTTCTGCTTCTTCAGTTCATTTTTTGTAAGTTTGATAGCCATGGACACGCTCCTTTTTAATTCAAAGCATCTTTATTCGGCCATCTTTCTTTGATCAGACTTGTCTTAAGACCGGTCTCATTCGGCTCGAAGCATTCCGCAAGAATGTCCCATCCGAGATCCAGCGCGTCCTCCGGAGGAATGTTCACACTGAGGTCCATCATCTTCGTCTCGAACAATTCGCCGTACTTGAGGAGCTTGTCGTCCCACTCGGTCATCATGAAGCCCATGGACTTTTTCTCAAGACTCTCCTTGTACTGGGCATACAGACGGATCATACCATCCATCAGGGCACGGTGATCGTCCCTTGTCTTGCCGTTGACATTCTGCTTAAGACGGGAAAGAGAACCGAAAGGCTCGATGTGTCCGCCCTTTAAGTAATACTGTCCTTCGGTGATGTATCCTGTATTGTCGGGAACCGGATGGGTAACATCATCGCCCGGCATGGTGGTGACGCCGAGGATCGTGATGGATCCTGCGCCCTCGATGTCCACAGCCTTCTCGTATCTGGAGGCAAGGCAGCTGTACAGGTCTCCGGGATAACCACGGTTGGACGGGACCTGCTCCATCGTGATCGCCATTTCTTTCTGGGCGTCGGCGAAGTTCGTCATATCCGTCAGAAGCACCAGCACTCTCTTTCCGGAGAGGGCAAACTGCTCTGCGACTGCCAGGGACATATCCGGCACCAGCGTACACTCAACGATGGGGTCAGCCGCGGTATGGATGAACATGACGGTATGGCTCATGGCGCCGCCCTTTTCCAGGGTGTCGCGGAATTCCATATAGTCGTCGTACTTCAGACCCATGCCGCCAAGGATGATGACATCGACTTCAGCCTGCATCGCGATCCTGGACAGAAGCTGGTTATAGGGCTCGCCCGAGATCGAGAAAATAGGAAGCTTCTGGCTTTCTACCAGCGTATTGAACACATCGATCATCGGGATACCGGTACGGATCATCTTTTTGGGAAGGATACGCTTCGCCGGGTTGAAAGAAGGACCTCCGATGGGGGTCATGTTCTCGGTAAGCGCCGGTCCGTTGTCTCTCGGAACGCCCGCGCCGTCAAAAATACGGCCGAGCAGGTTCTCTGAAAACGAGACCATCATAGGCCTCCCGAGGAAGCGGACCGGATCCGTGGTGCTGACGCCCTGGGCACCTGCAAATACCTGCAGGGATACGATATCCTTGTCCAGCTTGATAACGTTCGCGTAACTGTCGCCCACCAGCGCAAGGTCGCCGTTTCTGACGCCCGGAGCGCGAACGGTGACGACGTTACCGACGATTGATTCTATTTTTGTATAAACTTTCTGCATATTGTCCGGACCTCCTAGTCAATGACTCTTGACATGTAAAAGTCAGAAATCTTTTTCTCCTGCGCCTCAAACTCCGGCGATTCGAATTCGGTTCCGTGCCAGTCAAGGAATTCCTGTCTGAGCTGGTTGAAGAAGCTTCTGATCTCTCTCTTGTCCGTAATATCGTAGGTCCGCATCATCGCATCATAGAGTCTGTCAAACTCCCTGCGCTGCCTCTCGGGCACACATGCCGCATCGATCGGGTCAAACGAGTTCTGCTGCAGATAGACCGCATCAAGAAGCTCGCCCTTCTGATAGATGATATAGTCCTCACTGGAAGTGCCTTCCTCACCGACGACCTTCATCATCTGGTTGACTTCCGTGCTGCGGATGAGTATGCCGCGGGCTCTGTTGATACGGTCCATATCCACAACGCCCTTATATTTGGACCATGACTCCACCGGGTGGATAGCCGGGTATTTACGGGCATCGGAACGTTCACGTGCCAGACCGTGGAATGCGCCGACCACCTTCAGTGTAGCCTGGGTTACAGGTTCCTCGAAGTTGCCGCCTGCAGGAGAGACCGTACCGCCGATGGTGATGGAGGCGATGGTTCCGTCGTCGAGACGGACCTTGCCGGCTCTTTCATAGAAGGCAGCGATCGTGGATTCAAGGTAAGCGGGGAATGCTTCCTCGCCGGGGATCTCTTCCAGACGTCCGGACATCTCACGCATTGCCTGAGCCCAGCGGCTCGTGGAGTCTGCAAGCAGCAGCACATCCAGTCCCATCTGTCTGTAATACTCGGCGATCGTAACTGCCGTGTAGCAGGAAGCTTCACGGGCAGCGACCGGCATGGAGGATGTGTTGCAGATAATGATGGTTCTTTCAATCAGCGAACGCCCGGTCTTGGGGTCGATCAGTTCCGGGAACTCCTTCAGAACTTCTACGACTTCACCGGCACGCTCTCCGCAGGCTGCGACGATAACGATATCGACGTCAGAGTTTTTCGCCTGCATGTGCTGAAGCACTGTCTTGCCTGCGCCGAAGGGGCCGGGTGTACAGAAGGTACCGCCCTTGGCTACTGGCAGGAAAGAATCGATACAGCGGATCTTCGTGACCAGCGGCTCGCTGGGACGGAGCTTTTCCGCATAGCATTTGACAGCCTGTTTGATCGGCTGTGTGAAGACCATGGATAGTTCCTTCTCCTCGCCCTTGCTGTCGGCGATGGTGCAGACCGTGGACCGGACATTATAGGAGCCCTGAGGCTTGATCGACTTAACGGTCCAGTCTGTTCCCTTCAGCGTGAAAGGAACCATGATGTGATGGGTGAACAATCCTTCCGGAACGGTGCCGACGGTGCTGCCCGCCTTGACCTTGTCCCCGACGCTGACGGTCGGTGTGAATTCCCAGTCACGATTCGGAATAGCATCCAG
Organism: Lachnospiraceae bacterium; assembly: GCA_017446045.1. GTDB lineage: Bacteria > Bacillota > Clostridia > Lachnospirales > Lachnospiraceae > Avilachnospira. The sequence goes on along the minus strand of JAFSRP010000045.1, from coordinate 79,342 downwards.
ATATACGCCCCTCTCCAGGAAGAAGCCGCACTCGTCTGCCAGCTGGGGCAGCGGATTCTGCAGGCCGTCGTATACCTGTGTCAGCAGGCCCGGACCCAGATCTACGCTCATGAGCTCGCCGGTGAATTCCACCGGGTCGCCGACCTTGATGCCGTTTGTCATCTCGTAGATCTGCATACTTACGATCCCTTTGTTGATACGGATAACCTCGCCCTTCAGGCGCTTATCGTCAACCAGGATGTAACCGACTTCATTTTTGCGGACGGAGCCATCGAAATCAACATTGATAAGGTTGCCGTTGACTCCGACCACATATCCTGTTTCTATTTTCATATAATACTCCTGTTACAAACTGTATACACGCTGCTGTATCCCGTCAAAGAGTGAGTCGAACTCAGCCTTGCCCTTTTCCTTTTCGAAGCAGGAAAGGCGCTCCAGCAGCCTCAATTTGACTGCATATCCGAACAGCGCATAATCATCAAACATGTGCGGTCCCACCAGCAGATCAAGATACTCAAATTCGTAATCCAGCAGGATCCTCTCGGCTTCCAGAGGGTTCTTAGCCGAAAGAGCAGAAGATACGACCTGGGCTACAGACCCGTCCTTTTCATAGGAGGATGGATAGCTCCTGCCGAGATTCAGGCTTCTCTGGTAGCTCAGCTCCCCGGTCAGCATCCTGTAGAACCCGCCCCATTCTTTGAGAAACGGTCCTTTTGTGGAGGAGAGTGTAAGATCCTTAAGGATCTCAAGATCTTCGTCACTCACGATTGAGTCGCAGCTGGTCAGGAATTCGCTGTATGTGATCGGCATACTGCCGTCTGCCTTAAGTTCAGGCAGACCCGCCATCAGATAATAATACGAACCCAAACTGCACCTCCTTTACTGGAAGTCCAGATTCCTGAAGTATGGCATCAGCATCTCCATGATTCCGTCATCTGAACAGTCGAAATAGCCCGACCCGTCCTTGGCGGCAAGGCGGAATCCCTGCTGTACGCCCTTGGTCGGCCTTATCTCGAGCCCTTTCTTGATCTCCTCGGCAAGCTCACCCTTAAGGGCATCGCCCACGTCAGACACTTCGGCGGCATATTTCGAAACATCTTCGCCGGCAACTGCGGCACGGATCAGCTTTCCGAGGCTTTCGCCGGAGAGCTCTTTTCTTACATCCGATGCAAGTATCTTCTCGAACTCACCCTGGATCTCGGTCTTGAAAGCAAGAACAGCATCCCTCTTCGCCTGCTCTGCGCTGACCAGGGCGCTCTCCCTGAGGATGGAGATCTCCTTCTCGGATGCGTCCTTATGCTGCCTGGCTTCGGCTTTTGCATCCGCGACGATCGAATCGGCTTTCTTTTTCGCTTCCGCAATAATAGCCTCTGCTTCCTTATTCGCCGCCTCTATTCCCTCTTTTCGGATAGAGGAAACAAGGTTTTGAATCTGTAATTCCATAGGCACCTCCAATTAAAAAAACATTTATACAACAACATAATATCCTAAAGATAATACTTATTTGATGGTATCACATTTGGTATATTATTTCTAGGTATTTGTACCAAACAATTTGGAATTTTAGCGCACAAAAATGTGCTTTTGACGACATCTGACACAAAGGGGACTGTGTTATCACGCACAGTCCCCCTTCGATTATAAATAATAATTATATCACTCTATGATCCGCGCGCCGCTAAGATCCATAGCCCCGATCTTCGCATGCCTGCCGTCTCCCGTTCCGTCATAGATGAGCAGCGCGACCGTGATGCCGTATCTGCGCATGACACTGCGGAAAAGCTCTTCATTGATACCGTCAAAGCCTGCTTTACGGATCTCTTCGAGCGCCTGCCGGACCGTATCACCGAAGGCATTGGCAGCCAGGCCCGGGCCGCCGGGCACGGTATACATATAGAAATTCTCACTCAGATCGACGATATCCTCATCCGAAGATTCCGGTTTTTCCGCCGGATCCCCCAGTACGCCTCCCGTCGTGGTTTCCGGCGGAAGCAAAGCGTCTGTGACCTTCAGAGAACAGCCTGCGGCGATGACGCTGGTCCGCGCGAGTTCTCCGAGTCTGGCCGCCAGTTCAAAGTCAATGCCGTATAGATCCCGGCTGCAGACTTTATAACCGGAAAGCCTCCGGAGCTCCTCCCGGATCTCCTCCGCCGCCTCCCTGCGGCAGATGCAGCCGGCCGCCAGACGATAGCCTTCCGTGGTCGTTACCGCCTCCGCCACACACTCATAACGCATCAGTTCCATGACGATCCATCCCTTTCGGATCTCTTACAAAAGCATATCTGCCGCAGCACAGCTCATGATTCGGCGGAAAGCTTTTCGATCCCGGCCCGTATTCTCCTGAGCGATTCCTCTCTGCCCAGGATATCACAAAGTTCAACGACTCCGCCCGGTGTGACCAGGCGTCCGGAGACCGCGATACGGATCGGCCACATAACGGTGGCATTCTTGACGCCCATCTCCTCCGCCATACCAGTCATCAGACCGTGCAGGGAGTCCGCATCCCAGGAAGGAAGTGCCTCGAGACGCCCAAGCGCCGTCTCCAGCACATTCAGGGATACTTCGGAATTGGTCTTGGATTTCTTGTTGGTATAGCATTCCGCGTCATACTCCGGAAGCTCGTCGAAAAAGTCGAGCTTCGGAGGGATCTCCGTGAGTACCTCTGTCCGTTGCTGCAGCAGGGCTGCGATCTTGTCCGCGGAGCAGCCTTCGTTCCTTACCGCCTGCCGGATATAAGGACGTGCCACTTCTGCAAAACGCTCCGGAGTCATGTTCCGGATATACTGTGCGTTGAAATACTTCAGCTTCTCGATATCAAAGATCGCCGGGGACTTGGAAATGCCCGCGATGTCAAACACTTCGGTAAGTTCTTCCAAAGTAAAGAACTCCCGCTCCGCGATCTCGCCTCTGGGGGACCATCCCAGCAGAGCAACGTAGTTGAGGATCGCCTCCGTAAGATATCCCGCATCCCGGAGATCCTCATAGGACGGATCCCCGTGCCGCTTGGACATCTTATGCTGCTGGTCGCGCATGACCGGAGAACAGTGGACGTACTCCGGGATCTCCCAGCCGAACCCCTCGTAGAGCAGATTGTACTTGGGCGCGCTGGCGAGATACTCACTGCCCCGTACCACATGGGTGATGCCCATCAGATGGTCGTCCACGACGTTGGCAAAGTTGTAGGTGGGCAGCCCGTCCCTCTTCAGAAGGACCTGGTCATCCAGTGAATCGTTGGGGACCGTAATATCGCCGTAGGAAGCATCATGGAAAGTGGTCGTTCCCTCATGCGGGATCTTCTGGCGGATCACATAGGGTTCTCCGCTCTCCGCCCGGCGCAGCGCTTCCGCCGGATCCAGGCTGCGGCAGGGATCGTCTTCCTTTGCGAAAGCCGCCTTGAGATCATCAGCACCGCTCTCTGCACCCGCCTCATCCGCATCCGGACTTTTCTCCTCTTCCGTCTTATTGCAGAAGCAGTAATAGGCGTGTCCCTTCTCGACCAGCATTTTCGCATATTTTTTATAAATGCCGCGGCGCTCGGTCTGGATATACGGACCGACCGGGCCGCCCACATCCGGCCCTTCATCATGCTTCAGTCCGCATTCCTTCAGGGTCTTATAGATCACCTCTGTCGCGCCTTCGACCTGACGGGACTGGTCTGTATCTTCGAGACGGAAAATAAAATCGCCGCCGGCACGTTTCGCGATCAGGTATGTATATAATGCCGTGCGGAGGTTGCCCACATGCATATAGCCTGTCGGAGAAGGCGCAAAGCGGGTACGTACCCTGCCGTGCGGGATCCTTTCCTCCATCTCCGCAAAGTATTTCTTCTCTTCTTCAGTCATAAAAAAGCCTTCCTTGCTCATTATTGTTACGGCGGAACAGCAGGACTTCCGGTCATGGACGATCCCGGCATACTCTCGCGCTGCAGCCGCTCATTTTTTTATTCTATCAGAATTCCATCAGCTTTGCTATAACTACAGGGATTTTACAGAGCAGCTAAAGCATGCCGCACGGCATCTGTTCTCACCGGCTGTAGGAGCCGACTGTCACCGTATAGCTGCTGTCCCCTTCAACATAGACAGTTCCGTCGGTGCCGATAATATTGACGATGTGTCCCTGAGGATCTGTGATCAGTCCTTTATTTTCCAGTCTTGTAAGCGCGGTGTCCGCGGTCACGACCCAGACGGAACTGGCATCGATATACAGGGCGGCATGACCGTTTGTATCGGAAGTGTTTTCTTCAGCATCTGTGGAGGCAGGCTCCGCAGCAGATTCCGCGGTTTCGTCCGTTTCCGGCGGAGTTGTTTCTTCCGGATCCTCTGCCGGACTTTCTTCTGCCCGGTCTGCTTCATCCGGCTCTCCCGCGCTTTCCGTGGAAGCCGTTTCCTCCGCTGTTTCTGTATTATCTGCAGATACCTGTTCCCCGGCTGAAGCATCCTCTGCTGCCGGCGTTTCTTCTTCTGCCGCTTCTGTGACACCTGACCAACTGTCATCTTTGACAAAGACGCCGACCAGTGCGCTGCTCTCCGAAAGGTGCATATCCAGGGTACTGATGCTGTCCCAGATCACATTGCCCTCCAGGGTCTGGTCATTTGCGGTAAAGGTACAGCGCGCGCCGTTTTCACCTGTCTGTCCCCAACCGCGGGCATTCCGGTTGCCGGTACACTGCAACAGGAACTCGCAGTCCTTTGCCGCGCTGATCCTCACATTTTGCAGCTTGATCTCACTTTCTGTATTGGTCGTATAGAACAGGCCGCCGTTCGCACTCGTGAGGGTCCCTCCGGTCATACTGAAACTGCCGCGGCCGACCTCGGAATCACCGGACATGCTCTGGTAAACGATCACGGTCCAGGTCGTATCATTCTGTTCCATGTCATCGGCCATGCTGCCGCTTAAGTTGCAGTCCGTCAGCTTCAGGCTGTTGCATCCTTCGATGCAGACAGCTTCAGATCCTGCAGCTGCAAGGTCTGCGTTGCTGACCATGATATCGGCGGTGCAGTACACAGCCGGCGAACCCGCGCCATTCGAGTTGTAGGATCCGCCCGTGACTACCATCGTGCCGCCGCCCCGGTCAGAACGGATCGCTGCGGAAGACTGGCCTTCTGTCACGGCGGTGACATTGTCTGCATAGAGCGTGCCGCCGCCTGCCGCATGGATGCCGCCGGATGTATCCTTAGAGCTATGGATCGAAGAATCGGAAATATATACCACACCGTCCCCATAGGCAAACGCGCCTGTGCCGCCTGCCGCATCCGTCGTGATCGTACTTCCGCTGATCTTCAGTGTGCCCCCGGTGCAGAGCGCTGCCGCCCCTACGCCGTAGAAACTTGCCCTGTCCCCTCCGGCGGAGTCTTCGGAAGTCCTTGAGATCTCGGCGCCGTCGATACTGACAGTTCCGTCCTGTACGAGAATGGCATTCTCATCCTTGCCGGCAGACATATAGGTCTGGCCGACGGTCTCTGTATCGCTGTCATAGCGTACAGCAGCGTCATAGCTTTCGGGACTTACCGATCCGCCGCCCGGACCGCCGGGGCCGCCGGGGCCTCCTGCGTCTTCCGGCTTTTCCGGCACACCTTCCGGAGCCATACCGCTGCCGTCAGGCTGCTTCTCCTCAGACTCGGGAACCGTCGCTTCGTCATTTTCCCGTTCCTCATCGGAAGCTGCCATTTCGGATCCGGCCTGGCTGGTGCTCTCTGCCTCGACCTGTGTCTCCGCGCCGGTACTGCCCGCAGGGCTGCTGCCGCATCCGCTCAGCAACGCGGCAGTAAAGGCCGCCGCCATCATTGTCCTCGATAAATAGTTGATTCTCATAAAATGCGATCTCCTGTTCTGATTAGGTATTATACTGCATTCCGGCTCCGATGGTAAGTATTCACATTGATTAATGGTTGTTTCCGAAAAAAGTTTTGGATATAATAGGTCCAAATACATTTCAGAAAGAAGTCCATACTATGAGTGAGAAAAAACGTATCGTCGTCAAGCTTGGTACCTCGACCCTGACCCATCCCTCAGGCCGGCTCAACCTTCGCAAGATGGAAAAGATCGTCCGCGCACTGGCCGATCTGCAGGGAAAGGGCAATGATATCATCCTGGTGACTTCAGCCGCGATCTCTGCCGGCACCGCCAAGATGAGACTCAGCGAACGACCGTCGGAGCTGCGCATGAAAATGGCTATTGCAGCAGTCGGTCAGGCACGTCTGATGCACATCTACGATACGCTGTTCTCGGAGTACAACCGCACGGTCGCGCAGATCCTGCTCTCCGGCGATAACGTGGACGACGAAGCAAAGGAAAAGAATCTGTCCAACACTTTTGAGGCACTTCTGGAAATGGGCGTCATCCCGATCGTCAATGAAAATGACTCCGTTTCCTCAGCCGAGATCGAAGTCGGACACCATAAGATCCTGGGAGACAACGATACCCTTTCCGCGATCGTTGCGCGTCTCACCCATGCGGACCTGCTGATCCTGATGAGCGACATCGAAGGCCTGTACAGCGCGGATCCGCGCCAGAATCCGGATGCCCGGCTGCTCCACGAAGTCCATGAGCTTTCCCCGGCGATCATGCAGATGGCCGGCGGCGCAGGGACGCTGCGCGGAACGGGCGGGATGCAGACCAAACTTGCCGCTGCCCGGATCGCAATGGACGCGGGCTTCGATATGGTCATCACCAACAACAAACGTGTTGAAAACCTATATGACATTGTGGAAGGGAAACCGGTAGGGACCCGTTTCACGAAGATTCGTTAATAACAATTCAGGAGAATCACGATGAATACTGACCTCATCCGACAGGCTCAAGAAGCCAAAGAAGCCTCCCGCGTACTGATGACCGCGGGCACAGACCGCAAGAACCGGGCACTCGCCCTGATCGCGGATGCGTTGCTGTCCCGTAAGGAAGAGTGGCTCGCCGCCAATGCAGAAGATATGGCGGCAGCTGAAGGAAAGATCGCGCCCGCCATGATGGACCGGCTGAAGCTCAGCCCCGAGCGGATCGAAGGGATCGCGGACGGCGTCCGCCAGGTCATCGGCCTGCCGGATCCCATTGGCGTTGTGGATAAGATGTCCACCCGTCCCAACGGTCTGATCATCGGCCGTCGCCGTGTGCCGCTGGGCGTGATCGCCATCATTTATGAAGCGCGTCCCAATGTTACAGCCGACGCGGCAGTTCTCTGTCTCAAGTCCGGAAATGTCTGCATACTCCGCGGCGGAAAGGAAGCGATCCGTTCCAACCGCGCGGCAGTCCGCATCATGCAGGACGCTCTGGAGGAAGCCGGTCTTCCGAAAGGCTGCATCTCCCTGGTACAGGATACCAGTCATGACACTGCCAACGAGCTCATGCATCTTAATGAATACGTCGACGTGCTGATCCCCCGCGGCGGTGCCGGACTTATCCGGAGCGTCGTGAAAAACGCTTCGATCCCGGTCATCCGGACCGGCGAGGGTGTCTGCCATGTTTATATCGACCGCGAAGCGGACCTTTCTATGGGCGCCCGCATTCTTTTCAACGGAAAATGCTCCCGTCCTTCTGTCTGCAACGCGGTAGAATGCGTCCTCATAGACAGGGACCGGGCGGAGGAGTTCCTGCCGCTGGCTGCGGAACAGCTTGGGACAAAGCAGGTCGAACTGCGCTGTGACGGGCGAGCGCTGGCGATCCTTCGCAAAGCCGCGGAAAATGCAGGCAAAACGCTAACCGGGGACAGCTTCACATATGCCGGATGCCCCGTCAGACCGGCTGCCGAAGAGGACTGGGATACGGAATACAACGATTACATCCTTGCAGTACGTATCGTTGACAGCTACGATGAGGCAGTTGATTTCATCAACGCCCACGGTACCGGTCATTCCGAAGCGATCATAACCAATAACTACATGACCGCGCAGCATTTCCTGGACCAGATCGATGCTGCAGCCGTCTATGTCAATGCCTCCACCCGTTTTACCGACGGCGGCGAGTTCGGACTCGGCGCGGAGATCGGCATTTCCACCCAGAAACTGCACGCCCGTGGGCCTATGGGCCTGGAGGAACTGACCAGCTGCAAATACGTCGTCTATGGCGAGGGTCAGATCCGCTGAGCCGCGGATGCATCGTTCCGCAGACACAGCATTTCAGAGAAGGAACCAAGATCATGAAAACAGCAGGATTTATCGGTACCGGCAACATGGGACGGGCGCTTGCAAAAGCCGTCGCTCTGAAGAACAATGCCGTCAGCAACGCGGAGCAGGAATGGAACCTTCTGCTCTCAAACCGTACACCCGCCAAGGCGGAAGCCCTCTCCCGCGAAACAGGGGGCGAGGTCACGGACAACCGTACCATTGCGGCATATGCCGATTATATTTTCCTGGGCGTCAAACCGCAGATGATGGCGGACATGCTCACGGAGATCGCGCCTGTCCTTAAGGAACGCGCGGGAGGATCCGATCCGGATCCCGGCGCTGACAGCGCGGCAGAAACTGCCGCCAGTGCCGGCGCAGCTGACCGGCATCGTTTCATCCTGGTCACCATGGCCGCCGGACTTACGATGGAACGTATTGCGGAGCTTGCCGGCGGGGCCTATCCTGTGATCCGCATCATGCCCAACACTCCTGCCGCGATCGGCGAAGGCATGATCCTCCACAGTCACAACGAGCTGGTCTCGGACGAAGAGGTCACGGAGTTTACCTCCATGCTCTCCGCCGCCGGACAGCTCATCGCGCTGCCCGAGCGGCTGATCGATGCAGGCTCGGCGGTCTCCGGCTGCGGTCCCGCTTTTGTCTATATGTTTATCGAAGCGCTTGCGGACGGCGGTGTCGCCTGTGGCCTTCCCAGAAAAGACGCCTATATCCTTGCAGCACAGATGGCTGCAGGTTCTGCCCGGATGGTGCTGCAGGGCGCCGGCGCTGAGTCAGCCGGCAGCACATCCGGCTTCATGCACCCGGGAGTCCTTAAGGATGCCGTCTGTTCACCCGGCGGCACGACGATCGAAGGGGTACGCACACTGGAGGAAGCCGGATTCCGCGGCGCCGTCATGGATGCGGTCATCGCCGCTTATGAGAAAAACGCCGCACTGCGGTAATTATGAAACAAAAGCAAAGGGGCTGCCGGCAGGCAGCCCCTTATTCATGTCCGGGATCGTCATATCCGTAACGTCCCAATATATTCCTTAAAGCTCCGCAGTATCAAACAGCAGGGTCACCGGCCCGTCATTGACAGAAGCGACCTTCATATCCGCTCCGAACTCCCCGTGCTCCACATGAAAGCCGCGGCTACGGCATTCTTCCATGAAACGCTCATATAAGGGAATTGCAATGTCCGGTTTGGCCGCATAGCTGAATCCGGGACGGCGGCTCTTTAAATCTGCGTACAGGGTGAACTGGGAGATCACCAGCAGGCTCCCGCCCACAGTCTCCAGGTTCAGGTTCATTTTTCCGTTCTCATCTTCAAACACCCGGCAGCCGCAGACCTTGTCCGCAAGACGGACGGCTTCCTTTTCGGTATCCTCCGGTCCGACGCCCAGCAGTACCAGAAACCCCTGCCCGATCTGCCCCCTGATCTCTCCGTCGATCCTGACGTATGCTTCCGTAACTCTCGTAACGACTGCTTTCATATATTGATCCCTCCCGTTTCTTCTCTCCCGGTCTGTTGTCAGAATCCTTCCTGTTTCCGAATCCGCATGTAAATGAGATACGACACGATCACGGTCAGCGTATCTCCCACCAGCTGCGTCCAGACGATGCCCATAACGCCGAACAGCGCGTGAAGCAGCAGCATGATCGGGATATTGAAAATGATCTGCCGCACGACCGCCAGCACGAAAGACACTTCTCCCCGGCCGATCGCCTGCATGAAATGCACCATACTGAAGCTCAGGAACATCAGCGGCGTCGCAAAACATCTGGCTTTCAGAAATTCCGTCCCATAATATACCGTCTCCGGATCCCGGATGAAAGCCCGGATGATCCAGGGCGCAAACGTCCGGTACAGCACCACGCAGACCAGCGCAAAAATGAGACCTACGAGCCTTCCGAAGCGGAACACCTCATTCATCCGTTTATAGTTCTTTGCGGCATAATTATAAGCCAGAAGCGGCACCATGCCAAGGCAAATCCCGACGCCCGTATTCAGCGGAAGCCGTTCGGACTTGAGGACGATACCGATGGCGGCAAGTTCAATATCTCCGTGACCGCTCGCGAGGCGGTTGATGATGATATTGCAAAGGTCAAACAGCAGGACCGAGATCGCGGCAGGTATACCGACAGAAAAGACGGAACGGATGGAACCCGGCTCCGGAAGGCCCGCCTTTATGTCGGCGGTCAGTACCGTCTCTCCGGCAAGGCTCCTGTATTTCAGGACAAAATACAGGAAAGCGCATATATTGCTCAGCATCGTCGCGATCGCCGCACCCATTACCTGAAAGCCGTCCGGCATGATCACGAACATGAAGAGCGGATCCAGCGCGATATTCAGAATGCCGCCCATGGCCAGGCCGAAAGAAGCATTTTTTGAATAACCGATACTCCGAAGGACCGAGGACATGGAGACCGAAAGGACGGAAGGGATCCCGCCCAGCACGATCACGAAAAACAGATACTGCCGAGCATACCCCAGTGTATTCTCACTGGCACCGAGCAGCCTGAGAAGCGGCACCATGAACAGGAAGCACAGCAGGGAATACAGACACGCGGCACCCAGTGCCATCCACAGGCTGAAAGCGCATACCCTCCCCGCCTCTTCTTCCCGGCGCACGCCAAGCAGACGGGAGATCAGGGTCCCGCCGCCGGTGCCGAAGAGATTCGCGATCACGATCGTCAGCATAAAGACCGGCAGCACAAGCGAACAACCCGCAACCATGTAGGGGTTGTTGGTCTGCCCGATGAACCAGGTATCCGCCAGGTTGTAGATCAGCGTGATCAGCTGGCTGATGATCATGGGGACAGCCATGATCGCCATAGCCTTCGGCACGGGAATATCTTCAAATATCTCTTTTTGTTTATTCATATCAATTCTCAGAATATCATACTTCATTCCTTCGAAAAAACAACCGTTTCACTCGGAATACGAAGAAAAAACAATCCTCTTTCTTACATAATATTTACATCTTACGTAAGATGTTATACAATGTAGAAAATGGTTAAAAAAGCGATAAAAAATACGGATCAGAAGCACGAAGGCTTTGATTCCGTCAGGTACAGGAACGATTACATCCGGCTGAATTATGACCGGATCACGCTTGCCGTTAAGAAGGGCAGGAAGGAAAAATGGAACACCGAGGCCAGGGCCTGCGCCATGAGCCTGAGTGAATATATCACCCGGAAGGTGGATGGGGATCTGTAGACAGCATTTCCCGTACATCCGCCTCTCTCTGAAACAAAGTATTGCTGAAGCAGGAAAGGAAAACACCATGTACACGATCGCTTATCTTGAGAAAAACGGCAAAGGTTTCGCAGACAACTGCCCCTGGATTGTCATGCCTCCCTTTGAAACTCTGGCGGGGTGCCAGCAGGATGCCGACAAGATGATCCGTCAGGGATACCAGAGAGTGACCGTGTTCCGTTGCTCCTCCTCTCTTGCACGGCTGCTGGAAGAAACGACCGTTTGCTGGGATTACATCAAGAGAAACCAGGTCCGCTGTGCCGGTGCCCGCGCCGATCTTGCGCAGGCTTCCGTCCGCCTCGTCGGATAAGGCTTTTCTCACTGTCTTTGATGATCAGGAATTACAGGAGGATGAAAGATGCTGGAAATACTGCTTGCCCAGTACAAGATGCAGTTCGGGATCGATTTCCCGCTTAAGAACTTCGAAGGACAGCCGGAGATCGACGTGATCAACATCGTCTATGACTGTCTCCTTCATAATGACCCCAACCGCCGCGCGCCTGTGGAGAACCGGTTCCCCAACGCTCCCGGACTTGTCGACCCGTGGGCGCAGAACTGATCACACGGAGAGCGTTCTTTTGCAGTAACAGGAAAGCCGCCTGCCGCAGTATCCCTCACTAAAGAGAGCTGCGCAGCAGACGGCTTTTAATTTCTTAGAATATTTGGTTGCTTTGGAAAATGCGGTCAGGTTCAATGGAGCACTGCGTTCATAAGCAGTACGACCAGACAGCATCCCAGTTCGACCACAAAGAGGTTGCCGCTGGTCCAGGCCAACACGATGCCGACGGCAAAAGCCATGCCACCGTACAGCAGACGAGAGGTCGAGAACAGGATCGCGGGAAATGTCATCACCGCCAGCGTCACATACGGTACGTAGTACAGAAACGAGCGGAAAAAACGGTTCGTGATCGGTTTTCTCAGCAAAGTCAGCGGAAGCACGCGGATCAGATAGGTGACCAGTGCCATCGCGACGATATAGATATAGTAATTGTTCTTCATGATCGCTTCTCTTTCAGTTCTAATACCATTCCATCAGGGTCAACCGGCATACTTTTCCGTCAGGTCCCTCGTCATACCGGTCCACTGTCCGCGGGGCTCTCACCCGGTTCGCTCACGATATCCTGCCCCGGTTCCTCTTTGATCGGGAACAGCAGCGCGACCACAGAAGCAATGATCACTGTCAGGACCAGGGTCCTGGTTCCGGAGGAAATGGATGCGGTCAGCGGAAGCAGTGAGGCAGCAAGGCTCAAAACGAAACTGGCGATCACCGCGCCGAGCACGACGGGATCCTTCTTGGCCGGCGGGATGATGATAGCAAGGAACATGCCGAAAATGGCGACGTTCATCGCTTCGGCGATCACGGGCGGCAGGACATTGCCCGCATAGACACCGAGCGCCGTTCCGATCGCCCAAAGGGGAATACTGGGCAGGAAAGCACCGTACATGTAGATGGGATTCAGCCACCCTTTGGATGCGATGCCCAGGCCGAACAGTTCGTCCGTCAGTCCGAAACCGATCGTAAGACGGTGAAACAAAGTCGCATCCGGCGCAAAACGCTGACTCAGCGCAAAACTCATCAGCAAATAACGGGCATTTGCTACGAAGATCATCAAGGCCAGCTCGATAAAACCGGCCTGCTCTGCCGAAAGGACGATGCCCGCGTACTCGCCGGAGGAAGAAACATTCAGAAGACTCAGCCAAAAGCCCTGGAGCGTCGTATAGCCCACATTGCCCGCTGCGATGCCAAGCGAAAAAGACACGGCGCAATAGCCGAGTCCGATGGGGATCGCGTCACGCATTCCGCGGACAAAGGGACCTACGGAATGATAAGGCTCATCGCCCGGATAGATCGAAGCCTGGTTCTGCTCCATAATACCTCCGATAAAAGCAGCCGGCATCAAGCGCCGTACCGCAGCATACCATACTGTGGGAATTGAATTCAGTATAGTTCAAATCACCTCATAAGTACAATAAATTGTTTTTAAATGATCCATAATTTCTGGTTTTTAAACAAAGACGAAGGGCTCCCTTTTTATACCGTCTGTATTATCAGCATTAATTATTAATACATTTACTTAAATCATCAAATTTAATATAATGACTATGGGTCAGAATCACCCGGAAAGGAAATGCAGTCTATGAAACGAGCCATGAAGCTTTCAGATACAGACAATGTAGCGACTCTGCTCGATGACATCTCGGCAGGGGAGACCGCTGTCATTATGGACGCGGATAAGCGGGAGCTTTCGCAGATCATCGTGCGGGATGATATCCGCCGCGGCCACAAGACCGCTGTGACAGATATTCCTGCCGGCACAAAGATCCTGAAGTACGGCCAGATCATCGGGGGCGCGACGAGAGCGATCCTCGCGGGGGAACTGGTGCACACACACAACCTTGAAAGCCTGCGCGGCCGCGGCGACAAAGCCTGAGCTTCAGCAAGTGATCAAATGACGGAGATAATACGAAGACCATGAAAAATACAGTGAAACTATTTGCCCGTCCCAACGGGACCTATGGTGTACGGAACCGGATCGCGGTCATACCGTCCGTTGCCTGCGCCAATCATGTCGTCGAGAAGATCGCGGCGGCAGTGGATATTGCGGATGCCTATACCCATCCGTACGGATGCGACCAGCTCGGCTACGACCTGGAGCTTTCTTTCCGCTGTCTGCAGACCATGGGCACGCATCCCAATGTAGGCGCTGTCCTCGTCATCGGGCTTGGCTGTGAGGAGATCCTTCCCCACGAACTGTACGAAGCGATCAAAGCAGAGCAGCCGCTGACAGAGCTTCTGGTCATGCAGGAATACGGCGGCAGCACCAGGACCATCGAACGGGGGATCGAGATATGCCGTGGATTTGCGGAGCAGCTCGCCAGGCAGGGGCGTGTGGAGACGGATCTCTCCCACCTTACCATCGGCCTGGAGTGCGGCGGTTCCGACTTCACATCGGGCATTGCTTCCAACCCCGTGCTCGGCGCTTTCACCGGTAAGCTCTGCGCGGCAGGCGGCAAGGCCGTCTTCGGTGAGACCACCGAGCTGATGGGCGCCGAGGAGATTCTGCGGCGTCACGCGTCTATGGAAGAAGTCTTTCGTTTCATTGATGAAAGGATCAAAGCCGTCGAGCAGGTAGCCCTGGATATGCATGTGGACCTTCGGGGCACTCAGCCTTCCCCGGGCAACATTGAAGGCGGCCTCAGCACCATTGAGGAAAAGTCCCTCGGCGGTGTCATGAAGATCGGTGCCGAACCGATCATGGATGCGATCCCATTTGGCGCAAAGGCCACAAAGCCCGGCGTCACATATGTGGATACTCCCGGCAATGACCTGGCCTGCTCCCTGGGCCTTGCCTGTGCGGGCGCGCAGATCATTATTTTCACCACCGGGCGCGGTACGCCCATGGGCTTTGCTTCCTCCCCGGTCTACAAGGTAACTGCCAATGCCTTCATCGCGGACATCATGGCCGAGAACTTTGACCTTGACCTTTCCCAGATCGTTGAAGGCGACATGACCATCCGCGAAGGCGGTGAGAAGCTGTGGAACGATATCCTGGCTGTTGCCGAAGGCAGGGAGACGGCAGCGGAGCACCTCGGACATCGGGAGTTCTCACTGTACCGTGTGTCCCCGATCCTGACCTGATCGCCAAAAGCGCGTCCATTACAGAAACCACCCAAAGGAGATAAAAATGTTTCCGGAATTCATAAAAATCAGACAAGTCAAGGATGCTCCCCATATTGAAGATGTCGCTGCAGAGATCCGCGCATCCGTAGACTGCCTCGAAAAGGCAGGGAAACTGGATCGCGGCATTTTTGCCGGCAAGACCACCGGCATCGCGGTCGGCAGCCGCGGCATCGCCAATCTTCCCCTGATCGTTCGTACCCTTGTGGAGATCGTACGCGAAGCAGGCGGCACACCGGTCGTATTCGCTGCCATGGGCAGCCACGGTGACGGCCTGGCGGAGGGACAGCGGGAAGTACTCGCTTCTCTCGGCGTAACGGAAGAGACGATCGGGGCTGAGATCCGTACCTGCGCGGACAGCGTGGAATACGGCGTTGGCACGGAAGGCACTACGATCTACGGCAACCCGCTCGCACTGGAGTTTGACGAAGTCGTTCTCTTCAACCGTATCAAGGAACATACGGATTTCGAGGATATCACCGAGAGCGGCATCTACAAGCTGATGGCGATCGGCATCGGCAATCCGGCCGGTGCGCGCATCATCCATACCGGCGCGATCTGCCACGGGCGCGGATACGGTCCATGCATCCGCGAAGCCGGCAACGTGATCCTGAAGAAACTCCCGGTGGCATTTGCGCTTGCAGTTACCGAAAACTGGAAGCACCAGACCGACTATGTGGAGGCGATCGACCCGCGCGAGCTTCTCGAAAGAGAATCCCACATCCTGACCGAATCCAAGAAGAGGGCCGGCAGGCTCCCGGTCGAGGAACTGGACGCGCTGATCGTGCAGGAGTGTGGCAAGCAGTACTCCGGCACCACGATCGACACCAAAGTCGTGGGCCGTATCATGATCAACGGCCAGAAAGAGCCCGCATCTCCGAGAATCAAAGGCATCGCCGTCCTGGATGTCACGGAGGAGACCCACGGCAATACCATGGGGCTCGGCATCGCGGATGTCATTACCCGGAGGCTTTTCGATAAGATCAATATCCATGCGACCGGGCTTACCGGGCTGACCTCTTCCTGCGTGCACCAGGCCAAGATCCCCTGTGTCGTTCCGGACGACCGCATGGCGATGGACGTCGCATTCACCATCTCGGGGCAGGAACCCATGGAGGACGCGGACGCCATTTACATCCATGATACCACCGCACTCGAGTATATGTACGTTTCCGAGCATCTCTGGAAACAGATCAAAGATCGCGAGGATATCGAAACACTGGGTGAGCTTAAGGAACTGGAGTTCGATGCAGACGGAGCACTGCTGCCGATGGAATTCTGAATATAGGATGACATGACAAAAGCCTCGATGCATATTCATACGCACCATTTACATGCCCGGCAGCGTCATTTTCACTTGAAAAAAGCATTTTCTGAAATTCGGGGAATTTTCCCCGATGAAAATATCCCAGAACCACGTTTTCACATGGTTCTGGGATATTTATGTCATTCGCTGGCGTAATGATGGGCTCAAATAATGTATATTATGAGCTGATCCTGTATGTTTTCGGATTGCATTACACTGATTTTCGGTAAATCGCCAAACGGGGGAAAGGCCTTCACTTGATCAGGTAGAATCATCGATTAAAGTGAAAAATCCCCCGAATCGGAGCAAACCGTCTATTCCGGTGAAACACCTTCACCGGACCAGCCCGCATCAACCAACTCAGTGTACGGCGCGGCCTGCCTCGCCAAGATAAATACGCGCGACATCTTCGATGTTCCAGTTGCCGGCAGTCAGAATGCTGACTACTTTCTCGTCCGGACGGACTTTGACCGCACCGGAAAGAAGTGCTGCGATGCCGACACAGGCAGACGGTTCCGCGATCAGCTTGCCACGGTTCGCGACCACACGGAGAGCTTCGCAGATCGCATCCTCTTCGACAGTCACGATCTCATCCACGTAACGCTCGATGATATCGAAGTTGACCTGGCTCGCTCTGCGGCAGCTCAATCCATCTGCTACGGTAGCAAGCGGTTCGACGCCGACGCACTCACCGGCTTTCCGGCTCTCATAGTACGCAGCGCTGGCAGCTGCCTGCACGCCGACTACGCGGACGTTCGGATTTGTCTCCTTGATGGCAGTGGAAACTCCGGAGATCAGTCCGCCGCCGCCGATCGGCACCAGAACAGTATCCACATCCGGAAGGTCCTCCAGGATCTCCAGGCCAAGCGTGCCCTGTCCGGCCATGACCATCGGATCCTCATAGGGATGTACGACCACATAATTG
Organism: Lachnospiraceae bacterium; assembly: GCA_017446045.1. Classification (GTDB taxonomy): domain Bacteria; phylum Bacillota; class Clostridia; order Lachnospirales; family Lachnospiraceae; genus Avilachnospira. Next base: position 62,080 of record JAFSRP010000045.1, on the reverse strand, counting down.
TGTTCCTTCACCATCTCGGCGATCTTCGCCCAGCGGGCATCATACGTCCTTTCCCAAAGCACGACCTCAGCGCCCATGGCGCGCGCATTGTTGATCTTGATCTGCGGCGCATCTTCCGGGATGACGACCACCACCGGACAGTGCAGCAGCTGACCGGCAAAAGCACATGCCTGCGCATGGTTTCCTGAAGAACTGGTAATGATGCCCCTCTGACGGTCCTCCTCAGACAGGGACAGGATCTTGTTCAGGGCGCCGCGCAGCTTGAACGCGCCTACATACTGCAGCATTTCCGGCTTCAGCCAGACCTTGCAGCCTACCTCGTCATTCATCGCTGTCTGATCCAGCAGCGGGGTGCGGCGGATATAGGGGGTGATCCTTGCTTTTGCCTCCTGGATGTCGGCAAGGGAAACCGTTTTCTTGCTCATTTCTTACCTCCGGATAATTGTTGGATTTCTCAAAGCGTTGCCCTGCCGGGCACCCCGGCAGGAACGTGATTCCATTTTAAGGCTTCCCCTATCTAATGTAAACCTTTTTAAATATACTATTTTATTAAGGTTAACAATAGAACCGGTTAATACACATGCAGTCCTGTTCCCGGGACTTGCCCTGCCGCCGCTTTTGTCGTACAATACGTCGCAGGGCTTTTCAGCTGGAAAGGACTTATATGAACTGGCACAACATCCCGCTTCGTCTGGTCATCGGCAACCTGATATCCTTTTCTTCCTCCCTTTTTCTGATCGCGAGCTGCATCATCCGCGAACCGAAAAAGGTATTTGTCATGCAGACGATGGAGAACATCGTTCTCAGCATTTCCTCTGCCGTACTCGGCTCCTGGTCCGGGATCTCCACCCTCCTGATCGCGGCTGTAAAAAATGCGCTGGTCGCCATGGGCCGCTTCACGTTCGGCCTGATGATCCTCTTTTGCATCGTCCTGACCGCTGTCGGGCTCATCGTCAACAACCGGGGCGTCATCGGTCTGATCCCGATCTTTGCAACAGTTTCCCTGACCGCCTGTAATTACTATACAAAGGACATCCTGGCGATCAAATGGAGCCTGCTCCTCAACATCGCGCTTTGGAGCATATACGGATTCCTGATCTACGACTTCGCGCTCGGCACGATGCAGATCGTGACCGGGATCATCACCTATGTTTCGATCCGCAGAACGGAAAAAGCCATTCGGAACAGGAAGCATTCGGACAAATAAAAAAGCCATATGCGGTAAATGCTGCCGCGTATGGCCATTTGTTTTATACCTTGAACCGGTATCCCACGCCCCAGATCGTCTCGATGTACTGGGGTTTCGCTGTATTATATTCGATCTTTTCTCTTATCTTCTTGATATGTACGGTTACGGTCGCAATATCTCCGACCGAGTCCATATCCCATACTTCCCGGAATATCTCTTCCTTGGTATACACATGGTTGGGGTGCTCCGCCAGAAACGTCAGCAGATCGAACTCCTTCGTCGTGAACTGCTTCTCGACACCGTCGACCCATACACGGCGCGCTGCCTTATCGATCTTCAGACCGCGGATCACGATCTCGCTGTTTCTCGTTTCCGCGCCGGTCAGGCGTTCATAACGGCTCAGGTGTGCCTTGACCCTTGCCACCAGCTCTGACGGGGAGAACGGTTTGGTAATGTAATCGTCCGCTCCAAGGCCCAATCCCCGGATCTTGTCGATATCTTCCTTCTTGGCGGTCACCATCAGGACCGGCGTATCTTTGACCTCCCGGATCTTCTTCAGGATCTCAAATCCGTCTGTACCCGGCAGCATGATATCCAGAAGGACCAGATTGTACTCGTTCTCGAGCACTTCCTTCAGGCCTTCGGTCCCGTCATGCTTCATGACGACCTCAAAGCCCGAGAGCTCCAGATAATCCTTCTCAAGTTCCGCAATACTAATTTCATCCTCAATGATCAGAATACGTTTCGCCATGACAGATCAAACCTCGCTTAACTTTCCTGCTCTCCGACCGGAGAAACATACTTCCTCAGAATAAAATGGATCGTCAGGCCTTCGCCTTCTTCGCACGAAGCCCAGATCCGTCCGCCGTGGTCCTCCACGATCTTTTTAACGATCGACAGCCCGATGCCGCTGCCGCCCTGTGAAGAGTTACGGCTCGCATCTGTCCGGTAAAACCGTTCAAAGATCAGTGTCAGATCCTTCTTGGCGACACCCTTTCCGGTATCGCTCAGGTCACACTGAATGAAATCCCCGATATCCGAGATGTTCATGGTAATGATCTTGAGATCCCGGTTCATATATTTGACCGAATTGCCGACAATGTTGTTGATGACCTTATGCAGCTGCTCTGGATCGGCAATGACCAGCTCCTCCGGGTCCACACTGCAATTGTAATCAAAGCGTATCCCTTTGCCCTCAACGTCCAGACGGATCTCATCCGCGCAGTCATCGAAATAATCCCTGACCTTCAGCCGGATAAAATTATACGGGATCCGGTTGGTGTCGATCTTGGAATAAAAGGTCAGCTCCTCGATCAGACCGGTCATTTCCACAGACTTGTTGTAGATCGTACGGACATACTTGTCCTGCATTTCAGGGGTCGCGGCAACACCATCCAGAATGCCTTCCGCATAACCGCGGATCGTGGTGATGGGAGTCTTCAGATCGTGGGCAATGTTGCTGATCAGCTCCTTGGACTCCCGGTCCGAAATGAGCTTTTCCTCCTGGGATTCCTTCAGACGGATGCGCATTTCCTCAAAATCCGCCGTCAGTTCTCCGATCTCGTCATCTGTCTCCACGTCAAGCGTGAAGTCCAGATTGCCGTCCTTGATATTCTGCGTCGCCTTTCGCAGCGCTTCCAGCGGACGCACGATGGAGGAGTAGATCCAGATCATCATGATCAGTCCCGTGGTCAGTATCACGATCATATCTGTCTGAAAAGAGACCCTGCCGCTGACCGTCAGGTACAGCAGCAGGATCGGAACCGTTGTCGATATGAAAATGCTGATCGCGATCCTGGTAAAAAGCCTCATGATCTCTTTCTCTGTCAGCCGGGGAACTTAGAAATCAAACTTATCCTCGAAGTACTTCATCAGCTCGTCGATCTTCACGCGCTCCTGCTCCATGCTGTCGCGGTGACGGATGGTCACGGAACCGTCATTTTCCGAATCAAAGTCATAAGTGATGCAGAACGGCGTACCGATCTCATCCTGGCGGCGGTAACGCTTGCCGATGGATCCGCGGTCATCGAACTCGCAGTAGTACTTGTTCAGCAGCATATCGAAGACCTTTTCCGCATTCTCATTGAGCTTCTTGGAAAGCGGAAGCACCGCGATCTTAACGGGTGCCAGCGCCGGATGGAAATGCATCACGGTACGCTTGTCGCCGCCCTCAAGCTCTTCCTCGTCGTATGCCGCGCAGAGGAATGCCAGGGTCACGCGGTCCGCGCCAAGTGACGGCTCAACAACATACGGAACATACTTGATATTGGTCTCGTCATCATTGTAGGTAAGGTCCTCGCCGCTGTACTGCATATGCTGGCTCAGGTCATAATCCGTTCTGTCGGCAATACCCCAAAGTTCGCCCCAGCCGAACGGGAACAGGAACTCCAGGTCCGTCGTAGCCTTGGAGTAGAAGGAAAGCTCCTCCGGGCTGTGGTCGCGGGCCCTCAGCTCCTCGTCCTTCAGGCCCAGGCTCTTCAGCCAGTTGATACAGAACGCCTTCCAGTACGCGAACCACTCAAGGTCGGTATCCGGTTTGCAGAAGAACTCCAGCTCCATCTGCTCGAACTCCCTGGTACGGAAGGTGAAGTTGCCGGGGGTGATCTCATTACGGAAAGACTTGCCGATCTGCGCGATACCGAAGGGCAGCTTCTTACGGGAAGTACGCTGCACATTCTTGAAGTTGACGAAAATGCCCTGCGCTGTCTCCGGACGCAGATAAACGGTGTTCTTCGCGTCTTCGGTGACACCCTGGAAGGTCTTGAACATCAGGTTGAAGCTGCGGATATCGGTCCAGTTGTGTGCGCCGCAGGAAGGGCAGGCCACCTTGTGGTCCGCGATGAATTTCTGCATCTCCTCCTGGCTCATGCCGTCGGCGGAATTATTATCAAGCGCAATGCCCTGCTCCGCGCAGAAATCCTCGATCAGCTTATCGGCTCTGAAACGCTCCTTACATTCCTTGCAGTCCATCAGAGGATCCGAAAAACCTGCCAGGTGGCCGGAAGCTACCCAGGTCTGCGGATTCATCAGGATCGCGCAGTCCACGCCGACATTCAGCTTGGAACCTTCAACGAACTTCTTCCACCATGCCTTTTTCACATTGTTCTTCAGCTCGACACCGAGGTTGCCGTAGTCCCAGGTATTGGCCAGACCGCCGTAGATCTCGGAACCCGGATAAATAAATCCGCGGCTCTTGCAAAGAGCAATAATGTCATCCATCTTGATTTTTGTTCTGTCCATATGTGTGAACCTCATTAGTGAATTATTGTTTCTCCGATTAACTTGTACAGTATACCCTACTTTGCCCGTTCCCGCAAGATAAGATTCAGCTGTGTTTACATCTGTTCCAGAACCTTCAGGGAGCGAAAACTGTGTGCGTTCTGCCGTCGGAAAAGCCGGTCGACGCAGTCCGCAAATTCCCCTGCCGTTCCCGCCTTTTCCTCTGTCAGCGCGTCGATCCGTTCCGCTGCATACAGCAGGGTCAGCGGAACGGCCAGTGAATGCTGCCACAACGCCCGGACCGGCTCTGAGGCCTGGGCGGACGGCTCTGTCGTATACTCACCCTGCAGTTTCAGAAGCCGAAGTTCAAAGATCCTGCGCACCAGCTCCGGTGAAAGATCCTTATCCCGGAATGCTTTTAACGTCATGAACATCAGGTTCAGCAGCGCCTTCGCCTCATCTTCCGGCATGCCGCTCTCCGAAAAGTATTCGCCCAGCTCCAGGATATACATGGCATAGAAACTGACATCAACATCCTGCGCCAGCTCCGCAAAAGCATCGATCACGCGTACAGAATGCAGGTTCCATGCGCTGCGGCCTTTTGCCAGGTCGAACCCGGCGCAGGTAAGCGGCCGGGTCGAACCCATGATATGCGAACCAGCTTTTGCCGCACCGCTTGCGAATGCAGTGATACGCCCCAGCCGGTCCGTCAGCAGCGTGAGCCTGCGCCCGTACTCCCCCTGCGGTGCCGATGCCAGTATGATGCCTTTCACACTCACTTCTTCCATGGAAATGCTCGTTATCCGGTGATGACTACATTTTCCGCAGATCGTATCCGAAGCTGCGGACAAAGTTCTCGTTGTCGCGCCAGTTCTTACGGACCTTCACAAAAAGCTTCAGGTTGACCTGTGCGCCAAGCTGGTCTTCTATCTCCGCGCGGGCCGCGGTCCCGATCTTTTTGAGCATCGAGCCGCCCTTGCCGATGATAATGCCTTTGTGGGAGTCACGCTCACAGACGATGTCGGCCTCAATGTCATAGAGGTCCGGCCTCCGCTCGTGAAACTTCTCGATCATGACAGCGGCACCGTGCGGGATCTCGTCACTGAGGAGCCGCAGCATCTGCTCACGGATCAGCTCCTCCGCGATCGACCGCAGCGGGATCTCGGTCACTGTTTCCTCGTCATAATACATCGGGCCGTCAGACAGATAACCGAAAACAGTATCCATCAGAAGGTCTTCATTCTTCCCGGTGACGGCGGAAACTGCCACGATATCATCAAAATGGCATTTTACCTTATATGCGTCGATGCATTCCTCCAGCTTTCCGGCATTCTCCAGTGTATCAACTTTGTTGATGACGAGGATCACCGGTTTTTTGCCGCGGTTGATCTTGTTGATCAGCTCTGCGATGCGTTCCTCCCCGGCACCGATATAGGTGGTCGGTTCCACCAGCCAGAGAATCAGGTCCGCTTCGGAAAATGTACGCTCCGCCACGGCGTCCATGTATTCGCCCAGCTTATTTTTGGCCTTGTGGATGCCGGGGGTGTCCATGAAAATGATCTGCCCCCTGTCATCCGTATATACTGTTTCGATTTTATTGCGTGTCGTCTGGGGCCGGTCCGACGTAATGGCGATCTTCTGCCCGATCAGCCGGTTCATCAGTGTCGACTTGCCCACGTTCGGCCGCCCTACCAGAGCGACATATCCCGATTTCATAGCTTTCTCCCTGACCGGTCGGGCCAAAATGAAGAAAGACCCGTCCGGAAACAAATATATCAGTACAGTTCCCGCGTCGACCTGAACATCTCCGCGTTCTTATCGATCTGGGATGCGTTGCCGAGGACACAGACCGCACCCTCCGCAAGTATTGCCCGGATATGCCCAGCGAAACCGCGGATCGTCTCCGGAGTACAGCCGAGTACCTCGTCGCGGTCCTGCTGGAGGTCCGCATCGGTGACTTCGTAGAAATAATCGGTCAGTTCCCGGAGCGCCAGCGCCGACGGCTGCAGCGGACGATCCATCAGGGAGATCGCGCCGATGATATACTTAAGCACAGTGTCTTCGTCACCCTGCCAGTTTTCGACATAATCCGGCAGCTGCTCGTAGATCCGGTTTGTCTCCGGGATCTTCGGATCCCGATAGGATACCAGGTATCCCCTGCCCGAGCGGACAAAGCCGGACATACATCCGTAAGCACCGCCCAACACACGGAGGTTCGTCCAGAGATACTCATAATTCAGCATCATCCTGAGCACCTGCAGCGCACCGTGATAAGAAAGTCCCGATTCCATGAAATTGCCGCAGCGGGCTACATAGTTTACTTGCGAGCTGGACCTGAATCCCTCGTTAAGATACGTGATGGGCCGCACCGGTCTGCCCTGGATGACCGCTTCGCTGATCGTGCCGGCATCAGTGATCTCTGCCCCATCCGGCAGCTTTGCCAGGAGATCCGCGATCACGGTTTCCATCGCCGCTTTTGCTTCCCTGTCACCATACAGTGAGAAGAGGACATTTTCCTTCGTAAAGAGCTTGTCACGGACTTTCTTCAATGATCCGATGAAGCGCTTCATGTGCTCTTTATCCCGGGTAAGCCTGCTGGCTTCATTGATAAAATCATAGTAAGCGATCCCGCCGGTCAGATCGGCATAACGCTGCCCCGCGCTGAAATACGAGGATGCCCGCGTCACCGCCGTCATGTGCATGGCGCTGTCGATCTTGACCTGCATCCGGCTCTTTGCCTCAAGGATCAGCTCCATCATCCGTTCCGGATCATCCAGGACCGTATGCGCGATCATCTCCTCAGTCAATGCCAGGCCTTCGGCCACCTTTCCGTTCAGTGTACGGATCTCGGCACCCAGCAGCCCCCGGTAACCGCCGTTTTCAGTGTCGGTGCTGCGCACCGCCCAGGGATCCGCGCTGAAGCTGATGCCTCCGGTGTTCAGGAGCACTTCATCGAACATGTCCCGGTAGCTGTGCATCTCGGTATCCATCTCCCCCAGAATATCCTTCAGGAAAGACGCGAACTGCAGTTCCTCCTCGCTGAGCTCCGAAGTATCGAACATCACCCGCATATAGGCGATCCCGTGGGTATCCGCCTCAGAATATATGATGTTCCCGTCCTTGCAGACATTTACCTTTTCTGCCTCCTTACCAAGGTCTTCCAGCGTAAGTACCGGGAGCTTCGCAAGGTTGAAAGGCGTATCCGGCTCCTGCTGATAAGCCTTGAGGGCAAGCGTCTCGAGTGCCAGCTCTTCCTTCTGCTCCGCACTCAGGCTGTCCTTGTAGGCAGCGAGCTTCTCCTTCAGCGCCTCGTCTTCCTTATCGGTCAGTCCTCGCTTCGGCAGGATCTCGACGACCGCGCTGAACGTGTTGTCCAGAATGTGCGTGCGGATCATCTGTTCGAAATGATCCGTATCGATCTTTTCCCGCAAACGCCGGAACGCGTCATTATAGAAAATGTAGGTATAGGGATCTTCGTCATAGAGCCAGGACGAGAACATGCCGAGACCCAGGGAAAGTCCCTGCGGGATCGTGCCGAAATCACCCTCCCGGTACTTGAACTCCAGGAAATTGACTGCCGCCACAAGACTCTTTTTACTGATGCCCTCTGCTGTCAGCTCCTCCAATGTATCACGGATGATCCGGCGGAAGAGTTCGAGCTTATCCTCATCCGTGTTCTTGGCGATCACAGAAAAATACGGCTGACGGATCTCCCCGCAGTACCCACCGTACACGTCCTCACCGATACCGGACTTGATCAGGGCTTCGCGCAGCACCGCTCCCGGAGAACTTAAAAGGACGAACTCCAGCACCTGCCAGGCCAGGGAGGTCTCCTGGTCCTGCGCGTCATTGATGACGAAATTCTCGGAAAGGTAACACTTATGCTCCAGCTCCTCGTTCTCGCCGACAGCATAGAATTCCCGGTCCGTCTTCGGACCCTCGTAGGGCTGCTGGGGCTCGATATGTGAGTCGATCTCGATCCGGTCGAACTCATTCAGATAATTCTCGTCGATCCAGGCGAGCTTTTCTTCCATATCCATGTCACCGTAGAGATAGATATAGGAGTTGGACGGATGATAATACTTCCGATGGAAGTCAAGGAACTCCTCATAGCTCAGATCCGGGATGTCCGAAGGCAGTCCGCCGGATTCGTTGCTGTAGGTCGTATCCGGATAGAGCGCACGGAGGGTATAGCGCTCCAGCACCGAGTCCGGGTTGGAAAATGCACCCTTCATCTCGTTATATACCACACCGTTGAGCCGGAGGTCTTCTTCGGGCGTTCCGGTATTTTCCAGTTCATAATGCCAGCCTTCCTGCAGGAAGATCTTGGGCTCGGAATAGACATTCGGATGAAAAACGGAATCCAGATAGACGTCCATCAGGTTCATGAAGTCCTTGTCATTGACCGAAGCCACCGGGTAGACCGTCTTGTCCGGATAGGTCATGGCGTTGAGGAATGTATTCAGCGAACCCTTGGCCAGTTCGACAAAGGGATCCTTGATCGGGTACTTCGCGGACCCGCAGAGCACGGAATGCTCCATGATGTGCGCCACGCCGGTGGAATTGGTCGGTGTAGTACGGAAACCGATCAAAAATACCTTGTTCCGGTCATCGTTCTTCAGCGTAAAGACCCGCGCGCCGGTCTGCACATGTTCCCAGACGCAGCCCGTGCCGCCGTATTCTTCGATCTCTCTCGTTTCGATCAGACGATATGCTGTATTCATGTATGATCCTCGTTAAAACTGTATTTGGTCGTGTTCCTTCTGAAAATGCTGCCCTGCCGCGCTCACTCCCCGGTGATCACGATCCGTCCCTGTCCGTACGGGTCCGCATATTCCTCGCCGACGGTTCCCCCGAGATCCTCAGTGATATAGTCGATCAGCATCTGGTTATCCAGCATGATCATATCATTCACGAGTTCAGCGCCGTCAAAAGCAGTCTGTCCGTCTCCGTGGTTCTTCAGCAGATAGTCGATACCGGCTACCGTATAGCTTCCTGCGGGATCCAGCGGCTCCCCGCCGATCAGGACATTGCGCACGCGGCGCTCCCCTTCGATGCCGGTCATCATGTTGTTGTCATCCGCAATACACCCGCTGGGCACGGACACGTCGATCTCATAACTGAGTCCGGAGACATGCAGGAAACCTCCGAACTCTCCCGGGATCTCCTTTGCGCCCCATTCGAGCGCGTCCAGGATCTGCTGCCCGTTCGCCCGGATCATACAGATCTCATTGCCGAATGGCTGTACATCGATGAGATTGCCGTACGTTATATCCCCTTCTTTAATATCAGTCCGGATACCGCCGCCTCCCAGCAAGGCAATATCGGCGCCTGTATGGAGCCGGAACGCATCCGTGATCAGATCGCCGAGATTCGTTTCCGCGCGACGTACCATGCGGATCGAATTGCCGCTGCTGTCCTTCTCTACGGGATCATAGATCGTCAGCGGAACTTTTGTCCCTGCCACGACCTGATTCATGACCGGCGCCAATGCTTCCTGTTCCGCCGCGATATCCTCCGTAAGCTTATTACGGATCCCGAAAAGCTCCGGCGCTTCCTTTTCGTTAGGCCAGCTCCAGATTCCTGTCGACGTAATTTTTCCATCGGCATCGATGTGGCTGTAACCGATGCAGTTCATTTTCGTACCAAGCGCGCACCTGAGGATCGGGTCCCCGTCCAGGTTCTTCATGGTGATCTGGTCCGTATCATGGCTGTGACCGTCGATCATCACATCATATCCGCGTGTATGGCTGATCACATCCGCATAGGTCCAGGGCGAAGATGCGTCAAAGAAGCCGAGATGGCCCATCAGATAGACCAAATCCGCACCTTCCGCCCGGGCGGCATCCACGGCGTCCTGCACGGCTTTGTACACAGCCTCGCCGGTATCATCCTGCATAAACCCGTAAATATACTCACCTTTATCGTCCTGGAAATACTTCGGGGTCGAGGACGTGATCGTAGTGGGCGTCGTCACACCGACAAAACCGATCTTTCTGCCCGCAGCTTCCAGAACGATATAGGGCGCAAAAACCAGCTTGCCCTCTTTGGTAAGATTACAGCAGATATACGGAAATTCCGCCTTCTTTGTCAGTTCGATGAACCGGTCCGCGCCGTAGTCGAACTCATGGTTGCCCGGGACCGCCAGGTCATAGTGCAGATCATTCATAAGGTCCATCACGGCGTCGCCTTTGGTCAGGGTGCCGATCGTGCCCCCCTGGAGGGCGTCGCCGTTGTCCGCCAGGATCGTGGTATATCCCTGTTGCTCCAAAGTATCCCTTACCTGCTGCAAGCCATCGTATCCGAAGCCCTCGGAGATCCCGCAGTGCACGTCACTGGTGAAGAGGATGTAGATCTCTCCGTTCTTTTCCGCAGGCTGTGCTGCATCCGCTGCGGGCACTTCAGCTGCGCTCTCCGCATCCGATGACGTCTCCGCTGAAATCTCCGCTGAAGTCTCTGCGGCAGTAATTTCCGCAGCAGTCGTTTCCTCCTGCACAGCCGAAGTTTCCATCGTCTCTGCCGGTGCCGTTTCCACGGTCAGACTCAGATTCACAGAGCAGCCGGCTGTCAGCACCGCTGTCAAAAAGACTGCCGGAATCATTGAAAAACATCTGCCTGTTCTCCGCATATGCTGCCTCCTTTGCATCATTTGCCGAAATAGATCTCTGTTACACCCCGGACTGTTTTCTGTCCGGAATACACATCCGCCTGCCGCGCTTCAGCGCCGTTCCGGATCCCGGTCGATGGAGAAATTCCCCATCAGCAGGTCCTTCACAAATGCCAGGCTCTCCCTCACACACTGGTGCGGATACAGAATGCTGTCCGACTCCGCACTGATCGGTACCGGATCCTCCACGCCCTGTTTATGGGCTATCCTGCAGGCCCGGAGCAGGTGATAGTCGCTAGTGATGATACCGACAGAGGGGATATAATCCTCTGCCCATACTTTATCGCCGGGTCCCTTCGGCGTCTTAAGGAACCTTATATCTGTATCGATCAGGCGCAGCGCCCTGGTAATGATCTCCGCGGTCGATGTACCGTGAGGCTGTAGTATGATCCGTTCTCCGGGAACGCCTTTCAGGATCAGATAGTTGTACATGGCCAGTGCTTCCGGGACCGCATCGCCCCTTTCCTGTCCTCCGGCCACGACCAGTTTGGTCTCCCGGTTCTCTTCAAACGCCTCGCAGGCCTTATCCAGCCGGTACATCAGCGTCCGCGAAATGCCGTTGGGATACACTCTGGCGCCCATGACGATACAGTAGTCGGGCACCGTGTCCACTGTTTTGTGGGACTCTGCCATAACTGATCCCATGATCAGCGCAAAGACTGCCACGCCCATGCCAAAAGTAGTAAAAACAAAGGTCGGTAAAAAACGGGGCAGCCCGTCCCTGTGCAGCTCGCTGCGTCCGGTAAAGATGCCCATTATGATAAAAAGCAGCGCAAAGAACGGCCAGATGCCGCAAAAAGACGTGCCGATCCCGCCGTAACCGAGTATCACGAGAAAATACGCGATACAAAGGCCGGCCAGCAGGAAAAAGGTTGTAACCAGTGCTCTCTTCATCGATCGATCATTTGGGGGCTGTCAGGCCCTGCATGCCAGAATGTCATACACTTCAGGCACTTTATCCGCCGTGATCAGGAGCTGCTGCTTTGAATGCGGACAGCTCTCCTGTTCTTCCATCGTTTCCGCGTCCCGGATCCTGAGGACCTTCGTATATACCGTCGTGCAGTCCGGCTTCAGGATCTCGATCTCATCCCCGGTACGGAACTTGTTTTTCTGTTCGATCCGGAAGCTCCCATCCGGCAGGACCTCCGCTACCGAGCCGAGAAAGGTGTAGTTCTTCACATAGGTATTGCTGTCATAGATCTGCGCGGTCTCATCCGGCTTTCCGAAATAAAAGCCCGTTGTGTACTCCCGATAGGTGCATTTGCAGATCTCCTCCAGGTACATCGGAAGGTGCGCGCGGTACAGGGCCGGATCCTCGAAATAATCATCGATCGCTTTGCGGTATGCCCGCGCGGCGGCCGCCACATAAAGCTGTGTCTTCATCCGTCCCTCGATCTTCCAGCTGTCGATCCCCGCTTCCAGAAGCTCCGGGATGTGGGCGATCATGCACAGGTCTTTGGAATTGAAAATATAGGTGCCGCGTTCATCTTCCTCGACCGGAAACACCTCGCCGGGGCGGTTCTCCTCCACCACCGCGTAGTTCCAGCGGCACGGATGCGTACAGGCGCCGCGATTGGCCGAACGGCCTGTCATATACGCGGACAGAAGACAGCGGCCGGAATAGGAGATACACATCGCGCCATGCACGAATGACTCCATTTCCATATCCGCCGGGATCTTCGCGCGGGTTTCCTTCAGCTCTTCCAGTGAAAGTTCGCGGGCATTGACCACACGTTTCGCCCCCAGATCATGCCAGAAAAGGTAGGTCTCATAGTTGGTGCTGTTCATCTGGGTGGAGATATGGAGGTCGATTTCCGGAGCAATACGCCGTGCCATCATAAAAAGACCCGGATCTGATACGATCAGCGCGTCAGGACGGATCTCCTTCAGTTCCCGCAGGTAGCGCTCAGCTCCCTCCAGGTCATAATTATGGGCAAAAATATTGACGGTCACGTACACTTTAACGCCGTGTTCATGCGCAAAAGCGATCGCTTCCGTCATAGAATCCCTGTCAAAATTGTCAGCCTTCGCCCGCAGCGAGAAAGCCTCGCCGCCGATATAGACCGCATCCGCGCCGTACACGACCGCGGTCTTCAGGGTATCAAGATTGCCTGCAGGGAGCAGTAGTTCGGGTCTTTTCATAGCAATATACTTAAGCTCACCCCGTCTCCCACCGGGAGAACGCAGCTATCCAGCCGGGGATGGTGCTTGATCTCATAAAGGAATTCCCGCATACGGGCATGGGTAGTACGCTCCCGCCGGGGGATCGCAAAACGGGATTCCGCCACAGTCTCATCCTGCAGCACATTATCCGCGACCAGCACAGCGCCCGGCCGCATCAGCTGCAGGATATCCGGCAGCCAGGTAAGGTACTGGCCCTTTGCGGCGTCCAGAAAAACAAAGTCATAGACAGCCCGCGGCCCGGATACCGCACCTGCGTCTTTTGGCAGCCCGCCTCGAAGCAGTTCCTTCAGAACCTTCCCGGCATCCCCTTCAAACAGTTTGATGCGGTCTTCAAGGCCCGCTGCCTTAAAATTGACACGCGCTGCGGGAATGCGTTTCTCATAATTCTCGATCGTATCGATCCGCGCATTGCCCGCCTTCGCCATCACGATGCTGCTGTAGCCGACGGCTGTCCCGATCTCCAGGATCCGGGCAGGCTGTGTGATCCTTATCATGGTCCGCAGGAAACTTTCCGTCTCGGGACGGATGATGGGCACACCGTTTTGTTCAGCCTCGTCGCGGAGCCGGTTCAGCATCTCGTCCGCAAAAGGCTCGAGAGACTGCAGATATGCTGCCATCCTGCCGCTGCGGGTCACCTGAGGAATGCCGTCTCCATGCCCGGCGTCAGCATTTTCCGCACAGTTACTCACCTTCGGAACCTCCGCCGATCTCTCCGTCTGAACCTTCGTCAGCCGCCTGCGCCGCCGCCTTGCTCTCCTCGTACTCGGCCTCCGTCATATCGATTGCCTCAAGGATCTCCTTTACGGTCATGGAAGTGTTGAGTGTATAGGTACCGGGGTAAAAGTTCACCTTGTAAAGGCGTCCCTGGATACGGAACGCCAGATCATTGGTAATGATCCCGTCGTCGTAGAGCTGCTCTGCGAGTTCATCGATCGAGGCGCCCTTCTCGATAGTCACTTCCACGTCCGTGCCGGGCGGCGCCTCCGCCGGTGTCTGGTAAAAGACCGAATGTCCGAAATTGAAGGAAAAGCGTACAGCCACAAAGACCACCAGGGTCATCAGGGCGATAAGGATCACCCTGCCGGCCACGCCGCTCAAAAACTCCGATATTCTTCTGATGCCGGACTCATGTTCCGTCATACTTCTCCTCCATGGATGCGTTCTGCCGGCAAAAGTGTCCGGCGGCATGATCCGGAAAAGATCCGGGTCTTACACCTCGGAAATAATGGGCAGGATCATCGGTGTGCGCTTCATCCTGTGCCAGATAAACTTATCAAGGTCATCCCTTACCACATTTTTCATATGCGCCCAGTCCCCGCTGTGCGTTGTCATACAGCGGTTCACGGACTCCAGGATCACCTTTTTGGACTCTTCGATCAGGTCCTCATTCTCCCGGACATAGACAAATCCGCGCGTCACGATCTCCGGCCCGCCGATCAGCTGTCCGGAACCGGCCTCGACTGCAAGCACTACGATGATAATGCCGTTCTGGGACAGGCTCTGCCGGTCTCTGAGGACAATATTGCCGACGTCGCCGACACCCAGGCCGTCCACCATGATCGGTCCTGCCTGGACGTGGTCGGTGATCTCGCAGCTCTCCGGGGAGATCTCCACGACGTCACCGGTCTCTGCCATCAGGACATTGGGCTTCGGTACGCCGATCGCCAGCGCGACCTCACGCTGCGCGAGACGGTGCCGGAACTCGCCGTGCACCGGGATCGAAAACTTCGGATGCACCAGCGCGTAGATCAGCTTCAGCTCCTCCACGCAGGCATGGCCCGAAACGTGCGTATCCTGGTAAATGACCTTCGTATGCCGGCGTGAGAGCTCGTTGATGACCCTGGATACAGCCTTTTCGTTGCCCGGGATCGGGGTGGAGCTCATGATAATGACATCCTTTTCGCTTAAAGATACCTTGCGGTGCTGACCGGTCGCCATCCGGGAAAGCGCCGCCATGGACTCGCCCTGACTGCCGGTGACCACCAGCACGGTCTTCTCCGGCGGATAATTCCGGATCTGGGCAATGTCGATCAGTGTGCCCTCCTTCAGCTTAATATAGCCGAGCTCCGAGGCGGTGCCGATGACATTGACCATGGAACGGCCGTCGATGACGACCTTGCGGTCATGTTTCTCCGCGGCGTTGATCACCTGCTGGACACGGTCTACATTGGATGCGAAAGTCGCGACGATGATACGCTTGTCTGTATGCTCCGCAAAAATAGCTTCGAAGGTCTTGCCCACGGTCCGCTCTGACATGGTAAAGCCCTGCCGGACGGCATTGGTGGAGTCACAGAGCAGCGCCAGTACGCCGTTCTTGCCGAGCTCCGCAAAACGCTGCAGGTCGATGGTATCGCCGAAGACCGGCGTATAGTCGACCTTGAAATCGCCTGTATGCAGGATAACGCCTGCCGGGGAGTGGATCGCCAGAGCAGCCGCGTCCTGGATGGAATGATTGGTCTTGATAAACTCTACGGTAAAATCTCCGGCGCCTACAAAATCGCCGAACTCCACCGTACGAAGCTTGGCGCTGTCGAGGAGCTCTGCCTCGCGCAGCTTATTCTCGATCAGTGCCCGTGTCAGCCGGGTGGCATAGACCGGTACGTTCAGTTCCTTAAGGACATAGGGCAGGGCGCCGATATGGTCCTCATGGCCGTGCGTGATAAAGAAGCCCTCGATCTTGGTCGCCCGCTCCTTCAGATAAGTGATATCCGGGATCACGAGGTCGATGCCCAGCATGTCCTCATTGGGGAATGCCATGCCGCAGTCCACTACGACGATGCTGTTATCCGACTCAAAAGCCGTGATGTTCATGCCGATCTGCTCCAGACCGCCGAGAAAAATGATCTTGATCTTCTTATCATGGTCCGGGATAAGGGATGAAGCCCTCTTTTTCGCAAGCTCGCTCAGTTCACGCTGCCGGCGGTCCTCCTTGATCGCCATGATATAGCCGGCAGATACAGCGGCAGAATTCTCTGCGGAGCCGCCAAAGCCCTCCTGCAGAAGACTTCCCTGATTCTGAAGATCCTGCTTCAGTTCGATCAGCTTGCGCTCTTTTGCGCGCTCCGCTTCCTGCAGGGTAAAAAGCGACGGACGGTTCTTTTCGCGGTTCTCCTGTTTGCGCAGAAGCTTCTTACTGACAGAAGCCTTCTTCGCTTTCTTCACCCTGGCTGTCTTGCCCGCTTTTTCCGGCCTTACGACCTTTTCCGCCTTCGCAATGATCTCCGGAAGGATCGGCTTTCCGCTTCTTTCCGTGCTTCCGGCTTTTTCGGAACTGACCGGCTTGCCTGCCTTGCCTGCCTTCGCGGACTTCGTGCCCGGTGCGGTCTTATCCGGCTTCGAGCCCTTGGCAGTCTTCCCGTTCTTCGTCTTTTTGGATGCCTTGTCTGCCTTGGCACCCTTCGCGGCTTTTCCGGCCTTTGCTGTCTTTTTGTTCGTATTATCGGCCTGTTTACGGTCGTTTTTATTGTTTCTTAAATCCTGAATATTAATGATCTCTTCCTGTCTTTTCTTCATTTCTCGATATCTATTTCTCCTTCCAGCATCTGCTGAAAGATCGCCATCACAGCATCCGCCTCATCATCGTCCGGATCCTCATAGACTGCCTCGTCGTCGTCCGGATCGGATACTTCTTTCCAGATAAAACACTCTCCGTCTTCGCCCTCCGGAGCGTCCGTGACCAGCAGATAACTACAGCCTCCGAGTACAGTCGTTTCCAGTACTGTATATTCCACTTCCGTCCCGTCATCCAAGGTGATCAGAATCTTGTTGTCTTCCATGTCTTTGACCTTTCTTGCAAAATCTTTCAGCAACGCCGACGCCATTGTTTACCTGTGGTTTTTCATATAGTCTTCCAATATGAATGCAGCCGCGATCTTGTCGATATACTGTTTTCGCTCGGAAGCGGCGACCTCCGCCTCTTCCAGGACCGCGTCCGCATCGACCGTACTGAGGCGCTCATCCCACAGCGTCACGGGGATCTCCAGTCCTTCTGCCTCCAGCCGCCGTTCCAGCAGCGCCTTGAACTCTTCTGTCTTCTGCGCACGTTCTCCCCTGCTGTCATCCATATTCAGCGGGTATCCGAGTACGATCCGCTCCACTTCATTGGCAGCGGCCAGCTCCGTGATACGGCGCAGTGTCGGCCGCAGCTTGCCTTCCTTCTCGCGTTTGATGGTCTCCAGCGGGGAGGCGATCATCTGCAGCGGATCCGTCAGGGCCACGCCTGTCGTTTTGGATCCGTAATCCAGTCCCAGCAGTCTTCCCATCAAAAATACTCCTAAACACTAAAACAAACTATCCGGCGTACCGGATAGTTACCGAAAGGATGCCTCTCTGTCCCCGCGGCTTAAGTTTCAGGACTGATGCGCTCAGCTCAGTCTTGAATCCACATAAGCCGCCATCAGCTCTTCAATGATCTCATCACGTTCTACTTTCATGATGAGGCTTCTCGCATTCTTATGGCTGGTGATATAGGTGGGGTCACCTGACATGATATAGCCGACGATCTGATTGATCGGATCATATCCCTTCTCTATCAGGGCGCCATATACCTGCTCCAGCACATCAGATACATTGAGCTGCTCGACTTCCTTGATATGTTCCAGAATCTGTGTATTTCCTGAGCTATTCATGTCATCACGTCCTTTGTGCGTAGTGCCTGCCGTGGCAGGCTCATGCTTTGTAATATCTTGATTCTATAACAAAACCAGACTCTCGTCTATAACATTTTGCTGAACAATATGTGAAGTCTTTCCGACTATGATTTCATTCTGGTGTAAGCTTTCTGACTTTTTGACGCAGCGGATGTACTCCGGCGTAAACCCGGTCTCATAGAGCTCTCCGCCGATCTCGACCAGTTCCTCGCTCAGGAACGCTGCGTCCTTTCCGAGATAATACGTCCGGAATTCATGCGAGAGCCGGTCGGTAATACGGATCAGCTCCTCGCTGCGCGCCGCCTTGAGCGGTTCCGGGATCTGGTCCGGCATACGGTCCGCCACTGTGCCGCGCCGCCGGGAATACTTGAAAACGTGGGCTTCGTAGAAGCCAACGCGCTCCGCGAAATCACAGGTCCCGCGAAACTCTTCCTCCGTCTCTCCGGGGAACCCCACAATGATATCCGTGGTGATCGCCGGATGTTCATAGTACTTGCGGAGAATGTCACAGCTTCGCTCGAAATCCGACGCGGTATAGTGCCGGTTCATCCGCTTCAGGACCGTATCGCTTCCGGACTGCAGGGAAAGGTGAAAATGCGGGCACAGCTTCTCCGACTGCCGAAGCTGCGCGGTAAATGCCTCCGTGATCAGCGTCGGCTCCAGCGATCCGAAGCGGATCCTTTTAATGCCGTCAATGCCTTCGATCCCTTCGACCAGCCGCAGCAGTCCGTCCCCGAGAGAGCTCAGGTGGATGCCGGTGATCACGGTCTCCGCCACGCCCCGCTCCGCGAGCATCCGGATCTCCTCCAGTACCTCCTCCACAGGCCTTGCCTGCAGCCTGCCGCGCACATAGGGGATCACGCAGTAGGAACAGAACATATTGCATCCGTCCTGCACTTTGATGAACGCGCGGGTATGGCCGTCCAGCTCGGTGAGGAAAAGACTGGGATTCGAACTGTTGATATTTTCGTCTATAGAAGAATCATTTTCTAATATAAGTTCATTTTTTATAATAGAAACGATATTTTTCTTATCCGCGTTGGGCACAGCCACGTCGATCACATGCGCGCTGATCAGTTCCTCCAGACGGTCATTTTTAGCCGCATCATCCACATAACAGCCTGCCGCAACGATCAGTGCCTCCGGATTGAACTTCCGCGCGCGGCGCAGCATCTGCCGGGACTTGCGGTCTGCCACATTTGTCACCGTACAGGTATTGATGATATACACATCAGCCGTCTCTTCAAAAGAGCGTTCAGCAAAGCCGGCCGCCCGCAGCGCTTCCGCCATGGCGTCCGACTCATAGGTATTGACCTTACAGCCAAGAGTATGGATCGCGAATGTAAGCTGTCTCAACTGCA
Source organism: Lachnospiraceae bacterium (assembly GCA_017446045.1). Classification (GTDB taxonomy): domain Bacteria; phylum Bacillota; class Clostridia; order Lachnospirales; family Lachnospiraceae; genus Avilachnospira. Next base: position 42,811 of record JAFSRP010000045.1, on the reverse strand, counting down.
CCACACGACCTCGTCTTCCGCGATCGCTCTTTCGACCATCTCGTCGATCTTCTCGGCAAGGCGCCGCTCAGACTTGCGGATCACATTGACATTGGGCTTCGTGACGGGATGTTTCGCGACAAAGATCGTACAACAGTCCTCATAAGGCAGGATGCTCGTCTCGAAAGTGCCGATCTTTTCCGCCAGATCCACGATCTCCTGCTTGTCGAAGCCGATGACGGGACGATAAACGGGCAATTCGCAGACTTCGTCTGTCGTGCGCAGGGAGAACATGGTCTGCGATGCCACCTGACCGATCGACTCACCGGTGATCAGACCGATGCAGTCGTTGGCATTTGCCAGACGTTCCGCGATACGCATCATGTAACGGCGCATGATGATCGTCAGTTCGTCATGCGGGCAGGCTTCGTAAATATAGAGCTGGATCTCGGTGAAATTGATGATATGGAGTTTGATCGCACCGGTATAGGACGCGACCTGTTTCGCCAGATCCACGACCTTCTGCTTCGCGCGCTCGGAAGTATATGGCGGCGCATGAAAATAGACCGCCTCGATCTGGACGCCGCGCTTTCCGATCATATAACCCGCCACCGGGGAATCGATGCCGCCGGAAAGCAGCAGCATGGCCTTGCCGTTGGTCCCGATGGGCATGCCGCCGGCACCGGGGATCACACGGGTAAAAACATTGATCTTCTGACGGATCTCGATATATACGATAAAATCCGGATCATGCACATCGACCCTGGACTTCGGATAAGCGGTCAGGATGTCATAGCCGACGTCTTCATTGATCGTATCCGAAGTGACCGGATAATGCTTATCCGCACGGCGGGCCTTGGCCTTAAAACGGAACTCCTCCTCCGGATGCTCCTGCTGCACAAATTCCAGCACCTGGCGGCGCAGCTCCGGATACTCACATTTCTCGATCTGGAGCATGGGGCAGATCGCCGTTACGCCGAAAACATGCTGCAGCGCATCCACGACTTCGTCGTAGTCGTACTCTGTCTTGGCATTCACATAAATGCGGCCCTGTTCTTTCTGGACCGCAAACTCTCCTTCCACCTTCTTGAGGTGTTCCCGGATCTGATGCATCAGGGCGTCTTCAAAAATATACCGGTTCTTGCCCTTGGTGCCGATCTCCGCATACTTGATCAAAAAGCTTTGATACTGCAATGTATTGTATTCTCCTCGTTTGAAGTATAGTATCTCCTGCTGTTCCCCGCCGAACCTAGTAGCGCCGGAACCGGCGCAGTACCGGCAGCAGCTCTTCAAGGCGATCCGCCGTGTAATCCGCTTCTTCCGGTACGTTGTAGATTCCGAAGGAGAACCGCAAAGTCGAATCCAGCAGATCCTTCGGCACACCGATCGCCTGCAGGGTGCCGCTGATGGCGGGATGATTGGACGAACAGGCGGATCCCGAAGAAACGTAAATTCCCTTTTCCTCCAACGCGTGCAGCAGGACCTCGGCGCGGACTCCGGCAAAGGAAGCGCTCACGACATGAGGTGCGGAAAGACTGCCGCGCAATGAATTCACGGTCACCCCTTCCATGGCCTCCAGACGTCCGATCAGCCGGTCCTTGATTGCAAGCATCCCGGCTTCGATCGCATCGTGCTCCCTGCGGTACATCTCCGCCGCAAGCCCCATTCCTGCGATCCCGGGCACGTCCTGGGTGCCGGAACGCCGGTCTTTCTGCTGCCCGCCGCCGTAGATCAGGGGATTCAGGCGCACGCCATCCCGTATATACATGAATCCGACGCCCTTGGGGCCGTGGATCTTATGTGAGCTCACCGTCAGCATATCGACCTTCGCGTCCTTCGGTCGTAGCGTCAGCTTGCCGAACGCCTGTATCGCGTCCGTGTGGAAGTAGGTCTTCGGATTGATCTCCTTGATCATGGCACCGATACCGGCAATATCCTCGACAGCGCCCATTTCGTTGTTGACCCACATGGTACTGACGAGAATGGTATCAGGCCGGATCGCGGCCCGCAGTGCCTCCCGGTCGATCTGTCCCTGCCGGTCCACACCGACGATCGTGATCTCATAGCCCAGGGACTCCAGGAACTCCAGCGGCTTATACACCGCCGCATGTTCGATATTGGTGCTGATTATGTGCTTTCCGTAGGCTTTTCTCGCCAGCGCGGTACCGATCAGGGCTGTGTTGTTGCCCTCGGTGCCGCCGGAATTGAACACGATCTCCGCCGGCTTGACCTTAAGACAGGCAGCGATCTGCTCCGCCGCCGTCTTCAGGTACTGCTCCGCGCGCATACCGAAGACATGCCGGGAGGACGGATTGCCGTAGTCCTCCAGCATGACCTTGTTCATCAGCTCCACAACTTCGGGGCGGACCCTTGTTGTGGCTGCATTGTCAAAATAAACTTCTCTCATATACGACTGTTTTCCTGATCAGAAGATCTCGCATCCGCAGCGGCCTGCTTCCTTGACACGGTACAACGCGGTATCGGCATCCTTGAAGATGTCGCCGCGGGCGTTATCCCGGTCGGCAAATGCCACGCCGACGCTCAGGGATACCGGAGGCAGGTCATCCGCCGGGTGCTGCAGCTGATAATTTGCCCGGTCGATCTTGCTCTTCACCAGGTCCCGCATGCTGCTGTCTGCTCGTGTCATGATGACAACGAACTCGTCACCGCCGATCCGGCAGATCACATCGACAGAACGGAAGCTCTGCTTCAGGATCTCCGCGACCCGTTTCAGTACACGGTCACCCACATCGTGGCCGAAGGTATCATTGACCGTCTTGAAGTAGTCCACATCCACCAGGATCAGCGCCATGTGATCGGTGTCCACGCTCTCGAGCATCATCTCATAGGCGCCCCGGTTGAACAGGCCTGTCAGCCGGTCGTGGGAAGCCTCGTGGCTGAGGCGCTCCCTGGCTTCACGGTTCTCATCAAGGATCTTATTGTAGGTACGCGTGACGAACTGCGGTTCCTCCGCGCCCCCCGGTTCCAGCACTTCCTGTCTGCGCATCTGTTCCACCATATGCGACAGAGGTCTGCGCACCTGTGAATTGATGAACCAGACGATCAGCAGCACAAGGATCAGAAATGCCACCGTCAGACAGGTCTGCAGATTCACATGCATGGCCATCTGCGCGGATGCCGTCTCCAGTTCCAGGCTGGCTGAACGGATCAGTTCCTGTGTACAGAGATTGACATTTTCCCGGATACGGTCCTTGTAATGCATGTAGGTATTGTCAAACACCAGGTTCTGTGCCTTGCTGACCTGTTCCTCAGGCGTCATTGCCATGTCTTCCGCGCTCAGCGGCATAGAGGAAAGCTCTGGAGGGATACTCTCCGCAGGATAGTCCCTGGCTTCCAGGATCAGCTGCATAGCCTCGTATTCCCGGTCCACCAGCTCATTCGACAGTGAAAGCGCTGTCGCAAGATTGGAGTATGCCGAACCGCCGTTGCCTTCCAGAAGCTCTTCAAGGTCATCGAGCGCCTGGTCACGGCGACGTGTCACATTAAGCTCTTCAAAGAAATCCTGCAGGTACTCGAGCTCACCTGTCACCACAAAGCATCGCACACGATCCGTCAGATAATCCGATCCCGCCTCCATATTGGAAGCAGCCAGTTGGGCTATGATGTAGCGGTTGCTCGCCCGTTCCATCCGGCGGTATCCCCGGGTGACAAAAACGTCCGATACGAAAAGTGCCAGCGCTGCGATCAGCGAGATCACCACAAAGAAATAACTGGTGGTCCGGAGCTGGAGCCCGCGACGCTTTTCACCATCCTTTTCCTTTTGCGCTGTATCCTTGTCCTCAGTATCCCCGGTGTCACTCTCTGCAGGCACGGAATCCGGCGGGTCCGTAGGCAGGGGCGCCAGTCCCCGCGGCGCGGAGATCGGGACCGGTGCAATGCCTGATCTGTCCGGTTCACGCCCGCTTTCTGCGGCCGGTCGTCCGGATGATCTGCCGCTGCCCGCAGCGCCCTGTGAAGCCGCTGTCTCTTTCTCCGTCTTTGCAGCCTCCGCTGCTTCTTTTGCGCTCAGCAGGATCGCTTCGAATTCATCAGCAGGGATCGGCCGCGAGAAATAATAGCCCTGTACGATATCGCAGCCCAGATCCCGGAGCGCGCACATCTGCTCCTTTGTCTCCACACCCTCGGCGATGACAGGCACCGACAGATAATCGGCGATCCCGATGATCACCTCCAGGATCCGGGTATCTCCTTCGCTGGAAAACGCGTTGCGGATAAACTGCATATCCAGCTTGAGCGCGTCAATGGGCAGCTTCGAGATCATATTCAGGGAGGAATAGCCCGTCCCGAAATCATCCATTTCTATCAGGAAGCCCAGTTTTCTGAGCCTGTGCGCCGTCTGTATGATCTGCTCCGAGTCCATGACATAGGCGGATTCCGTCACCTCCAGCAGCAGCTCCTCATAGGAAAGATCATTCTCCTTCAGGATGCCCTGCAGCGTGGCGACCAGCTTCGGATCATACATATCGATACGGGAAATGTTGACCGAGACCGGGCAGGAAAACCCGAGCCGGTCCTTCCATGTGCGCATCTGCCGCCCAACGGTCTCCCAGACATACTGATCCAGCTCCTGGATCATGCCGTTGCCCTCAAACAGGGGAATGAAAATGCCCGGACTGATCAGGCCCATCGTCGGATGCTGCCAGCGCACAAGCGCTTCGGCGCTCGCAAGCACCGGCAGATCATTGCGCACGTCAAACTTCGGCTGGTAATACACCACAAACTGCCGCTCCGAGATCGCCGTCCGGAAATCCTCGATCAGCTGCTCTTCATAAAGTTCCTTCTGATGCAGGCTGCTGTCATAAAACCCGATCTGTTTGGCGTAGCTTCCGCGGACCTTGTCCGCTGCCATCTGCGCGCGGTCAAAACGACGCTCGATCTCCAGGGACCGATCCGCATCAGGGTAAACACCCATCCGGAGATGGACCTGATTCGTGATCGTCTCATCCTCCATCAGTCCCATAGAAGCACTGCGCAGGATCGAATCGTAATCCTTGCCGTGCGGACAGTAGACCAGGAAAGTATCCGCTTCGCGCCGACAGACGATACCGCCGGTATCTGCCACCATCTGGCGGACACGCTCGCCGATGCGGCGCAGTACGCCGTCACCGTAATCGGTACCAAAGCGCTCGTTGATCATGTGGAAATGGTTCACGTCCACGACGATCGCATCCATCTCCAGATTGGGATGATGATGATCGAACTGCTCCGCGTAACGATAGAAATATTCACGGTTATAAAGGCCTGTCAGCGGGTCTCTTTCCGTATGGTTGATGATCTCGCGGTCCTCGAACAGCTCGATGGTACGGTGTATCCTCGCCTTGATGACATCCTCCAGCGGATAGGGCTTTGGGATAAAATCCGATGCACCCAGACGCAGGCAGTCGACCTCCGCATTCTGGTCCGCCGTCATAACGATTACAGGGATATTTCGAAGATCCTCATCTTCCCGAAGATTTTTCAGGACTTCTATACCCGGCATGACCGGCATCATCAGATCCAGAAGGACCAACGAAAGCATTTCCCTGTGCGCGCGGCACTGCTGCAGAGTCTCCTCGCCGTCTTCCGCAAAGATCACCTCATAATCATTTTCCAGGATCGCCCCCAGGATCTCCCGATTGATGTATTCATCGTCCGCGATCAGGATCAGGCGTTTGCCGTTTTCGGAATGGAATTTCTCGTGGCTCTTAAGCATAGTCTCGTTTCCTTTTCAAACCGGATCATATTGCATTCCGGCCTCATGACCGGATAAAGCGGCAGTTCATTCTCAAATCCAGAGCACCGATGCCCTGTGAAACATATGGTAAAAGTACCGTAACTTTAATGATAACATATATACGGAGCCAGGTCAAAAAACTTTGCGTAACTTCGCATCCTGCCTGCGTTTTCTTTGCTTCGTACCCTGCCTGCGTTTCTATTTGCTTCGAACCCTAAATATCGTGTCGCTCCTTCGCCGCCTCGATCGTGCGGTGCAGCAGGAAGAACGCCACGACCGCGCTGCATGCCTCCCCGACAGGCAGAGCTGCCACAAGACCGACCTCGCCGAACAGGCGGTCAAACAGGAACATAAACGGGATATAAAAGACTAATTCCCGTACAAATGCATGGATCAGGGTGCCGCGCCCGTTGCCCATGGCCTGCATACAATAGGATGCGTGATAGTTCATAAACTGCACCGGCGACCCGAGGCAGCGGACCCTGAGGAAAAGCGCCGCATATGCAACAGTCACCAGGGCTGTAGCGGTATCGCCCGCAGTGGTACTCATAAAGACCTTTGCAAGCGCAACCGCAAAGATCTCAAACAGCACGAGGCAGCAGCCGGATATCATCAGGCCGTACCGCCGCGCGGTGCTGATTACTTCCCTCATGCGCACATGGTTTCCGGATGAATAATTGAATGCTACGATCGGAAGCATTCCCTGGCAGATCCCGACATTGATCGCATTGGGAAGACGTTCCACCTTCATGGCAATACCGACGGCTGCAAGCGCCATATCGTTGTGCGACGCGGCAATGATATTGACGCACATATTGGCGACGTCAAAAAGTCCGGTCAGTACAGCCGAGGGAATGCCCACGCGCAGGACGGCACGGACATTTTCGCCGTCGATCTGCAGCGCATCCCGCAGCCGCAGGCTCAGGGGAGCCTCCCGGGAAGCCTTTATATAAGCGATGATCAGGTAAATGCAGGCAATGCTGTTCGACAGCAGCGTTGCGATCGCCGCGCCCGTGACCTCCATGCCCTTCGGAAGGAGCACGAACATGAACAGCGGATCCAGAAACATGTTGAGAATGCCGCCGCCGCTTAAGCCGATACTCGCCTGCGCGGAATAACCGGTATTTCTCAGAAGATGAGCCAATACCATCGAGAACAGCGTTGGCAGCGTCCCGATCACGACAACGAAGGTGGTATAGCTCCGGGCGTAATCCATCGTATACTCCGAAGCACCCAGGAACGTGAGGACAGGCCGCATGAAAAGCCCGATAAAAAGCGAGTATAACAGCGCCACCAGGATCGTCGCCCATGCGCTGAACGCACTGACCCGCCCCGCATACTCTGTCTTTCCCGCGCCCATCAGGCGCGCCACATGGCTGCCGCCTCCGATCCCGAAAAGGTTGGCAAATGAAATATTCATCAGCATGACGGTCAGCGTGATCGTGGTCGCCGCCATCATGTACGAATTGCCGGTACGCCCGATGAAAAAGGCATCGACCATGTTGTAGATCAGGTTTATGACCTGGCTGATGATCGTCGGTACCGCCATCGTCAGCAGAGCCGCCGGCACCGGCGTCTTTGCGAATAATTCGGTTTTATCGATGGAAGCCTTTTTCATTGACTTTGTACCTTTACTGTCCCTTTTGCTGCGTAACAATTATAGCATATTTCGGATTGTATTTTTATTTCATTTCCTGTCAACCGGATCCGCCGCTGCCTCATCCTGTTTCCGGCCCGGGCCCATATCCTTATTATTGTGTCAAATCCAGCTATACAATGACATCCCGTTTTCTGCCATATCGGGATCCCGTCAGCTTTTCATTTTTCGCGATCCACAAAGTAACTTATTACCTCTTTTTCAGCTTAAATATTCCCCTTGTAAAGTTACCATTGTTTTGTTATTGTGGACCCCTCAACATCTTTTTTCAACAGTCTGAACGCCCACGAACCACTCCATATCATGAAAGACAGGTGATCATGTTTTATTCCACACTACCTTTGAGCCTCAAACGCGAGGAGGCTTACCTCAACTCCCTCAGGGACGAGGCGCTCCGCATCATTTCCTCGACCCCTCCGGGCGACATCATTATCCACAAAAAAAACGGGAAGACCTACTATGGGTACAAAGACGAAACAACAAAAGGACCCGGCCGGACAGAACGCTACCTGTCTCTGACAGACCCTGCGCTTCCTGCTCTTATACACCGTCACTGTGCCAAAAAGGTTCTGGTCCGGGCAGAACGCTCTCTTCACTTGATCTCCATGCAGATTTCCAGGTATGATCCGCTCTCCATGCTGCGTCTGTTTCAGAAACTCGAAGAGAAATTCGGAACACTCGTGCCCCCTGCCTTTGCAACCAACACAAGGCTTATTTCTGAGTGGACCAATAAACCTTATATAAAGAATTCATTTCATAAAGAAAATGAACCCCTGTATCCCACAAAAAAGGGGGATATAGTCCGTTCGAAGAATGAGTGTATCACCGCAAATCTTTTATATGATTTGAATATCCCTTACAAATATGAGTACCCGGTGCGTCTCAAAAACGGCAATTTGATCTTCATTGACTTTCTGATACTCAGTCACGTAAACGGCCGTAATTATTATTTGGAGATCTTCGGAAAAATGAGCGATCCCAGCTATGCCGAACCCCAGTTCAGCCGTATTCAGAACATGACCGAATCCGGCATTGTACCCGGCCTGAATTTTCTAATGGTATTTGAAAGCAGCACCTCTCCGTTTAACACGGATAATCTGGCCAAAATTCTTAAGGAAACAGTTTTGGCTCCGGCATGAACTGCCCTTCCATGGTATACGCTCCCCAAAGACAGAGTCAGATTCTCCGATTTTTATAAAAATCTAATTTCAAGAGACAGCCTTTCCCTCAATTATATATTTTTAGAAAACCAGTATACATTTTCAGGGTACGACCAAAGAGGATTTCTCTTAAACAAGGAAATAATAAAAACCCAGTATACACGAGTATACTGGAATCATCAAATCTTATGAACAAGAGAAATATACTACAAAAACATCCCCCTGGATCATCGCTATTTGTATTTTGAGAGAAAGGCTGTCTCTTATTTTTAAATTTTTGGGATTTTTTGGGAAATTCATAAATCAACATCACAAAACGGACATGTTTTGACCCACGCAGTTATAGTCTTTCAGGACAATGAAATGATCACCCCGGTAAATACAAATGCCCCGAAGGCCGTCACCGGTCTTCGGGGCTGTTTTCATTTGGGGTAATTCGTCATCAGGCCTTGACTTTCTTCAGGCAGGCGAAATCCGGAAGTCCGTTCACCTTGACCATCGGGGTCTCCTCCTGGATCAGCGGCATTGCGTAATCCACGAAGCCCTTCAGAACGTCGTTGCCGGCCTTATTAATCCATTCCTGCGGAACCTTCTTCTCATAGTTGGCCACGTCGGAAAGATCGAACAGCTTGGTCTTGCACTTGTAGCCTGTTGCGCCGCGGGTGCAGGCGAAACCGACCATCTTGTCGGTGGTACCTTCCAGCATAGCCTCAACGGCTGCCTTGCCGGACGCAAAGGACTCTGCGATATCCGTACCGGATGCCACATGGGCGCCGCAGCGCTGCAGCAGGCTCAGCTCGATACCACGGGTCTTGCAGCCCAGACGCTCCTTGACGATATTGGCAAGCATCGCTGCCAGTCCGCCCAGCTGCGCATGACCGAAACCGTCGGTACCGGAGGTCTTCGCCTCGGAAACAAAGCTGCCATCCGCATAGTGGATACCCTCGGAGACTGCTACGATACAGTTGCCTTTCTTCTCATAGCACTCACCGACATCCTTCAGGAACTGTTCCATATCGAAGTCGCGCTCTGGCAGGTAAATGAAGTCGCAGCTGCGCTCCTTCACATTAGCCAGTGCGGCAGCGGCTGTGAGCCAGCCTGCATGGCGTCCCATGCACTCGATGATGGTAACCATGCCGGTATCATACACTCTGGTGTCACGCGCTACTTCCATGATGGAGGTCGCGATGTACTTAGCCGCAGATGCGAAGCCCGGGCAGTGATCGGTTCCGTACAGGTCATTGTCGATGGTCTTCGGAACGCCCATGACACGGCATTCATAGCCGACCTTCTTCATGTACTTGGAGATCTTGTTGCAGGTGTCCATGGAGTCATTGCCGCCGTTGTAGCAGAAATAACGAACCTTGTACTTCTTGAAGATCTGGAGAATGCGCTTGTAATCAGTATCATCAACATCGGGGTCCTTCATCTTGTAACGGCAGGAACCCAGAGCGGATGACGGGGTGTACATGAGCTTGTCCAACTCTTCCCTGTCTTCCTTATCCATGATCCAAAGATCATCGTTGAGCACGCCCTTGATGCCGTAATGTGCGCCGTATACCTTGGTAATGGCTTTCGCATCCAAAGCGGTGCGGATCACACCGTATGCGCTTGCGTTGATAACTGAGGTCGGGCCGCCGGACTGACCGATGATCAGTGCGCCCTTTAAAGCTTCACCCATTGTTTTGTCCTCCTGATATTATTCGGAAAGCTGCGCCCATCTGTGCCTTCAGGGGCCGATGTGCGGGCTTTGACAGTAAAACGGCGCGCGGGCAGAAAACTCCCGCGTGCCGTCTTTGTTAAACAGTTAAGATCATGCCTTGCCTGCGCAGCCGAGAACGTCGATCAGCTTATGACGTACCAGCTCCTTGATGTTGGCACGTGCGGGCTTCAGGTACTCTCTCGGGTCAAACTTCTCCGGATGCTCCGCGAAGAACTTGCGGATGGTGCCGGTCATCGCCAGACGAAGGTCGGAGTCGATGTTGATCTTGCAGACTGCGGAACGTGCAGCCTCTCTCAGCTGATCCTCCGGAACACCGATCGCACCAGGCATAGCGCCGCCGAATGTGTTGATCATGGTAACATATTCCTGCGGAACAGAGGAAGAGCCGTGCAAAACGATCGGGAATCCCGGGATACGCTTCTCGCACTCATGCAGAACATCAAAACGAAGCTGCGGCTTGGTGCCGGGCTTGAACTTGTAAGCGCCGTGGCTGGTGCCGATCGCGATCGCCAGAGAGTCGCATCCGGTACGGGAAACGAACTCCTCGACCTCTTCCGGACGAGTATAAGAAGAATCCTCAGCAGAGACCTTGACATCATCCTCGATGCCTGCCAGTGTGCCGAGCTCAGCCTCTACGACAACGCCGTGTGCGTGCGCGTACTCAACGACCTGTTTCGTGATGGCAATGTTCTCCTCGAAAGGCTTGCTGGAAGCATCGATCATAACAGATGTGAAACCGCCGTCGACGCAGGACTTGCAGGTCTCGAAATCCGGGCCGTGATCCAGATGCAGCGCGATCGGGATATCCGGATAGCACTCTACAGCCGCCTCAACCAGCTTCTTCAGATAAACCGGGTTCGCATAGGCACGGGCGCCCTTGGAAACCTGGAGGATGACCGGAGCCTTCTCCTCAGCGCATGCTTCGGTGATGCCCTGAACGATCTCCATGTTGTTTACATTGAAAGCACCGATGGCATAACCGCCGCTGTAAGCCTTCTTGAACATCTCAGTCGTAGTAACAAGTCCCATAGTAAATCACTCCTTTTTTATTAATGATTTCGGACACAGCGCCTGCTGGAAGAACTCCGGAAAATGCAGCCGGCCGAAAAAGCCAAAAATCTTGTCACATAAAAGTATAGCACTATCGGGTCAATGAAATCAATCCTATGTTTATTATCAGGTGCAATTTAGAAATTCAGGTACATATCGATCTGATAAAGCGAAATAACACAGAGTATGGTATAATCGACAAAGAACACGGTGAAAGCCCAAAGAGCTTCAGAATACGGCAAACCTTTAAGAGCCGAAAATACTGAAAACGCGGAAAGCCGTAAAAGATTTAAACGACGAGATAACAGCAGACACAGGAACCGAGGACGTGCCATGAAGAATCTGGAAGAAATGAACGAAAGAGAACTGATGATCGAACTGCTGAAGAGCCAGAAAAGCGATGCGCGGGCGCAGAAGTTCGCCGCGCTGGGCTGCCTCCTGCTGGCAGTGATCATCGCGGCTGTCGCCCTGATCATGGTCCCCAGGATGACAAGCACCCTTACGCAGATCAACGGGACCCTGGCTTCTGTCAATGAAAAGCTCATCACAGTCGACGGAACGCTCACGCAGGTGAACAGCGCCATGTCAGAAGTCGAGAAGACCGTGGTGCAGGCCCAGGGGTCTCTCTCCAATATCGACGGCATGGTAAATAATGTCAATGACCTGGTTCAGGAAAACACTGAAGAGCTCACCAATACGATCTCCAAGATCAATGAGATCGACTTTGAGAAGCTCAACGGGTCGATCAAGGATCTGAATGCAGTGATCGATGACCTACGCAGTGTGGTCGCACCGCTCTCAAGGCTTCTCGGTCGCTGATCTTATTCCTCTCCAAGCATGATATCCTGGTCTGCGGCGATCTCAAGGCGGATCATGATCATGCTCAGGACCGCGATCGCGGCGGTCTCCGTGCGCAGGATGCGGCGTCCCAGAGAGACCGGCACCACGCCATGGCGGCGCGCCATGCTGACCTCCAGCGGATCGAATCCGCCTTCCGGTCCGATATATACCGCGATCCGGCGGCCCGGCAGCAGACTGATAATGGCTTCACACATAGATGTGAGGCCATTTTCTTCTTCATAGGGGATCATTCGGACGTCGAAGCCCGTGCTCATCTCCAGCGCTTCCTTCCAGTTGACGGGCGCATGGACCACCGGAATCACACTGCGCTTGGACTGCTTTGCGGCGCTCTCCGCGATCGCCTGCCATCGGCGGATCTTGGCATCCGTTTTTTTATCATCCAGTTTTACCACGCAGTTTTTGGACTGCACCGGCACGATCGCCGTAACGCCGAGTTCGACAGCCTTCTGAATGATCAGCTCCATCTTGTCAGCTTTCGGCAGGCATTGAAAGAGCACCACCTCTGCCGGGAGCTCATGATTCTCCGTGCACTTCTCACCGATCACGGCGCGCAGCCATGCATCGCCAAAGGCCGTGCAGGGCTCCGGATACCGGGCATTCGCGGTGTCTCCGCCTCCGCGGCAGATCTCCGCCACGCTGCACATATAGTCGACGCCGTCGGGATCGCTGATCAGGATCCGCTCGCCTTCCCTGAGGCGCAGCACATTGACCGCATGATTGTAGTTATCCTCAGTGAGGAAAATGCTGTCACCGCTGAAATCTTCTTTACTGACGAAAAAATGATGCATGAAGTCGATCCCTTCCTGCGTGGCGGCGCTGAACGAAATGCTGCCATGTCTGAACAAGCCAGGCTGCTGTGCAGTGCGCCGGCCAGACCGCTGCCTTATGTACTAGCCAGACTGCTGTCTTACGCTATACCAGCCGGACTGTTGCCTTACATGCCGGCCAAATTATTGCCTTATGTACCAGCCGTTGAATATAGTTTGATATATCAGAATTCGTGAATGAACAGGCCGCTGCGAAGCTTCGGCTCGAACCAGGTGGATTTGGGCGGCATCAGAAGCCCTGCATCTGCCACACAGAACAGCTCCCGGATATCCGTCGGATACATGGCAAATGCCACTGCCGGTCCTTTAAAGCCTTCTGGCACAGGCTCAAAGGCTTTGGCGATCTTGCCTGCTGCCGCATTCTCAGCAGCATTCTCCGCCGAATACCGGTCCGCGTCTTCCACCAGCACACCCAGCCCCCGGATCCCGCCGACAAAGCGGATCCGGCTATCCGTGCGCGGGTCGCCGATCCCGAGGATCGGCGCAAGGACATATTCCTGCAGGACCGAAACATCCAGCGAACGCACCGGGTCTCCGGCAACCGCATCGATCAGTTCCTGCCGCGGACGGATCCGGTAGCTCCGTCCGTTTATATACATACCGATCTCATACTTTTCCTTCGGGCGCAGGAGTTCCTCCGCGTCTTTTTCACGGCAGGAAAGCGAAGTCATATGGATCTCAAAATGTTCCTCCAGTTTCTCCAGAAAGTCGCTGGCGGTCATCCCGGGCAGGTCTTTGACGACCCGGTTATAATCCAGGATCTTCAGTTCCTCCTCCGGAAACAGTACTGCCAGGAAATAATTGTACTCCGCCTTTCGGATCTCTTCCTCCGGCACCCCTGCTGCCGCGTCGGCGTCCCGGCGCATACACGCGACCCGCACCGCGGATGCGGCCCGGTGGTGTCCGTCCGCGATATAAGTAGCCGGAAGCGCGGCAAATGCCGCCTGCAGCTTTCCGATCGCCGCATCGTCATCGATCAGCCAGACGCGGTGCCCTATGCCGTCTTCGCTCACAAAATCATAGACAGGCGCTTTTTCCTTCCAGGCCTGTACGACCGCATCGATCTCCAAAGACCCGTGATAGCTCAGGAAGATCGGGCCGGTCTGCGCGGACATCCTGTCCACGTGCCGGATCCTGTCGCGTTCCTTTTCCTCGACGGTATTTTCATGCTTTTTGCAGATCCCCTGCAGATAATCATCCACAGCGCATACTGCCGCGATACCGGTCTGCCGGCGCCCGTCCATGGTCTCTTCATATATGTAAAAGCACGGCTTTTCGTCCTGCAGGTAAATACCTTCGGCTTTCTGCCCGCGGTAACGCTGCGCCGCCGCCTCATAGACTTCCGGCGCATACATATCATAGTCCGGACCAAACATCGTCTCCGGACGGTCAATGTTCAGGAAACTCAGCGGCCTGTCCTTTACAGCCTCTGCTGCCTCTGCTCTCGTATATACATCATACGGCAGCGCTGCCACCTCAGGGGCAACTCCTGGTGCCGGTCTGACTGCGCGAAACGGTCTGATGTCAGCCATTTTTTACTCCTTCTTCATAACTGCCGGAAAGTGCATTCTCCATAATTACAGGCAATATCATATCAGATATAAACGGACCGCGCAATAAATGCACGGCCCGGCTTCAGTTATATCTGGTTTTGAAAAAACTTCGCTCCTATGCCCTCTGCTCACTTGACGATCCGTACCCTGAGCATTCCCGGGATCGCCCTGATGCTGTCCAGGGCATCGTCGCTGATACGGGTCTCGATGTCCATCAGAGTGTAGGCGTACTTATCCCGGCTGGCATTCACCATGTTGGCGATGTTGATATGAGCCGAGCCCATGATCGCGGTCAGCTGGCCCAGCATGTTCGGAACATTCCGGTGCAGGCAGGCGATCCGGGACTCTGTGCGGCATTTTCCGGCATCGATGTCCGGATAGTTTACCGAGTTTTTAATATTGCCGTTATCCAGGTAATCCTGCAGCTGACGCACCGCCATCAGGGCACAGTTATCCTCTGCCTCTTCCGTGGACGCGCCCAGATGCGGGATCACCACAGTATTCTTCATGCGCACGCTCTTGGGCGTCGCGAAATCCGTGACATATCTGGACACCTTCCCGCTCTCAAGCGCCGCAGCGATGTGATCTTCATTGACCACGAAATCACGCGAGAAATTGAGGACCTTCACACCGTCCTTCATCTTGGCGAAGGTCAGGCTGTTCAGCATATCACGGCTGGACGGGATCGCAGGTACATGCACAGTGATATAGTCGCACTTTTCGAACAGCTCGTCCAGGTTCTCGATGTGGCGGATCTCCCGCTTCAGACGCCATGCGGAACCGACGGAAATATACGGATCATAGCCGTAGACCGTCATGCCGAGATAAGCGCAGATATTCGCCACCTGTACACCAATGGCGCCGAGACCGATCACGCCGATATTCTTACCAATGACTTCATTGCCCGCGAACGCCTTCTTGGCCTTTTCAACGCTTGCTGCAATATCGGGATCGTCCGCATGAGCCTTGACCCATTCGATGCCGCCCACGATGTCTCTCGATGCCAGCATCAGTGCCGCCACGACGAGTTCTTTAACGCCGTTGGCATTTGCGCCCGGAGTGTTCATTACCACGATGCCCTGCTCCGCGCAGCGGTCCAGCGGAATGTTGTTGACGCCGACGCCGGCGCGCGCCACTACGCGAAGGGAAGCCGGGAACTCCATGTCATGCATATCGCAGGAACGGACGAGCGCGCCGTGTGCCTCCGAGAAATCCACAGTCGTGCTGTAGCCATGCCTGAAATCCCGCAGGCCGAAATCACTGATATTATTTAAAAGATGGATCTTTCTGTCTTTCATTGCATTTTCCTCTGATCAACCCCACACATTGATCCTGTAAATTGATCCCGCACATATATCCGCAAAGGTCCATATGCGGGACATTTTCCGGGGCAGGCCTTACGCGTGCTCCTTTTCAAACTTCTCCATGACCTCGATCAGCTTCACGACGCCCTCGTACGGCATCGCATTGTAGATGGAAGCCCGCATGCCTCCGACCGTACGGTGGCCCTTGATATTGACGATACCGTTTTTGCCGCACTCCGCGATAAACGCCTTGTCCAGCTCCGTGTCGCCTGTGACGAACGGAATGTTCATAAGAGAGCGGGAGCCCTTCTCTACTGTGCCCTTAAAGAGCTTCGAACGGTTGTCGAGGTAATCATAGAACAGCTGTGCCTTGCGCTCGTTGCGCTCCTTCATGACGTCGAGTCCGCCCATCTCTTTGATCCAGCGGAACACCTTGCCGCAGACGTAGATCGCCCAGCAGTTCGGCGTATTATACAGGGAATCCGCATCCGCCTGGGTCTTCCATTTCAGCATGGTAGGCGTGCCCGGCAGCACCTCATCATAGATCAGGTCCTCGCGGATGATCGAGATCACCAGACCGCCGGGGCCCGCATTCTTCTGCACGCCGGCATAGATCACGCCGTATTTGCTCACATCCAGAGGCTCCGAAACGAACATCGATGAAACGTCGGAGACAAGGATCCTGCCCTTCGTATCCGGAAGCTTCGGATAACGGGTGCCGTAGATCGTGTTGTTCTGGCAAATGTAGACGTAATCGGCATCCTCGGAGTACGGAAGGTCTTCCAGATCCGGAATGTAGGTGAAGGTCCGGTCCTCGGAGGACGCGATGACATTGACCTTGCCGAAAAGCTTCGCTTCCTGGATCGCCTTCTTGGTCCAGTTGCCGGTATTGATGTAGTCCGCGACCCGGTTCTTCATCAGGTTCATGGGCACAGCGGCAAACTGCTGGGACGCGCCGCCCTGCAGGAACAGTACCTTATAATTTGCGGGGATCCCCATGATTTCCCGCAGTGTATTCTCCGTATCGTGAAGGATGTCTTCAAACACCTTTGACCGGTGGCTCATCTCCATCACAGACTGCCCGGAATCGCCGTACTCCAGCATTTCATCCCGGATCTCCTCCAGCACGCACTCCGGCAGGCACGCCGGCCCGGCACTGAAATTATAAACTCTGCTCATAATGCCTCCAAATGATCCTATCAAAAGCCATTCATGGCCTGTATCTTTCAACCGTCCTGATACTCCGGCCGAGGCTGAAACCTCGTCTTTGTTAAGGAAATATCATACTTTAGTTTATTATCAGAATCAAGTCGTAATTAGAAAAATTAAACAGGAATGATGAATTATTTTTAATACAAGCCGGACCCCGGGATCACTGCTTTTGTTCGTACAGATCATACATTCTCACCGGCTCCAGCAGATCGAGCGAACGCTGCAATGCCTCTCCTGCCGCCCCGGCAATATCTCTTGCGAGAATGCTGTGACAGCCCATCCTCTCCGCTGCCACACAGCCGGCCGCGCCGTGCGCGAATACCGCCAGTGCCAGCGCGTCATCCACCTCTCCGTGCAGTATCGCGGTAAATCCTGCAATAAAGCCGCAGAGCACATCCCCGCTCCCGGCCTTTGCCATCGCGCCGCAGCCGCTGTCGATGAGATAAGGGGCTGCCGCAGCCTGATCCGGTGTCTCGCCGCCAGGCGCATTCGGACTTGCGACCACGGTGCGCGCATCTTTCAGGACCACATAAATGCCATGCGTCCCCGCATAGTCACCTGCTGCTGCCGCCGGATCTTCCTTGATCTTTTTGACCGGAATGCCTGTCAGGCGGCTCATCTCCACGACATGGGGTGTGATGACAACAGGAGGGCGCCTTCCGTCGGTACTGCCGGCACCGTCCGTGTCAGCCACAGCCAGAGCTCCGGGATCGAGTCCCTCTTCCGCCATGAGATTGAGCGCGTCAGCGTCCAGGACGATGAGTTTTTTCCCGGACAGGGCAGCCTTGACCACCGGATCGAAGAGTGCCCTTACGAGCTCCCGTGCATCCGCTTCCTTTGAAAGTCCCGGGCCGATGATCAGATAGTCGCCCCAGGACAGTTTTCCGGCAAGAGATTCGGTAAATGTCGGAACACACTCACAGCCGCCGCATGACTCTGACCCCGGCAGCTTATCACCCATTGCAGCCGGCAGCGCGTCATACATCGCTTCGGGCAGAAGTGTCTGCAGGATCACACGGTTGCACTCGGGGCCCAGATATTTGACCATACCTATACCGCAGCGAAAAGCCGCCAGCCCTGACAGGAAGGCTGCGCCTGCCATTCCATGGCTGCCCGCCAGGAGCGTCAGCCGGCCGTAGCTGCCTTTATTGGCCTCATGATCACGCAGCGCAAGTGCTTTCCGGTGCCGGAGAAGCAGTTGTTCGATTGCCGCATCCATATGGATCGCCGGATCCGTCCTGCTGCTATTTTCCAGTGCCTTTTGTCTCAGCCCTTTATTCATCTTCTTTCCTGCCTTCATGGTCTTGAAACGTCTATGCTGTATTCCTTATATCAGGATCAGCAGCCACTCATCCGTGATCATTTCCGCCGCGCGACGACACTGACCCACTCACCCTGCCGGTTGATCTCCATGATCTCCCAGGCGGGATTGGCTTTAAATGCAGCCACGACTTCCGCTTCCTTTGTATCGATAATACCGGAGGTGATGAAAATGCCGCCGCTGCGCACGAAGCTGTCCACCTGCCCGGCGCCCGCCAGCATCACGATCACCGGGGCCAGGATATTGGCGACCGCAACGTCATATCCCGACGGCGCCATTGACCGGACCGCGCGTATCACATCTTCGTCGCCGATGACATTGCCAATAAGAAGGCTGAAAATATCCTCTCCGATCCCGTTATACGCAATGTTGTCCATGATGGACGGCTCACACATCTCATCAAGCTCCGTCGCCATGCAGGCTGCCGCGCCCTTTTTCAACGCCGCGATCCCCAGGATCCCGCTGCCGGTACCGATATCAAGGACCTGCTCCCCGCCGCGTATATACTTCTCGATCGCCCGGAGGCAAAGCTGGGTCGTTTCATGGGAGCCTGTACCGAAGGCTGTGCCGGGATCGATCTCGATCACCTGCAGCGCACCCGATGCGGCGTCCGCCGCGTATTCATTCGGGATCGTTTCCCAGGTCGGCTTGATCAGGAAGCCGCCCGCGAGAATCGGCTTGAAATACTGTTTCCAGTTGTCCCGCCAGTCCGTGTCCTCTGTCTCGCCGGCTTCGATACGCCCCTCACCGATATCCGTATAGGCGCGCATCCCGGCAAGTTCCTCCTGCACCTTTGCAAGGAGCTCCCCGATCTCATCCTCTGTCCAGAGCCGGTCCGCAATGCTGTAGGAATTGTCCGCAGCGCTGCCCGCATCACTCCGGTCTGCCGCATCACTTCCGACTTCCGCACCGTCCGGCCCTGCACACTTTTCCGCATCCGCCGGTATCTCTTCATCGCTTCCCGCCTCCTTCAGATGCAGGAAAAAGCTCACCCGGGATGTCCCGTCATCCGGCGCCATTTCGGGCAGGATGTCGATGAACATTCCCTTGGTATCGCTGTCGGACAGCGGAACATTGTCCTCGATCTGGACGCCCTCCACACCATGCTCCATGAGCATCATGCTGACGAGGTCTTCCGCCTCAACCGTCGTGAAAATCGTGTATTTTCTCCATTTCATAAAAATGTGCCGCCTTTATTTTGATAGAATCTTTGAGAACGATCTGATCGACCATCGCCCGAAATGCGGCTTTCCTGAATATTTCCGGAAAGCCGGCGGGATTTGCGGCTTGCGGAGCAAACGCAAGTTATGGTACGATAACTGTAATTATAGTTGATGAACTTCTGTAATTCAAGGAGGCCTCACAGTGACGAACAAGCATGATTTACCTGAAAAGATCCTGGCTCACGGCAAGAACATCATCTACGTCTTTCTTGAGTATCTGCAGTATTTCGTGGCGCTGACGATCATCGTCGCGATCGGCATAACGCTCCTCAGCATTCCGCAGCAACTCGGCCTGCTGACCGATGTCGGCTCCGATAGTCTGGTTGAATTCCTGGAGTATATCATCAATGTCATCATCAGTATCGAGCTGATCCATGTCCTGCTGCACCAGACTCTCGACTCGATCGTGGAGGTACTGTCGCTGGCGATCACCCGCGAGCTGATCCTCCAGCATCTCCACACCTATGAGTTTCTGATCGGCGTTTTCGCGGTCGCCGCGCTCTTCGCGATCCGCAAATTCCTGTTCGTCTCTAAGAAGGACGCACCGCACTCTACGCACGAAGATCACGCTGTTACCATCGACGAAGACGGTATTAAGCCTGAGCACAGCCCCGCCATGACAGCAGAAGCGCCTGCAGCAGAAACTCCTGAACCGACAGAGCCTGCCGCAGATCCCGCTCAGCCCGCTCCTTCCTCAGATGCAGGCGCTGCAGATTCAGCAGCTTCCTCTTCCGCATCAGCCCTGGCTGCCGATCTTTCCAGAGGCGCCGAAGATATCATCATCGAGGCGGCCGAACAGGTCGTGTCCAAAACCGAGTGATTCGCCGGCTGAAAAGCCTTCTGATACGAAAAGAAACCCACTGCTCTGCTTCATCAATTTCCTGAAGCAATGTGCAGTGGGTCTTTTTTGCTTTCTACTGGAGTTCCGGTCTTCCGGCCGTCCCTTGATCAGAAATCGTTCGTTCCCTCCAGAAGCACATGATCGTTCGGCTCGAACACCACATGGCGGTACGCATCTACATCCATGAGTACACCGGTCCAGTCGGAGTGGATGTCTCCGTTCTGCTTGATCAGGATATCGTACAGGATCGCGTAGGTCACGCCGTCATCGCCCTCCTCAATGATCGTGGAGTACGGCAGGGTCTTATGATAGGTCAGATGCAGTCCCTTGTACAGGAAATGGAATCCATTGCGCATACGGGAACCATCCAGGCCTTTATATTCGAAATGCTTCTTGAGATCCTGCAGAATAGGATCATTATCCTGCTCATACAGGTTCTCCGGAGTGGTCTCGGTGTAGTCATAACGGAACTGGATCGGAATGCCATATTTCACGAAACGATCCGCGTACTCATAGATCTTGTCGACCGGATAATTCTTGTACAGTACGCAGTTCACACGCTTTTTGGTCGCGATCCGCGCGATCACCTCATCCGGAGATTCCTCGACATACTTCTTCATATGGCGGGAAATGTTGATACAGGTGATCTTGTCCTTATTGCGCTCAGTGAAAGCGATCATATCGTCCGCCGAGTATTCGTTCTGCACAGGAAAAGTCGTATTGATAAAAACACGGTGCGTCGTGGGGATGCAATCAAGCATGACCTGCAGTGACTCCAGGTTCGCCATCGGCTCACCGCCGGTAAATACAAAATCACAATACGGCGTGATCGCATCCATCGTGTGGATGCTCTCGCAGATCTTCTCCAGTGAGAAGCCTGTCATATCGCCATACTCTTCCTTATTGATGCAGAAAGGACAATGGTTGTTGCAGTCATACGGTACAAATACAGTGACAGTCGCGCCGCCTTCTCTTGTCTTGTAGGGATACTGTGCCAATTTTTCTCCTCCCGTGAGTGTTGGTGCCGTTTCCGGCATGAACAAAAGCCGGCTGCAGGCCCTTTCGCACCTCATCGTGCCCTGCATCGATATGTATTGTAACATAAACCAGCGGAAAATCCAGTATAGTTTATATTTTATCAAACCCTGTGCCGGAAAGCGCATGTCCCTGCCGGCTTGATCCATACATTCTGTACCTCTTTTTGGTCTGATTTTTTCTGATCGAACACTTCCGAATATATCTTTCCCGGACTCTCCTCACTTATGTGATATAATACAGATAAATGCACATAGAATATATCCGAAAATCCGAAACACCAAAACTCATGAAACACAAAAGACTGTGTGAAATACAGGAGGGCCTATGAACTCATACGCAAACCACGAACCCAAGATCGACCCAGGCGTTTTTGTTGCTGACTCCGCAGCCGTCATCGGCGATGTGGAGATCGGCGAAGGCTCCAGTGTCTGGTTCGGTGCTGTGATCCGTTCTGACGGGGATATTATCCGTATCGGGAAAAATGTCAATGTTCAGGACGGTGTGATCATTCATGAAGACGAGGGTGACCCGGTCACGATCGGAGACAATGTCACCATCGGCCATCGCGCCATCGTCCACGGCTGCAGCGTCGGCAGCAATGTCATGATCGGCATGGGCGCGATCCTTCTGAATGGCTGCGTCATTGGGGATAACTGCGTCATCGGAGCCGGTGCCCTCGTCACAGGCGGCACGGTCGTCCCGGAAGGTTCACTTGTGCTCGGTGCTCCCGCCAAGACCATCAAGCCCTTAAGTGACGCGCTGAGAGACGACATCCGCCTCACCGTGCAGGAATATGTCGACCTGGCACAGGATTATAAAAACGGAAATTATAAAAAGCTGTAGAACGCTTCGGCCAGCTGTTTCAAAACATCATTTTTCATTCAGGAGGGAACCATGTCATTCAAGAAAGTCTTCGTTGCCGGCGCAGGCCAGATGGGATCCGGCATCGCGCAGCTCATAGCGTCCTATGAGATCCCCGTCATCATGTATGATATCAAGCAGGAATATGCCGACAACGGCAAGAACAAGATCGAAGCCAGCCTTGCAAAACTGGCGGCGAAAGAAAAGATCAGCGCCCAAAAGATGAAGGATATCCTGGACAGGATCATGGCGACCGCCGATCTTTCGGGCGCGTCAGACTGCGACCTGGTCATCGAAGCGGCTACGGAAAATGTCGAGATAAAAAAGAAGCTGTTCAAAGACCTAGACCAGATCGTCTCCGGAGAGACGATCATCAGCTCCAACACCTCCTCCGTCTCCATCACGGAGCTGGCTTCCGTCATTTCAAAGCCGGAGAGGTTCATCGGCATGCACTTCTTTAATCCCGCCCCGGTCATGAAGCTTGTGGAAGTCATCAACGGAAGGAAGACCTCCGAAAGTACGACCCGGCAGGTCTTTGACTTTGCGAAGGAACTGAGCAAGGACCCGGTGACCGTTATCGACTCCCCCGGCTTCATCGTGAACCGCCTCTCCAGTCCGATGCTCAACGAAGCCGCTTTCCTGGTGTATGAACACGTCGCGTCTCCCGAGGATATTGACAAAGCCATGGTCCTCGGGCTGAACCACCCCATGGGGCCGCTGGCACTGATGGATCTGATCGGTATCGACGTCGTGCTCAACATCATGCAGGTACTGTACAGAGAATTCGGCGATTCAAAATACCGCCCCTGCCCATTGCTGAAAAAAATGGTGCTGAGCGGGGAACTCGGCAGGAAGACCGGCAAGGGATTCTACGACTATTCCGCAAAATGACGGCAAAACGGGAGCTTCTTCGATAGGAAGAAGCTCCCGTTCTCAAAACTGTTCGTTTATCTCAGTACCTATTATTTTTCACCAGCATTGCCTGGCCCTGGCCGCCGCCGATACAAAGAGCCGCAACGCCGGTCTTCGCATTTCTTTTCTTCATCTCATACAGAAGCGTCACCAGGATCCGCGCGCCGGAACAGCCGATCGGGTGTCCCAGGGCGATAGCCCCGCCATTGACATTGACTTTTTCCTGATCCAGTCCCAGCTCTTTGACGACCGCGACAGACTGGGCTGCAAATGCCTCGTTCGACTCAAATAGATCCACGTCGCCGGTCTCAACATTTGCCAGCCGGCATACCTTCCGTATCGCAGAAATGGGGGCAATGCCCATGATCTGCGGATCCACGCCGACCGTGGCATAGCTTTCGATCTCTGCCATGTAAGGCAGGCCAAGTTCTTCCGCCAATCCCTTTTCCATCACGACCAAAGCAGCGGCGCCGTCGTTGAGTCCGGAAGCATTTGCCGCGGTGACTGTCCCGCCGTCCTTTTTAAATGCAGGTTTCAGCTTTCCGACCGTTTCCAAGGTGGTCCCGAAACGGGGATGTTCGTCCGTATCAAACAGGGCCGTTTCCTTTTTTCCGGCCTGTATCGTCACGGGGACGATCTCATCCCGGAACTTCCCGCCTTTGATGGCAGCTTCCGCCCTGTTCTGGCTTGTGACGGCAAACTCGTCCTGCATCTCGCGGGTAATGCCAAACTGCTGCGCGACATTTTCCGCCGTGATGCCCATGTGATAATCATAGAAAGCATCCGTCAGGCCATCCTTCAGCATGATATCCACCATCTCCACATTTCCGAGCTTCTGCCCGGAGCGAAGGTTCGGCAGGGCATAGGGTGCCCGGCTCATGCTCTCTGTGCCGCCGCAGACCAGCACGTCCGCATCTCCCGCGCGGATGGCGGCCGCTGCCATGGCGACAGCCTTCAGGCCCGATCCGCAGACGATATTCACGGTGGTCGCCGGCACCTCCTTCGGGATCCCCGCATGGATACTGATCTGGCGCGCCACGTTCTGTCCGAGGCCTGCCTGCAGGACATTGCCGAAGATCACTTCATCGACGCGGTCAGCGTCGATACCTGCCCTTCGGATCGCCTCTTTAACAACGATCGTACCAAGTTCTACAGCACCGGTGTCCTTTAACGAGCCCCGGAACGCTCCGATGGGGGTGCGGCATGCGCTTACAATTACAGCTTTTCTCATGTCTTAAAGTCCTTTTCTATATCAACACGGTCTCTTTGGAAAAATTATAGCCTCATTCCATATATGTCGCAACTAAAAATGCAGCAGGCAATTCGTAAGCCCGCTGCATACTGACGGAACCGGATCCCGTCTGATCAAACAAATTTTTACCGTTCCATACAATCCTGTCTTTTACAGGATGTGTACGTTCTTCGGATCGAAGACCACGTATGCGTCGTCGCCGACTTCGTAGATCTTCTTGTTCTTCGGGTTGAAGTCTGTGATCTTGACCACAGAATCGCCGACCAAAACGTGATAGTTCTGGTAGCTTCCCATGAAGCAGCTCAGGGTGACCTTGCAGGGGAGCTGGCCCTGGTCTGCCAGGGTCGCCGCCTCGGGACGGAGCACGAGTTCGCACTCGTCACCGACATTGAGGTGTCCGACTTCCTTGACTTCGACCTTGTTGTCGCCGATCTGTGCAACGCCTTCTGCAGTATCGCCGCTGCCCGTCTTCTCGATCAGGCTGCCCTTCAGGAAGTTTGCCTCGCCGATGAAGTCCGCGACGAACTCGTTCTTCGGATGATAGTAGATCTCCTGCGGGCTTCCGATCTGGGAAACAAGGCCCTTCTCCATGATAATGATCTGATCGGAGATTGCCATAGCCTCACTCTGGTCATGGGTGACATAGACAGCCGTGATGCCGGCTTCCTGCTGGATACGGCGGATCTCGGTCCTCATCTGGACACGGAGCTTCGCATCCAGGTTGGAGAGCGGCTCGTCGAACAGCAGAACGCCCGGCTCCAAAACCAGTGCGCGGGCCAGTGCCACACGCTGCTGCTGGCCGCCGGAAAGCTGGTTCGTCATACGGGACTCCATTCCTTCCAGTCCGACCAGTGCCAGGATATCCGTGACCTTTTTCTTGATGGTTTCCTTATCCATCTTGCGAAGCCTCAGACCATAGGCCACGTTGTCATAAATGTTGTAATGCGGGAGCAGAGCGTAGCTCTGGAACACCATAGCCGTGTCGCGCTTGTTCGGCGTCAGCGCATTGATGGGCTCGCCGCCCAGGTAGATCTCACCCTCGTCCGGACTCTCAAATCCGGCGATCATGCGCAGCGTCGTGGTTTTACCGCAGCCGGAGGGTCCGAGCAGTGTTACGAACGTGCCGGGCTCGATCTCCAGATTGGTATCATAGACCGCGTAAAACTCTTTCTTCGTCTTCGGGTCTTTATAGATCTTGGAAACGTGTTCAAGGCGTACGCCTTTTTTCTCTTTTGCCATATCTTTTTCCTTTATCCCTTCTGCGTTAGATCCTGTCGGATACGCGTCTGTTCTGCGTCACATCCCGACAGATACGCATTCCATCTGCGTTGCGTCCTGACCGTCAGACATCGTTTGTCGCGCGGCTCGTTCCGAAATGCTTAATGAAGAGGTTCATCAGCAGCACGCTGCTGTATGTGATCAGGATCAGAATCGTTGCGAAGGCACAGGCAATGCCGTAAGCGCCCTTCTCCGCGAATTCGTTGATCTGCACGGTGATGAGCAGGAACTGCGGTGTAACGAGCAGGATGATCGCACTGATCGCGGTGATACTGCGGACGAATGCGGTGACCAGGCCGCTCAGGAAGCTGTCCTTGATCAGCGGCAGTGTTACGGTCATAAATACCGTGAAGCTGTCCGCGCCCATGTCGTACGCGGATTCCTCAATACTCTTGTCGATCTGGCGCAGCGCCGAGATACCGCTTCGGGTACCGGTCGGAAGGCTTCGAACGATGAAGACGATGATCAGGATCGCAGCGGAACCGTAGAGTCCCTGCAGGAAACCGGTATGGAAAACACCACCGGAAAATCCGCGGATGTATCCGATACCAAGGACCGTGCCGGGCACTGCCATCGCGAGCATCGAGACCGCCTCGATAAAGCCCTTCGCCTTAAAGGTGCGCTTGACGACCAGGTAGGAAATGATCATCGAAAGCAGGGCCGTGATCGGTGACGCGATCAGCGACAGCAGGAAGGAATCACGGAAAGCCTTGAATCCTTTGTAACGTGTGAATACCTGGGCGAACCACTTCGTGGTCAGATGGAAATCATAGCCCCAGGTCCTGAACAGCGCGCCAAAGGGCACGCAGATGTACATCAGGCAGACGAAGAGCGCCATGCAGGTGCAGAGGATGGACAGCGGAACCGTCACACTGCGGTCCGTGATCATCATACGGGCTCTGCTGGCCTTGCCCGAAAGGGTAGCCGTGCTCTTTGCCTCCAGATAGTACTTCTGGACAATGAACATTATGAGCGTGATGCACAGCAGCATGACAGCCATGGCAGCTGCGCCCTGCTTATCATACGCGCCGGTGATCTGCAGATAGATCGTAGTCGCCAGCGTATCGTAGGAACCACCGATGATCATCGGGTTTGCGAAGTCGGCGATGGACTCGATAAAGGTGACCAGGAATGCGTTGCCGAGACCCGGAAGGATCAGCGGAAGCGTCACGGAACTGAATACCTTGAACCGGGACGCACCCATATCACGGGCAGCTTCCTCCAGGGAAGGATCGATATTTTTCAGAAGTCCCTTCATCATCATGTAGCAGACCGGGAAGAACGTCAGGGTCTGTACGATCACGATGCCCCAGAAACCATACACGCTGTTGTCATAGATATGCAGCAGGTAGCGGGTAATGATGCCCGACTTGCCGAACAGCATGATCATGGAAAGGGAAAGGACGAACGGCGGGGACACGACAGGCAGCATGGAGACAACCTTGAACAGTCCCTCAAGAAGCTTTGTCTTCAACTCAACATAAACTTCCACATAGGCAAACAGAAGTCCGATCAGCGAAGAAGCGATGCCGACCAGGAAGCCCACTCTCAGGGTATTGGTAATAGCCCTGCGGAAGTTGCTCATCGCCATAATGCGGCGGAATACATCCAGCGTGAAACCGTTTTCGGTCACAAAACTGTCGACCAGCAGGATGGCGAGAGGATAAAGGATGAATAAAGTCAGAAATGCGATCAGAAGCACGATCGTAGTGACCATGATCGGATCCGCGAAGAATTTCTGACGGTCCAGTTTGGAACCCTGTTTTCCTGCCATAATCTCTCTCCTGAATCACTTATAAAAAACGGAGCGGGTGAGCGTTTCACCCGCCCCGTCAGCATTGTGGTATGACAGCTGCAATGAGAAAGGCGTTTCCGATTATTCAGTCTGGAACCTGTCATCTGCAGCGCTGCCGAGCGCATTCATGACATCTTCGACATACTTCGTTGTGTTCTCCTTGGCGTCCGCAAAGTCATAGTCCATGACATTCTCCGGATCCAGGCCGAACTCCATGGCAACCTCTGGCTGCTGTGCGTTGTCGATGGTCAGGAACTGATAGGAGCCGTTCTGTGCAGCCAGCTCAACGCAGTCAGGGCTCAGAGCGTACTCGATCCACAGCTTAGCTGCGTTCGGATGCGGAGCTCCCTTGAAGATCGCGGTCGCACCGACCTCGAACGAAGTACCGGTGGACGGGATGATCAGCTGAATGTTGCCGTAGCCGTTGTCAACGATCTGGGTGATGCCGTCATGAAGGAAACCGATGCCGATGGTGCACTCGCCGGTACCGACGTTCTTGGACGGGCCGGAGCCGGACTTGGTGTAAACTTCGATATTCTTGTCGAGATCTACCAGGTACTGGATGCCTTCGTCATGGCCATACTTCTGGATCATGGTATTGACGACCAGCTTGGCGGTACCCGCGGTGTTATAGTTGGACAGCCAGATCAGGCCCTGGTACTTGGGATCAAGCAGATCTTTCCAGTCCTGCGGAGCCTCGATGCCCTTGCGCTCCAGATCGTCCTTGTTGACCATGAAGCCCAGGATGCCCTTGTAAATACCGTACCAGTAACCATCCGCGTCACGGTATGCCGGGGAAAGAAGGTGGCTTGCGTTCTCGGCCTCATATGCCTCGAGCAGGCCTTCGCCCGCAACGACATTGTAAGGATCGGTGGTGCCGCCGAACCAGACGTCTGCGGAAGGATTGCCGTTCTCCTCCTCGATCTTCGCCTGGACCTCACCGGTGGACAGACGCTGATACTGTACCTTGATGCCGTACAGCTTCTCGAAATTCTCGCAGGCCGCTGCCAGGTAATCCTCCTCGCATGAGCCGTAAACGACCAGAGAACCTTCCGCCTTGGCAGCATCTACTAAGGAAGCCTCTGCGGGAGCAGCCTCCGCTGCAGGAGCAGCCGCTTCGGTAGCAGCGGGAGCCGGAGCAGCCTCAGTAGCTGCAGGAGCCGGCTTGGAGCCGCAGGCAGCCAGTGAAACGACCATGATCCCAGCCAATAACAATGAAACAAACTTTTTCATAAATTAAACTCCTCCTTCTGAAAATAGTACTCTGAGTATGCGTTCTTCCTGTTTCCGGAATGCAGCACTCACTGGTAATATTTTACGACTGTATGTATCAAAATTCAATATTTTTTAACACTTTTTGACATATTTTTCACGAAAAATGTGACTTTTCCGGGATCCTGTGCTATAGTCGTTCTATCATTGAATGAGACGGCGAAAAAGGGTCGTTTCTCATTGAATGACACGATAGGTTTGCGTCTTTTTCACGCACTGAGGGATGTCTTTATGAATTACAGCAACGCAGCGATACTGACCGATCTGGACGGAACACTTTTCAACAGTCAGGGCAAGGTTTCAGCTAATGACCGCACCGCCATCCAGGAATTTATAGACGGCGGCGGACTCTTTGGGATTGCCTCGGGACGGGAACCGCATAATGCCCGGCTCCACTTGCCGGAACTGCCGATGAACGGACCGTCCATCGTTCTCAACGGCGCCGCCATCTATGACTTCATCGGGCACCGCTATCTGAAGACACTGCTAATGGATATGGAAGCGGGAGCCGATGTGCTGCATTACTGCCAGCAGCATGACCTGCCCCTGGACCAACAGGTGTATACGACCGACGGCATTTATTATGCCAGCCCTCTCGAGATTGCTAATCCCGGCTTCCTCCGGATCCACCAACCGACGAGATTCCTTCCTATGGATGAACTGCTGCAGAAACAATGGATCAAGCTTGTCTTTCTGGAGCGGGAACCGGGCGCACTCGCCCCTATGCGCGACTACCTGAAGCAGAAGGGCTACGACCGGCGTCTCAGCCTGGTCGAGGGAACGACGGACGTGGTCGAATGCGGCGTATACGAGGAACTACTTCCTCCGAGGACGAATAAAGGGACCGCCGTCTCCCTGCTTCGCGAACTGCCGGTCTACGAGGGACGTACCCTCTTTGCCGTCGGTGACTACTGGAACGACATGGAGCTGCTGCACGCCACGGACGTGCCCTGCTGCCCGGAAAATGCCATAAAAGAAGTGAAGGAAGTATGTCAGCACATACTCCCCTCACATAACGACAGCCCGATCGCGTATCTGATCCGCGAGGTGATCCCCACGGTCTGACCAGGCTTTTTAGTAGCCTTGCCGATGACTAACCAATATACTCCCATGCAGCTTTTCGTGTTGCACGGGAGTTGTTTTGTCCTATATCACTGTATCTGCTCATTCCACCGCCGTCGGGTACTCCGTGCACAGCAGCCGGTATGGAGCTTCATCCTCTTCGATCGTCGGGAAGCGCCCCATCGGCGGCTCGAAGCGGTTGTCGTTGCTGTCATCATTGACCTGGCTGACCTCACCCAGCAGCACCGGACCGCCGCTGGCTTCCACTGTGAAATCGTGATACAAAAGCCTTGTGATCGTAATACTCTGCCCCGGCATGAGCCTCACTTGTGTCCCGGCAGGGACCACATACGCGCGTCCGTCCACATGCACGGTGACTGGGCTCTCATAATCAATGGTCTCATTCTCATGGGAATTATACACCCGGATCAGCACATTGCCGCCCGCCCGGTTAATGATATCCTCCATCTTGGCCCAGTGAAAATGCATCGGGGCGTACTGCCCCTCTTCCAGATAGAGGAGCTTCTCGGCATAGGATTTGGGATACTTATCCCCTATCTTCAGATTACCGTTGCGGATCGTGATGAGTGAAAAACCAAGCTCTCTGAACTTCCCCATGCCGTAATCCGTGATGTCCCAGCCTAGCTGGTTGTCCCGGATCTCATCATATTCGTGACCCTTGTTCTTCCATTCCTCTGGCGTAAAATGGCAAAAATCCGGCAGGGAGATCCGGTACTCCCGGATCATATCTTCCATGCGGTGCAGTGCTTTGTTAATCTCGCTGCGTTTCATAAAAAACCTCTCATCAATTATTCTAATAGACTCTACATCTTTTCAGCTGCTGTATCTCTTATGATCCGCTTCATATCACCCATATGCGCCATCATATCACGAAACAGAGCCAGCTGTGCCCGCGCCCTCCGGAGATTCTGGTCAGGGCTTTCTATGCGGAAGTACCGATCCCCGGTCAGATAATCCGCAAGAAACCGAGACGCAAGCTCCAGTGTAATGACAGCTGCTCCGTCCGCCAGTGAATCGAGCTCTGCAGCGCTCAGCTCGTCTCCAATCTCAGAAAGATACCCTTCCGTATAAGCCCGGAAAAGGTCCAGATCCAGCTTCATACCGTCCGCCCGATCTTCATCCGCTGTGCAGGCCGCAAAACGCACAGTGTCCCCAAAGTCATAGCAGGCGAGCCCCGGCATACAGGTGTCCAGATCAATGACAACGAGCGGCTCTAGTGTATCCCGATCAAAAAGGACGTTATTGGTCTTCGTATCGTTGTGAGTCACGCGAAGCGGCAGTTCCCCGCTCGCGATGCGTCTGCAGAGCGAGCAGCCATATGCCGCATTGTCCCGGATCTCAGCGATTTCCGAAAGCGCATTCTCCACCCTGTCCAGTTCATCCCGATCCACGATATCAAAAAGCGTCCGAAGACGGTATGCCGTATCATGAAAATGCGGGATCGTCTCGACGAGCTGACCGGGATCAAGATCTGTCAGCTGCCGGTCGAACCTTCCGAACGCCTTTCCGGCCATGCGCAGCATCTCGGCATTACCAGCGGCAGTCTCAAATGATACTGACGACTCTATATAATTGCATAGCCGCCAAAATTCCGTACTTCCGGGGACCGTTCCGGAAGACCCGGTCTCATCCGGAGCGATCCGAACAGGTTCTGCCGAATCCGAATCAGTATCTGCATTCTTCTCCAAAATGATGTAGTTGCATCCGTCAGCCGTATGATGGTAATGCAGACGGCGGCGCCTTTCCGTTGCAGGCGCCTTATCCATAAGATGCCTGGTGATGAGATTTATGTTTCTCATCACAGCGACCGGGTCGCGGAATACATAGGTGTTGACCCGTTGGACAAGGTATTCCTTCACTTCCATACCGTCATCGACCGCCACCCAATAGGCCTCATTGATGTGGCCGCTCGGGATCCGCCGCCATTCGGTCACCTCACCGGGAATGCGGAACTGGCGGCAGATATATCGGAGCTTGCGGGTCATTTTCTGTGTTTTTTGCAGCTCTTCATTCTGCCTCTTCATGATCAGCATCTTCCCATGCATTATAGGAACGGCTTTCATCAAAGCCGGCTTCCTTCACATCAGACAGTGTTATCACCGGGATCTCATCCGCGCGGATACGCACAAACTGCGCCGTCTGTATACCTTCAAAAAAGAGTTCAGCCAGTTCGCCGGCGTCACTTCCGGTATCGATGGTCAGCGTATCCCCGTTCTGTTTCAGGCCGACTGTAAATGCATTCGGCATGGTTCCGCTGCCCAGCAGATTCATCATGCCCTCGATCTCCGACTCGCCGCTGACTTGATAGCCTCCGCATCCGAATCGGACTTCACTCCCAATGTCCTTGCGGTAAATGAGCACATTGCCATCTTCCGTAAACTCCAGATAGACCGGCACATCGCTGTTCGTTTCTTTCCAAAATCCCATGAGTTCAGACGCTGGCACAACAGCATGCTGATTCAAATAAGGAAATGTGTCTGCAACGCGTTCATCCAGCGTAAAAGGTCTCGCGGGAGTCCCGCCCGAAAACGGAAAGCTGCTGTCAAATCCCTCAAATCCGATGCCCTCTTTTGTCCACCGGATCGTCCCGACAGAAGGTGGATCCCAATACTTCCCAAAATTGGACATAATGGAAAAAGACATGATACCCGCTTTTAACTCATCGGAGTCTGTTGAGAACAGGTCATCTTGGTTTTCGGGGAATATTTCCATTGCCCAGAATGAATATAGTTCAAGTTCCTCACTCTCCGGCTCCCCAATGGCATTCCCGCCGAAGGCATATAGATTGCCCCCAAACTCGGTGATCTCAAGAACTTCATACTCCCCATCGATCTCTGAACTGTACTTTCCGCATAGCTTCTTGTATAAAGGGAGTGCGACTTCTGCCGCATATGTCTCACTATTATCTGCTACCACAGAATGCTCATCCGCTTCACCTACAGACGGATCCTCATTTTCTGCTATTGATACCTCTGTGCTTTCTGCCTCTGTCTCAGGTTCTTGTGTAACAGCCTTGGCAGATTCGGGGCTATTTGCACCTTTTGCAGCACATCCTGCTATCACAAACAAAATCACAAGCAAGGCAAAAACCAGCCGGATTCTACTCATCTTAACGTCTTTTTCCATCTTTATCCTCTTCTGATAATCAGCTGAGCGGGATAACTCTGCTCTTTATAATATATCGCAATCCTGCTTCATGAAGTAGTTTTTATAGTATTTAAACAGACTCCCTGATATTTATTTCCTGACCTTATTTACAATCAATAGTATCAGTACCCCTGCAGCCACGCCCACACTGTCAATGACCACATCCCGGAGCTCGCAGCTTCTGCCTGGGACAAAAGCCTGGTGCAGTTCATCCGTGGCTGCGTAGACGGTGCCAATGATCCAGGAAGACAGGTAAAATGGAACCCTGTAGGGCAGCACAGCAAGATCCCTCACTGTCCACGACAAACTGATTCCCAGACACAGATACTCGGTAAAATGCGCGCACTTGCGGACAGCAAAGGATGTCCTCTCCGGATTTGTGCCAAGCAACCCTGAGATCACCTTTACGATCACGCCGCTTTCCACCTCGGAAAGATCCGCCGGCAATGCCGACTGAATAAAGATGAATACCATGATCATTATCGTCAGCAGAATGTGAAATGCTTTCATTTGCTGCGATGAAATCTTAACTTTTCGCAAGGACTGATCCATGCGGGAGCCTCATTTTTCTTTTGCCGCGATTGCCAGCATCCCTCATCGTAGATACTATTAATTATTTACAATACGGGGCTGCCGCTCGGCAACCCCGTACTTCAATTTTGTTTAATAAACTATTAAATATACTTCTGACTGCTCGAAATTCACCTGTCATCGATAATTGTATTAATCTCCGATCAGTCTTCCTCTGTGTCACGGCATCATCCATGTCATGCGCATCAATTAACACTATTCCAACCTGGGCCGGAGCCTATTATACTTCGTCTTCCAGGTCGTACACGATGCCCCGAAGATACTGACCATACGGTGTCTGTTTCATTTTATTTGCCGTCTCGCGAAGCTGGTCAAGAGAAATCCAATGACTGCGTATCGCGATCTCCTCGAGACAGGCGATCAGCTTGCCGCTTCGCTGAACAGCCCTGATCTCTGATGCCGCATTGTAGAGTCTGTCTGCAGTTCCCACATCAAACCAGGAATACTGCTGGCCAAGGGTCGTAACGAGCAGCTCTCCCTTTTCAAGGTAGACGTTGTTGACTGCCGTGATCTCCAGCTCTCCGCGCGCGGACGGCTGGATCCCGGCTGCGATATCCACGACCTGGTTGTCATAGAAGTAGAGACCGGGCACGATGTAATTGGACTTAGGATTCTGCGGCTTCTCCTCGATGGAGATCGCCTTGCCTTCCTTATCAAATTCCACAACGCCAAAGGACCGCGGGTCGCTGACATAGTAACCGAAGATCATGGCGCCTGAGACCAGACTCTTGGCGATCGTACGGAGCTTCTGACGGAAGCCCGGTCCGAAGAAGATGTTGTCGCCCAGTGCCAGACAGACCGAATCATCCCCGATAAAATCCGCGCCGAGAATAAACGCATCCGCGATGCCCTTCGGTACGAACTGTTCTATATACTCTATCCTGATACCCAGATCCGCGCCTGTCCCGAACAGGTTCTCGAACATCCCGATCTCTCCCGGAGGAACGATGATCAGGATATCCCGGATACCCGCCTGCATCAGGGTCGCCAGCGAATAATAGATCAGAGGTTTGTCATAGACCGGAAGCAACGGCTTTGCGACCGGAAGCGTGATCGGATACAGCCGGGTCCCTTTGCCGGCAGCTAAGATAATACCTTTCATAGCCAAAGCACCTTCTTTGTCATGTAGTCTTACTACTATTATACATGATTTGTTCAGTTTTAGGGTGTTTTTGCAAAACTTCCGCTATTGTTCTGCTATAGTGCTGAACTTCTTCGGAAAAAAGTTCTGAAACAGTTCCGCATAGGTGCTGCCAAAAGAGTTCATACTTTCTGCATACCTGCATCTGCCTCTCCTATCAAATTCAGAACAGATTCCGCTAGATTTTTGTCACCCGAAGGCTGATTCAGATCCCCTTTATAAATGCAAGGAATAAACTGATCTATTGATCTGATAAGATCTGATGATAGATATATAATATAATAAACTATTTATCTTACTTCTCCCTGATCGATCTGGTTAATGTAAGATTAAATTATTATAAGATCCAGTTAATATATAGATATAGTAAATTATATATAAATATACAATGATCGAGGTTTAAATACTATGATATAGCTTATATAGCACCTTTTCGCTTTTTTCCCAGCCAAAATGCTCAAGAACAAATTGTCGGCATTGCGCTCCGATCTTAGCAGTGTCATTCTCCCCGCTCAGATATTTCCTGATCGCCGAAACATACTCTTCATCCGACTCCGCATGAATAAGGACTTCATAGTTTTCATCGATACCTTCAGCACCGATATCTCCCGTGATGACAGCCGTTCCCACTGCCATGGCACGAAGTACCTTGACCTTGATGCCGGCACCTTGCTCAAGCGGAAAGACGGCCAACTGCGCCTGCCGCAGATAGGAATCTACATCATCCACAAAACCGGTAATGTGAACAGACTCCGATTCCTTGCTTTTCAGCTCTTCGGATGGACGATTTCCAACGATAAAAAGTTCCGGCCTGGCAGTCATATCCCGGCTCTTATCTGTCTGCAGCTTCTCCTCGACCTCCCCGAAGAGTCTGATCAGCCGCATCGCTGCCTGATGATTCTCCGGGCGTGCCATCTGCCCCAGGAAACAGATCATGCCATCCTTATGGTTCTTTAGACCGTTTTGTTCCGGAGTCCGACCGTTTTCTTGATTTTCCGCTGCTCTAAAGCTGCTTAATTCTCCCAGCTCATCAAAGAAAGGATTGATTACTTGCACATCTGCTCTGCCGTAGTATTTTTCGATCAGCTTCCTGTCCTTTTCGTTAAAAACCAGAACATGATCAGCTTTGCGGATATACTTTTCTTCCTTACACAGCACTTTTGCCAGCTGCCACTGCATGAAAGCCTTTTTCAAACCACGACTGTGAGCCACCTTCCGCTCATAGGACTGCGCGGTCATATCATGCTCCACCAGGGTAAACTTAAGCCGCGGGAACAGCTTTTTGATCCATAGATACTGCCCCATCGCCGCATACTCCGCATGGATCGCGTCGATCTGATACTTCCGCACCATCGAGATCAGCCGCAGCGCCAATCGCAGTGAAGTCCGGGCAGCAAAATAATAGGGCATCCATGGCTCCGTCAGGATATGCCATGCCCTGGTCCATTTGCTGATGGATACTGCCTGCCAGTGAGGGTCGTTCTTGTGGTCCTCATACAGTTCCCGGTCAAAGGGCTGCGACAGAAAACTCAGCACCCATACTTCGTGATCTTGTTGTAATGTCTCAATCTCCTTTCCCATGCTTACTCCGCCGGCATGGTTTGCCCTAAGCGATGGGAAATAAGGCGAGAGGTGTAGAATATTCATACTTTTATGGCTTCCATCCCGGCCGGTAGATTTCATGAAGACCGAACTTCTCAGCTTCAGCATCCTTAAATCCCGCTTCCAGGATCGTCCAGCGAAGACTGCGATTGCCCGTGAGATGATTGAGTAAGATCTTGACGCGGATCTTCAGTGCAAAGTACTGATAAGGAAGTCCCGGAAAATGTTTCCGATAGGTCGCGGTCATATTACGGTAGCTGTAATACAGCTTCCAATTCAGTTCATCATTCTCTGGCGGTGTATCATGCCAAGCCCGCACCGAGGGCACCTCCAGGATCCGTCCGACTTTTGCCATTCGCATCCCGTGCTCCAGGTCGTCCCAGTAAATAAAGAAATCTTTATTGGGCAGTCCGGCTTCCGCCAGCTTTTCCCGGTTCATGATCGCAGCGACATAGGTCAGAGTGGTCTTTTCAAAGTACGTTTTCTGGTATTCTTCCGCAGGGATCACCTCCTCGCAGATTTTCAGGCCTCGTACATAGTAGTTTTTTCCGTGATAGGTATCCAGTTCCCCATTCTTGAGCACCGCGCCGCAGATTGCAGAGAGACCTGTAATGTCCTGCCCAGTAGTTTGGTTGTAGTTATCCAGGAATTCTGATGCGTTTGCAAGTGCATCCGACTCCGGATAGGCATCATCATCGGATACCCATATCCAGTCGGCATCCGGAAGTTCCATCGCATACTTCAAGCCTGCATGGAAGCCGCCACTGCCGCCAGTGTTTTCACCCATAGAGAGGACGATGCGTTTACATACATCCGCTGCCTGCCCGTTTTTTTCCTTCCACACCTCCAGATACTCCGCAGTACCGTCGCTCGAACCATTATCGACTACGATCAGGTAAGCGAGCGGATAGATCTGTGCTTCAAAGGCTGCCAGTGCTTTCTTCAGTTTTTCCAAACGGTTAAAGGTGACGACCACCGCGCCTATCTTCATGCTATGTTATGCTCCTTCAGATACTGCATATATGCTGACGGATCTACTGTCCTTCCACGCTTGTC
Source organism: Lachnospiraceae bacterium (assembly GCA_017446045.1). Taxonomy (GTDB): domain Bacteria; phylum Bacillota; class Clostridia; order Lachnospirales; family Lachnospiraceae; genus Avilachnospira. The sequence goes on along the minus strand of JAFSRP010000045.1, from coordinate 5,338 downwards.
ATGAATCCCGTCAGAAACCGCTTTCAAAAGCATCCTGCCGCGCAGGGCATGATAGCCCCTCAGCCGTCCCTTTGCGATCACTGCCAGGATCCGCAGGGTCAGCGCTCCGTACGCGGCCCCGCGTACTATCGGATTCTGATGTGCTTCGCGGATCAAAAAGAACTGATTGCGGTATCCGTAATATTCCTTCCACCAACCCTTCGCGGACATGTTGGCATCGAGTGTCGGCGCGTCCTGATGATCGATCACCGCCTGCGGCAGCAGATAGACCCCATACTTCCTGGATACCCGGAAAGTATACTCAGTATCATCTCCGTAGATAAAGAGGCTGCCATCCGCAACGCCGAGCTTCTCGACGACCTCCCTCTTGAAGAGAGGTCCCACGAAGGCATTCGCATTGATTCGGACAGGCTCCGTGCATGACTCCGGATACTCCGAGACCGGCCTCGTCCGAAGGATCAGCGGCGTCAGCTGCTTGTGGTGAAAGATCTGATATTTCTTCAGATCTACGCCAAAGATCAGCGGACAGACACAGCCTGCGTCCGGCAGCGCATCCATTCCCTCAAGGAGCTGCTCCAGGCAATCTTCCCTGGGATAGGCATCGTCATCCATGATCCAGTAATAATCCGGCTGCAGCTTCTCCATCGCATACTTCATGCCTGCCTCAAAACCGCCAGCACCGCCCATGTTATCCTCGAGCCACAAGATATGAAAGCTGGTCCCGCGTTCCTTCCCTGCAGCTTCCTGCCTTGCCACGATCTCGGAAATCCTCGCCTGCTCTTTCTCGCCTGAATGGTTGTCTACGATCACGATCTCGTCCACAGGATGGCTCTGGCTCATCAGTGCCGAAATACACTTTTCAAGCGTCTTTGTTCGGTTGTAGGTCACGGTGATGGCCGCTATACGCGTACCGGTCCGTATCTCAGTCCTAATTTCCGCCATCATTCGTTTCACCATGCCCTGTCAGATAGCTGTACGCCAACCACAGGCTATTGAACTCGATCCAGATCAGCTGCGGGTCAAATGTGCCGTGCACGATAACCAGCACGAAAGCCAGCAGCATATATACGTCCTTATGCTCTCCGATCGACCACGCAAAGCGCATCATCCCCAGGATCATCAGCCCCAGAAAAATGGGGCCGAAATTCAGCAGGCTCTGCAGGAAGGAAGAGTCCACGTAATTATATATGGACATATCGTCCGGCGTGCCGCCGATCCATTCGATGGGCTGTCCAAGCAGCCGGATGCCATAGCGTTCCAACCCCACAGCGCCATAGCGAAGACGTCCGGTAAGAAAGCTGTTCAGCCAGCTCAACCAGGCGACCCCGGGATCGTACTTCACAGTGACAAGGATGATAAACGCAGCAGCAGCAGGCACGACCAGCACTCCGATCCAGCGGTATCCTCTCCGCCAGGTCCTTAAGGGAGACGCGAGCTTCAGCATGAGCGAAGCAGCCAATGCCGCCATCGTCAGGATAAAAGCGCTCTTAGTATCTGTCCTGACATACAGGCCAAGGCCAAAAAGAGCAAGTACAAGGAGTTCCGGAAACCTGATCCGTTTCCCGCGCGCAAACACCCAGATGGCTACACCGTAGAAGAAGAAATTGGCGGACTCTGTGGTATAGGAAAATCCCAGATACTCTCTCGCAGTCCCTTCACTCCGATATCGGATAACATTTTCCAGGATCCCGAGACGACAGCTCCCCACCACGCACAGGATTCCCGCGAAATGCGCGATCGCCGCCCAGGTCATCAGCCTGCGGTAATCTACGTTCTTTCCTGCTGCAATAAAGACCCAGTAGATCAAAGGGTTCTTGACCCCGGTCACACGTGCGGAAACAAGCAGGAAAGCCCCGACCGCACCGAGTACTCCGATTTCCTTCAGACTGTACCTCCTGCCACAGAAGTCAAGAAAACACTTTGCCAGGATCACAATGTAACAAAAAGCCCTCACACCCTTGAACAGGATGGACAAGGATGGCATATCCGCATATCCCGAGCGGGATACCACGATGCTGAAGATATACAGGGCACACGCCGCAATGTACAGGTTCCCGCATACCCGCTCTATGTACTTTGATTCTTTAAGCTTCTCCAACACCTGTTCTGTCAGCTCCACCGTCATCTGCTCCTTAAAGAGAAGCATCAGCAGGCCATAGACGCCAAAGAACAAGGCCGCAGAAATGACTAGCGTCAGGAAGGTTCCGAGCGGCAAGTACTGCACCCACCAGCAGGCAGCGGATGCCACGAGCACACTCACCAACGTCTTCCACCACCGGATGGGCTTCAACAGGTCCGGCACGGTATCACGGAGCGCCCAGCACTGGATCCCCAGCACCACCGCTTCTGCGATCGTTGTGCCGAAAGCCGCGCCGGCAGAAGCATAGCGCGGGATCAGCAGAAGGTTGATGATCATATCCACCACAGCACCGGCGATCTCAGACATCAGCACGACCCGCTCCTTCCCAAGCGGGATCAGGACCTGGATGCCCAGGATGTTGGAAAGACCGATAAAGAGCAACGTGGGCATGATGATCTGCATCGGCACCACAGACCCGCCATACGCAGAACCCGAGAGGAAGCGGATACCCTGGGCCGCATAGAGGATAAAGTAGACCATCAGCGGTGTCGCCAGGATCCAGACAAAATTCAGTGCTTTCCGGCAGATACGGCGAAATTCCTCCATCATGCTGTTCTCCACGTAGTAAGAACAACGGGGGAGCAGCACCGCGCCCAGCGAAGTGACCACACTCACGAGGATCGTTTTGATCCTGACTGCTGTATGATAGTAGCCGACATCCACATCCGATTTCATAAATCCCAGCATCAGGGTATCCAGATGCAGGTAAATCGTCGTGGCACAGGACATGCCGAAAAAGACCAGGACCGGTTTCAGATGCTTCTTGAGATCCAGCCCATCACAAGGCTTCCGGTCTACAAAGTGTCCCGCATAGGCAAAGTTAAAAATGCTGGAAGCCGATGCAGCCAGAATGGTGATTGCGCCATAGATCACATAGTCCTTCTTGGCATGCACCAGCATAAACATTGCGATGATGGCCACGATCTTGAAAGCGATCGAGCGCACTGTGATGTAGGTATACTGCTCCAGTGCCTTGTAGAGCCACTCCATCCCGATGGTGTTAAAGAAGATCCCAAGGCTTACGATGATATACAAAAGCTTCTCACCCTGAAGCCTGGGAACCGTCAGCAGCACCAACCCCAACAGCACATAAGCCGCTACAGACATGATGAGATTGATGAGAAAGATCTCCTGAACAGTTCTGGATAGCATCTCCCTGTCATCGCGCACCCTGGCACAAGCCCGGATACCATAGGTCGGGATCCCGAGCTGGGCGAACATGTTGAAGTAGGTGATCAGAGAAGTCGCGAAAGACACCTTTCCCAACCCCTCCGGCTGCAAGATCCTCGATACATAGGGAAAGGTGATCAAGGGAAAGATGAACGTGGACATCGTCAGGATCACATTCATCAGGAAATTCAGTTTTAGGGATTTCTGTTCAGCCAATGAAAACCTTTCTGTGTCTGATAATGCATTGCGCTAAAAGCAGCAGGATGCCCGCTGTCATGCATACTACCCCAAATACAAGATACTCTATACTATATCTCATTTCAATCACATTTTCACCCAAGAGTAGTTTAATCAAATATAAACAATCGCCGAACAGCTGCGGTGTGATACACTCCCCGTTCATGTACACCACCCATCCGATCCTGCAAAGTAATTACCACAGGTATGTCAAACTCGACAGGCATCCTCTCACTGACGCCATTTCCGTCGACGAGGTCCTTGTCGAGATGAGGCTCAAATGGAAGTATGCCCTAGTCATATAGGACTTCCACACTGGTGAGCCAATTAATATGCTCCGCTCCAGATGTGCCGAAGTGACGGAGCCATACTTTGCCTCGATCCCCAAAAAGGCGCTTAAGGGTCACATATCTCATTTCCGATATGTACACCCAATATCTTCAGTACGTCGGCTGCTATTTCCTCATGGCGACCCCAGCGGTGGATTCTTCCCATGTCATCCAATGGCTCATCAGGGAGCTCGACAAATCTACCCGAGCGCTTTTAAACGGTTCAAAGAGCACGACAGGTTGCGTCAGGAACAGCTTTCCATGGACCTGTACCGTGAAATCAAACTTCAAGTGTCTGACGAAGTCTACCTTCTCCAGGATTACCGCTGGATACTTCTCAAAAACCAGAAATACATTGGTATTATTCGTGGCTAAAAGTATGACCGCCACTTCCTCTGCTTTATGAATACCTATGAGCGGAGGTTCTTTGACCACAACCCCCATATGAAAGAACTGCGTGACCTTAAGTAGATGTATATCAACTTCAATGACCGCTGCGCCGGCGACCCTGAAGACGCAGTCAGGCAGCTTGACTGGCTCATCGCGTTCTAACTTAACTGCGGCAATCCGATCTTCATCAGCTTCGCTCACCTTTTGGACAGATACCATGACCCCACCATCAATTCTTTCATCATGGATCCCAGGCTCGACCCCGGCAGCTTGTATGATGCCCGTCTTTCTACCGCGACGATATAATACATCGATCGTGAAGTCCAAGACTTGCAGAGAATGGGCAGGGGCTTCAGAATCTTCGAACACATGTGCAACCGCTTCCTGTTTACCACAAGGAAAATACCGCAATCAGTGGCTGTCCTAAGGCGTCGTCCATCCAGCACTTCATCAACGACTGACAGTTTTCATTGCATGACCAGGGGCAGGGCGCCCACGCGTCCTGCCCCCTAAAAATCTTCGGAGTTATTTCTCAAACCCTAAAATTCTTTAATCATACATTAGGGTCCAAGCCTTAGAACCAAGCCCTAAAAAACTTGGATCATCCATATTCTTCTAGAAAAGCAAGCCGCGGAAACAGCTTATTAAGCCGTTTTCACCACTAAGCAACGCTGAATAAAAACATTAGGGATTTAGATATACAAATCGATTTGGTTTAATATCTCCAAGCATCAATAAAACAGCATCTGCCCCTATTTCAGATGCACAATCATATATACTATCTTTTAAAGATCTCACATCGTAAAAGATTATTTTTCCGAAATCAGCAATAAGTAATGAAACCAAGGGTTGTGAATAAGAATCTCCCAACAATAATAGGACAGGTCCATCGGGCATATCAAGATTTGTCAGGATAGGTATCATTCCATACCCTCCCTATAATGTCAAGTGATTTTTCCTTGAAAATCAAGGATTTTTCAACGGTATACCTCTACTGAATGAGCCGTAAGGGTGGGCATCTCTGAGTATCGGGTACGAGAATAGAGGTGTTTTGGGTATACGAACCAGAACG
>JAFSRP010000044.1 GCA_017446045.1 Lachnospiraceae bacterium | reverse complement strand
TGTTTTTTACGTAAACACTAATGTGATAATATGATTTCTTTCAGAGTCGGTGTTCCAACCCGACTCTTTCGTAGCGGCAATCTGTCGGGGCGTGCTTGAATCGACCTGAATTTCGTGATATAGTCCCAAAAGCGGCTTACGCATCATACTATTCCCAGAGGAAATTCATGAAAACGGAAACACCTTCCAAGATCGAAAAACGCTACGCCAGGGAGGCAAAAGAACTGAACCGGCTGAAAAAAGCCATGGCGAAGCCTTCCCTGGTCCACGGATTCTGGTTTCTGCTGGTCATCCTGACCATCATCTATATCGCCGACGAAATCAGCTCCAACGTGAACACGATCATGAAGCCCTATATGATCTTCGATCTGTTCAGGATCCCTGGCGCGGACACGACCGCGCCGGAGTACGGCAAGGCTGTCAGCGTTATGGCTATCGCGACTATCCCGACCTATATCCTGACCGCCATCAATCCACTGTACCGCACGCTGGCGGACCGTATCGGCCGGAAGGTCTTCCTGTTCATCAATACGCTTGGCATGGGCATCGGCATGCTGATCTGCATGACGGCACCCAACCCCTATATCTTTGTGGTAGGCATGTGCCTCACAGGCTTTTTCACTCCCAATGATATGCAGGTGATTTATCTTATGGAGACCGCGCCGATCAAACACCGGGCAAAGCTGTGCAGCATCACCAAGGGCATCGGGCTGCTGTCGGTCTCGCTGATCGGCGTGTTCCGCAGCATCTTCTATGACCCAAATGACCTGACCACATGGCGCATGGTCTATCTCATTCCCGTGCTGATCGCCATCGTGATCTCCGTCGTCGCATATATCTTCACCAAGGAGACCCCGGTGTTTCTGGAGCGCCGGATCGGATATCTGGAGAAGAGCGACGAGGAGAGGGAGGCAGAGGCAGCCCGCGGCAAGTCCGAAAACGGCGGCCTGAAGGAGGCCTTCCGGTACATTATCCATACGCCCCAGACCCGCATCCTGGCCATCCTGGTATTTGTCTTCTCCATCGCGGTAGCCATGTCCGGCTACGTGACGGAAGTGCTGCTGGCCGGCGGCCATATGAGCAACGAGGACATGAACCTGTTCTATATCCTGGAGCCCATCGTATACGCTGTCTTCGCCTTCTTCAGCGGATTTCTTACCGATGCCATGGGCCGCAAGAACTCCGGTTTCCTCTTCGGCCTGCTGGCCATCGCCGGTCAGTGCGTCTTCGTCTTTGGATCGAAGGCAGGAATCGGTCCCGTGGCGCTTGCCATCGCCAACGGCCTGATGTACGGCGGTCTCTGGTCGCTGTCTGACCTGCTGTTCATCGTGATGCCCGGCGAATCCGCGCCCACGCGGATCCGTGCCACCGTCATGTCCCTGATTTCCTATGCCTATATCTCCAACCTGATCGTCACCATGTTGGTGGGCGTGTTCTACGACAGGATCGGTTCCGCCAGAATCGGCACCTTCCAACTGTTTTTCTTCGTGCCCTTCATCCTTATCACGATCGTGGTCCTGAAACTAAAGGTCAGGGAGACCAAAGATACGGACCTTGCCTCCGTCGGCGAGGAAGATTGAGCTTGACCTGAACGATCCGGCGCCCGTTCTTCGGGCGCTTTTTTGTATTCTTCCGCTTGCGCAGGGGACACCCGCAAATTGGCTTATTGTGCAACCGGTTTCTTCGGATCGGACTATCAATAAGGTGAATGATCGGGACGTCCTTGTTTTTTGCTTGCGGGTCCTCCCAGGGTCCAAACCGTGCCGCACAGCGGTATTCATCCCGCGGTGATTTTTGCCGTTTCCAATTGTCCCGGGACATGATATGCTGTAAAAGGTATATTGTATA
>JAFSRP010000043.1 GCA_017446045.1 Lachnospiraceae bacterium | reverse complement strand
GAGATCAGGAGCGATATGCAAAACTGTCCGGGCACGGGTTCCGTATATTGGCCGAGGCGATGGAAGCTGATCTGCCATACGAAATACCCTGCCCTGCCATGCTGATCTGCGGAGAAAAAGATCATGCCGGTTCGACTGTTCGATACAACAAGGCGTGGCATGAGAAAACCGGCATCCCGCTCGAATGGATCAAGGATGCCGGACATAATTCCAATACGGATCAGCCCGAGCTTGTAAACAAGCTGATCGAAACATTTATCGAGAAAGTATAAACGGAGGAAGCTGATATGAAATATCCTTTAAGTGAAAAATACAGCACCCCTGAGCTGATGGCGAAAATCATGGGGCCGAACCCTTTGAAGCTGGAAGAAGAGCTTCTGGACAATCATCGGATCCCCGCGGGTGCGACGGTCTGCGATCTCGGCAGCGGGCAGGGTCTAACCAGCGTGTTTCTGGCAAAGGAGTACGGATTCCGGGTCTATGCCGTCGATCTCTGGAGCGACCCCGAGGAAAACCGGCGGTTCTTTGCAGAAATGGGACTGACCGACGAGCAGATCGTCCCGGTAAAGGCCGACGCGGAAGCTCTGCCCTTTGACAAAGAGTTTTTCGACGCAGTGGTCACGACCGATTCCTATAACTATTTCGGGAGGGATCCGGCATATCTGGATGAAAGGCTCCTACCCTTCGTAAAACCGGGCGGCTATATCTACATTGCCATCCCAGGTATGAAGCAGGATTGTCATGACAATCTTCCGCCAGAGCTTCTCCTCTCCTGGACGCCGGAGCAGATGGATTACATGCACGATACCGCCTGGTGGTCGGATATGGTGAGTGAGTGCAAGGGCGCTGAGGTCCTGTCCGTCTCGGAGATGGTGTCGAACGAGGAAGTCTGGGCAGACTGGCTAAAGCAGGAGAACGAGTACGCCATCGGTGACCGTAAGTCCATGGAAGCCGGCGGCGGGAAGTATCTGAACTTCATCAAAATCATTTTGCGGAAAAAGGTTTGACCTGAACACCCCTCCGGACAAAACTGTGCAAAGAATAACAGGACGAGAACCAACCGCCGGATTATATTGATTCCATCAAGGAGAGGAGGCAAAGCAATGGAGTGGCTTTCCGCGATTCGGACAGCAATCGATTACATGGAGAATCACCTTACAGACAACATCAGTGCGCAGGATGTGGCCGGGCAGGTGTTCCTTTCCCCGTTCTTTTTGCAGAGAGGATTTTCGCTGATGACGGGTTACGGGATCGGAGAATACATCCGAAACCGCAGACTGTATCTGGCGGCACTGGACCTGCAGAGAACGGATGAAAAAGTAATCGACATTGCCCTTCGCTACGGTTATGAGACGCCGGAGAGCTTCACAAAAGCCTTTTCCCGATTCCATGGTGCGACACCCTCACAGGTGCGCGATGGGGCAACTGTCAATGTCTTTATTCCCTTGACAATCAAACTATCCATTCAAGGAGGTCATCAAATGGAGTATAAAGTTACGCCTATGTTTCCTATTAAGGTCATCGGGTTTCAGAAGGTGTTCGACAATGAAACCGCATATGCTGAGATCCCGAAGTT
>JAFSRP010000003.1 GCA_017446045.1 Lachnospiraceae bacterium | reverse complement strand
CAATGACCGTTACCAGGCCGGGCTTGGTAAACTTTCACCCAATGAATACTACACCTATATCACCACCGGGGAACTACCGGCATCACTCCTGCAGTTTTCTCATTTTTTCCATCGAGTGTCCTTGACATAGGTAGGGGTTTAGACTGAATTAATTCTTCACAATGATTTTCAAAGCGCTGATGGAAGAATTACAGGCTGTATCAATTCTTCATACTGGCTCCCGAAATGTTGATGGAAGAAATTGAAGCCATATGTGTTGCCACCATCATATTCAACAGACTTTCCGCCAAGAAGAGTGCCGATACGCTGAGATCCTTGCACCCTTTTCCCGGAGCTGCCTTGCTTCTTCCCCGTACTGCAGGGATGTGGTATAATTATTCATCATGTGAATGCGTGACAGCCGGACATAAGTGACACGCCATCGCGAAGATACAGCTACGGAGATACGAAAACGATATGTTCTGGAAAAATGATCCCAACAGGAAAACAGCAGCCCTCCGGATATGCCTCATCCTTATTGTCGGAGCGCTGCTGGCGCTTATTCTGATCCTTCCGCTGCGCGGCATCATGAATGCGGTCAACCGGCTCGACTATATCACTCAGCGTCTGGATGACTATCCGCGCATGAATACGGTCTATCATCAGGAAACGGATGAATGGTGGAGCTGGTGGCTGCAGGAAGTCTATGACCAGCGTGCCCGGCAGGCAGCCTGTATCTATGATCTGGAGAAAAGATCCGGGAGCGACGAGGAGAAGATAGCATATATTGCCGAGGTCCTGCAGGCGGATAAGGTGCAGATCTTGACCCCGGCAGAGTACCAGGGGATCTCCGGGGAAAATGCCGCGGCGGGCCTGATCTTTTCGAGCGCCGAGCTTGCCGACGGACGCCTGATCGTGCTGGGTTTTGCGGACACGGAAGAAAGCCGTGGAGATCTGACAGAGGACGACGCCTATTTCCTGAGCCAGGTCGAGGCGGGTCTTCCCGGATATATCTGCGTACTGAGGGACGGGACCCTGTCCGTTTACCCGAAGGATGATAAAGAAGAGGAGCTGCGCAGCATGCTCGGCAGCATGCTCAGAAGCGGAAAGCTGGATCCCGCGGGACTGGCGGAGAAGGCCAGGACTGACGGAGAGAATACCGCGCTGAAAGCGATGGTGAACCCCGGGACGGGCGGTGTCCCTGCCGGGAAATATTTCTTATACAGCGCGGCATATGCGGACAATGACGATTTTGTGATCAATGTATCGGATACACGCACTTTGTTCCGGTTCGGACGGAAAAGAAGCTGGAGCCTGTGGTTTCTCTGCGTTGCCGTCATGGTCCTGCTTGCGCCTGTCCTTTGGAAGACACGCCTGTTCAAGCCCGGGACCCAGCCGCAGGAAGAATTTCCTGCCGCTGTGAAAAGCAGCATCTCCGCCATGTTCATGGCTGTTTTACTGATCTTCGGCAGCGTTCTCGTGGTCCAGATGCTGAGCGGGGTGAACCTAGCCCAGCAGGGAGCTACGGACCAGGCTGTGTATCTGAAAAGGGCCCTCGACAAGGAATCCGCCAGGGCGTCCAGGATCGAGAAAGAGTTCGATGAGATGTATCTGATGCGCGCGGAGTCGGCAGCCAGGATACTGACCGATGATCCGCAGCTGATCGATATAGATTCACTGCACGTTCTGGATCATTCCCTGAACGGCGCCTCGCTGCGTGTCTTCAATACGGAGGGAGAGCTGATCGCGTCCGATGAGGTACTGCACAGTGCTGTCGATACGGACATGATCTCTTTATCGGCAAACACTTCCGGATCGCCGCAGAGCGTGGATACTAAGGGAACGGAGACAGAGGACTCCCCTGTAAGGTATTACCGTGCCGTCATGGTGGGCGGCGACGGCAGGACGACCGGCTGGGTGGAGCTCTGCGCCGAACAGCGGCAGCTGGATGAACTGCTGCGGGAGACCAGCCTGCAAGAGGTGATCGGGGACCAGCATATCCTCGACACGCTGCATTCGGTAGCGGTGGAAAAGACGCCCGAAGGCAGGATCAGCGCCAGCACATGGAATAACTGGGTCGGGGATCCGGCCGGGGATCACGGGATCCATACGGAGCTTTTGTATGACGGATATGAAGGCATCGTCAATTTTGACGGCAATAAATACTACTCCGTCGTTTTCAGCTATGATGACAACTATGTGATCGTCGGCAGTGAAAATGAGACCCTGCTCGTATTCATCGGGGGCGTGCTCATCCTCACCCTGCTGCTGGCCGCGCTGGTTCTGCTGGCAGTATACCGGCCTCTCGTCAGACAGATCCTGGCTTACCAGAAAAAGGAATTCGCCGTTGACCCGGTCGGAAAGGATTACGCGGAGAGAAGGGAGTATCCCGCGCTTAGGGAGTATCTGCGTGATTTCATGATCGCAGTGTTCCTGCTGTCCTCCGTCCTGTTCTTTACCACCAAGGGCAATCCGGCAGGACTCACGTACAACATCGTCCGCGGTACCTGGATCCGGGGCATCAATGCGGCAACCATCACGACCAGCATCATGCTCGTCAGCGCGGTGATCGCAGTGGAGCGTCTGATCGATATCGCTGTCCGGCGGCTCGGCAAATACCTCAGTCCGAAGGAGCGTACGATCTGCCATCTGATCGACAGCGGCCTGACCTATATCGGAACGATCGTCATGATCGTTTACGCCCTGTCCATGTTTGGCGTCAACACAGCGACCCTGATCGGCGGCGTCGGAGCGACTGCCCTGATCTTTACCCTGGGCGCGAACAGCCTGATCGCCGACGTGCTGGCGGGAATCTTTATTATTTTTGAAGGCGACTTCACGGTTGGAGATGTCGTGGTCATCGACGATTTCAGCGGTATCGTGACAGATATCGGCATGCGCACGACCAAGCTGATGGACGACAATACCAGGGATATCCGGATCATCAACAACAGCACGATCAAGGAACTGACCAACCAGAGCCGCGAGCATTCGACCGTGATCGTCGATATTTCCATCAGCCAGTCGGTCGGTCTGGAAAGAGGCGAGGCGATCCTGCAGGAAGCGATCCGGAAACTGCCCGACATGTATCCGAAGATCATCGGAATGCCGGAATACTGGGGGATATCCGCCCTGCCCGAAAAGCACCATATCACGGGCAAGCTCGGCGGCAGCAAGGCGCGCATCGCCTTTAACTGTCTTGAAAAGGACAAGGAGATGCTGACGTATCAGGTATACCGTTCACTGGTCAGCCTGGTCAAGGAGCTGAGCGGGGTCTCTGGGGAAGAAACAAAAGACGGCACAAAGTAAGTCCGGCCTGATAATCCGTACCATTCCATGATTATATTGCAGCAGGGATAAATCAAACGAAGTGAAAAGAGGATCGCCGACGGCGCTTACGCCGGACGGGACCTGACGAAAAAAGCCATGAAGAGAGAAGAAAAAATGATGCTGATCTGTATTCCAGTGCTGCTTGCAGCAATCGTTCTGATCGGATGCGCCTCACGTAAGCCGGTGACAGGAGATGCAGGGCCGGGGCCGCTTGGCGATCCGGGCGAGACCGTCTCCGGGCCTGAGACCCAAAATGCTAGCAGCAAAAGCACCGGCGGCAAAAACACCGGCGGCAAAAACACCGGCGGCAAAAACACTGTGGGCAAGCTTTTCGGGAGCAAGGCCGAAGGCAGTGCGCCTTACGCGGTCAAGTCTGAGCTCAGGGAGCTTTTCTCCGTCGATCCCCGGAAAGGCATCGGGGTCTACGGCAGATATACGGAGCTGACAGCGCAGGGCGAGGTGCCGGAAGCCCTTTCGCGGGTCCTTGCTGAGGCGAATGCGCGCGCGAAAGAGAGCGTGGAGGCAAAGGCCGCGCGTTATCTTGCGGAAAATCATTTCCCGCCTGCGGCAGGCGGCATGTCTGTCACCGAGCGTTACCGCTATCACAACATTTCCTATATCGTGAACGTGACGCGCGCGGACGACGTCCTGTTCAGCATTTTGGAGACGGAGACGGAGTCGGGCATCGGCATCGATCAGAGCGACTGGATCAACCCGCTGCAGACCGGCACTTTCCGCGCGTCCGTATATGAAACGGAAAGCGGAAGACTCCTCACACCGGAGGATTTCCTCCAGGATCCCGGCAGTCTTCCGGAGCGCCTGGAGGCGGCCCTCGCGAACAAGTATTCCTATACCGGGCTCTATCCGGGAGCCGGGCAGGGGACGCCCGCATGGACGGCCGATTATCTCGGACTGCATTTTTACTTTGACGGGACAATGATCCCGGATCAAAAGCTTCAGGAACTGGGCGCCAATTCACGCAAGGCCGTGCATGTTTCCATTCCGTATACGGCGCTGGACGGGCCTCTGGTGGAAGCTGCGGCAGGGACTCCGGAGAATTTCATCGCCCAGCTGGAGAAAAATACGGAGTACGCGCTGCCGTTCGACAAACGGGTCATCCGCATCGAAAAGGCGGTGAATGACGGCGGCTATGAACAGTACCGCCTCGTGATCCGGGATAACAGCGGGACAAAAGCCTGGTGGCTGGAATACGCGAACGATGCTTCGGATTTCTTTGTTTTCCGTTCCGGGAACGGATACTATTTCTACCGGCTGGAGGACGGGTCGAGCGAGGGCTTCATTTATAATTTCGCGAGTCCCGACGGCGGATTCGACCGTTTTGCGCATCAGAACGCCCAGATCTTTGATTCCTTCCTGCATGAGCTCTGCCTGGCTGTGCCCTACGATCCGGAATGCGTCCATATGCGTGAGCGGACGCGGAAATTCATGGATTCTGTGAACGGCATGAATACAACGTATGTACCCCATGGCCATTATGCCTTCCGCCCGGAGCCCGGACGCGGACGCACCTGGCTGCATTTCGCGCTGACCGATGACGTGCTCGTGCTTGACAGTCACAATGTCGGCTGCAGGCTGCTGCACGAGATCAGCGCCACAGGGCTGGATGACGCGGGCAATGAGACCGGGGAGGTCACGGTCCCCGCGGGAGAGGTCCTGAAGTTCCTGCGTGTGGACGGAGAGAGCGAACTGTATTATTACATGTCTTCACAGTACAGCATGTACAGCTCGGGTGCCAGAGATTACTTCTATGACTGCGCGCTGTCCGACGGCAGGCTGGTGCGCCTCGTCACCCGCTACGAGAACAGCTTCTTTGTGGACGGGATGTATATGGACAGGATCGGTGAGCCTGTCACGCTCGGAGCCGCACAGTACGAGGCGGGCCTGGGAGAAGTCCAGGAGCATTCCGTGGAGATCGGCGGAAAAGAGTATAAACTCATCAGGGATCTGTCGCTGAAGTCGGAATACGGAGAAGAGATCGATTTCAACGGGGACATCTGGTGGATCGTCGAAAACTATGTCGGAACATTTACATCCGAAGACGGTGACGCGAAGCTCGTCATTTCCGAAAACGGCGACGTCAGCTTTGATTTCGAGGGCAAACACTTTACGGGCAAGCTTCCCGAAAGGAGATTTTACCATCGGGATGTAATGGTCTATATGGAAGCAGGCTACGAGCGGCGCACGTTCCAGATCATCGTGACGGATGACCTGCCTGATCATGATCCTTCCTTTACCGGGATCGAGTTCTACTCCGAAGGACTGCCTGCCACGAACGAGCCTTCCACAATGCCGCCGATCATGGTGAATCTGGTCAGGGAATAGCAGTGACCGGATCTTTATCAACAATAAAAGTGCCTGTGACAGTTTCTGCCGCAGGCACTTTTTATACGCTGATCATTTACTTTTGGATCACTTCCACCTCGAAGTCCGTGAACGGATCCAGCAGCGATCTCAGCCGCCGGATGTCCGGGTTTAGCTTGATCAGGATCGTCATGGCACTGGAGATGGCCATCGTACCCAGGAATGAAATGATCGCGAGAAGGAACTGGTTCAGGATGACATAGAGGGTGATGCCCAGGATCGTGAGCAGGACGCCTGTGATCAGGTCGCGCAGTGCCATTTTCCGGTTTCTTTCGATCTGTGCGTCAAACTGCGCGATGTCTCTTTGGACAGCATCCCGGATGGCCTGCTTCGCGCGGACGGCATCAATGGGCTCTTCCGATACGATCTGCAGTGTGTCATGGATGTGCTTTTTTGATTCAGCCTCTGTGCAGAATGTCTTCAGGTAATCATATACCTGGGTATGGATCATCCTTCCGGACGGGTCATAGGGACTATAGAGATCGGATTCTTTTTTGAGCTGAAGCTGCATCATATGAAATGCCTCTTTTATATAGTTTCGGTGTGTTCCCTTTTTTTATAAAGCCTCGGTGTGTTCTTTGTTTTTGCGGCCTTCCTTCCAGGGGACGAAGTAATCGTTGTAGACAAAGCTGAATACGGCTGCGGCCGGGATGGAAAGAAGGATGCCCGGGATCCCGAACATGTTGCCCAGCACGATCGTCGAGATCAGGATCAGCAGGCCGGAAACGCCGAGGGAGTTGGCGAAAAGCCTGGGTTTGATGATATAGCCGTCAACGAACTGGAGCGCCAGGGTAAAGATGATAAACATTACCGCCTGCATGGGATCGACCAGCAGGAGGATGAAGCCGCCGATCACACAGCCGATGACCGGGCCGAAATTGGGGATCAGGTTGGTAATACCCACGACGACGGAGACCAGGCCGATATAGGGCATCCGGCAAAAGGCCATGAAGACGGCGTTTACGGCGCCGACGATCAGTCCGTCCAGAAGGCTCTGGACGATGTAGTTCACGAGGATCGTATCACAGCGCAGAATAAAATCCAGGAACACCTCATAGGTTTCCTTCGGAAGTATCAGCCGGATGAATTTTATGGTGCTTACCAGGCCATTTCTGCTGTCGATCAGCATATATACCGCTAGGATCAGCGCGATGACGATGGTAAGGATATTCTTACCGGAGCTTGCGGCGATACTGAGGAGATTGCCGGCATTGTTTTTGACAAAGGATGATACGGAAGACATGGCGTTTTCGGAGACCGTTTCCAGGCTTTCCGTGTCGATGAAGGCGCTTAAGGGACTCTGCTCCAGCCAGAGGATCAGCGACCGCGCATAGGAGTCAAAATTCTCGGAGAACATCTTCAGGCTCTGCAGCAGCTGCGGGATCAGGGTGCCGAGCAGGAGAAACAGGGCAAGCAGCGTCAGCACGACGGTAACGATCACAGACAGGTACCAGCGGGTCGTTCCCAGCTTCATCTTCCGGAAGACCCGGTGATAGAAGAACTTTGCCAGCGGGCTCATGACATAGGCAAAGACCATGCCAAGGAGGACGGGCTTAAAAAAGCCGATAAAGGTCCCGAGCGCCTTAAGGCAGACGCCGATGTGCGTCAGGATGACATAGAAAGCCACACCGATACACGCGATGACGGCTCCGTTAAACCATTTCTTTTCTGATAGCTTTTGCATCATGACGCCGGACACCTC
Source organism: Lachnospiraceae bacterium (assembly GCA_017446045.1). GTDB lineage: Bacteria > Bacillota > Clostridia > Lachnospirales > Lachnospiraceae > Avilachnospira. Next base: position 91,717 of record JAFSRP010000003.1, on the reverse strand, counting down.
CCTGTAGTTCTCTGAGGTCAGAATCCATTTTAGTATATCGCAGGCGGAAAAACAAGGCGAAGATACCGCAAAACCCGCTATGACATGCGTGCGCGGGCGGCAGGCATAAATCTTGCGAAAGGGCCGATTGTTTTATATAATAATATAATGATCAATGACAGGGAAAAATATAAAAAGATCGTCCGGGAGCTTCTCCGTGATCCGCGGATCCGGAAAATGCAGGGATATTCGCAGCATCAGACGAGCAATTCCCTGAAACACAGCCTCCACGTTGCGATGGTGAGTTTTGCCATGGCGGAGAAGATGCGTCTCAGGATCGATGAGGAGGTCCTTGCCATCGGCGCCATCCTGCATGATTATTATCTGTATGACATAAAGGAATCGGGATTCAGCGATTACAGGCACGGCACGAAGCACCCGCAGACCGCCCTGGACAACGCCATGAAGGAGTTTAAGCTGACTCCCAAGGAACAGAACATTATCCGCAGCCATATGTGGCCGCTGACTCTGCTGCATCCCCCGAAGTCAAAGGAGGCGTGGATCGTCTGCATGGCGGATAAATTCTGCGCGGCAAAGGAAATGTACGGCAGGAGGCCTGACCGATGAGCAGCAGCGCTAAGACAGTTGAAACAGAAGCCCACGTAAAGAACGGTATCGTCAGAATGATCGTCGCGATCGCGTCGATCGCGATCAATGTGATCATCGTCGTACTGATCGCTTTTAAAATGCGGGAACAGTGGGCGTGGTTCACGTCGGTGTTTACCGTCATGGGACTGGGCGTCGTGCTGTATATCTACGGCAGGAAGCAGACGCCGTCCATCAAGATGCCGTGGATGCTCCTGATCCTGCTCGTTCCCATCGGCGGCCTGGTGTTCTATCTGCTGGTGGGACATAATCACAGCACGAAGAAGATGCGCCGCAGATATGAGCGGATCGACAGGATCCTGCTCCCCATGCTGCCGGATAACGAGGCAGAGCAGGAGGAACTGAAACAGAAGCTCCCGTATGCCGCCTCCGTCACCCGGTATCTCAGGAAGTATTCCTCATACCCGGTCTATCACAACACGGACATTACTTACTATGACGATGCGGCAGCCGGCCTGGAAGCGCAGAAGGAGGATCTCCGGAAGGCGAAGGACTTCATTTTCATGGAATACCACGCCATCGAAGACGCCGCGAGCTGGCACGGCATCCAGGATATCCTGGAGGAAAAGGTCAGGGAAGGGGTCGAAGTCAGGGTCTTCTATGATGACATGGGAAGCATCGGCTTCGTCACTACGGATTTCGTGAAAAGGCTGGAGGCAAAAGGCATCAGCGCCAGAGTCTTCAACCCGTTTGCTCCCGGGCTGAACCTCTTCCTCAACAACCGTGACCACCGGAAGATCACCGTGATCGACGGCAAGGTCGGCTTTACAGGAGGCTACAACCTCGCCAACGAGTATTTCCATGTCGGGGAGCCGCCGTTCGGGTTCTGGAAGGATACCGGCGTCCGCCTGGAGGGCGATGCCGTCCGGTCGCTGACGATCACCTTCCTCGAGATGTGGAACGCGATCCAGGGCGATGATGTCGATGATACCGATTTTGGCCGGTATCTCAGGAAATACGATTACGAGGCGAAGGCCCCGGGATTCGTCACGCCGTACGCGGACAGCCCGATGGACAATATCAACGTAGGCGAGGACGTCTACATGATCATCGCCAATACGGCCAGGAACTATGCGTGGTTCGTGACGCCGTACCTGATCATCACGGAGGAAATGATCCGCGCGCTCTCCCTCGCGGCAAGAAGGGGCGTGGACGTCAGGATCATTACCCCCGGTGTTCCGGATAAAAAGCTGGTGTACAGCACGACGAGGTCTTTCTACAACGCCCTTGCGATCAACGGCGTGAAGATCTACGAATACACTCCGGGGTTCTGCCACTGCAAGATGTGCGTCAGCGATGACGTGATGGCTACCTGCGGCACCATCAACCTGGATTACCGGAGCCTGTACCATCATTTCGAGAACGGCTGCTTCATGGCGGACTGCCAGGCAGTGTCAGAGATCAAAAATGACTTTGAGGAAATGTTCAGGGTCTCTGAAGATGTCAGCGAGTATTACATTTCCGGCCGCGGAAAGTTCCTGCGTTTCGGACAGATGCTGCTCAGGCTGGCTGCGCCCCTGCTGTGATACGACGGTGCCGGACGATCGCAATGCGGCAATGTTTTAAGAACTGATCTTATGTATCTCACGCGTGACAACGGAATAACGACAAAATGCGGCAGGCTGCTTTTGTGCCTGCTGCTTGTTATGTTGTGCCTTGGCGGATGGAACGTCACGGGATACTGCGCGGAGAAGGCGCAGGGGATCAATGTGAACGGAGGCCTGAACAAAGGGATCTCGGTCGACCCGTTTAAGAAGACCAAGGGCTTTTCCGCCGTGACTTACAATAACAAAAGCGGCCTTCCGACCTCCGAGGCGAATACGATCGCTCAGACCGGCGAGGGCTTCCTTTGGATCGGCAGCTATGCCGGCCTGATCCGTTATGACGGCAATACCTTTGAGCGCATCGATTCCACCGGCGGGATCGCGAACGTGCGGTGCCTGTATGTGGACAGCCGGGACCGGCTGTGGATCGGCACCAATGATGCCGGTGTGTTCGTGATGGAGAAGGGCGAGTTCCGGCAGTGGGGCAAGCCGGACGGGCTGCAGTCCGCCAGCGTGCGGGCGATCTCGGAGGATGATGACGGCCGCATCTATGTCGGATGCGCGGCAGGCGGGATCGCGATGATCGACACCTCCTGGGAACTCAGCCCGCTTTCGGACGCGCGGCTGGAAGGAAAAACGATCTGGGAGCTGAGACGCGGCTGCGACGGCCTGATCTACGGCCTTACCCAAAACGGCGATCTGTTCACCCTGAGGAATGGAGGAGTGGTCAGCTTCCTTGGGCACGAAGAATGCCGGATCAGCGGCATCGACAGCATCCTGCCGGATCCCGGGAATCCCAGACGGCTCTATATCGGGACAGAAGAGTCCGAGATCTGCTACGGTGATCTGGAGAACAACTTTGCCTCCATGGGCAAAAAGGATATCTCGCCGCTTACTTCCGTGAACCGCATGGAATTTATCAACGGGCAGATCTGGATCTGTGCCGAGAACGGGATCGGGAGACTGGATGACGAGGGCTTCCATACCCTGAAGAATATTCCCATGAACAACTCCGTCGAGCATGTCATGACGGACTATGAGGGGAACCTGTGGTTCGTTTCCTCCCGCCAGGGGCTCATGAAGATCGTGCCCAATCAGTTCTCGGAGCTTTTTGAACGCTATGACCTGCCGCCGGCTGTGGTCAATACCACCTGCATGTACGGCTCGAAACTGTTTATCGGGACCGACACCGGACTGACCGTTATCGAAGGAAACAGAAAGGCGGACCGCGTTCCCCTGACAAAGGCTGTGACGGCAGGAGGCAGGGACCTGGAAGCCTCGGATCTGATCGAACTTCTGGACGGGGTGCGCATCCGCTCTATTATAGAGGACAGCCGGGAGCGGCTCTGGATCGCGACATGGCGCAGATACGGACTGCTTTGCTATGACCACGGAAAGGTGACGTCTTTTACCCATGAAGACGGTATGGCTTCCGATGCCCTGCGCGCGGTCACGGAATGTGAGGACGGCTCGATCCTGACGAACGGGATCGGCGGGATCAGCATCATCCGGGACGACAGCATTTCCGTTTTCGACGGAAACGAAGACGGGATCGTCAACGGAGATATCCTGACGGCGGCGGAAGGTTTCCGTCATGAGCTGGTCCTCGGCTCGGACGGCAGAGGTATCTATATCCTCAGCGATGACGGGATCAGGCACATCGGAACGGAAGAGGGACTGGGTTCGGAGATCGTACTGCGCATCAGGCGGAGCACCGTGCAGAACGGCTACTGGATCGCGACGGGCAATTCTCTCGCGTTTATGACGCCGGACTATCAGGTGACGACGCTGCGGGAGTTCCCGTATCCCAACAACTATGATATCTATGAGAACAGTGCCGGCGATCTCTGGGTCCTTTCGAGCGCGGGTATCTATATCGTCTCCGGCAGCGAACTGCTGGAGGGCGGCCCGGTCGACCCGATATTCTACGGTATGAACAGCGGCCTTCCCTATGCGCCCACGGTCAACGCCTACAGTGAGCTGACCGAGGATGGTGATCTGTATATCGCGGGCACCCAGGGCGTGGTCAGGGTCAATATCGAACTGCCCTTTGAAGATATGGGCAGGCTGAAGACCGCGCTTCCGTTCATTGATGCGGACGGCAGGCGTTATTATCCGAACGATACCGGAAGGTTCAACCTGCCCGGGAACGCGAAAAAACTGACGTTCTATCCGTATGTGTTCAGTTATTCGCTGACCGATCCCCAGGTCTCCTACCGCCTGGAAGGCTTTGACCAGGAGGATATTTCCGTCCCCCGCAGCCGGCTGATGCCGGTGGATTATACGAACCTGAAGCTCGGCGCCTACCGCTTCCTCATGACAGTAAAAGATCCGGTCGGGCACGATGAGCATTCCGTATCCTTCCGCATCGTCAAAGGCAAGGAGATCTCCGCCGGGACGATCGGTACGCTGATCATGATCGCCGCGTCCCTGATCCTGCTCGGAAGTCTCCTTATATTCACTTCCCTGTACCGCAAACGCGGCCATCTCGAAGACAGGCTGTTCTTCAGCCTGATCCTCTCGAACCTGGCGCTGGCTGTCGGGGAGTCGCTGTCGTACCTGCTGGAATTGAGCTCCTCCCCGCTTACGAGGGAGATGATGATCCTGGGCAACACGGTCTTTTATATCTTTCTCGTGTTTTTCCCTTATCTGCTGCTGGTCTATCTCCAGTTCGGGATCGATCCGGACAGGGCACGCGTCCGGAAGTTTAAGCTGCTGTACGGGATCCCCTGCGCCCTGGTCATTGCCGTAATGCTCCTCAACCTGAAGACGGGCTGGATCTTTACGATCGCGGACGGAAATGTATTCCGTCCGGGTCCGAGAAGAATGGCGTGGATCCCGGTCATTCCGGTGTGGTTCTATTTCCTGGTTATGTTCATCAAAATGTGGAAAGCCGATAAACGCGTAGCGGTGACCGGCCTTATACTGGTCGGCGCCCGGCTGGTCTGGGACCTTTTGCTTCCGTCCGTGTCTTCCATCTCGTTTATCTATTCCCTGATCCTCGTGGCGATCTATCTCGATATGATGGGACTGCCGCTGAATAAGGAGGCGCCATGACAGGTATCCATGAGACAGCCGCTGTTTCCTGTTACGCGGATACTGCCGCACTGCTGGTGGTGGTCCTGCTTCTGTTCCTGTCAGGGCGTTACCGCGGAAGAAGAGACGCTTCGCTCCGGATCTTTTACCGGCTCAGCCTGGCCCTTGCAGGGGCCTGTGTGACGAGCTTTATCTGTCATGCCTGCACCGGGCAGACCGCCCCGTGGTGCCGGATGCTGGCGACTGTCAGCAGGACCTTTTGGATACTCCTGACGTTCCTGGTCGTGGTGATCTGGAACATCTATGTGGAAAACAAGCTGTACGGGGACAAAAAACTGCGTTCTTTCATGACGAAAGTCGCGGTCCCGGTGTTCGCCGTGGTGTTCGTGCTCCTGGCAACCAATCTCTTTACCGGGATCGTTTTTACCTATAAGGCGGACTGTACGAGCGAGACCACATGGATCTATACGGCGCTGGTCCTGACGGAGGTCGTGGGCTTTCTGGTCCCGATCGCGAGAACACAGTACTACGACAGAATAGCGGAAAAGGTCCGTTTCCTTCATGTGCTCCCGATGATCCTGCCTGTGGGTCCTGCGGTAGCCGCGCAGTATTTCCTTCCTGTCCAGACGGATGTCCTGGGCTTTGCCGGCGGCATCGTGCTGCTGTATATGTCCATGGCCGACGAACTGCGCGTCATCGATGAGGAGTCGGGACTGTATAATGAAGGGATGCTGACCTATATCTTTGAGCTTGGCAGGACAGGGAAGAGCGATATGCGCAGCGCGCTGGTCCTGGAAACGGAAGGGTGCCTGCCTGCGGCATTCGGGATCCTGCACGACACACTGCAGCAGGATCATGATGTGATCCGTATTGAGGAAAACCGGTTCCTGATGTTCTCGAAGACAGCTGTCCGGTCTGAACTGCAGCTTCTTTCTACGCATATCGAAGAAGCGGTGGAGAAACATAACGAGGAGCATCCGGATGAGAACCTCGGGATCACGGTACACTCTCGTATGCGTACAGATGATGAGACCCCGATCGCGTTTCTCCGGTCTGCCGTCGAAGATAAAGATGCCGGGGATCCCGTGCGCGGCGTCGTTTCCATGATCTCTGAGCTGGACCGGCTGGATAAGGAGCTCAAGCTTGCGGCGGACATCCAGTCCAGCATGCTGCCGGCGAAATTCCCGGCATTTCCCGACCGGAATGAATTTGACCTGTTCGCGTCCATGCAGCCGGCGAAAGAAGTCGGCGGCGATTTCTATGATTTCTTCCTGATCGACAGTGACCATCTGGGACTGGTGATCGCGGATGTTTCGGGCAAGGGTATTCCGGCTGCCCTGTTCATGATGGTCTCCAAGACTCTGGTCAAGAACCAGCTGATGAGCGGGGCTGACCCCGCGGCAGCGCTGGAGCGCGTGAATCTCCAGCTTTATGAGCGCAACTCTTCCATGATGTTCGTCTCGGTATGGGCGGCTGTGTTGGAAATATCGACGGGCAGGGGCCTGTCCTGCAACGCGGGACATGAGAATCCCGGGCTGCGGCGTGAGGGCAGGGGCTTTGAGCTCCTGAAATACAGGCACGGCATGGTCCTTGGCGCGACCAGGGACGCGACATACGAGAACCGAGAATTTGAGCTTCGTCCGGGAGACTGTGTATTCGTCTATACCGACGGTGTGCCCGAGGCAGCCAACACGACAAACGTACTGTTCGGCACAGACCGGCTGCAGAAGACCCTGAATGAGGATGCGGGAGCTGCCCCGGAGGAACTGATCCGCAGGGTGCATGCCGCGGTATCGGCGTTTGCGGACAGCGCGCCGCAGTTTGACGACATTACGATGCTTTGCGTGAAGTATAACGGGGAGCGCGATGGCTGACGGTCTGATCTTTTTCATGTATATCGTCGCGGGTTCGATGGGGCTGGTGGGCGTCCTCCAGATCCTGCTTCTGTTTCGATGAGGAAATGGCGGGACCGGAGTTAATGCAGAGCGAAGATATGGACAGGCGGATCGAAGAGATCCACGGCTTTTTGCCGGGGCAAGAGACGGATCGCCGGGATGACCCTTCGGATATGAAACAAGTCAGAAGATAAGAATATCTACAGAATAGAGAACAAAGCAGATCAAACACTATGAAGAAGGTAATGGTATGCGGATGCGGGGCGCAGGGCTCCACGATCTGCCGGAAGCTGGATCAGGAGCCGAATATCGAAGAAGTCATCTGCGCGGATTATAATTTTGCGGCAGCAGAGGCTGTCTGCAAACTCATGACCAAGGGCACCCCCAGGAAGGTCAATGCGGCAAATCTCGATGAGATCAAGGAAGCGGCAAAAGGCTGCGAGCTCCTGGTCAATGTCATGCCCCTGAACTTCGGTGCCAACATGCTTCGTGCTGCCATGGACCTGGGCTGCTGCTATCAGGACCTTTCCGCCTGCGAGAACCTGCCGGAGTGCATGGATGTGGATGAGTACGACCGCTGGATCGCCGGCATCGAATATATGTACAAGGAATACGGCAAGGAGTTCGCGGCAAACGATACCACCGCGATCATCGGTACCGGTTCCGCGCCGGGCGTCATGTGCGTCATGGCCCGCAAGGCGGTCAACGAGCTCGACGAGTGCGACACCCTCAACATGATGGTCTACGAAGGCGTCGAAGCAAAGCGTTTCCTTCCCTTCTGGTGGAGCACCGACGTTGCCCTTGCTGATATGCAGGAAGACGCGTTCGCGTTCGAAGACGGCAAGCAGATCCGTACGAAGCCGTTCAGCCGCAAGATCTGGAGAAAGTGGCCCGAGTACGATATGCATCCGGTCATGCTCTGCGAGCATGCACATGATGAGCCTGTCTATGTCGGCTTCAACAGAGAGAAATACTTCAAAGGCTGCAAGAACGCGTACTTCAAGTACGGCGGCGTTGGCATCCAGTTTTCCGAGCCCCTGTACAGAGCGGGTCTCCTGAGCTGGGAAGAGGAAGAGATCAACGGACAGAAGGTCGTTCCGCATGAGCTCGTCCTGAAGCATATCCCGATGGCTCCGAAGGATCCGGAAGTCATCAAGGAGATCATTGACGAAGGCATCATCTCCGACGGCGGCGCGTTCGTCATCGAAGCGTACGGCAAGAAGAACGGCAAAGACGTGATGGTGGAGCTCCACCTGTCCTCCCCGGGCCTGGTAGAAGCCTATGAAAAGGCAAAGATGACCGGCGAGATGTACCTCACCGGCCAGGGCGCATTCCTGTACACCAAGCTCTTCGTCAATGACATGATCGACCAGAAGGGCCTGATCTCCTCCGATATGCTGGATGACAGGCAGGTCGAGCAGTATATCGAGTGGGCAAAGGAACTCGGTATTACGTATACGATCGAGATCAAAGAAGGCGTCGTGCCGACAGACCTGCACGGCTGATCATAAGAAGATCAGGAAGATCTAAGCAGATAATAATTGATACGGGAGCTGCCCCGTGGGATGATCCGGATGATGTTCGTAAAGGCACCGAAGGCATCCCTGCGGGACAGCTCTTCGAATTCTTTTAGGTCGATATAGTACTCGCGGCCCCAGCTGGAGACTCGGCCCCAATGTCCCTGGATGCCGGTCATGACAACAAAATGGTTCCGGATGGTCTTGACCCAGACATAGGAGGGCTTGTCCTTATCCTGTCCCGCACGCTTCTCGTAGAGCCGGAGCCCCCGGTAAAGGGGCGCGGCGCCGAGCTGATGCAGGCAGGGACCGATACAGACCGGCACGGGGATGTCATTTCTGATCATTACCGCGGCGGCCCTGCGGATCCCGGCCCGTCCGGCACCCCACCGGGCGGTATAGGGCAGGCCGTTCTTTTGAAGACTCAGCCCGAGGAGAGGCGGCGTCACAATGCCCGGAAGGCCCCGGAAAGGGATCAGGAAGAAAGACTTCCGGGTCTTCAGGACGTGGGAGTCATATTCCTCGGGTGTCGGATCTTTCGCACCCTTCAGGTACCAGAGCAGGTCCGCGGCGCCGATCACGGCGCAGCCGCAGATCCGGATCATTCCGCCGAACCAGTTCTGGCTTCCCCCGTAAGAGGGGGCGCCGTCACGGCGCACCGAAATATAAGGTCGGGACAGCCCGGCCGTAAAGTTTCGCGGCAGTTCCTTTTTCATTACCATAGTTTCTTAAGTGTCTTCAAAGCTACGGCAAGGTCCTTGCGGTCGGCACATGCTGTCTCAAAGCAGATCGTACCGTCATAGCCGGATCCGGCAAATGCCTGCACGCAGCGAAGGCATTTTTCGCTGTACTGCTCCACGGGAAGTACGCGTTCGGGCTCACTGATATGGATATGGCGGATCAGGTCCCCGTATTCCTTCACGACCTGCACCGGATCCTCGCCGGCACCGATCATATGCAGTGTGTCCTCCAGAAGGCCGATGCGGCTGCTCCCGATCCTGCGGACAGCTTCCGCGCCTTCCGCCGCGGTGTTGATGAAATCGGTCTCCGCCGGGGTGAAAGGCTCCAAGACCATTTCGTAGTCATATTTATCGAGATAGGGTACGATGTGCTTTCTGACCTTGTCGGTAAAGATCTCCATGCCCTCTGCGCGGTCCATGCCGGCAGGGAGCCTTCTGCAGCCGCCGCTTCCGAAGCCGATCTTGCGTGCACCGAGCAGGCGGGCCTTATCAAAGATCCAGTCGATGTACTCTTCCAGCTCGTCGCCTCCGATGTCGAAGAATTTGATCCTTCCGGGAAACAGCGAGCAGAGCCCTTCGGACTTCATTCCGATCTCGTCCAGGTAATCGGCAAGCTTTTGGAATTCGTCGTCATCAATGTTGTTGATCAGGGTGCCGGGAAGCTCCAGGAAGTCATATCCCGCGTCCTTCAAAGCCTTGTAAAAATCAAATTCGGGTACCTGCTGCGAGCTGGCAAACGGTGTAGCAAATCCGTATTTCATAGATCCTGTCCTTTCTCGTCTAGATACTGCGGGGAATATACCTGTATTATATCATAATACCAGGTCTGCGTGGTTGCGAAACACGAAGCGTTCTTTTATAATGAATGCGATCCGTTTGCGTCCGGCGTAATGAATTCGGTCCGTGTGGGCCCGGTATAAAGTATGTGAACTATCTGAGTCCGGAGCATGCGCCCGGAGCAAAAGGATCATTCCTATTCATTCCTATGGGGGAAAAGCAGATGGCAGACAGACAGAAAACAGTAATGGTAGTGGACGCGCAGGGCGGCGGCCTGGGCAAGCAGATCATCATGCTGATCCGGAAGGAGGCCCTGGATGCGCACGTCATAGCGGTGGGGACCAACTTTGCGGCCACAAGCGCCATGATGAAGGCTGGCGCGGACGAGGCGGCGACCGGAGAGAACGCGGTCCGTGTCGTCTGCAGAAAGGCTGACCTGATCATCGGCCCGGTCGGCATGGTCATCGCGGATGCCATGCTGGGAGAAATCACGCCGGAAATCGCCCGTTCCATCGCGCAGGCGGATGCCAAGCGCATCATGGTGCCGTTCAACAACTGCGATAACTACATCGCGGGCGTATCCGATTTCAGTGTAGGCAAGCTGATCACGGACGCGGTCCGGCATCTTGCCGCGACTCTGGAGGAGGACGACTGACCGGGACCGGAGGCATTGCCCCTGTTTCCGGGGGAAACTGCGGAAGGACGGATCCCTGACAGACAGAGCCCTGACAGTCGGATGCCTGCTTTTCATTATTCCCGGCATCCGGCATTTTTTATTTTATGGTATTGTGCTAGAATACAGGTAAGGGGTATGCCGTCCTTTCAGGGCGGGAACCCGCCGGAGAGCAATTTTAACGATCCAGATCGTTCGGGAAGGAATCAGAAGCCATGATCGGGAATGCCTCATATCTGCTGGAAACGACGCTGACGCGCTATGATAACCTGGAATTCGCGCTGCGGATCGTGCTCGCAGCCGTACTTGGAATGCTGGTGGGCATGGAACGCTCGCGGAGGCTGAAGGGCGCCGGAGTCCGTACGCACTGTATCGTGGCCATGACGGCCTCCGTATTCATGATCCTTTCGAAGTACGCTTTCCAGGATCTGGTGATCGGGGAGACCCCCGGCATCCGGGGCGCCGATGCGGCGCGGATCGCAGCCCAGGTCGTGAGTGGTATTTCCTTCCTCGGCGCGGGTATCATTTTCAAGCAGGGCAGGAACTCGATACACGGCCTGACGACGGCGGCCGGCATGTGGGCGACCGCGGCAGTCGGTATGGCGATCGGCGCCGGCATGTACTGGGTCGGCATCACGGAAACCATCCTGCTGCTCCTGCTGCAGATCCTGCTTCACCGGCATCCGTTTGACAATGATGTTATGACCGAGCAGAAGCTCGAGCTCCGCTTCCACGGACCTGCGTGCACGGATGAGGTGCTGCAGCTCCTGGCAGGGCATGCGAGCATCATCGACAGCAGCTCGCTGAGAAAGGATACGGAGACGGTGATTCTGACGATCACCTCCCGTGCACATAATCCGCTGACACTGGAGGAGGTCCTGGAGTTCTCGAAGGAGCATCCGGAGATCGTGGGCCTGCAGCTGCAGGATACGTAAAAGCAGCATCGAGCGAAAAACCAAGTTACAGGGCAACAGGGTAAAATGTGTTTGTTTTATTGCCGCTGATCATCCAGGTATGTAAGGGTGATCGGCGTTTTTTTTGAGTGGGGGGATAAAATACAGGGCGGACAGAAAGTGTAGCTGTAAAAAAATGAGAGAGCCCTTACCATACGGGCATTTTATCTGTGGCCGCCATTTTTCTGTGGCTGCCATATCGTTCAGCCCTGCTAAGAGGTTTCCTTTCATTATCCAAATCCGATGACAAAGAGGCTCTGAAGCTAAAAACCACAAAAATGCTACGCAAATGATGAAAAAGCCTGTGATCCGTAGCATATTATTCGAATTATGTAAACTTTCTGCTACGCATTTTCCTTTTTCCGTCTTTTCTGTAGCATGGCGATCCTGCATTTCGATCGGTTTTCGATTTTTATGCTACGTTTTCAGCATTTTTCTGCTTTTTTGTAGCATTTTTGGGCATCGAACCCTTTCACTGTCCCAGATAGACGGATCCTGAACCGTATAAAAATGAAGAAGTTCCGTATATTGAAAATGTCGAGATTATGCAAACCAAACCGGCCGGTTTTATGATGGCAAATTCTGAGCTGCCTAAAATAATGAAAACGGAAGCACCCGGTCCACAGGCGCTTCCGCTTTTTTTAGATTTTTTGATATCTTCTTGTCAGATCATTTGTCAGATCGCTGACGCTTATCTCATTCCGGCAGTTCCGTCTTATACCCTGCCGTTACGGAATTCGGCGTAGTATTCTTCGAGGATCTCTTCAAGGTACATGATCACGGTCTTCATTTTGCTTACCTTCTTTCTATTTTTAAAAACCGGAGTGCTTTTCTTTTTCTGGCTTCATCATACTGCCGGTCCCGATTTTTGTAAAATATAGATAAAAGATGGGTGTCCATACATTTTGCGTATGGAAAAGCGGCAGGCCTTACAGCAGGTCCGTATCCCCCCGGGAGGCTTGTGGAAGCCAGTCAGGAATGTTATGTATATATGAAATGTGCAATGAAGGCACACGGCTTTCAGAAGAAGACCGTATGCTTTTTTTTGCTTAAGTTCAGGATTAATGAATGCAGAATTACCGGCTTGCCTTTCAGAGGATATGTACCGGGTGGCTGATCATAGAAAAAATGCAAAGCGGGAGCGGCTGTAAAGCATATGAGATCACTTCAGGAGAGAGTTAAAGATTACTGGACCCAAAGAGCGCCCTATTTCAGCGCGGTCCGCAGGAATGAACTCGAAGACGGCATTACAGACCGCTGGATCGAGGAGATCACGCGCTATCTCCCGGAAGGCCGGACGCTGGACATTCTCGACGCGGGCACCGGGACCGGATATTTTTCCATTATTCTGACTGCGCTCGGGCACCGGCTGACGGGAATCGACCTGACCCCGGCAATGATCGGGGAAGCGCGGAAAATGGCAGAGCAGTCGGACATAGAGGCAGATTTCCTGCTGATGGATGCGCAGGCGACCACGTTTGACGACGGATCTTTTGATGCCATCGTTACGCGCAATCTGACCTGGACACTGCCGGATCCGGAAAAGGCATACCGTGACTGGTACAGGATCCTTCGCAAGGGCGGCGTTCTCATCAATTTCGACGCGGATTATGCCCGGAATGTCCGCAATGAGAACCAGAAGAATTCGTATATTGATCCGGAAGGCGTATATGGGCATTTCGGCATGACGGCTGACCTGGTCCGGGAAAATGCGGAGATCACCCTCGCAATGCCTGCAGGCATGCTTCGGCGGCCCTTGTGGGATGTCAGCACCGCCAAAGCGATCGGGTTTACGGATGCCGGCGCGGATGAAGAAGCAGGGAAAAGGATCCTTCAGGAGAGAGACCTGTCGGATGCGCCGCTGTTTCTGTTCTGGGCGAGGAAATAAATGGTTCCGGGGCCCTGAAAAAAAGGAACACAGCGATCCGGAACTGGATCGTTCTGTCATAAAAAACCGAGGTACGGAAAGGAATCAGCATGAAAGTATTGTACTTAGACTGTGGAATGGGGGCTGCCGGCGATATGCTCAGCGCGGCGCTGCTGGAACTGCTGCCGAAAGAGGAGCAGGAGTCATTCGTTGAAGAGCTGAATGGGCTGGGGATCCCGAACGTCAGCTTCCGCGCGGATCCGGCGGTCAGGTGCGGTATTTGCGGCACGCACATGACAGTCCTGGTCAATGGTGTCCAGGAGGGCGCACACGATCACGAGCACAGTCATGATCATGAGCATGATCACGATCATGAGCACAGCCACGGTCACGAACACAGTCACGATCATGAGCACAGCCACGATCATGAGCACAGTCACGATCACGGCGATGGTCACGATCACAAACATGGACACAGCCATAGCAACATGGATGGCATCCGCCATATCTTAAAAGATCACATGCAGCTTCCGGAGGAGATCCGCAATGAAGTGCTGGAGGTCTACAAACTGATCGCGGATGCGGAAAGCCGCGCCCACGGTGTTCCTGTAGAAGAGATCCATTTTCATGAAGTGGGCAGTATGGACGCGGTCGCAGATGTGACGGCGGTCTGTATGCTGATGCATAAGATCCATCCCGATAAGGTGATCGCTTCGCCTGTAAATACAGGCTGTGGGTTTGTACGCTGTGCGCACGGCCTGATGCCGGTTCCCGCACCCGCCACGGCATTTCTGCTTGAAGGGATCCCCGTATATGACAACGGCATCCAATCGGAGCTGTGTACACCGACAGGCGCTGCACTTCTCCGTCATTTCGCGGACACGTTCGGCCGGAAGCCGGTCATGTGTATTGAAAAGATCGGCTATGGGATGGGAAACAAGGATTTTGAAGCTGCAAACTGTGTAAGAGCCATGTTGGGCGAGTTATATGTCTGACTGTTCGATCATCACTGAAAACAGATCATACTGGACGCAGCGGGCGCCCGGGTATTCCGCTGTCAACAGGGATGAGCTCGGATCCGGACAGCGCGGTATCTGGTTCGGGGCGATCGACCGCCGGATCCGGGACCATTTTCCGGAGAGATCCAGGCAGGAGATACGGGTCCTGGAAGTCGGGACCGGTCCGGGCTTCTTTGCTATTATTCTGGCAGAGGCAGGATACCGGGTGACTGCGGTGGATCTGACGCCAGCCATGCTGGAAGAAGCACGCCGCAATGCGGGACCGCTCGCGGAAACGATCGATTTCCGGGAGATGAACGCGGAGGAGCTCCGGTTTGAAGACAGCAGCTTTGATGTGGTCGTATCCAGGAACCTGACCTGGAATCTGCCGCATCCGGACCTTGCTTACCGGGAGTGGTGCCGTGTCCTCAAAGCGGGCGGACTGCTGCTGAATTTTGATGCGAACTGGTACCGGTACCTGTATGATGACGAGGCCCTGAAAGCTTATGAAATAGACCGCCGGAATACCGCCGAGATGGGATGCAGCGACGGCAATATCGGAAAGAATTTCGAGGTGATGGAAGACATTGCGCGGCGCATCCCCTTGTCATCCATCCTGCGTCCGGCATGGGACGAAGAGATCCTCGCTGCACTTGGGTGTTCGGTCGCTGCAGATGAGAGGATCTGGCAGACGGTCTGGTCGGCTGAAGAAAAGCTGAACTATGCCTCCACGCCCCTTTTTCTGGTGGAAGCTGTGAAAAACTGAATCCCTCCGGGTCACAGATGCTGTATGAATGATCCCGGGTGTTTTTTGTATATTTATTCACTGATATTTATCCCCTAAGGGGGCTTGTACGGGAATATGGAGAATGATATAGATTAGTTGTTGCCGGCAGGAGTTGAATGGTTTCAATGAAATGATCCCGGCAGAGTCATCCCCGGCAGGAAGCCTACAGGAGCTGCAGAAGCAGTCATGGATGATCAACAGGGTATGGAGTGATACTAAGGCGGCGGCTCATGCTCCGGCAGAGACCGTGCCGGTCCGGGCATACCTTATATGTATTGTGCATTGAAGGCACACGATCTTCAGAAGAAGACCGTATGCCTTTTTGTTATCTGTTTAATATGACAGAAAGGAAAAGAATCAATGAAAAAATGGATCGCGACACTGACAGTTATTTCACTGACCATGGCTGCACTGGCCGGCTGCGGGGGAGGAAGCACCGCTTCCACAACAGCGGCTCCCGAGACAACAGCGGCACAGACCAGCGCGGAAGCAGTCACTGAAGCAGCTACGGAAGCGGCAGAAACAGCTGCCCCCGAAACAGAAGCCGAAACACAGGCAGCGGAGCCTTTGTTTACGATCACGGACATCCAGGGCAGAGAAAGTGCTTTTGAAAAGGAGCCCGAGACTTTTGTGGTCGCCAACTACATTTTCAACTTCCTGCTTGTAGGCGGCAAGGACAGCATCGGACAGATCGTCGGCATGACGCAGGACGGCTGGGAGGATACCCGTTACGGCGAGTACCATGCACTGCTCGACGCTTATCCCGAGATCGCGGACATTCCCAGCATCGGCGGCTATCATGACAATGTCCTCGACAGGGAGCGCATCCTTGAGCTGGAGCCGGATGTACTGCTGATCAACCGTTCCCAGTATACCGATAATGAAACAAGTATCCCTGTCTGGGAGGAATCAGGCATCAAGGTCATCGTTCTGGATTATCATAAGATGCTGAAAGAAAACGATATCCTGAGTACTACCATTCTGGGACGCCTCCTGGGCAGGGAAGACGTCGCAAAAGAGCTTTGCGAAGCCTGTGAAAAGGGATATGAGATCGTGGCGGAGCGTGTCGCGGAGATCCCCGAGGAGGAGAAGCAGGTCAAAGTGTACATGGAGCTTGGAAACCAGGGTGCCGGCACGATCAGTAATTCATATGACGGAATGCTCTGGGGCGCGATCATTGACAATATCGGTGCCATCAATCCGGCGAAGGGGAAACTTGCGGAAGGCTATGGTCCGCTGGATATGGAATACATCCTGGAGACAGATCCGGATATCATCGTGATCGGCGGCTCCATCTGGTCTGATGATAATGACAATGACCAGATGCGCATGGGTCTTATGGTGGATGAAACACTGGCGCGTGAAAGACTGCAGAACTTTGTGGACAGAGACTGGTGGCAGGATCTGAAGGGAATCAAAAACGGAAGGATCTATGCGGTAGACCACGGTTCCCTTCGCAATGCGCTGGATTATACCTTTACGGAATATTTTGCCAAGATCGTTTATCCGGATTATTTTGAGGATATAGACCCGCAGGCTGAATATGACGCCCTGCTGAAGAAATATCTGCCCGAAATGACGGCAGACGGCACCTTTATGATGAGCTGGGAGAAATAATTGAACCAATTTGCAGAAAAAAGTGAAGGCAGATCGATCTACAGTGCGATCAACTGGAAACGGCGGATCGTTCTTGCCTTCACGATCGCTGCGGTCCTGGCACTGGGGATCGTAGATATGAGTATCGGCTCCTCAAACCTGACATTCAGGGAATGCGTCCGGATCCTTCTGCAGGGACCGGGGGTGAAGGGGACCTATGAGCTGATCGTGTGGAGAGTCCGTCTGCCCATGACACTGACCTGTGTCGGGGTAGGCGGCTGCCTTGCGCTGTCCGGACTCCAGGTCCAGACGATCACCAACAATCCACTGGCAAGCCCCTATACACTGGGGATCTCTTCCGGTGCCAGCTTTGGCGCAGCCATAGCGATCGTGACCGGTATTTCCATCTTCGGTTTTCAATGGATCGGTACAGCGGCAATCGCTTTTGCCTTCGCGCTCTTCGTCACATTGATGATCTTTTTTCTCGGAAAAATGAAGGGCATGTCAGCGCATACACTGGTCCTGGTCGGCATTATCATGAACTTTTTTTTCTCCGCCCTGCAGCAGTATCTTCAGTACAGAGCCAGTGCGGAGATCGCGCAGATCATATCCAACTGGTCCTTTGGAAATCTTGCCAGGGCAAGCTGGACGAGCGCGATCGTCGGGATCGCGGTAACGTTTGCCGGTGTGATCTATTTCGCCAGACTGAGCTGGAAGCTGACAGCCTTTACTGCAGGAGAAGAAAGGGCCCTGAGCCTGGGCATTCCTGTTGAAAGTCTGAAAATGCAGGTATTCACGGCGAGTGCATTGCTGATCGCCACCGGCGTCGGTTTTATCGGGACGGTCGGCTTTGTCGGACTGGTGGCACCGCACTGCGCCAGAATGCTCGTAGGGGAGGATCAGCGTTACCTGATGCCGGTCTCGACCCTGTTCGGCATCCTGGTCATGCTGGCAGCTTCCACGGTCTCCAAGCTGATGACGCAGGGATCCATGCTTCCGGTCGGCATCGTTACTTCGATCGTCGGCGTTCCGTTCCTGTTTGTTTTGCTGATGAGAGAGGTGCGGTAATGAACAGGATACTGAGGACGAAAGATGTTACGGTCCGTTTTGGTGACAAAACTGTACTGGACCGGATCTCTGCTGATTTTGAAGCGGGTGTGATGACGGCGGTCATCGGAAGCAACGGAGTGGGAAAAACGACGTATCTCAAAGCGATCGCGCACCTGATCGGATCCTCGGGGACCACAGAACTGGAAGAGGACGGCAGGAGCACCTTCCGGAAAAAAGATATCGCTTACGTCCCGCAGCTCGGCGCGCTGCAGACCAGGCTGACTGTTTTTGAAATGGTCCTGCTGGGGCTGGTCAGCAACCTCAAATGGCATGTCACCGATGAGCAGACGGACATGGTCTGGCAGACCCTGCTCGATCTTGGAATAAGCCATATTGCGGGGCAGCCCTTCAACACACTTTCGGGAGGCCAGAAGCAGCTTGTTTCCATGGCACAGTCCCTGATCGGAAAGCCCAAGGTCCTGCTGCTGGATGAACCGACTTCGGCACTGGATCTCAGACATCAGCTGATCGTCATGGACCTTGCGGAACGATATACCAGGGAGCAGAATGTGGTCACGATCTTTGTCGTCCACGATCTGATGCTGGCTTCCCGATACGGCAGCAACCTGCTTGTGCTTCATAACGCCGGGATCTACGCGTACGACAGGGCGGACCGGATCCTGAAGCCGGACCTGATCCGGGAGGTATACGGCGTGAATTCGCGGGTACTTTCGCTGGAAGAGGGATATCAGATGGTACTTCCTCTCGAGCCGATATAACGGATAACGGACGCACGGTCTGCAAAGAACCGTCACAGACAAAAGGGGGCAGGGAAAATGGATCTGAAGGAACGTATTAAACACGGATGGGAAATATCCGCGGAAGGATACAGCAAAAAAGTAGTGCCGCTGGACTTTGTTTCACCGGGGAGAGAGATCTGGACGGATCTGATCCTGGAAAAGGCACCGAGGAATGAAAAAATGCAGATCCTGGATGTCGGGACCGGTCCCGGGGTGTTTGCGACCCTGCTGTCTCTGGCAGGCCACGATGTCACGGGAATCGACATTTCTCCCAGGATGCTGGAAGAAGCAAGATCAAACTCCGCAATGTACAATACTGCCCCGTGTTATCTGCTGATGGATTCCGAACAGCTGGATTTTCCTGATAACAGCTTTGATATGATCGTAAGCCGAAATGTGGTATGGATCATGCAGGATCCCGAAGCTGTTTACCAAAAGTGGCTGGATATCCTGAAACCGGGAGGACGGATCGTCGTTTTCGATTCCGGGCATGGAAAGGATGATTTTCTGACAGCGTTTGATCACAATAACGAAGAATACATCCGGGATTATAAGGAAAGATTCGGAAAGGAGCCATCCATTTCCTTTGACAGGGGCCGTTATGAAGAGGCCAGGGGCTTTAAGCGGGATCTGAAGCTGACCTATGAGGAACGTCCGAAATGGGATGTTGAAACGCTGGCAAAACTCGGATATCGGAACATTGAGTGGGAGAATGTGGCCTTCCGGGCAGCTTATACGGAAGAGCTGAAATACTCCTATAAAGACCGTCTGTTTTTCCGGCTCTGTGCGGATAAGGCGACGAATGAAGGGGCTTGCGCTCCGGGAGAAAAATGATGTAAGATCCCCTTCTGCGGGCCGGCGACGGCAGCAGAAGGGGATTTCTACTTCAAAAATATAAAAGCGACAATATTCTTATTTTACAGCAGGTCCGCATCTCCGGGGATATCGAATTCCTCCTCCTTTGTCCTGAACCGGGGGGAGTCGAAACGGTCTTCCAGAAGGAAGTCAGCCGCATAGTCCCTGAACGCCTCCGCAAGCTCAGATACGGGGGCGTCTTTTTGCGTGACCAGGTAGTATTCGGCGATCTTGGCGGGGTCCCTGATCAGCTTTGTGACGACGTGCGGATTGGGCGTATAGGTGGACTGCGGAAAGATGCAGATCCCGATATTCTGCTCCACAAGGGAGATCGCATTGATATAGTTGGAGGTCTTGCACAGGAAATGCGGTGTGAGGCCGCTGCCCGCGAACCATTCTTCAATGGAACGCACCCGGGATGAGCGTTCCGGGATGATCAGGGGCTCGTCCGCAAGGTCGGACAGGGAGACGCCATTCCCCTGGGCGGAAGCGAGCGGGTGCTCCCCGGGGATGATCGCGACCCAGGGCTGCCTGCCGAGGGGCAGTCCGTCCAGCGACTCCTGGTCATACGGCGCGGCAATGACCGCGATGTCGATCAGGTGGTGGTGCAGCTGGTCCAGGATCTCGTCACTGCCGCCGCTGCGGACGGTATAGGTGACGAGGGGGAACTCATCACGGAATCCGGCGATCAGCCTGGCAAGCAGGAACGGAGCCCGGCCTTCCACGGTGCCGATCTTGAGGTCGCCGCTTAAGTCGATCTCGTAATTCTGGATCTCCTCATGCGTATGGCGGCCCAGCTCCAGGATCTGCTTGGCCCGTTTATAGAGAATGGACCCGGTAGCGGTGAGGGTCAGGCCATTCCTGCTCCGGATGAAGAGCCGGGTGCCGAATTCCTCTTCCAGGCTATGGATCTGGCTGCTGAGCGGCGGCTGGCTGATATTGAGGATCTTTGCGGCGCGGGTGATGTTCAGTTCCTGCGCCACGACGGTAAAGTAGTATAAAGACTTGAAATCCATACCTGATTCCTCTGGGATAATAAAAAGAAAAAGAGGCTGCGCATCTGCGTCAGCCCCTTTGCTTACAGGGTAAGTATGACATATCCGCTTCTTCCCGTCAAGCGGGAGAATGAGGATCATCGTTCTTATGCCCTATAGGATCAGGATCATTGTCCGCTTGCCCCGTAGTTGGAAAGAACACGCGCGGAAGGATCCTTTACGTCGCAGCCTTCCCATTCTTTGTTGGGCATCCAGAAGTCGGCGATCATCTCCGCCTGGCCGGGATAATACTTTTCAAAGATCTCCCTGTACAGGAGAGATTCTTTCGTGAAAGGCCTTCCGTGATCGTATTTCATTCGCTTCTGTTCATATTCCGCATCGGTATACCGTTCTTCCGCATATCCGATCAGGTCATCGCGCATGGAATGACCAACGGCATCGGAAAAGGCAGCTTTCTCCCGCATCAGAATGCTGTACGGGATCAGACGGTCTTCTTCGAAAGCATGCCGGAGCAGGAATTTTCCGATGCCGTAGGTATTTGTTTTCAGCTTCGGGTCGATGCCCATGACGTAGTCGACGAAGGCAAGATCGCCGAAGGGGACCCGCGCTTCCAGCGAGTTGACGGAGATGCATCGGTCGGCCCGCAGCACGTCGTACATATGCAGTTCCCGGATCCGCTTCTGCGCTTCCTTCTGGAAGGCTTCCGGGGAAGGAGCGAAGTCGGTGTATTTGTAGCCGAAGAGCTCATCGGAGATCTCACCTGTAAGGATGACCTTGATATCCGTATGCTCATGGATCCATTTGCAGACGAGGTACATGCCGATGGACGCCCGGATCGTCGTGATGTCCCAGGTCCCGAGCAGGGCGATCACATCCTCCAGAGCTTCCAGCACTTCCTGCTTTGTCATGATGACCTCATGATGGTTGCTGTGGATATAATCGGCGACTTCACGCGCGTATTTCAAGTCGATCGCGTCCAGGTCCATACCGATGGAAAATGTTTCCAGCGGACGGTCCGAATACTTTGCCGCGATCCCGCAGACCAGGGAAGAATCCAGGCCGCCCGAGAGCAGGAAGCCAACAGGCGCGTCCGCGTCTAGCCTGGAACAGACGCCGCGGATCAGCAGGTCATGGATGTGCCCGCAGACCTCATCCGCGGAGCTTCCGTGATACGTTTTAACGTCTTTCGCGCAGTCTTTGTAGCAGATGAAGTTTCCGTCCTTATAATAATGTCCGGGCGGGAAGGGCCGGATCTCATCGCAGACGCCGACAAGGTTCTTCGGTTCCGACGCGAAAATAATGGCATGGTCTTTGTCATATCCGTAATACAGCGGACGGATCCCGATCGGGTCCCTGGCCGCGATGAATCCGTGCTGCTCCCGGTCATAGATGACCAGGGCAAATTCCGCATCCAGGAAAGGAAACATCGCAGTCCCCAGGCGCTCATACAGCGGAAGCAGCAGTTCGCAGTCGCTTCCGCCGGCAAAGGTATAGCCGAGGTTCTGCAGGTACTCTTTCAAAGGACGGAAGCCGTACAGTTCTCCGTTGCAGACACAGGCATTGCCATGCAGGAGAAACGGCTGCATACCTTCCGGGGAGAGGCCCATGATGGACAGACGGTTGAACCCCAGTGTACCGTCTTTCGTTTTAAGTATCCGGGACTGGTCCGGTCCTCTGGACGCGGTCCGTTCCAGCATTTTCCGGAAAAGGACTTCGTCCGCTTCTGGGCTGCAATAAACAAGTATCGAACACATGGATCCTGCTCCTTTCTGAAATATGGTGAGATTATATTTCGGGGCTTTTTGTCCGTCAATCTTTTATCCATACGAAAAATGTATGGCAGAGCAAAGGAAAACGGAATGCCGGCGCGCTTGACCGCGGGAGCTTTCGTATGGTAAACATTCGTTATTGAGCAAAGGCGCTTCAGGGAGGACTTTTTATCCGTTTATTTCCCCCTTTCTGAAGCGCCTTTTGTTCTTTTATAAAAGATCATTTTTTAAAAAGGAGGCGGCTTATGGAAAAGACACTGTCAGTATCAGAGATGTATGGGATGTATGTGTTTAACGACAGGGTAATGAGGGAAAGGCTGCCGAAGAATATATATAAAGAAGTACGCAGCGCGATCCGCAACGGCACCCATCTGGAACTGGACGTGGCCAACAGCGTCGCGGCAGTCATGAAAGAATGGGCGCTGGAATTGGGAGCGACGCATTTTACACACTGGTTCCAGCCGATGACCGGACTCACGGCCGAGAAACATGACGGCTTTCTCTCCCCGGAGCCGGACGGCAGTGTGATCATGGAGTTTTCCGGCAAGGAGCTGACGAAGGGTGAACCGGACGCATCCTCCTTCCCGTCCGGCGGCCTGCGCGCGACCTTTGAAGCCAGGGGCTATACGGCGTGGGATCCTTCATCGCCTGCTTTCGTGAAGGACGGTTCCCTGTATATCCCGACAGCATTCTGCGCTTATACGGGTGAGGCGCTGGATAAGAAAACACCGCTGCTTCGGTCCATGGAAGCCCTGAGCTCAGAGGCAGTCGCCATGCTGAAGCTCCTGGGATATGACGATGTTGACCGGGTAACGGCTACGATCGGATCCGAACAGGAGTACTTCCTGATCGACAAGGACCTGCACA
This sequence comes from Lachnospiraceae bacterium, assembly GCA_017446045.1. GTDB lineage: Bacteria > Bacillota > Clostridia > Lachnospirales > Lachnospiraceae > Avilachnospira. The sequence goes on along the minus strand of JAFSRP010000003.1, from coordinate 68,353 downwards.
GGAAAAGGAAGGACCTGCTGTACACCGGGCGCACGCTGTTCGGAGCCCCGGCGCCGAAGGGGCAGGAAATGGAGGACCATTACTTCGGCGTACTGAAGCCCAGGGTGGCAGCCTACATGCATGACCTGGAGACGGAACTCTGGAAGCTCGGAGTGCCGGTCAAGACCAAGCACAATGAGGTGGCACCCTCCCAGCATGAGCTGGCACCGGTCTATGAGACTGCCAACATCGCCGTGGACCACAACCAGCTGACGATGGAGGTCATGAAGAAGGTGGCGGACAGGCACAACCTGGCGTGCCTGCTGCATGAGAAGCCCTTCGAGGGGATCAACGGCTCCGGCAAGCACAACAACTGGTCCCTGCAGACCAACACCGGCGTCAACCTGTTGGATCCGGGCAAGCATCCGGAGGAAAACGACCGTTTCCTCGCATTCCTGGTGGCGGTCATCGCGGCGGTGGATGACTACGCGGATATCCTGCGGCTGTCTGTCGCGACGGCGGCAAACGATCACAGGCTGGGAGGCAACGAAGCCCCGCCGGCGATCGTCTCGGTCTTTGTCGGAGATGAGCTGACAGCGGTCTTAAAGAGCATTCAGGAGGGGACCCCGTTTACCGGCAAGGGACGCACCCATATGGAGATGGGCGCGGCGGTCCTTGCGGATATCACCAAGGACAACACCGACCGCAACCGCACCTCGCCCTTCGCGTTTACCGGCAATAAATTCGAATTCCGCATGCCCGGTTCCTCCCTTTCGGTCGCAAACGCCAACATCGTGCTGAACACGGCGGTGGCGGAGATCCTGCGCCGGATGCGCACGGAGCTGGAAGGAAAAAAAGGAGTGGAACTGCGGGATAGCCTGCATGTGCTGCTGCAGAAAATGCTTCGGAAGCACGGACGTATCCTCTTCTCCGGCAACGGCTATACGGAGGAATGGGTCCAGGAAGCTGCGCGCAGAGGTCTCGACAACCTGAAGTCGGTCCCGGAAGCCATGCCGCGGTGGATCTCGAAGAAGAACATCGATCTTTTCACAGGCCATGGCGTCCTGACACAGGAGGAGATCTTCTCCAGATACGATATCCTGCTCGAGAACTACAGCAAGGAGATCCACATTGAGTCCCTGACGATGCAGGAAATGATCCGCAAGGATTTCCTGTCCGGAGTGGTCGCTTATATGAGCGATCTCAGCGCGGAGGCACTGCGGAAAAAGCAGCTGCTCCCGCAGGCGGGCAGCAGGATGGAAGAATCGATCCTTCTCAGACTGGACGAGGCTTCCGGAAAAATGATGAAGCTGCTGGAGAAGCTGGAAGAGGATACCAGGGAAGCGGAAAAGATGGACGACGTCCTTGCCTCGGCCGGGTATTACGAGAAGGTGATCCTGAGGGATATGGAGAGTCTCCGCAGCGTGGCGGACGCGGCGGAAGCGCTGATCCCCGAGAAGTACCTGCCCTATCCGACCTACGGGGCACTGCTGTTCTCGGTAAGGTGATAACAGGCGGGAGCGCAGCGGGCCGAAAGGCCCTGCGCTCCCTATGCCGTAATAAAGATAAAAAGGAAAAAACGGAGGAAAAAAGAATATGTGCGGAATTGTCGGCTATACCGGAAATATGGAGGCTGCACCGCTGCTGCTGGAGGGCCTCAGCAGGCTTGAATACCGGGGATATGATTCCTCGGGTCTTGCTGTACGCGAAGGTGACCTGCCGGTGAAGGTGGTCAAGGCCAAAGGAAAACTGCATAACCTGGAGAAAAAGACGCAGCACGGCGCTTTGCTGCCGGGGACCTGCGGGATCGGCCACACCCGCTGGGCGACGCACGGGGAGCCGAATGAGACCAACGCCCACCCGCATGTGAGCGGCTGGCTGCCATCGGAAGATGAAGAGGCGTTCCCGATCGATGTGGTCGGCGTCCACAACGGCATCATTGAAAACTATGAGGAACTGAAGGAAAAGCTGGAGGGCCACGGGTACCGCTTTTACAGCGAGACGGACACGGAGATCGTCATCAAGCTTGTCGATTATTACTACAAGAAGTATAAGATCGGCCCCATCGATGCCATCAACCGTGTGATGGTCCGTACCAGGGGCAGCTATGCCCTTGCGCTTATGTTCCGGGACTACCCGGGGGAGATCTACGCGGCCCGCAAGGAAAGCCCCATGATCATCGGCGTGGCCGGGCAGGGATCCTTTCTCGCTTCGGATGCGACGGCGATCCTGAAGCATACGAGGAACGTCTATTATATCGGAAACCTGCAGGCGGCCCGGATCCTTCCGGGCGAGGTCCATTTCTATGACCTGAACGGAGATGAGATCACTGTCGAGCAGCAGGAGATCACATGGGATGCGGAAGCGGCGGAAAAAAGCGGCTATGAGCATTTCATGCTGAAGGAGATCCATGAGCAGCCCGACGCCGTCCGGAATACACTGCACAGTCTGATCAAAAAAGATCATATCGATCTGTCCGCTGCGGGTCTTAGCGGAGAACTGATCCGCAGTCTTTCCGTTGTCAGGATCGTTGCCTGCGGGACTGCCTATCACGCAGGAATGGCGGCACAGTACCTGATGGAAGAACTGGCGGGGATCCCCGTGCGGGTGGAGATGGCTTCGGAGTTCCGCTATCGCAGGCTTCTGGCAGGTGAAAACGACCTGGTCATCATCATCTCGCAGTCGGGAGAGACTGCGGACAGTCTCGCGGCGCTCCGGCTCGCGAAACAACACGGGCTTCAGACGCTTGGCGTGGTCAATGTCCATGGCTCCGCGATCGCAAGGGAAGCGGATCATGTCCTTTATACCCTGGCGGGTCCGGAGATCGCGGTGGCATCCACCAAGGCATACACCGCGCAGCTTATGATGATGTACGCGCTGTCGGTGGAATTCGCGTTTCAGCGCGGCGGGATCTCCCGTGACGAATATGAGCATTATATTGCCGAGCTGGAAGCCATTCCCGGCAGGATCTCGGAGATACTTGAGAATAAGGATGTCATCCAGCGCTTCGCGTCCTCGCGCGCCAATATGAAGGACGCCTTCTTTATCGGGCGCGGCGCCGACTACACCGTGAGCATGGAGGGGAGCCTCAAGCTCAAGGAGATCAGCTATATCCACAGCGAGGCCTACGCCGCCGGGGAGCTGAAGCACGGAACGATCAGCCTGGTCGAGGACAACACGCTCGTGATCGGTGTGCTGACGCAGCAGCACCTGATCGAAAAGACCGTCAGCAACATGGCGGAGTGCAAGGCGAGGGGTGCCTGGCTCGCCGGCGTCACACTGCAAAGATATGCGGACACATTCCGCGCGTTGGACAGTGTGCTCGCGGTACCGGATACGGATGAACATTTCGCGGGCCTCGTGGCAGTGATCCCGCTGCAGCTGCTGGCGTATTATATCAGCGTCGCGAAGGGACTGGACGTGGACAAGCCGCGGAACCTCGCGAAGAGCGTGACGGTCGAATGACACGGGAAGAAGGGAGAAACGGATGAAAAACTGTGCGATCGTGGGGATCAACTGGGGTGATGAAGGCAAGGGCCGGATGGTGGATCTGCTGACGGACCACTATGATATCGTGGTGCGGTACCAGGGCGGCGGCAACGCGGGCCATACGGTCATCAACGAACGGGGCAGGTTCGCGCTCCATCTGCTGCCTTCCGGCATTTTCCGGGAAGGCGTGGTCAATATCCTGGGCAACGGCGTGGCCCTGGATCCGGAAAACCTGTGGAAGGAAATGGAAGAGATCATGGCAAGGGGCGTGCCGCTGACGCCGGACAACCTGAAGATCAGCAGCCGGGCCTCCCTGCTCCTTCCGTGGCACAGGGATCTCGATGCCCTGGAGGAACAGCGCCTGAAGGATCACCCGTACGGGTCGACGAAGCAGGGGATCGCCCCCTTTTATTCGGATAAATACCAGAAAAAGACCGTCCTTGCGGGGGAATTGTTCTACCCGGAGGAGCTGAAGGAGCATCTCGCGGAGCTTATGGAGTGGAAGAACCTGACCCTGACCGGCGTGTACGGGGCAAAGGCCTGTACCATGGAGGATCTGGAGGACTGGCTCCGAAATTACGGTGAGAAGATCCGGCCTTATGTCTGCGATACGGGAGCGTACCTGAAGGAAGCTGCGGAGCAGGGAAAGAATATCCTCTTTGAAGCGCAGCTCGGCGCGCTCCGTGATCTCGACTTCGGCATTTATCCCTATACTACCTCTTCCAATACGACAGCGGCGTACGCGCCGATCGGCGCGGGCCTTCCGTCGCTCAGGCTGACGGACGTGGTCGGCGTGGTAAAAGCCTATTCCACCTGTGTGGGGGAGGGCCCGTTCGTCTGCGAGATGTTCGGGAAAGAGGCGGAGGAGCTCCGGGAAGCCGGCGCCGAATACGGAGCCAAAACGGGACGGCCGCGGCGCGTCGGACCGATCGACCTGGTCGCGACCCGTTACGGTGTGGAAGTACAGGCAGCGACAAGGATCGCCCTGACCAAGCTCGACGTCTTAAGCTACATGGAAAAGATCCCGGTGTGCACCCGTTACCTGCTGCCCGATGGGGACGGATGGCGCGAAACGGACCGTTTTCCGTTCCCCCTGGAGCTTTCCCGGGCCAAGCCGGTGATCAGTTACTGCGAAGGATGGAACTGCGATATCTCCGGCGTCCGCCGCTGGGAGGATCTTCCGAAAGCGGCACGGGAGTATGTCTGTATGATCGAGGATGCGGTCGGCTGTCCGATCCGGTATATCTCTGTCGGACCGGAGCGTGACAGCATCATTTTCCGCTGAAGCCGGGGAGGAAGCGATATGGATAAGATCCTCGTCCTGGATTTCGGAGGACAGTATGACCAGCTGATTGCACGGAGAGTGCGGGAACAGCATGTATACGCGGAGATCCGGTATTATGACCGGATCACGGTGCAGGAGATCGGAAAGGAAGGTTACCTGGGGATCATCTTCACCGGGGGGCCGAACAGTGTGTACGATCCCGCGGCGCCGCATTACGATCCGCAGATCCTGGAACTGGGCATCCCGGTCCTCGGGATCTGCTACGGCGCCCAGCTGATGGCGTATATGGCGGGTGGAACGGTAGAGAGCGCGGAAAACGGCAGTGAATACGGAAAGACACTGCTGGAGGTCCTGGATGACCGGATGTTCCCGGTCGTTCCAAAAAAGAGCATCTGCTGGATGAGCCATACCGACTATATCAGCGCGCTGCCGGAAGGCTTCCGGGTCACCGCGGTCACCGGGAAATGCCCCTGCGCGGCGATGTGCAATGATGAAAAAAAGCTGTACGCGGTCCAGTTCCATCCCGAGGTGACCCACACGGAATACGGAAGGCAGATCCTCCGGGATTTTCTCTTTTCCGTCTGCGGCTGCGCGGGCGACTGGGATACCGCCGGCTATGTGGAACGGATGATCCGGAAATACCGGGCGGAACTTTCCGGGAAAAAGGTGCTGCTGGCGCTTTCGGGAGGGGTGGATTCCTCCGTGGCGGCGCTTTTGCTGCATAAAGCCATCGGGCAGGACCTGGTCTGTGTGTTTGTCGATCACGGCCTGCTCCGGAAGGGTGAAGCGGACCTGGTCGAGCAGACCTTCCGGGAGACCTTCGGTGTCAACCTGATCCGGGTAAATGCCGCCGAGCGCTTCCTTTCCCGGCTTGTCGGCGTCAGCGCGCCGGAGCGGAAGCGGAAGATCATCGGGGAGGAATTCATCCGGGTCTTCGAGGAAGAGGCCGCAAAGATCGGGCATGTCCATGCCCTCGCCCAGGGGACGATCTATCCGGATGTGATCGAGAGCGGTAAAGGCGCTTCGGCTGTGATCAAGAGCCACCATAACGTGGGCGGTCTTCCCGATGTCATTTCCTTTGACGAGATCATAGAACCGCTGCGGGACCTCTTCAAGGATGAAGTCAGGGCTGCCGGCACGGCGCTGGGCCTTCCGCAGGAACTGGTCCGCCGCCAGCCTTTCCCGGGCCCCGGCCTTGCGGTGCGGATCATCGGAGAGGTCACCAAAGAAAAGATCGCGATGCTGCAGGAGGCGGACGCGATCTTCCGGGAGGAGATCGGAAAAGGTCAGACAAAAAATGCTCCGGACCAGTACTTTGCGGTCCTTACGGATACCCGCACGGTAGGTGTGATGGGGGATGCCAGGACCTACGGCTATACTGCCGCGCTCCGGGCCGTGACGACGGACGACTTCATGACGGCGGAGTGGACCAGGCTTCCCTATGAGGTGCTGGAACGGGCAAGCAGCAGGATCACGAATGAGGTGCCCGGCATATCCAGGGTAGTCTATGATATTTCATCCAAACCTCCCGCTACAGTGGAATGGGAATAAAGGAAAGGGGGACGCTATGACGAAATACATTTTTGTGACAGGCGGCGTAGTCTCCGGCCTCGGAAAAGGGATCACGGCCGCTTCCCTGGGAAGGCTGCTGAAAGCGCGCGGGCTGAAGGTCGCCGCGCAGAAACTGGATCCGTATATCAATGTGGACCCCGGCACTATGAGCCCCTACCAGCACGGAGAGGTCTTTGTGACGGAAGACGGCGCGGAGACGGATCTGGATCTGGGACATTATGAGCGTTTTATCGACGAGGACCTCAATAAATACTCCAACCTGACGACGGGAAAGGTCTACTGGAACGTCCTGAACAAGGAACGGCGCGGGGAGTATCTCGGCTCCACCGTGCAGGTGATCCCGCACATCACGAATGAGATCAAGGAGTTTATCTACAGTGTCGGCCGCAAGACGGGCGCAGACGTGGTCATCACGGAGATCGGCGGTACCATCGGTGATATCGAATCACAGCCGTTTATCGAAGCGGTCCGGCAGATCTCCCTGGAGGTGGGGCGTGAAAACAGCCTGTTTATCCATGTGACGCTGGTCCCCTATCTGAAATGCTCGGCAGAGCACAAATCGAAGCCGACGCAGCACTCTGTCAAGGAACTGCAGGGCATGGGCATCAATCCGAATATCATCGTCCTGCGCTGCGAGCAGCCGCTCGAAGAGAGCATTTTCAGGAAGATCGCGCTGTTCTGCAACGTGAAGCCCGACTGTGTGATCGAAAACATCACGCTCCCAAGTCTCTATGAGGCCCCGCTGATGCTGGAACGTTCCCGCTTTTCGGAAGTCGTCTGCCGGGAGCTGGGGCTTTCGGTGCCGGAACCGGACCTGAAAGAATGGACAGAGATGGTCGAGCGGGTCAATGCCGCGCGCTCGCACTGCGTGGAGATCGGCCTTGTGGGCAAATACGTGGGGCTCCATGACGCGTACCTTTCTGTCGCGGAAGCGCTTCATCATGCCGGTTTTTCCCACAATGTCCACATCAACATCCGCTGGATCGACTCCGAGGGCATCCGTGCGGAAAATGCCGGCGAGGTACTTTCCGGGCTGGACGGGATCATCGTCCCGGGCGGGTTCGGCAGCCGCGGCATCGAGGGCATGATCATTACGGCAAGATACGCCAGGGAGAACCGGATCCCCTACTTCGGCATCTGCCTGGGGATGCAGATCGCTGTGATCGAGTTTGCGAGGAACGTGGCCGGTATCCCGGACGCGAATTCCGGCGAATTTGACGAGCAGTGCAAAAACAAGGTGATCGATTTCATGCCCGGACAGAGCGAGGATATCGATAAGGGTGGCACCCTCCGCCTCGGCGCATACCCCTGCGTGATCACGCCCGGCACGGCCATGGAGAGATGCTACGGCGTCCGGGAGATCAGTGAGCGGCACCGCCACCGGTATGAACTGAACAATGACTATCGGGAAACGTTCGTTTCGGCCGGACTTACGTTAAGCGGCATTTCCCCGGACGGGAAGCTGGTGGAAACGGTCGAACTGACAGAGTATCCGTTTTTTATAGGCGTGCAGTATCATCCGGAATTCAAGAGCCGTCCCAACAGGCCGCATCCGCTGTTTCTGGGATTCATCGCCGCATCGGTCGAAAACGCAGGGAAGAGGCAGCAGCTTTCATAAGGACAGAGGAAGGATACCGCGATGAGAGAGGCGGACAAAAAGATCATCCTGGAGGACGGGCAGGAGTATTACGGTTTCTCCTTCGGCTCCGGGCAGGAAAAAATACTGGAGATCGTATTCAATACCTCGATGGTGGGCTATCAGGAGATCCTGTCCGATCCGTCCTACACCGATCAGGCGGTGGTGATGACCTGGCCTTTGATCGGGAACTACGGCATGGCCGCGGACGATTATGAGACGGAAACGCCGTCCATCGGTGCCCTCATCGTGCGGGAATATAACGATGAGCCTTCCAATTTCCGTTCTGAGAGAACGCTGGGAGACGTGATGAAGCAGTACAGGATCACCGGGATCAGCGGCGTCGATACCAGGAAATTAAACCGCTCGATCCGCGATTTCGGAAGCCGGAAAGCCCTCCTGACAGGCGCCAAGACTCCCCTGGAGGAAGGCCTGCGAAAACTAAAGGGTTACAGGATGCCCGGGGATGCCGTGTCCAGAGTCAGCTGCCGCGCGCCATGGGAAGCCGGTCAGGAGAATGACGGCCCCCACGTGGCCGCCATCGACTGCGGGATGAAGCGAAATATCGTCCGGTCCCTTCTGAAGCGTGGCTGCCGCGTGACGGTCGTTCCGTGGAATACCCCGGCAAATGAGATCCTGGCGCTCCGGCCGGACGGGATCTTTCTTTCCAACGGACCGGGCGACCCCACTGACGTGCCGGAAACGATCCATACTGTCAGGGAGCTGCTCGGGGAGCTGCCGGTCTTCGGCATCTGCCTGGGTCACCAGATCATTTCCCTGGCATACGGGGCGAAGACGTATAAGCTGAAATTCGGTCACCGCGGGGGCAACCACCCGGTGAAAGACCTGGAGACCGGCAGGATCGAGATCACCTCCCAGAACCACTCGTATGCCGTGGATGAGGAGAGCCTTGCGGGCACACCGCTCGTCGTGACCCACCGAAACCTCCTGGACGGGACTGTCGAAGGGATCCGGTGTGAGGCGGACCGGGTCTTCAGCGTCCAGTATCATCCCGAGAGCGCGCCGGGACCCCAGGACAGCGCGCATCTGTTTGACCGGTTTATTCATTTGATGGAGGAGTCCGGAAGATCATGCCAAAAAGAACGGACCTGAAAAGAATTCTTGTGATCGGCTCCGGCCCCATCGTGATCGGACAGGCGGCGGAGTTTGATTATGCGGGAACGCAGGCCTGCCTTGCTCTCAAAGAGGAAGGCTGTGAAGTGATCCTCTGCAATTCCAATCCGGCGACGATCATGACGGATACCTCTATTGCGGACAAGGTCTACATGGAGCCGCTGACACTGGAGTATACCGCGAAGATCATCCGCTATGAGCGCCCGGATGCCATCCTCCCCGGGATCGGCGGGCAGACCGGGCTGAATCTGGCCATGCAGCTGGAGAAAAAAGGTATTCTGGCCGAGTGTCATGTCGAGCTTCTCGGTACGGACAGCAGGTCGATCGAACAGGCGGAAGACAGGGAAAAATTCAGGGAGCTCTGCGAGGAACTGGGGGAACCCGTCCTTCCGTCCCGGACAGCCTCGTCTGTCAGTGAAGGCCTGGACGCCGCTGCCGCCATCGGATATCCCGTGGTGCTCCGTCCTGCATTTACCCTGGGAGGGACCGGGGGCGGCTTTGCGGACGATCCGGAACAGTTCGTTCCCCTGATACAAAACGCGCTGGAGTGTTCCCCGGTCAAGCAGGTCCTCGTGGAAAAGAGCGTCCGGGGATTCAAGGAAATAGAATATGAAGTCATCCGGGACCGGAACGATACGGCGATCACGGTCTGCAACATGGAAAATGTAGACCCTGTCGGGATCCATACGGGAGATTCCGTTGTCGTCTGTCCGTCGCAGACGCTGACGAATAAGGAATATCACATGCTTCGCGACAGCGCCCTGAAGGTCATCCGGGCGCTCGGGATCGAAGGCGGCTGCAACGTGCAGTTTGCCCTTGACCCGAACTCCTTTCAGTACTACCTGATCGAGGTCAATCCCAGGGTATCGCGTTCCTCCGCCCTTGCGTCGAAGGCAAGCGGATATCCGATCGCGCGGGTCTCCGCGAAGATCGGGATCGGCATGACGCTGGATGAGATCCGGATCGCCAATACGCCCGCTTCTTTCGAGCCCGCGCTGGATTACATCGTCACCAAGCTGCCCCGCTTCCCCTTTGATAAATTCACGGATGCGGATAATACGCTGTCCACACAGATGAAGGCCACGGGCGAGGTGATGAGCGTCGGAAGGACCTTTGAGGAGAGTCTCCTGAAGGGGATCCGGTCCCTCGAGGCAGGCGCGTTCCACCTTCATCTCCCCAAGTTTGACGGGATGGACCGGGATGCTCTCCTTCGTTATGTCGCGAACGGTACGGATGACCGCCTCTTTGCGATCGCGGCTTTGCTGCGCCTTGGCTGCGGGGTGGATGAGATCGCGGATGTGACCTCGATCGACCGGTTCTTCCTGCGGAAGATCCGCAGCATCGTCGAAATGGAGAAGGTGCTCGCTGCGCACCCCGGAGAGACTGCGGTGCTTGCCGCCGCCAAGAGATCCGGCTTTTCCGACCGGGAGATCGCGCTCATCTGGGGAAGAACGGAAGAGGAGATCTTCCGGCTCCGGAAGGAACAGGGGATCCTTCCGGTATATAAGATGATCGACACCTGCGCCTCGGAGTTCGAGAGCTATATTCCGTATTTTTATTCTACCTACGAGGAAGAAAATGAATCCGTCGTATCCGGAAGGCGCAAGATCATCGTGCTCGGTTCAGGGCCGATCCGGATCGGGCAGGGCGTGGAGTTCGACTATTCCACGGTCCATGCGGTGCAGACGCTGCGCAGGGCAGGGTACGAAGCGATCATCATCAACAATAACCCGGAGACCGTGTCCACGGACTATACCTGTTCCGATAAGCTGTATTTTGAGCCGCTGTGCACGGAAGACGTCATGAATATCATCCTGCTGGAACAGCCGGAAGGTGTGATCGCGACACTGGGAGGACAGACTGCGATCAACCTGGCGGATTCCCTCAGGGACAGGGGCGTGTGGCTGATCGGGACGGACTGCGACGCCATCGACCGCGCGGAAAACCGGGATTCCTTTGAAAAGCTCCTTTTGTCCCTGAATATCCCGCAGCCGGAGGGCAGGGCAGTCACAGGCATTGAAGAGGGGATCCGGGCAGCGCATGAGATCGGGTACCCGGTGCTCGTCAGGCCGAGCTTCGTCCTCGGCGGACGGGCCATGCAGATCGTCGCCAAGGAGAAGTCCATGTGGCAGTATCTCCATGCAGCGGTCGCGATCGATAAGGACAAACCGGTCCTCGTCGACAAATATATCCGGGGAAAGGAAGTCGAGGTGGATGCGGTCTGCGACGGCAAACGCGTCTTCGTCCCGGGCATCATGGAACTGGTCGAGAGGACCGGCGTACACTCCGGTGACTCGGTCAGCGTCTACCCCTCCTACAGCCTTTCGGACAGGGTCAAACAAACGATCCTGGAGTATACGGAAAAACTGGGCCTGGGCATCGGCATCCGCGGGCTTTTCAACATCCAGTTCATCGTGGACGCGTCCGAAAAGGTCTATATCATCGAAGTGAACCCGCGGTCCTCGCGTACCGTGCCGTTCTTATCCAAGGCCACGGGCTGGAGCCTGGCGGATATCGGGACCCTGGTCATGCTGGGCGTTTCGCTGGAAGAGCAGGGCATCACAGTCCGGTACCCTGCGGAGAAACAGCGCTATTATGTAAAAGTGCCTGCATTTTCCTTTTTCAAGCTGAGAGGGATGGACGCATATCTTTCTCCCGAGATGAAGTCCACAGGGGAGGCGATCGGATATGACAGAAAGCTCCACCGGGCTGCCTACAAGGCACTGATCGCCTCCGGCCTCTCACTGCGCAACTACGGGACCGTGCTGGTCAGCGTCGCGGATGAGGACAAGGAGGAGACGGTCCCGCTGGTCCGGCGCTTTTACAGGATGGGGTTCAACATAGAGGCGACCTCGCTTACGGGCGAAGTCCTGCGGGCGAACGGGATAAAGACAAGGATACTCGGGAAACCCAGCGAAGGGAGCCAGGAGGTACTGGACTCCATCCGCGCGGGATATGTCAGCTACGTGATCAATACAAGAGCGATCCTTTCCGGGATCCATTACGGTGACGGCGTGGCGATACGCCGCGCGGCGGCACAGAACAATATCACCATGCTGACCTCCCTGGATACTGTCCGGATGGTGCTGGACGTACTCGAAGAGGTCACCATGGGCGTTTCAACGATCGATGCAGAATGATCGAAGAACAGGCGGAAAGATTATGAGAGAACAGGAATGGCAAAAATACGGAACAGCAGCAGAGCATGATGCCTGCGGGATCGGCGCGGTCGTGGATATCCGCGGAAGAAAGAGCCGCAGCGTCGTGACGGATGCCCTGAAGATCGTGGAGAAGCTGGAGCACCGCGCAGGAAAGGATGCGGACGGGAAGACCGGAGACGGCGTCGGCATCCTGCTGCAGGTCAGCCATGCATTCTTTAAGGATGCTGCTGCCGAAAGCGGGATCGAGCTTTCTGACAGCGGGGATTACGGCGTGGGCATGTTCTTTTTCCCGCAGGACTCGTTCCGGCGCAGGCAGGCGCAGAAGATGCTGCAGGTGATCCTTGAAAAGGACGGCCTGCCTTTCCTGGGGTGGCGGGAAGTGCCGGTATGTCCGGAGATCCTGGGCGACAGGGCCCGTTCCTGCATGCCCTGCATCATGCAGTGTTTTGTGGGACGACCGGCCGGCACCCAGAAAGGGCTTCCCTTCGACCGCCTTTTATATATGGCGAGAAGAGAGTTTGAAAAGTCCAACGACAACACGTACGTGGCAAGCTTTTCAAGCCGTTCCGTCGTATACAAGGGCATGTTCCTCGTGAAGCAGCTACGGGCGTTCTATCCCGATCTGCAGTCGGAAAAGTACACCTCTGCCATCGCCATGGTGCATTCCCGTTTTTCCACCAACACGACGCCAAGCTGGGAACGGGCGCATCCGAACCGCATGATCCTGCACAACGGAGAGATCAATACGATCCGGGGCAATGTCGACCGTATGATGGGACGGGAAGAGACCATGTATTCGACGGCCCTGGGCGGTGACATGGACCGGATCTATCCCGTGGTCAATTCGGCGGGCTCCGATTCCGCAATGATCGATAATACGGTCGAATTCCTGATGATGAACGGGATGGAGCTGCCGCTCGCCATGATGGTCCTGATTCCGGAACCGTGGAAAAACGACCGGGATATCGATCCCATGCTCAAGGATCTTTACCGGTACTACGCCACCATGATGGAACCCTGGGACGGGCCTGCGGCGATCCTCTTTTCGGACGGCGAGACTGTAGGCGCCATACTGGACCGCAACGGCCTGCGTCCCCTGCGGTATTATGTTACCGATGAGGAACGGCTGATCCTGTCTTCGGAGGTCGGGGTCCTGGAGATCGATGAAAAAAAGGTCGTACAGAAAGAGCGCATCCATCCGGGAAAAATGCTGATCGTCGATACGAAGGAAGGAAAGCTTCTCGGAGACCGGGAGATCAAAGCGCGTTATGCTTCCCGGGAGCCTTACGGTGAGTGGCTGGACCAGAACCTGGTCCGCCTGCAGGATCTCCCCATCCCGAACGGGCAGGTGCCCGGGCATTCCCAGGAAAGGCGGGACAGCCTGTACCGGGCGTTCGGCTATACGCATGAGCAGGTCAAGGATTCCATCCTCCCCATGGCAAAAACCGGAGTGGAAGCCACCGGCGCGATGGGGACCGATATCCCGCTGGCCGTGCTGAGCCGGCAGTACCCGCCGCTCTTCGATTATTTCAAGCAGCAGTTTGCCCAGGTCACGAATCCTCCGATCGATGCGATCCGGGAAGAGATCGTAACAGATACGACCGTGTATATCGGCCGGGACGGAAACCTGCTGAAGGACCTCCCGGAGAACTGCCGCGTCCTCCAGGTGAACAACCCGGTCCTGACCCGGGTGGACCTGATGAAGATCCGGGCAATGAAGCATGAGGGATTCTGCGTGAAGACCGTATCTCTCCTGTATTACAAAAACAGCCCGCTCGAATGGGCGGTCGAAAACCTGTTTATCGCCTGCGACAAGGCGTACAGGGATGGCGCCAACATCATCATCCTCTCGGACCGGGGCGTGGATGAGAACCACGTGGCGATCCCTTCCCTCCTGGCAGTCTCTGCCATGGAGCAGTACCTGATCCGGACGAAGAAGCGGACCGCCGTTTCCATTATCCTGGAGAGTGCGGAGCCGCGGGAAGTCCATCATTTCGCGGTCCTTTTGGGCTACGGTGCCAGGGCGATCTGTCCGTACCTGGTGCATGAATGTATCGAAGAATGCATAGAGCGGAAGCTTCTGGATAAAGACGCGCATACGGCGATCGATGATTATAACAGCGCGATCCTGCACGGGATGGTCAAGATCGCTTCCAAGATGGGCATTTCCACCCTGCAGGCTTACCAGTCTGCCCAGATCTTCGAATCGATCGGATTCACGCAGGAGGTCGTTGATAAATATTTTACCCATACGATCAACCATGCCGCCGGGATCGGCCTGAAGGAGATCGGCGAGGCGGTGGAGTACCACCACAGCCGGGCCTTTGACCCGCTGGGCTATGGGGTCGATACGCGGATCGACAGCGTCGGTACCTTCCGGCAGAGGGAAGGAGAGCACGGGGAACAGCACCTGTTCGATGCGGGGACCATCGTGGCTCTGCAGGAGGCGGTGCGTGAGCGAAGCTATGAGCGTTTCCTCCAGTATTCGGACCGCATCCACAAAGAGCGCGACCCGCAGACGCTGCGGGGCCTCCTGGACTTCGTCTGGCCGGAGGACGGCGGGGTTCCGCTCCAGGAGGTCGAGAGCGTTGAAGAGATCGTAAAGCGCTTCAAGACGGGCGCCATGTCCTACGGGTCGATCTCGCAGGAAGCCCATGAATGCCTGGCGGAGGCAATGAACCGGCTGAAGGGCAAATCCAACAGCGGTGAGGGCGGAGAGTCCCCGGAGAGGCTCGGGACCGGGAAAAACTCCGCGATCAAGCAGGTGGCGTCCGGACGTTTCGGGGTCACCAGCGAGTACCTGTGCTCGGCGGCAGAGATCCAGATCAAAATGGCGCAGGGAGCGAAGCCGGGAGAGGGCGGACACCTGCCAGGCCGGAAGGTCTATCCCTGGATCGCAAAGACCAGGCATTCGACACCGGGCGTCAGCCTGATCAGTCCCCCGCCGCACCATGATATCTACTCTATCGAAGACCTGGCGCAGCTGATCTATGACCTGAAAAATGCGAACAGCGGAGCGCGCATCTCCGTCAAGCTGGTCTCTGAGGCGGGCGTCGGAACGATTGCCTGCGGTGTGGCAAAAGCAGGCGCACAGGTGGTCCTGATCTCCGGATATGACGGCGGGACCGGCGCTGCGCCGCGCAGTTCCATCCAGAATGCCGGTCTTCCCTGGGAGCTGGGGCTTTCGGAAGCGCACCGGACACTGATCGGCAGCGGCCTGCGGAAACGGGTCATCCTTGAAACGGACGGAAAGCTCCTCACAGGGCGTGATGTCGCGATCGCGGCTATCCTGGGAGCGGAAGAATACGGATTTGCTACCGCGCCCCTGATCGCGATGGGCTGCGTCATGATGCGCGTCTGCAACCTGGACACCTGTCCAGCCGGGATCGCGACACAGAACCCGGTACTGCGGTGCCGGTTCCGCGGCACCCCGGAGGATGTGATCTGCTTCATGACCTTTGTGGCGGAAGAACTGCGCGGGATCATGGCCCGTCTGGGCGTCCGGACGGTAGACGAACTGATCGGACGGCGTTCCCTTCTGAAGATGCGGGAAAATGCAGGTTCCGCGCGAAGACAGGTCCGCATTTCCCTTCAGGAGATCCTGGGAGACCTGACGGACTGTACGGATCATTTTGACCCGGCAGCCATCTATGATTTCCATCTGGAGCGGACAGCAGACAGCAGACATCTGATCCCGGCTTTCGAAAAAGCGATGTCGGAGCATAAACCGATGAAGGCAAAGGTCCGGGTATCCAGTACGGACCGCACTTTCGGCACGCTGCTCGGGTCCAGGATCACGAAAGAGTGCGGAAACAGTCTTGCGGAAGATACGGTGCTTGTCCAGGCGGAAGGCGGGGGAGGCCAGTCCTTCGGCGCCTTTATCCCAAAGGGCATGACGATCCGCCTGGCGGGCGACTGCAATGACTACTTCGGCAAAGGCCTGTCCGGAGGCAAACTGGTCCTGCATCAGCCGCGCGGAAGCAGGCTGGATCCCGGAAAGAATATCATCGTCGGAAATGTGGCCCTCTACGGGGCGACTTCCGGAGAGGCCTATATCGGCGGCGTCGCGGGAGAGCGGTTCTGCGTGCGGAACTCCGGCGCGGAGGCTGTCGTGGAAGGCGTGGGAGACCACGGCTGTGAATACATGACCGGAGGGTGCGTGGTGATCCTCGGAGAGACCGGCAGGAATTTTGCCGCGGGTATGTCCGGAGGCACGGCGTATGTCCTGGACCGGCACCATGATCTTTACAGAAAGCTCAACAAGGAGCTGGTGACGATGGGACCAGTCCGGGATGAGGAGGATACCGGGAAGCTGAAATCGCTGATCGAAAAGCATGTCAGCGAGACCGGCTCTCCCTGCGGAAAGGATATCCTTGAACACTGGGAGACCATGCTGCCCCTGTTCAAAAAGGTGATCCCCACAGACTACGCGAATATGCGCACAGCGATCCGTTTGCTGGAGAAACGTGGGATATCGAGAGACCAGGCGGAACTGGAAGCATTCTATACTGTACAGAAGGGAAATGTGTGAGCTGTCATGGGAAAACCAACAGGATTTTTAGATTACACAAGAAAAGACCTGCCGTGTGAGGATGTTTTCGAGCGCATCCGAGACTATTATGAGTTTCACGGTATGCCTGACAGGAAGACCAGGGAGATACAGGCTGCGCGCTGCATGAACTGCGGGGTCCCTTTTTGTCAGTCCGAGTATGGATGCCCCCTGCACAACCTGGTCCCCGAATGGAATGACGAAGTATATGCCGGGAACTGGTACCATGCCTGGGCCCGGCTGATGAAAACGAACAATTTTCCGGAATTCACCGGACGGGTCTGTCCCGCCCTGTGTGAAAATGCCTGCACCTGCGGGATCTGGGATGAACCCGTGACCATACGCAGCAACGAACTGGCGGTCATCGAGCTGGCCTGGGAGAAGGGTTGGATGCGGCCGCAGCTCCCTGCGGTCCGTACCGGGAAGAAAGTGGCTGTCATCGGTTCCGGTCCGGCGGGACTGGCAGTCGCCGACCAGCTGAACCAGCGGGGACACAGCGTGACGGTCTACGAGAAAGACGACCGGCCGGGCGGGCTGCTGATGTACGGGATCCCCAATATGAAGCTGGATAAAGGCGTGGTCCTGCGCAGGATCGAAAAGATGAAGGCGGAAGGGATCGAGCTCATCCTGTCGGCGGAGATCGGAAAAGATATACCTGCATCCTCCCTGAAGAGCGCCTATGACGCGGTGGTCCTGAGCTGCGGGGCAAGGAAAGCCCGGGTGATCGGACCGGAGCTAAACGCCGGCTCCGGCGTGCTGACGGCACTGGACTACCTTACGGAGTCCACCAGGGCGCTGCTCGCGGGAGAAAAGAGCCGGTATGACGCTTCCGGAAAGAATGTCGTCATCGTGGGCAACGGAGATACGGCTACGGACTGCGTCGCGACGGCAGTGCGGCAGGGGGCGGCGTCGGTGCTGCAGCTCGTCCGGAAGCCCCGGGCAGCGGCTTCGGGCGCAAGATGGCCATATGATCGTGAGAACAGCCGGACAGAATACGGACAGGAGGAAGCTGCCGCGCTCTACGGGCAGGATCCGAGGCTCTATGAGACGACGCTTAAGAAACTGCATCAGGATGAACACGGGGACTTAAAAGGCCTGACGATCGTTACGGCGGGAAAAGAGAAAGAGATAGAGGCCGAGCTGCTGATCACAGCTGCAGGATTCAGCGGGACGGACCCTGCCATTGCGGAAGCGTTCGGGCTGACCCTGAACAGCGGGGGCTGCCTCGGCCGGCGGCAGTGTGCTGTGGATAAGGCGTACCGGACAGATGACCCTCAGATCTTTACCTGCGGAGACATGCGCCGCGGTCCTTCCCTGGTGGTGAAAGCGATCGCGGACGGACGCGCCTGCGCCAGGGCCGTCGACGAATACCTGGAAGGGTATTCGAATATGTAGGAGCAGGATGGCGTATGCGGCGGGATGTGTGCGGGAACAGGAAGCTGTATGCACCAGAATGGATGAAAACCCTGTATTTTTATACCACAGAATGTTGGTTGTCATGGCTCTGAACAAAAGCCTATAATAAACAGCAGAAGAATGACATACGACGACTTAAGGCCTGATAAGCTGCGTTGAGTGGCTTTCGGCCGGGAGCGCCGTATCATTTGGGGTTTCTGTTATTTGAGATCAGGCTCCCGAGAGCCGGAAAGGATGCGGATATGGAGTGGATAGAGAGTATAAACGGCTATATTAATGATTTCGTATGGGGTGTTCCGTGTATCATCCTCATCATGGCGGTCGGCATTATCACGACGGTCCGCCTGAAAGGCATCCAGTTCCGCAACTGGGGCTTTATGGTGAAACAGACCTATGTCAAAGCCTTTACCAAAAAGGATGAGGGCGGCGACGGCGATATTTCTTCCTTCCAGGCAGCCATGGTCTCCGTATCCGCTGTCGTCGGATCGGGCAATATCGCGGGTGTCGCGACCGCGATCGTGCTGGGCGGCCCCGGTGCTTTGTTCTGGATGCTCGTGGCGGCGCTGGTCGGCTGCGCGACCAAGTTTGCCGAGATCGCCCTGGGTATCAGATACCGGAAAAAGATGGCAGACGGCAGCTGGGCGGGCGGCCCCATGTATTATCTTTCCGAAGGGCTTCACCAGAAGTGGCTCGGCACCCTGTTCGCGATCTTCATGATCTTCGCGGGATTCATGATCTCCGCCGTGGTCGATACCAACACCATGGCAGCAGCCCTCAATGAACAGTTCGGCATCAACCCGATGATCGCCGGCGTCGTCTTCATGATCCTGACCGGCATCGTCATCATCGGCGGCATCACCAGGATCGGTGAGGTCTGCGGACTGCTTTCGCCGTTTATGGCAGGCGCTTACCTGCTCTGCGGCCTTCTGGTCATCATCCTTAATATCACGAAGCTTCCCATGGCGATCGTCCAGATCATTTCCCTGGCGTTCAATCCGAAGGCTGCAGGCGGCGGACTCGCCGGTGCTACTGTCCTGATGGTGATGCGGTACGGATTCGCGAGAGGTATCTTCTCCAATGAAGCCGGTATCGGTACCGCGGCGATCACCCATGCTTCCGCAAGGGTCTCCTCACCCGCCGAGCAGGCGATCTGGGGCCCGCTGGAGGTCTTCGTGGATACGTTCATCGTCTGTACGATCTCCGGCCTGGCAGTCATCATGTCCGGCCTGTGGGATACGGGACTGGACGGAGCAGCCCTGACCATGCGCGCGTTTGATACGCTTCTGCCCGGTCACTTCGGTTCCTTCGTCGTCCTCGGGGCAGAGATCCTGTTCGGCTTCTCCTGCCTGATCAGCTGGTACAACTACGTGGAAAAAGCCGGAGATTATCTCTGGGGAACCAAGGCAAAGAACGCGCTCAAGGTGCTGTGGCTCGTCTTCATCATCGTCGGTTCCTATACGACCCTCGGCCTTGCCTGGGACCTTGCGGATACCGCAAACGGCCTGATGATCATTCCGAACGCGATCGGTGTCATCCTGCTCGGCAAGGAAGTCGTAAAGATGAAGGAAGAGTTCTATGCGGCGGAGCTTCCGAAATACGAGGCGGAAAAGCGCGCGAAATAAGCGCTTTCGCGGATTATTTGAAACGCCGAACGATCGGCGGCGCTTTAATTACAGCAGCGGCGAACGATCGGCAGCACCGCATCATCAGTAGTTTTTCATGATCCTGGTATAAACTTCAAGTGTGAAGAGATCCCGGTGGTCCGTCAGGGACATACCGGTGATCTCTTCGATTTTTCTGATCCGGTACAGAAGGGAATGGCGGTTCAGGTACAGCGCCCGCGCCGTGAGGCTCTGGTTGTAGTTGCACTGTATATAGGTGATCAGGGTATGCTGGAGATCCATGCCGGCCCTCGTCTCGGGGCCCTGGAGCTTTTCCATCATTTCTTTCGCCGCCGCATAGATCACGGGATCGCGGGCGAGCTCGACGACGAGCCTGTAAAACTGTGAATCCTTGCTGGTAAAGTAATAGCTCGGGCCGCCGGATTCCTGACAGTACTGCAGCGCGAGCTCGGCGTCCGCGGAGAGCGCCGGAAAGTCGGGACGGGCATCCCGCGAGATCTCGCTGATGCCGAAACGCAGTGTATAGGACGGATTGGCCTCGCGGAAGCTCTGGTAGACCTTCTCCACGTACTGCCGGATCCTGTCGTGGCCGAAGTTTCTCCTGCAGTCCAGGAATACCAGGCATTTGAGTCCGCGGCTCGCGAAAAAGACGTCCGGGCGCTTGTCCTTCCGGCTTTGCAGAAGCAGGCTTTCCAGGGATTCCGAAAGTCGCCTGGTCTCCTCGGAATACTCGTTCAGTTTGGGCGTGTCGGTATTTTCCTCGAGGATCCTGACAGCGATCCCGGCATAGGGGTGCGTCAGATCGTGGCCGAGGCGCATGCCTTCCTCCAGCATTTCCTCATAGGTGTCGTACGACCGGTTGACCAGGTTCCAGACAAAGTCGCTGCGCAGGCGGTTGACCGTGAGATCCTCGATCCTTTCCCGGTTGAACCAGAGGAAGAGCGGAAGGGAGATGTATTTCTGCACCAGGGCGATGTCGTCGTCCGTACGGATCACATCGCTCTCCCCGGAAACGACGACCTGTCCGTAGGCAGTGCCGCTGATCTCAAGCGGGATAGAGATACAGTCTCCGGAACCGGAAGCCGCCTTAGCCGATCCCCCGGGGGCCGCTTCCGGGACCGGGCCGGAACCTTCCGCCGCGTCCGGGCAGCGCTGCTTCAGCACATGGTTGACATCGTAGATACAGACCGGCGCGGAAAAG
Organism: Lachnospiraceae bacterium; assembly: GCA_017446045.1. Classification (GTDB taxonomy): domain Bacteria; phylum Bacillota; class Clostridia; order Lachnospirales; family Lachnospiraceae; genus Avilachnospira. The sequence continues at coordinate 47,309 of JAFSRP010000003.1, read as the reverse complement.
AAATAGTATAGGGTGCTTGCCGCCGCATCCAGCCCTTCCTGGGTAAGGAAATTGTGGAGGAGCGTCTCCTGCAGTTCCTTGTAGATGCTCAGCCTGGATTCGCTGACCCTGGAAAGGACGGTCTTTGTGATGAAGGCGAAGCGAAGGTCCCAGGGGAGGAAAAACAGCGCGAAGCCGTTGTCATTGCAGTACTCCAGGACCCGCCGGGAGGGGGTGAACCAGTCGCCCAGGACGGAGATCCCGAGCGCCGAGGCTCCGCCCGCACGGATCGTACGGATGAATTTCAGGAGCTGTTCTTCGTCCCTTTCGCATCCGAGGATCGTGCTCAGGACGAATTCGTTTTCGGTCTTGTAGCCTTCCAGGGGATATTCCTGGACGGAGATGGACTCGATGCCGGTGCTCTTCAGCAGGTCCTTTTTGGTGAACGGCCTTACGCCGTGCGGGGAAAAGTCATTGAGAAAGTCTTCCAGTGTATACATGGGACTATGCCTCCGGTTTCGGAACATTTCATTGGCAGCTTATGTGCCGGCGGGGAATGCCGGTTATTCATTTTATGCCACAGTTTGTTGAAATAATCAAGGGTTTCATCGGACATCATGGCGGTTGCGGAAAATGCCTGCAGAGACTATGATGAAAGCAGATAATAATCCATATATGGCAGCAGGAGATGCCGGGACACAGCCGGTCCCGGGGACAGGAGAATCAGATGAACGTACAGTTTGCAGAACGCGCAAAAGACAGCAAGCAGCCCATCATCAGAGTCATTGATGCACTTTCGAGGAGCGATCCCGACTTTCTTGCTTTCGGAGAGGGCAATCCTGCATTAGAGGCGCTTCCTCAGAAGGCGATCCATGACATTGCGGAGGAGATCACGAGAAACTATCCTGATGAGATCCTGCTTTATACCAATAACGGCGGAGATGCGGAGTTCAAGGACGTGATCATGAAGCGTCTCCGCGAGGTCCGCGGGATCGATACGGCCGGCAATGATATGCTGATCATCACCGGCGGCCAGCAGGGACTGTATCTCCTGCCCAGGATCTTTACGAACGACGGTGACCGGGTCATCACGGAAGAAATCACCTATGCCGGCATGATCGACACGATCCGCGGCTTCCGCGGGGAAACGGTCGGTATCCGGCTGGAGGAGGACGGACCGGATCCCGATCATCTGGAGCATCTGCTGAAGACGACGGACCGGGTGAGTTTCATTTACCTGATCCCCACCTTCAGCAACCCGACCGGCATCACGACCTCGGTGGAAAAGCGCAAGGCGATCTACGAACTGGCCTGCCGCTATGACAAGATCATCGTGGAAGACGATCCTTACAGCGATCTCCGCTATGAAGGCGAGGATGTTCCCACGATCAAGAGCATGGATACGGAGCACCGCGTGGTCTACCTCGGCACGTTCTCCAAGACGATCGCCGCAGGCCTGCGGGTCGGCTTTATCATGGCAGAGCCGGAGATCATCCGCATTGCCACCAACAACAAGGCGGCTATCGACTCCAACACGCCCTGCCTCAACCAGCTGATCTGCCGCAACTTCATGCGCGACTATGATTTTGAGGAAAATGTCCGCAATATCGTCCGCATCAACAAGGCCAAGTGGCGCGCGGCAAGGGACGGCTTCGATAAGTATCTGCCGGAAGGATGGAAACTCTACGATGCCAAAGGCGGCCTGTTCTGCTACGTGCGTTCGCCCGAAGGAGTCGATGAGGATGCGTTCCAGCAGTGCTGCTATAAGCATAAGGTGGCATTCTCGCCGTCATCTTCATTTTCCGCGGACGGACTGGCGCACGGCGGGTACCGCATGGCCTTTACGCCCAACACTGTGGAGCAGATCACGGAAGGCTGCCGGCGCTTCGGAGAGGCCGCGAAAGAATTCAGTTAATAAAACAGTTTATTAAGTCAGAGATATATAAATAACCAGACAAGGAGGAAACTGCAATGATCGTTGGTCTGCCAAAAGAGATCAAAAACAATGAATTTCGTGTGGGACTGACCCCCGGTGCTGTGGGCGCTTATGTGCAGGCGGGTAATACGGTTTATGTGGAAAAGGGTGCGGGCCTTGGTTCCGGGTTCGAAGATGCCGAATTCGTCGCGAACGGCGCGAAGATCCTGGATACGGCGAAGGAAGTCTGGGATGCGTCGGAGATGATCGTGAAGGTCAAGGAACCATTGGAGAGTGAGTACCAGTACTTCCGTCCGGGCCTTCTGATCTTTACCTATTTCCATCTGGCGGCGGATGCGGAGCTTACGAAGGCGCTGCTTGAAAAGAAAGTGACGGCGATGGCCTACGAGACCATCAGGACAAGAAGAAGAGCCTGCCCTGCCTTTACTGCATGAGTGAGATCGCGGGACGCACAGCCATCATCGAGGGCGCGAAGTATCTGGAGAAGACCTACGGCGGGCGCGGCGTGATGCTGGGCGCGGTTCCCGGATGCGAGAAGGCGGAAGTCGTCATTCTCGGCGGCGGAAATGCCGGTACGAATGCGGCGCGGATGGCCGCAGGCCTCGGAGCAAGGGTAACCATCCTGGATATCAACCACTACCGGCTGGCGTATCTGGATGACGTTTTCGGGAGCCAGGTCACGACACTGTATTCGAGCCGCGACAACCTCCTCAAGTCTCTTGCGAAGGCTGACCTTGTCATCGGCTGTGTCCTGCTCGCACCGGGGCGCGAGGCACCGAAGCTCGTGAAGCGCGAAGACCTGAAGATCATGAAGAAGGGCGCCGTGGTCGTGGATATCGTCGTTGACCAGGGCGGCTGCTTTGAGACGACCCATCCGACGACACACGCGGATCCGGTCTACGAGGTGGACGGTGTCATGCATTACTGCGTGGCCAACATTCCGGGCGCTGTGCCGCGTACCTCTACGGAAGCGCTGGTGAACTCCACGCTTTCCTACGGCATCACCCTTACGAAGAAGGGCCTCGCGGCTGCCTGCAAGGACGATCCGGGCCTGATGCTCGGCCTCAATACCTACGACGGAAAGTGCACATTTGCAGCCGTTGCGGAAGCACTGGATCTCGAGTACGTCGATCCGGCAACATTGCTGTGAGAGAAGTCGCCCGGATTCGTTAACATAACATGAGGACTTGTTCCAGATCATAGTAATATTAAATCTCGGCCCCCGGCAACAGGCCGGCTCAGGTTGACATAATCTGAAGCGTTTTCAATATTTCGGGAAACGCAGGATCTGACACCATAAAACCGGCCAATTTGGTTTACATAATTGCACATGATCCCGCCAATTATCAATATACGGAGTTTCTTCAATTCTGACACCATGGAAATCAGCATTTTCCATGGTGTCATTTTTCTGGTTTTCTTTTATATTTAAAAGGCTTAACTTATGTAAACTATTTTCACAGGTTTGCGACCTCTCCAATGGTGTCAAAATTACAGAATGTGCTTATTTGGAACAGTGTGCCCATACAGCGTTGAAGCGGTATGAAGCGGCATGAAGCGGTAAGCTTTTTTCGGACACGGAAGGGGGTATATTTTGCGGTTTTATGCCATTTCGGAAAAATGCCGGATATTCCGCGGATCCGGGCTTTCACCGGGGCATTCACCAGGGTGCCTTGCGGGACACGGAGGCTTTCAAGCGGGCAAAACTCTTGTAATGACCATTCTTCGGGGGTATACTGCTACTATAGTTTATGGGAGGTACAGACAGATGAAAAACAGGATATGGGTTCTTTTACTGACGGCTGTAGTCCTTCTGAGCGCTTCCTGCGGGAGCGCCGGGTCGGGAAATGCTGCCGGCGCGCAGGAGAGCGTGCAGGCGGAATCGTCTGTCGAGGCAGCCGGATCCGCAGCGGAAGCCCAGGCCGGTTCCGCACCCGAGGATGCAGCGGAGACAAAAGCCGCTGAAGCCGCGTCTGAGGCAACAGCGTCCGAAGACAAAGCGGCTGAAGCGCAAGCAGCACCGGAGGCGGCATCTGACGCGGCTGCTTCCGAAGCAGCGGAACAGGAAAAGGCCGAAGCGCCCGATTCCGCAGAGCCTGCGTCCGGGACTGACACAGAGAAAAAAGCGCAGCTGGCGGCGCTTCCCTATGAGATCACGGAGTATATCCGGGAGTATCCGGGCATGGACGGCATGGAACGCAAATTCGTGGCCGATGCCGAGCTGCTGAAGATCACATCCGACAGATACGGGAACCTGCAGGATACGCTGGATGAGCTGAACGGATCCTGGAAGGATCAGGCAGATTACGCGTTTGCCACCCAGGCGAAAGAGTTTGCGTCGGGTGAGGTAAACGAGTACCTGCAGGGACTGCTTCCGTTCTCCTCCCATCAGTTCGTCACGGTAGCCCGTGCGGACGCGGCCTGCTTCAGTTTTTATAAAACGACCGACAGCTGGTATGGCGGCGCGCATCCCTTTGCCTACCAGGTGGGCTTCAGCATTGACAGCACCTCCGGAAAGGTACTGGAGCTTGAAGACGTCCTTACGGATTACGACGCTTTCTATGAGGAAGTCATCCGGGCACTGGAAGAGCATGAAAACAGCGATTACTTTTTTGAGGATTGGAAAGACACCCTGAAGGCGGAGTTCTACGACGATCCCTCGCAGCAGGTCAACTGGGTCCTGACACGGGACGGGATCAGCGTCTGGTTCAACCAGTATGAGATCGCGCCGTACGCCGCGGGTCCCGTATACCTGGAGTTTCCGGTGGAAAAGTACGGGGAACTGATCAGGGCGGAGCTTTTCGCCGGGGAGATCCCGGAGGCGGAAGATAAGCATACCAAAAAGGCTGTCTATGCGGAAGACCTGCTCTCGGAACAGGGCAGCTACGAGGACAGCGTCGGCAATTCCTATTTTTACAGCTATCGTCTGCCGGAGATCATGGGACCCGATACCGAAGATATCCGGAAGATCAATGCCGAGATCGGAGAGCTGAAGAAAGACTATATCGACGGCGAGCTGGAGGGGATCAAAGAAGGGACCAGCCTCAGCGTATTCGAAGCCGGGTATTCCTGCGTGACCTGGAACGGGATCACCTCGGTCATGGTCCGGATCTATATGGAAGGTGATTATACGCTCTACCGCTGCTGGAACCTCCGGCAGGATGGTACAGAGGCGGACAATGCCGATGTGACCGCACTGTTTGGCCTGACGCCGGAAAGCTTCGCGAAAGCAGCTCATGACACGGTGGAACCGGTCACCGACTTTGACCCGGAATGGTTCGACAAGAGTGTGAGTGAAGAAATGCAGCGCATCAGGGAGAAAACGCTGTCGAAGGACAACATCAATGCGTCCCTTCCGGTCTATATCACAGCGGACCGCGGCCTGGGCTTTGTCTGCCGCGTTTACAGCATGGCAGGTGCCGAGTATTACGAGAATCTCTTTGAGATCCCAGATACGGAGCACCGTCAGGACGGCCTGACCAGGGTCAATATCAATCCGCAGACGCAGGATAATTTCTCTCTGAAGGATGGGTACTATGAGATCACGGACAATGCAGACGGCATGAAGTACCGTTTTGATGACAATACCGTACTGATCGAAGGGATCCCCTGCTATGATGACGGGTGTGACGCGATGACCTGGCTGAAGCGGTATCTGGATCACCCCGCGTACGGCGAATTTACGGATGATCCTTACAGCATCAGCGGCTTTGCCCCGGGAGACATCATGACACTGCTGGTCGGAAAGGACGGGCATATCGCTGTCCTGGAATCGATCGGTTACTGGGATTGAGGAAAGACGCCGGACAAAGCCGGAGACGATACGGGCGGAACCGTACAGAGACGGCAATTATGATTCAAATACAGCAATTATGATTCAAAGAAACGAGATCTGGAAAATATACGGCACCGACTATAAGGAGATGACTGTGCGGCTCCTGGAACAGACGGAGCTGGCCGTGCTTGCCGGTGACCGTCAGACCGTGATCGGCATCAAGCCCAACCTCGCGGTGCCGTCCCCGGCGGAGTACGGCGGGACGACCCACACCGAGGTGGTGGCAGGCATCATCGAATACCTGCAGGGGAACGGATTCCGAAACATCATCATGGCGGAAGGCTCGTGGGTCGGGGATAAGACGGCGGAGGCCATAGAGTACTGCGGATACGGGGCGCTGAGCGAGCGCTACGGCGTGCCCTTCGTGGACACGCAGCTGGAACGCTGGCACAGTGTGGACTGCGGCGGCATGAAGCTGGATGTCACGGACGTCGCAGACCGGATCGGCTTCCTGATCAATGTACCCGTGCTGAAGGGACATTGCCAGACGAAGATGACCTGTGCCCTGAAGAACCTCAAGGGGCTCCTTCCCAACCATGAAAAGTCCCGTTTTCACCGGCTGGGGCTGCATAAGCCCATCGCCTATCTCCAGAAAGGGATCCGGCAGGATTTTATCGTCGTGGACCATATCTGCGGCGACCTGGATTTTGAAGAAGGGGGCAACCCGGTCGTTCGCAACTGCGTTATGGCGGCGCTGGACCCGGTGCTCACGGACAGCTATGCCCTGCAGCTGCTGCATTATACGCCGGACGACGTGCCCTACGTCAGGCTGGCGGAAGAACTCGGGATCGGGACCACCGACCTTGCCTCTGCGCGCATCCTGACCGTCGGAGGCGGGGAGAGGGATGAGGAACTTCCAAGGACCCGTAAACTGCTGGATATTTCGTATGCGGTCGATGATATGGATTCCTGCAGTGCCTGCTACGCCAATCTTTCGGGGGCGCTCTGGAGGCTGAAGGAGGAAGGCCTGCTGGACCTTCTGCAGGACCCGATCGGGATCGGCCAGGGAATGCAGGGCAGGAGCGGCAGGCTCGGGGTCGGCAGGTGCACGGCCGGATTTGAACACTGCATCAAAGGGTGCCCGCCCGACGAAGAAAAGATCTACCGGGAGCTGAAGTCGTATATCAGGACCGGGTCCCTCGGCAATCAATAGGCAAGTCTTTTGGATCGGAGCGAAATAAGCATGTCTTCTGATAAGACAAAGCCCGTGATCAGTGTCCGGGACCTGAAGAAAATCTATAAGATCGGCACCAACCGGATCCATGCGCTGGATGGCATTTCATTCGACGTCCGGCGCGGAGAGTTCCTGGCGATCACCGGCACATCCGGTTCGGGCAAATCGACCTGCCTTAACATGCTGGCAGGACTGGAACAGCCGAGCTCTGGGCAGATCACGATCCTGGGAAAACGGATCGACCGGATGAATGAACATGAGCTGGTCGCCTTCCGCCGTGAACACGTCGGCTTTATTTTCCAGAGCTACAACCTGATCGCCTCAATGAATGCCGAGGAAAATGTCGCTATGCCGCTGGTATTCCGCGGCGTTCCGCGGGAGGAACGCAGGGCTGCCGCCCATAAGTACATGAAGCTGATCGGGATCCTGGACCAGGCCGGACACATGCCGGCACAGATGTCCGGCGGACAGCAGCAGCGGGTCGGCATTGCCCGGGCGCTGGTCATCGATCCGGACATCATGTTTGCGGACGAGCCGACCGGCAATCTGGATTCCGCAACGACTTCCGAAGTGCTGGATCTGCTCCGGCGGATCGTGAGAGAACAGGGAAAGACCCTGATCATGGTCACACATGATGCCGGGATCGCTTCAGCGGCAGACCGCCAGATCCGCTTCATGGACGGGAGGATCACCGAGATCATCGAAAGCCGGACGGAAGCGGCAGACGACACGGAAGCGACAGACGATACGGAAGGCTGCATCGGAGCAGCCGGGGAAAGCGTATGAAAACAAAAGGCAAGGTAAAAAAGCATATCGGAAAGCTGCTGGCAGCCGTACTGGCGGCAGCGCTTTCATTTTCCGGGAGTTTCCCTTCCCATGCATCCTATATCAACACCAACCACAATACCTTCGTGCACGATGTGGAGGATATCCAGATCGGATATATCGGACAGGAGATGCAGTTCCGTGTACGCGTCGGGTATAACGGCGTCAACGGACTGTATGGTCCCGGGACCGAGCGGATCACCGATGTGATCGTCCGCATGTCCAACGACCCCAACTACATCAACCGGGTGACCGGCACGACCAAGGGGGAGGACATTTCGGATTCAAAAAACCCGTATGATCCCGATGACGAGGATGAGGTCGAGCTGTACAATGCCTGGAAGGAAGGCCGGCGCAACGGCATTGCCCGGATGTTCGGGGGAAGCATGACCTATCCGATCGACTCCGGAACGTATCCTTTTGAGATCAGCTCCGGACAGGCCGCCCAGGAGCACCGCTTCGCCGAGCTTTACAAGGACCAGTACGAAGAGGTCACCTTCCGGGTACAGGTCCGTGCCGACGTGGAGGAAGGATATTACGGGATCCCCATCTCCGTCTATTACAATGTTCCGCCGAATTTCTATCCCGATTATCAGGGGCAGATGAAGGTGGAATATGTCAATGTCTATATCAGTAAATCCGAGGATGTGGTCATGCCCGGCGAACTGACCGGTGACCTGGCGTTTGCCATCGGCGAGGGCCAGATGACGCCTGCCGGCGCGGCTCCGGGGATCATGGAGTACGGCGTCAACTTCCGCAACCAGAGTGGAAAGGCCCTGTATGACGTGATCGTGCATATCAATCCTGCCCTTGGGGAGGGGATGAAGGCACAGCTGACGCACCGTGCCAAGCCGGAAGCTGTGGACGGATTCCCGTTCCATATCAATGAATCCAACTATGACCGCGTGTTTGCAGCGGTACAGCCGGAGGAAGTGATCACGGCACCTTATTCCATGGCGATCATGTCCAACATTGCCAGCGGTTTCTATCCTTTAAGCTATACCGTGAGCTATAAGCTGTCCCCGGAGGCTTCCGCTTCCTACAAGGAGGATTACGTCAGCTTCATCCGGATCAGCAATCCGTCGATGGAGGACAACTCCTCCAACCTGGGCGAGTTCAATGTCAACGACCGTACAAAAGCACGGCTGATCGTGGATGGCTTTCATACCGAGCCTGCGCAGGTGTTCGCCGGACAGCGCTTCCTTCTGGTCTTGACGATGAAAAACGCCTCCGACAACATCGCGGCAAGCAATATCCTGTTCTCCCTGGAATCTGAAAAGGCCGACAATTCCACTGTCTTTTCCACAGAGTCCGGCGCCAATTCCTTCGTGGTCAACAGCCTGCGGGCCGGAGAGTCCGCCGAACTGAGGATCCCTATGGAAGCCGCGCCCGGCGTGGACCCGCGCTCCTATGCTGTGACCATCCATGAGAAGTATGACTCTCCGGACTTCAAGAATGCCGAAGAAAAGGTCACCGTCGACATCCCGGTATACCAGGTGGCGCGCATGAGCGTTTCCAACTTTGAACTGACGCCCGAGGCTATCGAGGTCGGCCGCGAAGCCAATGTCATGTTCGGGATCAATAATACGGGCAAGGTCACGCTCTATAACGTGGAGGCGATCTTTGAAGCGGAATCCATCCGGAAGACCTCTTCCTATGTCGGCAACCTGAAGCCCGGCGAGACCGGCAATGTCGACGTGATGCTGACAGGTGTTGCGCCGACCGCTGATGACGGAACGATCCCGATCCGCATCCGGTATGAAGACGTCAACGGCAACGAGTCGTTTCACGATCAGGAATGCACGCTGTACGTCAGCGAGCCGGTGCCGGATGACTTTATGGACGGCCTTGACATGCCGGAAGAGCCGGCGCCGGAAGCGTCTCCGCTCCGGAAATGGGGTCCTGCTGCCGGGATCGGCGGTATGGCCGTGATCCTCGCGGTCTCCGCGGTACTCCGCCACCACCGCAGGAAAAAGCGTCAGAAGGAACTGGAAGATGAGCAGTAAAGTCCTGTACGGATCATTTGAGCCGGAAAACACTGCTAAGACAGATCGAGACAAGTGCCGCAGCGATATATGAGAGCTTCAGACCTGATCATCCTCGCCATACGAAACCTGCTGCGCCGTAAGACCCGTACGGTCCTTACGGTGCTTGGCGTGGTCATTGGCACGGCGTCGATCGTTGTGATGATGAGCCTGGGACTGGGGATGAGCCGTTCTATGGTGGAACTCTACCAGAGCTTCGGTTCGCTGACCACGATCAGTGTATATTCCTACGGTACGGATGACAATACCAAAGAGATCACGGACGAGACGGTTCGCAGCTTTGCCCGTCTTCCGCATGTGGAAGCCTCCTCGCCGCTTCTCCAGGTGGACGTGGAGGCGAGGTCCGGCTCCGCGGAAGGATATATCACGCTGTACGGCGTTTCCCAGGAGTACCTGCAGCAGATCGAACTCGGCTCCGGGCGTCTTCCCGCGCCTGACCAGGCTGAACTGGAACTGGTCTACGGCAACATGGCACCCCGTATGTTTTATAAGTCTTCAAGATCAGGTGAGCGGAATTACGGGGATGGTGAGATCCTGGTGGATCCCATGAAAGATACGATCTTTTACGTTTTCCCGGAGGGAAGCGCCGCACAGGCACGGGGCGGTTCCGGCGCGTCTTCGCAGGCTTCCTCTGCCGGAAGCAGCGCCCCATCCCGGAAGAAATACATGCTTCCCGCTGTGGGCATGGTCAAAGGCGGGCCGGAAGATTACAATGAGTTTTCCTGGGATGTATACTGCGATATCGATACCCTGAAGACATTTCTGAAGAAGATCTATAAGAAGAACCTGGTGCCGTATCCCCGGACGAATAAAAAAGGAAAGCCGGTCAATTACTATGTCTATAACCAGGCATATATCTTTGTCGACAAAATGGAAAATGTCAGCCTCGTGCAGCAGCAGGTCAGCGACATGGGCTACCAGGCAAATTCCAACATGCAGTGGCTGGAACAGTCCCAGCAGACCATGAAGATGGTCGAGGCGGTGCTGGGCGGGATCGGTGCCGTTTCCCTGCTGGTCGCGGCGATCGGCATCGTGAATACCATGATGATGTCTATCTATGAACGCACGCGGGAGATCGGCATCATGAAGGTCCTGGGATGTGATATGAATGATATCCGCAACCTGTTTCTCACAGAATCCGGAGCGATCGGCTTTCTCGGGGGCGTCACGGGTCTGCTTGCAAGCTGCGGGGTGTCCGCCCTGATCAACCGTCTGGCAGGCAGTATCGAACAGGGCCTTGGACCGGTGATATCCTCGGGCGGAGGCATTTCCTATATTCCGCCCTGGCTCGGCGCATTTTCTGTGCTCTTCGCGATCGGGATCGGAACGGTCGCCGGCTACATTCCGGCAAAGCGCGCCATGCGCCTGAGTCCGCTGGCGGCGATCCGGAATGAATAAATAAAGGCCGACCCTGTCAGTGCAGGTCGGCCTCTGTTTTTGTCGGGACAAGCTCAATGGCCTGTTTGCCGGTCATGTGTTCTATCAGGATCTCCACGCATCCGACGACTTTCAGCTGACGCGCCAGGGATCTCTCTGTTTTTTCCTCATAGCCTTTCGAATACTTGGAGCCGATCAGGCGGCCGCAGGCGAGGATCTCTTCTTCATCCTCCAGAAGGCGCGCGCGTCCGAAGCAGATCACGCTCCGGAAATAGGTCGTCAGTTCCTCTGGGACGACCCGGTCCTGATCGATCACACAGAAGGATACCTTGTCGGAGCGCAGGATGGAATCGATCTTATGTCCGGTCTTCGCGCCGTGGAAAAAGATCCTGCCGTCCTTATATGCATAGCTCAGCGGCACGGTATAAGGATACCCGTCATCACCGCTCACACCGAGCACGCCGGCGGTATTCCTCTCCAGGATGGCGACGCATTCTTCCGGCGTCAATGCCTGCTTGCTTCTTCTCATCTCTCTGAACATTTTTCCTTCCTCCTTATGCCGCTATTTTACATTGGTCTTCATGGATGGCGCAATATCCTCCTTCCCGATGTTTTCGTTTTTCCGCCGGTACGATATAATGTGAATCGGAAATAAAGACCGGTGCCTGTGTGCCGTATGCCGGCAGGGCTGTTTGTTTTATGACGGAGATCCGGATAATGATGCAAAGCGAACAAAAGAGATCCATCTACGGTATCAGATGGCTGGCAGCCGTATTACTGCCGGTGCTTTTGCTGTCTGCCAGCCTGCTTTGTGCCTGCACCGGAAAGCCCTCCGGAACGGGCGGCGGTACCGGAACGGGCGGCGGTACCGGCACGACAGGGGGCGCTGCAGGCGGAAGCTCTGCGGGAGGCTCCCCGGGCGGAAGCGTGGCTGCCGTAACAGAGCCCGAGACCTTTGCGGCGGATCCGGAAGACACTTCCACCTTCACCCTGATGGTCTATATGATCGGTTCTGACCTTGAGTCTCTGGGCGGATCCGCGACGGACGACCTGCGGGAGATGCTGGCGGCGCAGCACTCTGACAGGCTGCGCATCGCGGTGCAGACCGGCGGCGCGTCCGCGTGGACCAGTGACCTGACAGGCCGGGACAATGCCTGCCGCCGTTTCCTGCTGGAAGACGAGCTTGAACTTAAGGAGGAGCTTGGCGTGGTCAATATGTCCGAGCCCGAAGCCCTTTCGGATTTCATCCGTTTTGCCTCTGAAAAATATCCGGCGGACCGGTACGGACTGATCCTCTGGGATCACGGCGCAGGCACCCTGATGGGGTACGGCATGGATGAGAACTATGAAGATATCATGCTGGAGATCGGAGACCTGCGAAAGGGAGTTGCGGACAGCGGGATCCATTTTTATTTTATCGGTTTTGACGCGTGCCTGATGAGCACCGTGGAGGTCGCCGCCGCGCTGGAGGAGCATGCGGACTATCTGATCGCGTCCGAGGAGACGGAGCCTTCCGGCGGGTGGTCTTACACGCCGTTCCTGTCACAGCTCAGCGCCGGGCCGGGCATCGACATGCGGGAGATCGCGCCGCGCATCGTGGATGATTTCGTCAATGACCCGACCTCTACCAAATATGACAACAATACCCTGGCGGTCCTGGATCTTTCGAAGCTCCCGGCAGTGCAAAGTGCTGTAAGCGCCTACCTCGAATCGATCCGGGAGCACCTGGCAGAATGCTATGACATCCTGTCCCTCAGCCGCAGCAGGACGCGAAGCTACGGCGGCGGACTGTATGAGCAGGTCGACCTTCTCGACCTTATGGAGCAGCTTCCGGTATATCTGTCCGATCCCGTTATCCGCGAAAGCGCGTCATCTGACCTGGCCGGGATCGAGTCAGCCGCGGATGCGGTCCGCAAAGCGCTCAGGGAGATGACCGTCTATACCCGCAGCATGGATGCCCGCAGCAGCGGGCTGGCGGTGTATTTCCCCTATCTTCTTCCGGACCGTTATGAAAGCGTGGCGGAATCGATGCGGGGGATCGGATACGATGATGAGTATTTCCGGTTTTTCGAAGGATTCCTGAACTATGTCGTGGCGGAGCAGGAGCGCGCGGACGTGCAGCCGGTGGCGGCGGATATCCGGACCGCGTCCTGGTACAAGCCGGAGGATGTGGAACTGAAGGAGGAGACCTATATCGATCCGGCTACCCTGGTGCTGAAGGAAGGTTCGTTTTTTGAAGGGGAGCTGAAGTATATCGATCTGAAAGGCGAGCAGTGGAAACTGATCGAACAGCTGGAAAATGTCATCTATGTGGACACGGAGGAGCACGGAAGGCTGGAGCTCGGGTGCAGGAATCTTGAACATTTTATCCACATGACCAATGATCCCTACTATGATTTTGACGGAACGTGGATCGCCCTGAACAGCCGGATCGTACCGTATTATGAAGCTTATTATACTTTGAATGAAGAGGAGGATTCATACAGCTACGGATTTATTCCCGCGGAGCTTAACGGCAGGGACATCAGCATCGTAGTCTGCTATGATGTCAGAGGAGAAGAAGGCGCATATACTCCCGAGGTGATCGGGTACCGCCGGGAGCCGGTCATGTCCTTCAGCAGACGGAGCTCAGTGATCGATATTTCGGCAGGACTGACGCCGCCGGACAAGGGCGTCCACCAGTTCACGGAAGGCGATGAGATCCGTCTCTATGCCTACCGTGAGGACGGGAGCAAGGCATATATTTATGATGATCCCATCATATACGACAATAAAGTAAAACTGTATGCAGATAAACAGGAAGTGGAGACGTTTTCCGGAGGCCGCTTTTCTTCCATGTACCAGCAGATCGCCCTGCGGGATGTATTCAACAACACCTATCTTTGCGAAGGGACCGAGATCTCCTATGTGTGGCGGGAACAGTCGCTCCGGTCCGAGGTAAACAGTCCCGGTCTCGGGCCCGGTCCCGATTCCTGGAACGGACCGACAGAAAGGTACAGATTTACTATGTATCATGATAGTACACTGGCATATCCGTCTGATATTTTTGAAGAAAAAGAGGACTGGAAATTAGGCGATCCAGATCTTGTCAGCCGTGACGGCAGGACGCAGATCTTCCTGAAACTTTTTACCTTTCCGAATGATTATGAATCGGAGGAGGAAAAGGAGTTCAATTTTGCGGGTTTTCATGAATACAGCCTTGAAAACTACACGCTGGCAAACGGGATGACCGGGCAGCGTTATCTGTATCATGAAGATGACGGGCGGTGGTTCTGCGGACAGCTCGCCGGCAGCAGCCGTATGCGCGGCGGGATCTACGGCTTTGGGATGGAGGTCTGGTGTGACGGGGATCCGGATGAGGAACTGCGTGATGCGATCTTCTATATCGGCAACTCCCTGCAGATAGAGTAATGGAAAAGAGCACACGACGGGGGAAGCTCATAATAAATAACGTGAATAAAGAAAGTGCAGCTGCCGCTGTCCCGAAGTGATCATCACCTGTGGGACCGCGGCAGCTGCTGCGTTATATACCGCGGACGGGCTGCGGCGGGCAGAGTCCGGGTGAAAGGAGGGTATTTTAAAAATCGGGTCTAATCGAAAAGCTCGGTGGAGAAATACCGCATGCCGCTGTCCATGAAGACGGTGGCGATGGTCTTTCCTTCGTTTTCGGGACGCTTCGCGAGCTGTACGGCAGCTGCCAGGCATGCGCCCGATGAGATGCCGACCAGGAGGCCTTCTGCAGAGGAAATAAGGCGGGCATAGTGAAGCGCTTCATCATCGCTGACTTTGAGCAGTTCGTCCACCAGGGAAGGATCCATGACGTCCGGAACGAAGCCGTCACCGACTCCCTGGATCTTATGCGGCAGGCTTTCCTCACCTGCAAGGACAGCGGCATGTTCCGGTTCCATGACGGCGACCTTTATCGTGGGATCCTGCTCCTTGAGATACCGCGCGATCCCGGTGACCGTGCCGCCGGTGCCCATGCCGGCTACGAAGTAATCGATCTTTCCATCCATATCCTCCCAGAGCTCCCTGCCTGTTGTACGGTAGTGTACATCGGGATTGCCGGGATTGATGAACTGGCCGGCAAGGATGCTTCCGGGAATGGATCTGTGGAGCTCTTCGGACTTTGCGATCGCCTCGGGCAGGCTTCCCTGCGCGCTGGTCAGGACCAGCTCCCCGCCGTAGGCTCTGATGAGCTTGCGCCGTTCGAGGGACATGTCTTCCGGCATGACGATGATCACACGGTAGCCCCGCGGGACACCGACGGCGCAGAGGCCGATGCCGGTGTTGCCCGAGGTGGGCTCAATGATCGTACCACCGGGAAGCAGGCTTCCATTGGCTTCCGCGCGGTCGATCATCGCTTTCGCGATGCGGTCCTTTGCGGAGCCTGCCGGATTGAGATACTCCAGCTTTGCGGCAATATTTGCCTTCAGTCCAAGTTTCTGTACGATGCGGTCCAGCATCATGACCGGTGTATTGCCGATCAGCTGGTCTACGGAATGATATAAGCCTCTCATGTTTCCTCCCGGGTGGTATCGACCCATCTAAAATGTCCTTCAGAAAGCAGGCGGGACCGGTTTCCCGTGTCCGCTTCCCTCATCGATCTGCGCAGAGCTTATACAATCAAAAAGGGAAGCCTGCCGGCTTCCCTCGGAAATCTGCAATAATACTCGAAATACTATTCGTACCGATGCAGAGAAAGCGCAGCAGAAATAAGTGTGAAGTGATCCTCACACAGACAACAACAGATACAGTTTGCTGCATAATTTCTGCTCAAATGCTGCTCCTACTCGGATATTGTATATGCTATTATATAGTAAACATTACGAGGTGTCAATCGGGCTTTGAAAATGCACACAAAGCTGTCAGAGAGCCTGCTGCAGACAGAATCACACAATTTTCTCTGATCCATCACAGATTGTTCACATTTTCACAGGATAATATCGACGTTCACAAAGAACGCCTGTCCTACCATTAGAAGGAAGGCAGGCGTCTTATTATTGCAAAGAAAGAGTATAGATCCATGGGAGACATACACTACCGCCATGAAGTGAAGCATGAGATCACCCGGTCCGACCTGATCGCGATCCGGCAGGGCCTGCAGGCCGTTGCACAGCAGGATCCGCACGTGAAAAAAGGCCGTTACCTGATCCGGAGCCTTTACTTCGATAATCTTTATGACAAGGCGCTTCGCGAAAAGGTCGACGGCGTCAATATGCGTGAGAAATTCCGGATCCGCTACTACAATCTGGATCCTTCGCTCATCCACCTGGAGAAAAAAAGCAAGGTCAACGGACTGGGGACCAAATACAGCTGTCCCCTGACCGCTCAGGAGGCACAGAAGATCGCGGACGGAGATATCGCCTGGATCGCGGATGAGATGCTTAAGGAAGACCGGCGCAGCCTGCTCTGTGAGCTGTATATCAAAATGCGGGACCAGGGACTCAGGCCCCAGACGATCGTGGATTACACCAGGGAGCCGTATATCTATGGTCCGGGCAATGTGCGCGTGACCTTTGATTACGACATACGGACAGGCCTCAGGTGCACGGATTTCCTGGATCCGGACTGCCCCATGATCCCGGCAGTGCGGCCGAGAACGGAGCGGGAAATGTCCGGCGGGACCGGCATTATCCTGGAAGTGAAGTGGGATGCTTTTCTGCCGGACATTATCCGGGAAGTGGTCCAGATCCACGGCCGGCGCGAGGGAGCATTTTCCAAATACGCGGCATGCCGTACATTTGACTGATACGGGAGCAAAAGAAAGGTAGAAGCCTTCAATGCCGGCAAAGGTAATACGTACCCGGCAGTGAAAACAAGACAGATCAGAAGATCAAGAGGAGAGATACATCATGACATTCAACGACATATTCAAATCCAGCTTTTTAAACAATGTGACAGCCGTCGGTGTGACCGACATGGTCCTGACGCTGGTGCTGTCCTTCTGCCTGGGACTGTACATTTTTTACGTTTATAAAAAGACCTATGCGGGGGTCATGTTCTCCTCCGGATTCGGGGTGACGCTGATCGCTATGACCATGATCACCGCCCTGGTCATCCTTGCGATCTCCAGCAATGTCGTGCTTTCACTCGGTATGGTCGGCGCCCTGTCCATCGTACGTTTCCGTACGGCGATCAAGGAGCCGCTGGACATTGCGTTCCTGTTCTGGTCGATCGCGGCAGGCATCGTACTGGCAGCAGGCATGATCCCGCTCGCGGTGATCGGTTCCGTCGTGATCGGCATCATGCTGCTGGTCTTCTCGAACCGCCGCGCTTACCGCAATCCTTATATCCTGGTCATTCACTGTGATGACGCGGAAAGCGAAAAGCGCGCGGTGGAAATGGTCGGAAAGTACACTGAAAAGGCGGTCACCAAGAGCAAGACAGCCCGCAGAGGCTCCGTCGAACTCAATCTGGCGATCCGCCTGAAGGAAGACAACACGGACTTCATCAACGAACTGACCGAACTGCCGGGCGTCGCCGATGCGGTGCTGGTGTCTTATAACGGGGACTACATGGGATAAGGGCAGAATAAACAGTCAAGCGCATGTTTACATGCGGATGGATGTTTATGAAGCCCGCCAGACATGAGGAAGAAGCCATTTTTCACAGAAAAATGAGCGGATTCCGAATGGCTGGAGCGGATCGGGAGCACGGAGTGCGTACGAGACGCGTATCCCAGTGTCAAGCAAGAATGGATTGCGAATGGGTGCCGCATGCTGCACAAAGCCAAGGCGCAAACGAGACGCATATCCCATTAAGAAAGAAGATCATTATGTCAACCAGCAAACATTTCAATTTCATAGCCATATGCGCGGCGATCGCTGCCCTGGTCATCACCCTTCTTTTTATGAATGGAGAAGCCTTCGGCCTGCAGAGGTATGTATCGGACGGCAACGCGATGTTTACGCAGGCAGACCTTGATGACAGCTGGGACACCGGCGGCGCCGCCAGGATCACGCTGACAGGCGACGGGGCGGAGATCGACGGGGCCGGCGCCTATCTGCAGGACGGTAATGTCATCATCTACGCGGGCGGCGATTATATCCTGGAAGGCACGCTGGAAAACGGGAGTGTGATCGTCAATGAGACATCCAAGACGAAAGGTACGGTCCGCATCCTGCTGAACGGGGTCACGATCCGCTGTGAAGACAGTGCTGCCCTGGATGTCGAAGAAGCCACAAAGGTGATCCTGACGCTTGCGGAGGGCACGGAAAATGTTCTCGAAAGCGGCGAAGAATACTCGGAAGATGCGGAGGCGGCAAATATCCGCGGTACGCTGTTTTCCAGGGATGACCTTACGATCAACGGAAGCGGATCCCTGTCGGTCACGGCCGGATACAGGCACGGCATCGTCTGCAACGATGACTTCAGGATCACCGGCGGAACGATCACGGTCAGCGCAAAAGAAGACGGTATTCATGTCAATGAGAGCGCGCGCTTCACGGGGATGGAGCTTACGATCAATGCCGGGGACGATGGCATTACGGTATCCGATGACGAGAATAAGGGCGAGCTGACCGTCGGATCCGGCACGATCCTGATCGAAAGCTGTGCCGAAGGCATGGAGTCCGAGAAGGTGACCATCGACGGAGGCAATATAGAGATTTGGTTTACGGACGACGGTATCAATGCCGGAGGCGCGGAACCGCTGCTCACGATCAATGGCGGCACAGTCACACTGATCTGTGAGAACGGACGGGATGTGGACGGCATGGATTCCAACGGGGATATCGTGATCAACGGCGGCCTGTTGCTGGTCAGTGTGAGTGCCAACGGCATAAACAATGCGATCGATTTTGCCAGCGAATTCGGCAGCCAGTGTTATATCAACGGCGGCACCGTGATCGCGGCAGGCAGCGGCGGCATGGCCGAGGCCATGAGCGCAGAGTCCGCGCAGTGTTCAGTGATGTACGGCTTCTCATCCACGAATGCCGCCGGCGGGACGGTCCGGCTGGAAGACACGGAAGGAAACGTGATCCTGGAAGCAGAGATCCCCTGCAGTTATTCTTCCCTGATCCTGAGCGATCCGGCGCTGGAAATGGGCGGAAGCTATGTCCTTATCGCCGGGGAGGAGACGGTGGAGATCGAAATGACCGAGACTGCCCTCAACCTTGGTACAGTTTCCGGCGGCATGGGCGGTTTCGGGGCCATGGGAGGTTTCGAACCCGGCGGATTCCGCCCGGGCAGGGGCAAGGGCAACCGGAACGAAACCGGAGCTGATGCAGCGATGGCGGAAAATGCAGACGAGGCTGAAAATGCGGACGCACCGATGTCTGAAGGAGAAATGCCGGCTTTTGAAGGCGGCATTCCGGAGATGCCAGAGTTCGACGGAGAATTTCCGGGCAATCCCCCGGCAGACGGAGAAATGCAGTTTCCTCCGGCAGACGGAGAGATGCAGTTTCCTCCCGCCTTCAACGGAGACATGATGCAAGGCGGTCCTCCGGATGGCTTCATGAACGGATGGGACCAAAATGGTACGGAACAGACCGGTATGAGTGAGGCAGACGTTAAGACAGCGCTGCTGATCTCGGCATTTTCCCTGTGTATCCTGCTGGCAGGCATCGGCGTGATGTCGAAAGCCCGGAATACCAGGAACATTACGTGAATCATATAAAGAAGCGTAAAAGAAGAAGGCGGCCCCGGTGCCGCCTTTTCCGTCCTCCGAATCGGACGGTTAGGCTTGAAGGGCCTTCGCAAAGAATGTATAATAGGAAAAAGCCGGACTTAACGAATCGTTGACCGGTTCCGGCCCGGTCATGAAGCAGTTTGTTACTGGAGAAGACGTATGCATCTGGTCGTCGCAATTTCACTGTTCGGAATCACCATACTGATCTACTGGATCATGATGGAATTATTTACCATGATGTTCCGGGTCATGGGCCTGCCGGATGACAAGGCAAGATTCCAGGTCCTTTCCCTGCTGACTGCGGCAGGTTTTACGACCCGTGAAAGCGAGATGCTGGTCGCTTCCAAGGCCAGGAGAAAGCTCGCGCAGGTCACCATGCTGTTCGGTTATGCGTTCAACGTGACGATCATTTCCGCGCTCGTCAACGTCTTCCTCTCCCTGAAGGCCTCCCAGATCGACAACTATTTTTACGGTCTCCTGATTCCTCTCGGGATCGCGGCGGTGATCATTTTCCTGCTGCGGACCAGGTATATCCGCAAGCGGATCGACCGCGTTCTGGAGAACCTGGCAGGGCGCATCATGCATCCCAACTCCGTCAACACGATCCTGCTGATGGACTACATAGGCAAGCAGTCCATCGCGCAGGTGTCACTGAAGGAAGTGCCGCCCGAGCTGGAGGGAAAGACCCTGGCGCAGAGCGGGCTCAAAACGCACCACAACATCATGGTCATGCTGGTGGAACGGGAAGGCGTGGATGTCGAAGCCGCAAATGCCGACACTGTTTTCAGACCTGGGGACAAGCTGACCGTTTTCGGAAACTACAAGGCCATCAGCAACGTTTTCAAGGCCAAAGAGCGGTTCATGTAGCCGGCAGGCCGGCAGCGGACCGGCTGCCGCGCGTACAGATATCAACATCAGGAGGGTTTATTTATGGATCTGTCAGTCAACGCTTTGTTTTTGTACCAGGTGTACGCCGCAAAGGATACGGAAGGCACCTCGGAGCAGCCGAAGTACCGCATGATCGCGGACTTCCTGTATCCCGAGGACGCGGAAGCCTATGTGGAATACCTGAAGAAGAACCCGCATGACGGGCTGACCAGGTTTTATATCCGCGACTGCGGAAAATGACGGGATGGGCCGGATACCGGGCGGTATCCGGCACTTTTTTTATAATCGCTCTCAGCAAGGGAAAACAGGACCTTTCTGATTCTTTCGCAGATCTCCTCCTTCTTTTTGACCTCTTCAACGCTATAGCGTGATCACGAAATTGTTCAAATTGAAAACGCTGACGTACTGCATTCTCTTCGCCTTTTTGCTGATGATCCGCAGACCAATGTTATGCTCCGGCGCCCGGTCATCCAGCATGGCAATTCTTTCTTTCGGATTAAAAGGACGGCAATCATCGCGAAACCTCAGGGTAACCGAGGAATTCGCGATGATGATTTTTACATCCACATAATGGTCGTTACTATCACGGTTGTGCTCAAAAATATTCGTTGACACTTCCTCAACGACCAGTCCGATCGACATTCTTGTTTTTGAGTCAATTCCGTATGCGGGATCAAATCCCACACCCTCTGATTGCCTGATTTAACTGAATTTATTAAGAGAAGCTCCCGGCAGGGAGCAGAATCTGATATAATCAGTCTCAGCAGGTACAGGATCCGGATATGGAGGCCGGTGGGGATATCAAAAGACGGAAGGGAGATGCGCAATCAGGTTTGTAAGGATCTTTATAATGGCGCATTCTCTTTGTAAGGGATGATCGCCCCACATTAAAGGCAGCCGGAATGACAGCTGCCGGTTTCAGGAATGGCACGGGCAGGAGCATTAGCGGAGAAGGCAGGCTATGATCGACAGGAAAAAGTACAACTACATTGCATGGCGCAGCAGGGCCATATTCATGACGTACAGCGCTTTAATGGGCGGATTCCCCATCAATTCGGACACCCGTTTCTGGAACACCAACGGCTCTTCGTTCGTCCTGACGTTTTTTGAGGAAGGCCGCGAACAGCATTATGCTGTCAGTGATGCGGACGCGGAAGCTTTTTTAAAGCAAGTGCTGCAGCATTGCGGGCCGGATAATGGAATCGATGGGATAGACCAGTTCGTCATTCCCAATGCAGACGGTCCGGGGGCTGTTGCGAGCGTCACGATCAGCGCCAGGCATTATCCCTTTGACGATCCCGGGCTTCTGAAGAAGTGGATGGATGAGCTGAGGCCCAAATGCACCGGTCCCATGGATCCACGCGACTTCTACCATTATACGAACCCGGTGCCCGAACCGATGAAGGGTGATGTCATCGTGGAAACGATCGTGGAGCAGGCGGTCGTTCCGCCCCAGCCGCCTGCACTGCCGGTCCCGCCGCCCGACAACTGCCGCAGCTCGCTGTACTTTGAGGGCGGAAAGCCCGTGCTGAAGCTGTACTGCAGCGGCAAGTATTATACGTATGACCTGCCGGGGCCGCTCCTTCCGGAGGTCAATGCTGCCGCGGCACAGCTGATCGCCCATCCCGCGGACGGTTATCACGTGCACTGGGAACCGGAGGCGTGGATCACGGTCAGGGGCCGCGTGGAACAGTTTATCGTGGAGCCGGAGGGCGTGCTGAAGCTGTTCGAAAAGCTGGCCGCAAAGTGCATGGAAAGCAACGAAGGCGCCCAGCCGCTTCCGGGCCGCATCGGCTATCGGAGCACAAGCGACTGTGCTCCGGGTGTACAGGGCTGGCCGGGCAGCATGAGCATGATGTTCCAGATGAACTCCGAGGCGGCAAAGCAATACGCAGCAGGGAAGGACCCACAGGGAGCAGGCAATGATGCAAAGGCCGCGGGTAATGATGCCCAGGCGGCTGTCCAGAACGCACAGGCAGCAGGCCAGCCTGATAAACCCTGGGTGTGCCCCATGTGCGGAACCAGCAATACCGGCAAATTCTGCATTAACTGCGGAAGCCTGCGCCCCTGACGGGAAAAGCATGGCAGGACACTCAGGCAGCAGGCCAGATCAATGTGCTGACACATCCTGAAGTGTTGGTTCATCCCCTTGATTTACTATTTTTTACGATTTAAGAGACGGCCTTTCACTCAGAACGGAACAAATCGATAAACCAGGGGAGATTTCTTCAGCATTATTCTCCTGATTCAAAAGAATCCGCGAACCCAGTATATATGTGTATACTGGGTTTGATTTTTCCATGTATTTAAGTGAACTTCACACCAGACTGACTATGAAAATATATACTGGATTTACTAAAATCAAAAAACAGGGGAAGTCACGTCACTTAAAATGGAGAAAACTAAAAAATAGTGGAAGATTCTAAAATGATGGCGTGCGGGTATTGATTTCAGAATGAACATAGAATTTGATCGTGAACCAGGTATTGTCCGGCATATTGTCGGGTTTTGGACCTTTTCCATGTTTGTTCCTTTTGTCCTCTTTTTTCTTGGATTTCTTTACATTGCCTGTCCGGCACTGATATAATTAACCGAAGATGACGACAAGCGCAGGACTATGATTATGAAAGAGTATTACACCATCGGCGAGACCGCAAAGCTGCTGGGCGTATCAGCCCAGACGCTGCGTTATTATGACAGGGAAAACATCCTGAAGCCTGTCCTGACCAACGACCAGACAGGCTACCGCTACTATTCCTATACCCAGTTCCACACCATTGACCGCATCAAGTACATGCAGGCACTGGGGCTTTCCCTCGAAGAGATCGCGCCGATCATCCGGGAAGGGACCGTGGAGCATCTGCTGCCAAGGCTCGCCGCCAGGAAAGAAGCACTGCTGGATCAGATCAACCAGACGGTCGAACAGATCAAGGATATCGACTGGTATATCAACTATTTTACCTACACCGGTCTGGGAAATGATGCCTCCGGGTTTTACCGGATCCACTTGCCGGAACGCTACGTGCTGGAAGTGCCCGTCGACCCGGACGAACCGCTCAGTGATATGGAGATCCGTCTCGCCGAGAAAAAGGGAAGGTCTCCCTACAGCGAACTGCCTTTCCGCCGCCAGTACGGCTACCGCATCCATATGGACGACCTTCTCCGCAAACAATTTCGTCCGGACACGTATTTTATTTTTACAAAATCCCGGCCCGACCATATCTGCCGGGATATCCAGGTGATCCTGGAAAGTGACTTTGTCTGCTTCCGCACCCCCATCCTGAAGGAATGCTGGGATACGGACAGTCTCAGATCCTTTATCACCGGCGTGCCGCACAAGGATAACATCCTCGCGCTGGAATTCGAGGACAACCTGGTTGACTGGTCAGATGCCATGTATGAAGTACAGATCATGATCTGACAGCCGCAAACCTTATCCCGGGTATAAGGTTTTCCTTTTTCCCCGAAACTGTCCCTTTGATATAAAATCCCGTCCGAAACACCTGTCTCCCCATAAAAACAACGCCGCTCGCGGGCATTTGCCCCGGGCGGTATTTTTTTCTTCGTGGAAATATCTAAATGTTAAATGAAATATTTATGAAAATTTACTATAGAGATATTTCTTGACCTTATTCCAAAAACAGCTTTTACGATAAAAATCAGAAAGAACCGGCGAAAGCCATAAGAAAGAAAGGGGAAAAACATGAGCTACAGACTCGATACCGAAGTGCTCTACCAGGGAACCACTCCGCAGGGGATCATCAGAAATCCTGAAACGCCCGCGATCTATCCGGCAAGCGCGTATATCCTTGACGATATGGAAGATTATCTGTTTGCGGACAAGGGCGGCAGGTACTACTACAACAGATCGGCGAACCCGAACCGTGACGAACTCGGAGCAGCGATCTCATTTCTGGAGAAAGGTGAGAAGACCCTGATCTGCTCCTCCGGCATGGCAGCCATTTCCACAGTTCTGCTCTCTCTGCTGAAGGGCGGGGATCATGTCGTGATGAGCAAAAACATCTACGGCGAGACCATTGAGATCGCCGAATGGATGCTGCCCGGATTCGGGATCGAAGTCAGCTTTGTGGATTTCACCGATCCCGGAGAAGTGAAAAAGGCCATCCGGAAGAATACGAAAATGCTCTACACCGAGATCATTGCCAATCCGCTGACCCTGGTCACAGACCTTGAAGCGATCACTTCAATCGGCCGTGAAAACAACCTTCTTACGGTAGTTGACAGCACCTTCACCACTCCTTTCGTCTACCGGCCGCTCGAGAACGGAGCCGATATCGTTCTGCACAGCATGACCAAGTATTTCGGCGGACACAGCGACATCACCGGCGGCTGCGTGACAGCCTCTGCGGAACTGATCGACCGGATCTATCCCAAATATCTGCTTCTTGGCTGCTGCCTGGATCCCGTCAGTTCCTGGATGACTCTTCGCTCCGTCAAGACCATGAGCATGCGCGTCCGTACACAGAACCAGAATGCCATCAGGATCGCCCGCGCTCTGGCAGATGATCCGCATGTAAAGGAAGTCTACCACCCGAGCCTTCCGACACATCCCCATCATGAGCTTGCCTCCAGGATGTTCGATCTGGACTACGGATACGGCGCGATGCTGAGCTTCCGCCTGGAAGACGACCTTGACAAGGTAGCTAAATTCATGAAGAACCTGAAGCTGATCTGCTATCTGGGGACCCTGGGCGGGATCCGCACCACCTTCACGCATCCCAGATGTGCCTTCGCCAACAACTTCTCCGACGAAGATCTTGACCGTATGGGCCTGGCAAAGGGACTCGTCCGGATCTCTGTCGGTGCGGAAGACAGCCGCGACCTGATCGAAGATCTTCTGCAGGCACTTGCGGCAATGGACGACTGAAAACAAAACCGTATTATTTACTATTCATAAACAAAAGGAGAAAGAAATGAACAACAAGATCAACTGGAAATCGGTCTTCACCGTGATGGGCGCGATACTTGCCTTCAACATCGGTACAGGCTTTGCCACCGGACAGGAAGTCATGCAGTACTTTTCCGTCTTCGGCTGGTGGTCCATCGGCGCCGGCATCGCGTTTGCCGTCACCATGGCAGTCGGCATTTACTGCTTTGCCTATGCTTCCGAAAGATTCAACCTTACGACCGGTGAGCAGGTCCTTAAGTTCTATCTGGGCAATGGTCTCGGAACGGTCATCAACTACTTCTACATTTTCTATCTCTATATGTGCGTCATCGTCATGTACACCGGCGCTGCTTCCTCTCTCAACGAGCAGTACGGCGCTCCGCTCTGGGTCGGCGCGGCGATCATCGCGGGCCTCTGCTGCATCACCAGCCTGTTCGGTCTGAAGAACATCGTCAACATCATCAGCAAGATCGGCCCCGTCCTGATCGGCATCGCGCTTGTGATCTCCCTGATCGCGGTCGTCAAGGGCGTAGCCAGCGGCTCCTTAAGCGAAGGCGCGAAACTGGTGGCAAGCGGTGAGATCTCGCACATGAAAGCCTCCAACAGCTGGCTCATCGCCGGCATCATCCTGGCAACCAGCACGATCCTGTGGTACCCGAACTTTGCGGTCGAGCTCAAGCAGGAGCACAGCATGAAGAACCTGATGATCGGTCAGTCCATCGGCAACACACTGGTCGGCGCGGCAGAAGTCATGATGGGCCTTGCAATGATCGCAAACATCACCGAAGTAGCAAAACTGGACGTTCCCTTCCTCTATGTCGCCAGCAAGACCTTCTCCGGTTTCGGTTCGATCTACGCGGTCATGATCTTCGCGGCACTGTACACCACGACCTGCCCGCTGCTCTGGTCCTCGATCACACCGTTCGCGAAGGACGGCACCCCCAAGTACAAGATGCTCGTTGTCATCGGCACCCTGATCGGTTTCATCGTCGCAATGCTGGTACCGTACGAAGTCATCATGAACTATGTATGGGTCATCTCCGGCTGGGTCGGTCTGGGCGTTACGATCATCATGGTCGTCCGTGTGATCTGGAACTTCATCAAACTCGGCAAGGACCACAATCTTCCCAAGGCTGAATAATCAGGGAATACTGTGATCATGAATTCAAAAAATTCCGTGTATGGCTGATACACGGAATTTTTTCTTTCCATAGATTCCCGGATATTTGTTTCACAAACTGATTCCCAGATTTTTCGGTTTTCACTATCTCCATGAAGTGCTGTCACCGGACTGGAGGAAAATGAAAAATCCGGATACATTTATTTGAATTTAACCGCTGTCCCGTACGCCATGATCTCCGCGGCGCCCTGCATCACGGCTGCCGAGCTGTAGCGTACGCCCACGATTGCGTCGGCGCCCATAGCTGTGGCTTCCTCAGTCATCCGCTTGGTGGCGAGAGCCCGGGCGTTGTTCATCATTTCGTTGTACTTCGTCAGCTCGCCGCCTACGAGGGTCTTAAGACCGGCGCCGAGATCCCTGACCATGTTGACCGTCTGGATCGTGCTGCCCTTGACCAGGCCCAGCATTTCCAGCTCCCTGCCTGTGATCGTCTCTGTCGTTGTAATGATCATAATGCTCTTGTCTCCTCTCTTTCCAAAACTATAGATTCCTGCAAATGTGACGGATACGCCGCGCGGCGCCGGACAATGCCGGCAGGACCGCGCAGCATCAGTTCGTGTGTTTTCTTCAGATCAGCGCCAGCCGGGACACGATCGCGACCAGCCCGACCGCCAGGCAGACCGGGATAATGAATATCGCCAGTCCGAACAGGACAACGCCGATCACGCCGATGAACAGGTAGCCCAGCAGGCTGAGCACCGCTCCCACGATCGCACCGAGCACCCTGAGGATGAACCCGGTGATCTTGAAAAACAAAACCAGCATTAAGATCGTCATAATGATTCCCATAAGCTACCTTCCTTTCCGGCCGCCGGCAGTTGTCGGGGCCTATTTCTGACTCTCAAGGCCGGGCATGCGCCCCGGCCGGGTTGCGTTGCTGCTGACAGGACAGCTGTCGGAGATGCTTTCGGTCCGCGCCCGGGAGGGGTAGGAGGGGCACCGCAAAAGTCCGTATTGTGTTTCCTGTTGGCAATATTGTAGAATGAGAGCGTATATCGATATACAGTAAGTTTTGCGGAATACGCACGTGTATTCCGTAAAATGCAGGGATCATCCCGCCAAAGCATGGAGAAACATCCCGCCAAAGTACAGGGGAGGCAGTGATCATGCCCAGAAAATCGACCAGGAAGAACAAAACGATCTACCAGCTGAGCCGCGAGAAGGCCGGGCTCACGAGAGAAGCCGCCGGGGAGCGCATGCCCTTTATCTCTGACGACAAGATCGAAAACATTGAAAGCGGCCGCAGCCTCCCGCAGCCCGAGGACGTGCTGGAAATGGCGCGCGTCTACCAGGACCCCCTGCTGGCCAATACCTACTGCGCCACGCAATGCCCGATCGGCCAGAAATACGTGCCGCAGCTGACGGAAAAGGAGCTTTCACAAATCACGCTCGACATCCTGGCCTCCCTCAACGAGCTCAATACGGACAGGGAGCGCTTGGTTGACATAACAGTAGACGGGGGGATCACCGCGGACGAAAATGCGGACTTCTCCAGGATCTGCGGGGCGCTCAGGAAAATGTCCATCGCTTCCAACACCCTGCAGCTGTGGCTGGAGAAGCGCCTGCAGGACGCGGACTGAGGCATTTCAATACTTGTCGAGATCGTCCTCCTCGCCGCTTTGTATCTCACGGATCCTTTCACGGAGGACATATACCATGCCGAGCCCCAGGCCGGCGAGCGGCACGAACAAGAGCACGACCATGACGGGGTGCCAGTGCGTCTCCCTGCCGACTAATGTTATGTAAACTATAAGATATGCCAGGAACAGGAACGTGATCACGATCGGCGCGATCATCTTTTTACTGTGATTAGTGTTCTTCATAAGGATCTGCCCTTTCGTATCGCTGCTTTGGCCGGTCACTGCGAAGCCTTTTCGAAACTGATGTCGATGCCCAGCGGCATGTAGGAAAACAAGCCCTCGCCGAGCAGCTTCCCGTTCTGGTCCTCCACCGTGACGTCAAAGACCATGATCTTCCTGCCGGCCTTGATTGCCCGGGCTTTGGCGATGATCTTCGTCACATCCCTGCCGGCCCTGAGGAAATGATAGTTGTTGTCTACGGTCCCGACGAGGGATCCGAAGGAACAGGCCGCCGTGCCGCCGGTCACATCCGCCAGCGTCAGCAGGACCCCGCCGTGTACCGTGCCCTGGAGATTGATAAACTCCGGACGGATGGGGATCTCAGCCTCTGCATATCCCTCGGAAAGGTGGGTATGGCGCATCCCCAGAAGGGCGCCGAAGCCCTCGGAATCGCGCAGGCGTTTCAGGTTTTCGTAAAACTGCTCATCTCTGATCATGATCTGTCATCCCAAAAATAATCTATCTGTGTTGTTCTGAAAATGTCCGGTCTTAAAGTGTCCGGTTCATAAAGTATCTTGTCCTTCAAATGTCCCTTTTCTGAACGCAGTAATCCGGCAACCGGTCGACCCGGTACCCGCCGGTTCTATAACCTTGCCGTTTCATATCTTTGCCAATCCCCCCCTTGACAGCCTCAGATCGCGGAAGTCTCAGCACCGGACCGCTTCATTACCCGACAGCCTCAGCACCCCGTCGCCTCATATCCCGGCAGCCTCAGAATCCGAAGACCAGGAACAGGACCGGGATCGTGATCACCGCGAGCACGCTCGAGATCAGAGCGCAGCTTGCGCCGATCCTGGTATCGCCGCCGTAAGCCGCCGGAATAACGATGGTATTGAGGCCGAGCGGCATTGCCAGGAAACAGAGCACGTACAGCAGGACCGGGGAGTCCTTGAGGAAAGTGCGCAGGAGCATTGTGATCACAAACGGGATCACCAGCAGCCGCAGCGCCGTCATGATATAGACACGCCGGTCCCCGAGCAGGTTCCGGATGCCGTAGCCAGCCACCACAAAGCCGGTCAGGATCATGGCAACAGGACCCATGCAGCCCGAAGCCTGCGAAAGAGCCGTGTCCAGAAAGCCCGGCAGCCGGACCTTACAGAGGCCCAGAATGATACCGATCAGGAGGCTGATGCAGATCGGATTGCAGAAGCTTCTGAGCGTGACGCGGTTTCCCTCTTTGGACGGGATCAGCCAGACCACGCCGATGCTGTAGCAGATCAGGTACATCGGCAGGCAGAAGATAAGGTAATCAAAGAGCGCCTCCTCGCCGAGCGTTCCCCGGACCAGCGGAATGCCGAAAAAAGAGAAGTTCGGGATCATAGCCGAGTAACGGAAGATCCGTTCTTCGGTGTTGTCAGCACTGGTGGCATTGTCCGTGCTGGCGGCATTTCCCACATTGCCGGCATTGTCCGTGTTGGTGGTATTTACCGCGCTGGCAGTATTTCCCGCATTGCCGCTGTGGTTTACATAATTGGAATCTCTTGTCTTTTTCCTGCCCAGCAGTCTGCCGACCAGGTACGAGACCGGCAGCAGGATCGCCGCCACCAGGGCGCTGACCAGGAGATACGAGCCCTTCGCCTGAATGTTTTCGGCCGTGAAGCGCGTGATGAAGGTGCTGATCACGACCGCCGGGACAAAAATCATGTTTTCGAGGCGTGACAGCACCATATCGGCCGACGCCGGAAGCAGCTCTCTCTTCCTCAGCACATAACCGATGAGGAGGAAGGTGAACAGCAGAAGCGTTGTGTTAAATGCAGAGAAAAAGGTTGACATAAGTTTTGCTCTTTCAAACAGGTCCGTTTATAATCACATCTCATGATCACTCACGACCCTGGTTTCATGATCCTTTCTGATCTTTCCGGGCGCTTCCCCGGACTGTCTCTATTATACCTTCTATAGCAGAAAAAGCTAAGTTGTTCGCATCAAAAAATCAGGCTGGATCCCGGAAAATACGGATCCGGTCTGATTCTCAGGCTGAAAATGTAGGACTATCCGGTCAGGCTGCCGACAGAGCGGCGCGAGGATGGGGACAGAGGTGTGTGAAGAGATGGAGAGTGGTGGGGAGTAGTGGAGGGTGATGGGAATTAATGGAGAATGGCGGAGAGTGGTGGGGAGTGATGGGGAGTGATGGAGAGTAATGGAAAGTGATGGATAGTAATGGAAAGTGATGGAGAGCAATGGAAAGTGGTGGAGAGTGGTGAGGAATGATGGGGAGTGATTATGATACACTGGGTTTTGTAGAATTGAAAAAGTCGGGTATGATGATACACTGGATTTTTCAAAATCGAAGAACCAGGGAAGACCTTTCACGTAATTTTGGAATAGTTGATTTTTACGTGAATAATGAGTGCCCAATGTCACTCATTTTTTGCTGAAATGAAAATCCTGGGTATCTGTATATACTGGTTTTTCAAAATTTGTTTTTTAAGTGAAAT
Organism: Lachnospiraceae bacterium; assembly: GCA_017446045.1. Lineage (GTDB taxonomy): Bacteria > Bacillota > Clostridia > Lachnospirales > Lachnospiraceae > Avilachnospira. The sequence goes on along the minus strand of JAFSRP010000003.1, from coordinate 16,235 downwards.
CTCATTGGTCCAAACCGGTGAAATGTATACTGGATTTGTAAAATTAAAAAAAACGGGGAAACGTCGTCACGCAAAAAGACCAATATTGAAATACCAGGTTAATGAAAAGCTAATGAAAAACGCTTATACAAGGAAAAAGTACTAATGAAAACGCCTTTCGAGGGCGTTTTTTGATACTCCATTTCCGGGATAATGACCTTATCAGAAGGGACATGACCTTATTCAGAAGGGACATCACTGCAGGACGGGTCGCCGGGAAAGGAGCGTTTATGAAGACGGATGGGATCACGATCGATGAGATGGAGCTGTCGCTGACAGCGTTTCTGTGCCTCAAGCGGGCAGGGTACCGGACTCTGGGCAGCCTGATGCGCGCGACCAGGCGGGATATTATGGAGATCCCGCAGCTGACGCGGCGCAACCTGGAGGAAATCTGCGGCTGTATGGACCGGTACGGTGTGGGTTTTTCACGATTGAAGGCGGGCTGACACGCTTTATTTTTGTTGATTTTTTTTGAAACAAAGTAAAAGTCTGTTCACATATATGCTGTAAGATATGTATAATGTGTAATCTGGTTTTTAATACGGCAGTTCTTCGCGGGGGACAAAGCAGCCTCCGGCGGTCGTTTTACAGATATATTGTTTAAGAAAGTACATATGAGGCATATATGAGTATATTTGACGTTATTTCCCTGTTCGGCGGACTGGCGATGTTCCTCTACGGCATGCGGCTGATGGGAGATTCCCTCAAGGAGAATTCTTCCGGAACGCTGAAAGTCGCAATGGAGCACGTTACCAACAATCCTGTCAAGGCATTTATCCTGGGCCTTCTCGTAACCGCCCTGATCCAGTCGTCCACGGCGACGATCGTTATCACTTCCGGTCTCGTAGGAGCCGGCATCCTGACCCTGAGCCAGTCGCTCGGCATTATCGTAGGTGCCAACGTCGGTACGACCGTGACCGGCCAGATCATCCGTCTTCTCGACCTGAACGCGGGAGGCACCTCCTGGCTCCGCTTCCTGCAGCCTTCCACCCTGGCGCCTGTAGCCCTGATCCTGGGCATGGCGCTGATCATGACCAATGCGACCCATAATTCCAAATCCATCGGCAACATCGCGATCGGATTCGGTATTCTGTTTTCCGGCCTGCTGAACATGACTGGTGCGGTGCGGACCCTGTCGGAGTCGGGCATCATTGAACAGCTGTTCTCCGGGCTGGGCGAGAATCCGTTCTTCGGTTATCTGACCGGTGCGGCCATTGCGTTCGTCCTCCAGAGCTCCTCGGCTACGATCGGTATCCTGCAGGCCTTCTCGCAGACGGGCATGCTGACGTTCAAGGCGATCTACGCCCTGATCGTGGGCGTTTATCTCGGCGACTGCGTTACTACGGCGATCGTCTGTTCCATCGGCGCGAAGGCGGATGCCAAGCGCGTCGGCGCGGTCAATATTCTTTTCAATCTCAGCAAATCAGCGCTGGTACTGATCGTTGTCAATATCGTGCACCGTCTCGGACTTCTGGATCCTCTCTGGGACACGACCGTCAATTCGGGCATCATTGCCAATACCAACACCGTTTTCAACCTGGTCTGCGCGTTCTGCCTGTTCCCGATGCTGCGTGTATATGAAAGGATGAGCAAAAAGATCATCATGGACGAGCCGCCAAAGGTCCATAAGTACCAGGACAAGCTGGATGCCCTGAGCCCGGTCTTCTTCGATACGCCCGCGCTTGCCCTGAGAAGCTGCTACGACATCCTTTTGACGATGCTGCATGCTGCCTGGGACAATATCGACAGGTCTTTCGTGCTGCTTGAGAAATTTGATGAAAAGGCTTATGAGGCGATCGGCAGGGAGGAGACCGAGATCGACCTGATGACAGACCGGACCAGCCGCTACCTCGTGGATCTGCTGCCGCACCTGCAGCAGGATCTCCACATCTCCATCCTGGACCAGTACTATAAGGTCGTTTCCGAGTTTGAGCGTCTCGGCGACCATGCGTTCAACATCGCGGAGGTCGGCGCATCCATGGCGAGGGACGGTCAGAGTTTTTCGGCGACGGCCTGCGGAGAGCTTCGCGTACTGGAGAGTATCATCGATGATATCCTCAAGTATACGGAACAGTCTTTCCACAAGAGGGACGTGGACGCGGCCTATCAGATCGAGCCGCTGGTGCAGGTCGCAGAGGAATTCACAAACAAACTGAAGAAGAACCACCTGAAGCGCATGGGAACCGGCGAGTGCAGCGTTTACGCAGATGCCATCTACTCCAACCTGATGGTGGAGTTCAAGAGCATCGCGGATGTCTGTTCCAACGTCGGCATAGCAACGCTGGTCCGTGTGCGGCCAGAGCTGGCAGATCATGAGCATCTGTATTTTGAGGGACTGCACGCCGGCAAGGATGCCGAGTATAACGATGCCTTCCATGAGGCATATGATCGGTATTTCTCTCTGCTGCATGATCCGGGAATGGACGGTGAAGCAACGGACAGTGAAGGAGAGCAGCTCGCATTCGACGCTGCGGCAGACGGCACTCTGAGAGTCGGGGCATAATTCGGAAAGGATCACAGGATGGACGCACAGCTGCAAAGCGAATACAAGTACCTGGAGGAGATCTCCCTCAACGCCTGGCCGTCTCATAAATCCGAACTCTATGACGGCTGGCTGATCCGATATTCGCACAATTATACCTATCGTACGAACAGCGTCGAGCAGGTCGGGGCTTCTTCGATCCCGATCCCGCAGAAAGTCGCGTTCTGTGAGAATGCCTACCGGCATCACGGAACGCCTGCCAGCTTCAAGATCAATCCGCTTCTCGATCCTTCTTTCGAGCAGTATCTGGCGGAGCGCGGGTATGAGAAGCAGCATGTGACGGACGTCATGACGGCGGAGCTTGGCAGTGTGAAGCTGATGAGCCCTGCTGTAGAAGAGTTTGAATTCGGCAACCATCTGGGCTTGCCCTCGAGCGTCCGCTATTCGGATGACCTGGTGGTGCTGGTCCGGCCGCTGATCACGGACGAGTGGATCGCCGGAGTACTGCATCTCAACGGGACCTGCGATCCGATCCAGCGACGTATCGTTCCCGCCATGTATAAGGCGATCCCCAAGAAGACCATCGTCTGCTCCGTCGAGGTGGACGGGCGCATGGTGGCTTCAGGTCTCGGGATCTGCGACCGCGAGTTTATCGGTGTCTATGCGATCTATGTATCTCCGGCCTGCCGGCGCCGGCATTACGCCCGCGCCATCTGCAGCACCCTGCTGCTGGAAGGAAGCCATCAGGGCGCGTCCAGGGCTTATCTGCAGGTCGTGAGCGGCAACCGGCCGGCGCACGATCTGTACGAGGATCTCGGATTTAAGGATTTCTACACGTACTGGTTCCGGAGCAAGGAAGTCTGAATACGGTTTTATATCAAAGAAAAGAAGATCTGCATCTTATACCTTTATGAAGAGGTATAGGATGCAGATCTTTAGTATCTGAACAGAATTCAGTCAGAGCTGTCCGCGTTTACAGTTCGGCACGGTGATCCAGAAGGTTCCAGATCACGAAGGCATTGCCCGCGCCTTCCGCGTTTGCGTTTTCCAGCAGGATGCCGGTGGGGCGTGCAGGAGCGATCCGCTCCAGTTCGCTGATCAGCCTTTCTGAGACAGCCGGGTCCCGCTGCCCGCGTTCCGCAGCGGCGAGCCAGGCCTCACAGGCGCTCAGCAGTGCTTCGTTCGGCATGTCGGAAGGGGAGCCGCAGAAAAAGAAGGAATCCTGCTTGTATTTTTCTGTTTTTGCAAGGGTGCGGACCCTGGAGATCAGCTGCTCATTCATGATGTATACTCCTTGATCAAAATGACATCAATCAATCATTCACTCATTCATTCGACGGACGATCGTTTCCTCTGCAAACGCATTGTAATCATTTCGCGGGACGGCTGTCAACCCGGGAGAGGTTCCGATCAGGAATACTACGTACATGTTTTTGAATAAATCCTTTCCTTATAGCTTTCCGGAGTCTTTTCATCAGGATAGGCGTCCGGAGTCTTTTCATCAGGATAGGCATCCGGAACCTTTTCATCCGGCCTCCTGTGACAATAAGAAAACTCCGGCAGGACGTTTGCCTGCCGGAGGAAGGGAGAATGCAATTTATACGGCTGTGTGTACGGGTGAAATGTCGGTTCAGTCCATCTTGGGAAGCAGCTGGAAGCTCTTTTCGAGTTCTTCGTCGGTGGGAACGTAGTTCTCCATCTTGCCGTCATGGAACTTCTCATAGGCGACCATATCGAAATAACCGGTACCGGTCAGACCGAAGACGATGGTCTTCTCTTCGCCGGTCTCCTTGCACTTCAGGGCCTCATCGATGGCGACCTTGATCGCATGGGAGCTTTCCGGAGCGGGCAGGATGCCTTCGACGCGGGCAAATGTCTCTGCCGCTTCGAAAACGTCGGTCTGCTTCACGGCGACTGCCTCCATCAGGCCGTCCGCATAGAGCTGGGACAGGACGGGGCTCATGCCGTGGTAACGGAGTCCTCCGGCGTGGTTGGGTGCCGGGATGAAGTTGCTGCCGAGCGTGTACATCTTGGCGAGCGGGCAGACCATGCCGGTATCGCAGAAGTCATAAGCATAGCGGCCTCTGGTGAAGCTCGGGCAGGATCTGGGCTCGACAGCGATGATGCGGTAATCCGCTTCGCCGCGAAGCTTCTCACCCATGAACGGGGAGATCAGGCCGCCAAGGTTGGAACCGCCGCCGGCGCATCCGATGATCATATCGGCCTTGATGCCATACTTATCAAGAGCGGCTTTGGTCTCCAGGCCGATGATGCTCTGATGCAGCAGGACCTGGTTCAGGACGCTGCCGAGCACATAACGGTAGCCCTCGGTAGAGGTGGCAACTTCCACTGCCTCGGAGATCGCGCATCCCAGGGAACCGGTGGTGCCGGGATGTTCCGCGAGTATCTTGCGGCCGACCGCTGTTTCCATGGACGGAGACGGTGTGACGGATGCGCCGTAGGTGCGCATGACCTCACGGCGGAAAGGCTTCTGCTCATAGGAGACCTTGACCATGTAGACCTTGCAGTCCAGGCCCAGGTACGCGCATGCCATGGAAAGCGCGGTACCCCACTGGCCGGCGCCGGTCTCGGTGGTGACGCCTTTGAGGCCCTGCTTCTTTGCGTAGTATGCCTGCGCGATCGCGGAATTCAGCTTGTGGGATCCGCTGGTGTTGTTTCCCTCGAACTTGTAGTAGATCTTTGCCGGGGTGTCGAGCTTTTCCTCAAGGCAATACGCGCGGACCAGCGGCGACGGACGGTACATCTTGTAGAAATTCAGGATATCGTCCGGGATCGGGATGTAGGGGGTGTCGTTGTCCAGTTCCTGCTTGATCAGCTCATCGCAGAACACACCTGCCAGTTCCTCTGCCTTCATGGGTTCGTGGGTGCCCGGGTTGAGAAGGGGCGCCGGCTTGTTCTTCATGTCGGAACGCACATTGTACCATGCTTTCGGCATCTCGGATTCTTCAAGGTAGATTTTATATGGGATCTTATCGACATTTTTGCTCATGATGTATTCCTTTCTGTGTACGGCTGCCTTCCCGGGCATTCCGCATGATATAAATGCAAGTGATCGCGGTGCTGCTTCGTGTGAAAGATCATTCAGGCGCGCGTGCGCCAGTAACGGGAAATGATAAACATGGAATACCTCACTTTCCGGGGCGGGTTTCACTCGCTTCACCGGATCTCATCGAATAAAAAAAATCCCGGCAAAGCTCAACACTTTGCTGGGACAGGATAAACAAATATTCCTGCGGTGCCACCCGGCTTGGCGTACCATTATAATACGCCCACTCATAGCATACCATCATATGCCGGCCTTTGATCACGGAGGGCCTGCTCCGTCTCCCATACTCTGCCTGAAGCATTTCTGTTCGCCCTCGGAAGTCCATTCGGTGGAATATCTCACGCTGCGATCTCACCGCCCGCAGCTCTCTCATGTGACAGGGAAGCCACCTACTTACTCTTCCTCAACGGTTTTCCGTAGTATAATCCCGCAAAAACCATTTGTCAAGAAAAACTTTTGATTGATTATCAGAAAAACTTATATAATGTGACGTGACGAGTCCTGGCACGCAAAGCATGGCAGATCATATCTTTTTTCCGGACATGCCGCGGAAGTGCCCGAATCTGATTGGAGAACCGGGGAAAACCTGTTAAAATGACATTGCATATCTGCGGAGCAGGAAACATAGTATGGCTAAATTCATCGACAACCTGGGAACGGATCTGTCGCAGGAGGACTGCGGCGGACTTACCATGTCCAAAGCACAACTGGAAAAGGCGGACAAGCTGGCGCGGGAGATCCTGCAGCTGGCACGCAGCACCCTGCTCGTAAATCTGCGTTTTCTGGACGCGGCACTGAGCCAGTTCCGCCAGGAGCCGTATGACGGGACCTACGCCACCGACGGGCAGCGCCTTTTATACAGCGCGGAGCATGTCCTGTACAGCTACCGGGACGAGCAGCAGGCGCCGGTGCGGGATTACCTGCATGTCGTCCTTCACTGTGTGTTCCGTCACATGTATGTGCACAATGAGGTCAATAAGGACTGCTGGGACCTGGCCTGCGATATGGCGGTCGAGAGCACCATCAACGACCTGGGCCTTGCCGGCACCGATGTGCGCAAGACTGCCCGGCAGCAGCTGGTCCTGGACGGGATCCGGGCGCAGACCGGTTCGCTGACGGCAGAGCGCATCTACCGGTATTACGCGGCGAAGGAACTGCCGCCCTATGCGATGCAGGAGATCCGGGACCTGTTCTTTGCAGACGACCATTTCCTCTGGTACTATAACGAGGATCCCAAAAAGGTCTCCGACGAGCAGGACGAGGATGAGGACAACCGGTCGCAGAAGCGAAAGAACAGTGATCCCGCGATGCAGCAGAATGCCGGGGAAGACCGGCAGGCGGAGAGGAGCGCGCAGGAACAGGTATGGAAGCGGATCTCCGAACGGATGCAGACCGATCTCGAGACCTTTTCCAGGCAGCAGGGGGATAAGGCAGGCGGCCTGATCCAGAACCTGTACAACGTCAATCGTGAGCGTTATGACTACACACGATTCCTTAAAAAGTTTGCGGTCATGGGCGAAATTATGAAGATAAATGACGATGAGTTCGACTATATCTTCTATACATATGGACTTCGTCTGTATCAGAACCTGCCGCTCGTGGAGCCGCTCGAGTATAAGGAAGTACGGCGCATCAAGGATTTCGTGATCGCCATCGACACCTCGGCTTCGGTCTCGGGCGCCCTGGTGCAGGCTTTCGTGCAGAAGACCTACAACATTCTCAAGAGTACCGAGAGCTACTTCCGTAAGATCAACCTGCACATCATCCAGTGTGACGCGGATATTCAGGAGGATACCAGGATCACCAGCCAGGAGGAGTTCGACCGGTATATGGAGACCATGGAGATCCGGGGCCTCGGCGGGACGGACTACCGGCCGGTCTTCCAGTATGTAGACCGCCTGGTACAGGCAAAGGAGTTTGAGAACCTCAAGGGGCTGATCTATTTCACGGACGGACACGGGACATTTCCCGCCAGAAAGCCCGACTACAGCACGGCGTTCGTCTTTGTGGAGGATGAGGACAACAGCCCTTCAGTGCCGCCATGGGCGATCCGCCTGGTACTGACGAAGGAAGAACTGGAAGACACCGTCAGCGCGGCTGACTGAGATCATACATTACAGACAGGAACAGAGCATGAATATCAAAAAGGCAAAAGAACAAATCGAAAACGCCATGCGGGCGTATTTTTCCAAGAATGAATTCGGCGAGTACAAGATCCCGATCGCGCGGCAGCGTCCCATTTTCCTCATGGGCCCTCCCGGCATTGGCAAGACCGCGATCATGGAGCAGATCGCCGCGGAGCTCGGTGTGGGCCTGATCTCGTATTCCATGACCCACCATACCCGCCAGTCGGCCCTGGGCCTTCCCTTCATCGAGAAGAAGAACTACGGCGGCAGGGAGTATCATGTCTCCGAGTATACCATGAGCGAGATCATCGCGTCCGTCTATGACATGATGGAAGAGACCGGCATCCGGGAAGGCATCCTTTTCCTCGACGAGATCAACTGCGTCTCCGAGACCCTGGAGCCTTCCATGCTGCAGTTCCTGCAGTACAAGATCTTCGGACGGCACCGCGTGCCCGACGGATGGATCGTTGTGACCGCCGGCAACCCGCCCGAGTACAACAACTCGGTGCATGAGTTCGACATCGTTACCTGGGACCGCCTGAAGCGCATCGATGTGGATCCGGACTATGACGCCTGGAAGGAATACGCCTACCGGGCAGGGACCCATGCGGCGGTCCTGACCTATCTCGATATCAAGAAGTCCGATTTTTACAAGATCGAGACGACCGTGGACGGCAAGACCTTCGTGACGGCCCGCGGCTGGTCCGATTTGAGCGATATGATCCGCCTCTACGAGGAGCATGACCTTCCCGTGGATGAGGACCTGGTGGTGCAGTATCTGCAGGACCGGAAGATCGCCAAGGAATTCTCAGTCTACTACGACCTGTTCCGCAAGTACCGCTCCGACTACCAGGTCAGCCGTATCCTGGAGGGACAGGATGTGCGGCTGATCCGTGAGCGCGCGTCTTCCGCGGGCTTTGACGAGCGGCTTTCCCTGCTCGGCCTGATGCTGGATGCCATCGGCGAGGACCTGAAGGCAGTCTGCAACACAGAGCTGGCGCTGACAGAGCTGATGAAGTCTCTGCGCAACGCCAAGACTGCCCTGACCGGAGAGAATACAGAAGCCGCGGAGAATGCCGACGAGAGCGGTCATGCGTACGCCCGCAGGATCCTGGAGGAGGAAGCAGCATCAAAGATGGAGGAGCTCCATATCGGACGGCGTGCCGGCTCGATCTCTCTTGACCAGCAGTATGCGCTCAATGCTTCCGCCGCCGCGCTTCGGGAAGAGTCGGAGATGATGCTGCGCGAACGGCCTGCGGACGATGCGGCAGCCTTCGCCCTTTTGAAGGAGGATTTTGACCGCCGGACCACGGAACTGAAAGAGAAGGCACGCGAAGCAGGACGGCGTCTTTCCAATGTTTTCCGCTTCTGTGAGGAGGTCTTTGATGAGGGGCAGGAGATTCTGATCCTGGTTACGGAGCTGACGATCAACGAGTACAGCGCCCGCTTCATCAGCCGCTACGGCTGCCAGGAGTATTTCGCGCACAACAAGGAACTGCTGTTCTACGAGCGCCAGAAAGAGATCATCCGCGAGATGGAGACACTGGAACTCGACGGCAATCTGTAAAAACATAGATGTAACAGGCGTTTATGAGCCCTTCTGCGGACGTCGTCGGCCCGCAGCGACGGATTTCACTTCCTTGGATCCCGGTATGTGAAATCCGGAGCGGGAGGGGAACCGCAGAAGGGGTCATAAACGCCTTATGTATGACAAATCCTGTTTCAGGAGTCTGCCCTTGTTTGAGATCAAAGACCATGTCCTAATCAAATATCATGCACCGATCACCGACGAAGAGCGCGAGGAGATGCGAAGAGCCGAGGAAGAGGCCGAGGCGAAGAAGCACGTGAAGCATACGGCGGCTTCCGCCTGGGATCTCGGTACGGAGTCTGGCCCGACTGCCTGGGGCATGCGTAAGCGTGACGCCGAGGAGAAGATCGATCCGGACAGCATTCTCGTGGAGGACGGTGATCCCGAGGGGCGTATCGTCGTGCTGCCGGAAGATATCACCGCCATCGCGGACAGCGCGTTCTTCGAATGCCGGAAGATCGAACAGCTGACGCTCCCGGAGGGGCTCAGGACGATCGGGGCGGATGCGTTCCACGGCTGTCTGAGCCTTGAACGCATCGTGATCCCGGAAAGAGTCGAGTCCATAGGGGAGAGCGCGTTCCAGTGGTGCAGCCGTCTGGAAGAAGTCGTGCTTCCGCAGGGACTCACAGAGATTGCCGCAGACCTTTTCCACGGATGCAAAAAGATCCATTCGATCAGGCTGCCGGAATCGGTCAGAAGGATCGGGGCGGGTGCATTCCACTGGTGCGGGGGGCTGAAAGAAATAAACCTTCCGGAGGGCCTCAACGAACTGGAAGAAAGTGTATTCCACTGGTGCAGTGAACTGGAAGAGATCCGTATCCCGGAAAGCGTCAGGACCATCGGTGTGAGCACATTTTCAAACTGCCGAAAGCTCAGGGAGATCCGGATCCCTGAAAGCGTGGAGCGGATCGATTTCAGCGCGTTTTATAACTGCACGGGGCTGACAAAGCTGGAGCTTCCGGATACCGTAAAGGAAGTCGGGATCAATGCCTTTTCCGGCTGCCGCAATGTCCGGAGCATCCGGTTTCCCGCTCATATACGGAAATTCTCGGAATGGTCCTTTTCCGACTGCCGGAGCCTGGAAGCAGTACATCTGCCGGCGGAGCTTGAGGAGATCACGAGCCGTGCTTTTTACGGCTGCTCGGCGATCACGGACCTCGTTATTCCCGAGGGCGTGCGCCTTGTAGGGGACTGGACCTTTTACAACTGCGAGAACCTGATCACGGTGACGCTTCCGGAGTCGGTCACAAGCATCGGCGAGCGCGCGTTTTCCGGATGCCGGAGACTTCGCGAGATCACGCTGCCGGCTACGCTGGAGAGCCTTGGATCCAATGCGTTCCGGGACTGTGCCGCCCTCAGGACCGTTTATCTTCCGGATCATCTCAGGGAGATCGGGATCGGCGCTGTCAGCCGTGACCGCGCCCTGATATTCAACAGGAACGGTCAGGCACTGAAGCTTATCCTGCAGGGAGAATGGGGCGACGAGGAAGAAGAGCAGCGGCTGGCGGAATTCCTTCTGGGAGAGGACAAGGACACGCCCACGCAGTTTGCGCTCCTGCAGCATCCGGCCTACAAGATCCCCATCGCGGTCAACTATCGCCGGACGGATCCCGCGTACGACGCCTGGCTTTCCGCCAATGCGGTAGAACTGGTGCAGTACCTTACGGAGCAGAATGATGTGGATACCGTGATGGAGCTGATCCGGCTCGGATACGTCCATGCCGGCAACATTGACCCGATGATCGCCTATGCCATCGAAAAGAAAAAGCTCAGCGTGGAGGCCGAGCTGATCAACTGCAAGAACCGCCTGGCCGGCCAGACGGACGCTTCAGACATCGTGGATGAGCTGTTTTCGCTGTAGATCCATGCCGCTTTCCGCATGCAGAAGCAGCATCCCGATACTGTGTTCCTATGCGGCGTCCCTATGCAACGTCCTTTTGCGGCGTCTCTGTGCAGCGTTCCCATGCGGCGTCTCTATGCGATGTCTTTATGCAGTATCTTTTGATGTATCCCTAAGGGATGTCCCGCACAGACATTTTTGGAAAAAACGCTTGCTACCTCCGAAAAGCTGTAGTACAATAGAGTCCGCACTAATGGGTCCATAGCTCAGCTGGGATGAGCGCTCGCTTCACGTGCGAGAGGTCGTGGGTTCGAGCCCCTCTGGGCCTATGAAATTTGAAAGCCTTATGTACGCTTGAAATGGCTGTACATAAGGCTTTTTGCTTATTTACAAAAAAGTTGGATTAATAGAATATGCAGAGAAAGGAGAAATAACATCTGGACTTTTTCTCTGAAAATCACTCAACAATCACTCAAAAAGTGGCTCAAAGTCCCATGGAATGGGCGTTTTGAAAATCAATTTTTGAAACTTGCTACTGTAAACAAAATGGATCTAAACGAAAAAAGCCGCAGGTAATAATACATGCGTCTTTAATTATGGATTAACTATGGAGTGAATCCAGATAGACAGAAAGTAGTTTCAGTGCAGTTTCACGTTCATGTTGTGTACATGTATCCATTTTATTCAATAATTCTGCTTGTCTTTCATCTAACAACACGTTTTCTTCTGTAAGTACCGAATCCGGTGTGATTTGTAAAGCTTTGCAAATCCGAAGCACTGTTTCGATCCGCATATTAACTGTCCCGCGTTCTATATCAGCATATGTTCGATCTGATAGGCCTGCCAGCTCAGCTACTTCGTTTTGAGTTAAACCGGCTTTCTTCCTAATTGCGAGCATTTTATTACCAATCACCCTGAAATCAAAAACAAGCACCTTTCTGCCTCCTGTCTCATTGTTTATAGGAATCATACTGCCTGTTTTGATTGACCAATAGGAACTATAGGTGTAGTATTATAAGTACTATAGTTCCTGTAATTGTTATTCGGATGAATTGTTGAATTTGGTTTTATATTAGGAGAATTCGTTTATGAAAAAGATGGTTTTAGTTTTTCTACTTGTTTTCACTACCCTATTGCAGTGTATCACATCATTTGCCTCTATCAATGCAAGGAATCAAGCATCTAATACTATCTACAAGACAATGTATGTTGTCAATTGCAAAGAAAGCATTACTTTGAGAACTTCTCCATCAACAAAGGCGGCTGAGATCAGACAGATACCGCTCGGAGCTCCGGTAACTTATGTTGAGACTGCTGCTAATGGGTTTTATAAGGTTATTTATAATGGTGATACTGGTTATGCCCTGGCTTCTTACTTGAATGAAAGTGCTTATAACAGTTATACGAATAGTGGAAATGCATCTGGTTACTCGGGTGGTTATACTTCTTCAAGTTTGCCATATGGAACTTCATTGCAAGTGGTCAATTGCAAGGAGAGTATTTCGCTTCGGGAATCCGCATCAACCTCTGCACCTGCACTGTTACAGATTCCTTTGAATGCCATTGTTAAATACTACGATGTTGCTGAGAATGGTTTTTATTATATTTCATATGCTGGAGTAGCCGGTTATGCGCTTGCTGACTATTTGAGACCTACGGAATCTCAAAGATATATAGGGGCTTTTATGCGTGTGGTGAATTGTAAGCAAAGTATTACGCTGAGGACGGCACCTTCCACAAGTGCGAGTGAAATATGCCAGATGCCTCTTAATGAAAGCGTTTATGTAATAGCAACAGCACCAAATGGTTTCTATCAGGTTCAGTACTATGGGAATGTTGGATATGCGCTCTCCAAATATTTACAGTATTGATATATTCCACGTAGGAGTGTTTGGTAAAAACATACACTATAAGGCTGCTTTACTAATTACAATGGCTGCGATATTCGTGGCCATTATTTCACGATTATCTTTTGCACAAACCCAATCAAATGAACTGTATACATTTGAAATAATGCAAACAGAATTACAAGAGATAGCCTCTAAATATGATGAAAATTGTGCTCTTGCAAGTCTAGGACAGACTTTGGATGGCCGAGACCTTTGGTGTTTACGAATAGGGTCCGAGAATGCTTCCCATAGTATTCTTATAACAGCCTCCATTCATGCGAGGGAATATATAACAACTCAATTGGTAATGGAACAGACAAAAGCATTTCTTCTGGCGCTTAAGGATGATTCTAATACGTATCATGGAAACACATACCGTGAATTAATTAATGACACAGCAATTTATGTTATACCGATGGTAAATCCAGATGGGGTATCAATCAGCCAATTTGGTACTGATGGCTTGCGTACAGAAGAGGCAAAGCAGTCTGTCTATCATATTTTTGAACTAGATGATGCTGTTGAAATCGCCCCATATCTTATTAAGTGGAAATCAAATGCAGAAGGCATAGACTTGAATCGTAATTTTAATGCTCTTTGGGAGCGGTATGATGATCATTTAGGCCACCCATCCTCAGATCACTATAAGGGACGATATCCAGGATGCAGTGTGGAGAGCCAAGCTTTGATTGAACTAACTAAGAAAATCCATTTTGACAGGACAATCAGCTACCATACACAGGGAGAGGTCATCTACTGGTATTTTGGACAAACCGGAGATTTATTTGAACGCACAAAAAGTTTTGCAGAGAGAATCGGACGTTCAACGGGATACAAGTTGGATGATAACATGGAAGCACTGGATCCTGCTGGATACAAAGACTGGGCGATCAGCGAAATGGGGATTCCAAGCCTGACCATTGAAACAGGAACAGGAACCAGTCCGGTTCCATCTGAACAGTTTTCAAAAATATTAGCTCAAAACAGGTATGTTTGGGAGGAAACAATCTTGTCATGCATTGAGAACTAAGGTTTATGTCAGGCAAGTTGATATCGATGTGGTTATGTAAGAGACATTGTTCAGAAAAGAAGGAATTGATTATGAAAAAGAGATTATTGATATTGAGTACATTCATTTTTCTTTTGATATTTACCATATCAGCTTTTGCTGGAAAACCGGGTAGTTGGAGACAAGCAGCGGATGGTAGATGGTGGTTCCAGTGTACAGATGGCACATATCCATCCAATGGATGGAGTATGATTGACGATATATATTACTATTTTGATTCCGATGGTTGGATGTTGGCAAATACTATCACGCCAGATGGTTACTATGTCGATGCGAGTGGAGCCTGGGTGAATACAAAAGGAATAACTGGTGATCCGACCAGATCTTCAAAATATCGTTTTCTGAATTTTGATCAGGATCACTATAGCCAGGAAGGCGGAGTTTGGAGTAGAACCAAAGGCTGGACATACACAAAGCCAGACGGTTCAGAAGCTATTGGGTGGACTTTAATTGATGGAGATTACCATTACTTTGATGAAAACGGCTGGATGCATTTGGACTGTCTGACACCGGATGGATATGTAGTAGATGAGAATGGTGTTTGGAATCAAGGCGCAGGAAGAATGACTGAAGATGAGTTTTATATATGGCGATATTCTGGGCAGGATTAATTCCATAACGGGTTTTATAGTAATCGGAAATTGGTGTTGATTTACATAGAAGCTATATCTATTGCCAGCATCATGAGGGAGTGAGTTAAGATGGGATATTATGGATTTGAAAGTCTTGCATATTACTTAGTACGATTCACAGAAAACATTATGGTGACCCTATTGATTGTTTTGGTGTTGTATGGTGGCATACTTCGCCGGTCAAAAGAAAGGGACAGCGTAGATGGCTTTTCTCGGATAATTATAGATTTTTTCTATCCAAGAAAACTTTGGATTTTGGGAGTATTACGGTTTTTATTTGTGATGATTACGGTCATGTTTATCGTAAATGGCCTTTCTTCGATCTTTTTTTATAAGCAGTATGATAAATTTTTGCCTTATATTGAAATATTTATTGCTCCCATTCTTTGTAGATTGATATTTGAAACCTTTTTTATGTTTATCAATCTAGCTCAAAATGTAATGAATATCAGCAATTATTTAAATGCTGAAAAACAGAGCGCACAAGAAAATAATTCCAATAATATGGCAGATATACTTGATACACCAAAATTAGAGAATTCAAGCGAACAGAGTAATATTTCTTTAGAAACAACACCACTGATGAAGAAGTTGGCTGAGGAGGAAAAAGAAGGATCAACCATTATAGGAAGCGCCGATGATAAGGGCATAGCCTGTCCCAATTGTAATTATAATAATCCTGAGGAAAGTGTTTTTTGTGGTAAGTGTGGGGCGAAGCTACTGTAATTGCAAAACCTAGATACGTAAATTATCATTTTTTCACAATCAAGGAGGTTTCAATTTATGAAAAAGATTACTTCAATGTTTATGCTTGTTCTTTTCATTCTGCTATTTAGCATTACAGCCTTTGCCGCAAAGTCAGGAAGCTGGGTTCAGGCAGCAGATGGGAGATGGTGGTTCCAGTGCACAGATGGAACATATCCGCATAACGGCTGGGAAGTTATAGACAATGTATATTATTACTTCGATGCTGATGGTTGGATGCTGGCGGATACTACGACACCGGACGGCTACTATGTAGATGCGAGTGGGGCGTGGGTGCAGAATTATGGAATCAGGAACAGTTCCGCATCAGCAGATGGCGCCATATCATCCGCACAAGCTTTGAGAGGTCTTGTCGCAGATGACATATTGGATAAATATCAGAATTCGGGGCAAGTTCGTAAATTTTACCCGAATGGTAATAACTATGATGTTGATGAACTAGCATATGAACTGGGTATATGGGCAGCTGGGAGTATTCAGAGATTGCCTAGCGCAACTGCACAAAAAGCGAACTCTATAAATGCCCGTCACGAATGGTGTTTTGGTACAGATAGCGGAAACAATACTGCAAATAATTTCCCATATTATTATTCTTATTACACTGTCTTGGCGGCTGACGCAGGCACAGACCCTTTCCGTATTAGGAAGCGCCGAAGTGATGATTAACTGGGTGACTACCGGCGGCATAAGAGGAGGCTCGAACAAGACCATGCTCCTGTTTACGGGCAATCACATCAT
>JAFSRP010000042.1 GCA_017446045.1 Lachnospiraceae bacterium | reverse complement strand
GATCAGTCCGAACAGCTGGCGGATATCCTCGACGGGTTCGAAGCAAAACAGCAGGCAAGCAGCACCAGATATAATGCTTTCATTGCGATCATTACGCAGGCCTCGGCCGAGCTCATCCCCCAGAGCCCTGAGTTCATGAAGGCCCCGAAACTGCAGGAGCTCGCCGATGTCATGGGTGCTGCCCGCATTCTGGTATACGACAACAGCGGCTCCGTGACGGCATCCAGCCGAAATTACAGCAATCTGTCGCTTTCAACGGATCCCGGAAGCATGTCCTATGAATTCCGCTGGGTGCTTCAGGGAGAACCGCTGCTGATTCAGGACAAACCGGATGCGAATTATCTGAAAAATCCGTATCGCTTCAGCGGTGCTGCGATGACGGATCCGGAGGGCAATTTCACCGGCATGGTACAGATTGCGATGCACCCGTCGGTGTTTGAGAAAATGGAGTCGTCGATTTCCATGAATACGGTACTGGCCGCGTTTGAAACGGAAAAGAAGGATGTGGCCCTTGCTGTCGATGCCGATACCAAAGAGGTGCTCAGCCCGGATGAGATGTATTCGGATGAGACGGCGGAAAAACTGGGAATCGCGGAAGAAGTCCTTCAGGATGATTTTACGGGCTTTTTCACGATCAGAAAAGATGAACTGATCGGGAGCTGCCACAGCTGCGATGAGTATTATGCCATTGTTGCCTCACCTACAGAGCAGATTCCCTCTGCCGGATTCCGGTCCGGTTTGCTGACGGCGCTTCCGGGCATCCTTACGGAAGCAGCGTACGTCCTGATCCTGATCATCTATGTCAGAAACTGCAGCATGATGACGGAAGACGAAATCCGCGCCCTGGAAAAAGGCAGAAAAAAAGAGGAGAACATGCTCCGAGAACAGATGCATGACTTTGCCTACCGGTTTTTATTTGTTCTCTGCGCCATTGTCAGCCTGTTGCATTTCTTCCGTTATTCCCTGTTTCCGAAGGGGTCGATTGAATACTACATCTTTGCCAATGAGTGGGCCAGGGGATTCCATATCTTTTCGTTCACACGCTGCCTGATCTATATCGCGGTTGCTGTTTTTGTACTGGCGACGGTATCCAGGCTGGGTACCGCGGTTGCATCGCTGCTGATGTCCCGGCAGGAGACCTTTGTCCGGATGGGGCTCAGCTTCCTCAAGTACGGTGTCGGCATCGCGACCGTGTTTGTCTGTGCGAGCCTGCTTGGCGCGCCGACCGCATCGCTTCTGGCCTCTGCCGGCGTTCTGTCTGTCGTGCTGTCATTCGGCGCCCAGAATATTGTGGCGGATATCATCGCCGGCCTCTTTATTGTCTTTGAAGGGACCTTTAAGGTCGGTGACATGATTACCGTAGACAACTGGCACGGCCAGGTGCAGGAGATCGGCATACGCAACACCACGATCCGGGATCTGATCCTGGAGGACGTGAAGATCATGAACAACAGCACGATCCGGTCGATCATCAACTACTCCGAGCGGCCGTGCTGGAGCCCCATCACGGTCGGGGTGGACTATGACACGGATATCCCGGCGCTGGAGGCCGCCTTTGAACGCGAAAAAGCCGAGATGAAGAAG
>JAFSRP010000002.1 GCA_017446045.1 Lachnospiraceae bacterium | reverse complement strand
TACCGGCGGGAAATAGCCTCTTTTGTTGATCTTATCGCCCTTGGTAAGACATCCCTTCGGGCAGAACTTGATGCAGTAACCGCATTCTTTGCAGCGGTCAAAGTTAATCTTGACAAGATTCATTTTCTACCACCTTCTTAAATCTATACATAACCGCCTTAAGTCACGGACCACAAATAGACCGTGACTTAAAGCAAATTGGTTATAACGATCAGTCGACGAAACCGTTCTCGATGTCGGTCTGATGCATACCCTGGATGACATATGCGAGGGTCATCAGATCGCCGGTCATGATGTCTTCCTTGCAGTACTCAAGCTGCTTGCCGGTGATGCCTTCGATCGGACGAACGATGCCCTGACGGTTGACCCAGATGGTTCTGTAGCCAAGCTCGTTGCCGGGGATAACATCGTACTTGAATCCGAAACCTGCATGCATCATCTCATCGACAGTCAGGCCGAGCTTCTTCTGGGAAAGAAGGAATCCGCCGTGATGCGGCTTGTAGCACTGTGCATCCTCTGCGCAGATGATATCGTCTACTTCGATGCCTGCATTGGCAAGGGTAGCGCGGATGATGTCTCTGTCGGTGTTGGTCAGCATGACGCACTTGGTGTATCTGCGAAGCTTCTTGATAGCCTCAACAGTATCCGGGAATGCTGTCCAGTAAGACATGGAGTTGGAGAACTCAACCTGATCTTCCTCGCTGAAGGGGAATCCCATGTCTTCAGCAGTCATCTTCAGGGTGTCCTTAAGGACCTGACGGTAAGGACGATACTCCTTGATGTAGTCAAACTGAAGGATCTCCCATCTCTGCTGTGCCTGATACGGAGTGATGTGGGTCACATTGTACTTCTCGAACAGCTTGGCAAAGAAATTCTGGATATTGCCTTCCCAGTCGATCAGGGTGCCGTACACATCAAAAGTAATTGCCTTGGGTACCAGTCTTTTCTTGTCCATTGTTATGAACTCCTTTCATAAAAATGCTGCTATACGGACAGCTTACCAGCGTCTGTCCGATCCTCTCCGGGCCGGCTGATCCGCCATCCATAATAAAATAATGCTCTTGTTTGTGTTTACATTATATATTAAGGCATGACAAAAGTAAATTTACAAATATGCATTTTAGAGTTAAGATGTACTTAAGTCTGATACAATTTATATACAATCGTTCACGGGAGGTCATTTTCATGCTGAATCAAAGATATCGCGCCTTCTCCATATCCGCAGCCGAAGGAAGTTTCACCAGAGCGGCGGAGATCATGCATTATTCTCCTTCTGCCGTGAGCCAGCTTGTTTCCGCCCTGGAAAAAGAGCTTGGATTTACACTTTTGCTGCGTCACCGGCGGGGCGTTGCACTCACTTCGGAAGGAGCCACAGTCCTTCCTGTTATCCGTGAGCTTTTGCATCAGGAGGAGCGTCTCGAACAGCTTACGGCGGATCTGCAGGGTCTTTCCGTAGGTATGATCAACATCGGCGCCTACTCTTCCATCGCCTCCCACTGGCTTCCCGGACTGATCAACCATTTCATGACCGAATATCCGGGCATCAAGATCAGCATGATGGAAGGGATCCGGCAGGAAAACGAAGAATGGCTGAACAATCATCTCGTGGATCTCGCGTTCTTCAGCTATAAGAAAGGCATGACCTACGACTGGATCCCGCTCGCTGATGACCCGATGGTCGCTGTGCTCCCCGAGACGCACCCGCGTGCCGGGGATGACAGCTACCCTCTTCACGAAGTACGGAAGGAGTCATTTATCATGCCGGCACTCGGACGGGACGACGACGTTCTCGAATTGTTCCGCAAAAACCGGATCGACCCCAAGATCACCTTTTCCACCCTTGAAAACTTTGCTGCCCTGGCCCTGATCGAACAGGGCATGGGCATGAGCATCATGAACGACCTGATCACAAGAAACTACCAGTGCCGTGTCGTGAAGCTCCCCCTGGATCCTCCGCAGCATATCAGCCTCGGGATCGCGGTCCCTTCACTCGACAGTGCCTCCCCTGCCGTGCGCCGCTTCATCGATTTTGCCGTAGAACGGCTGCGCAAATAAGTCCTGACATAAATGTGCAGTATGTGTGCGTTTTTTTGGGGCGGGATTATTGTGCAATACTGCTTGATTTCGGAGATGTCTGCGCTATATCGCTTTACTAGGAGATGCCTTCGCGATATCGCTTTACTAGGAGATGCCTGCGCAATATCGCTTCACTATACCTATATAATTTGGCGCATTGTTCCAATCCCTGGGAAGTCGGAAAATGTCCCCAAATTCTAAAACCCACTCTGGTTGACATAACTTGTCATTTTTCAATATTTCAGGAAAGTCAAAATCTGACACCAAAAAATCGACCGATTTGGTTTACATAATCTTACACAATCTCGCCGTTTTTCAATATACGGAGCATCTTCGATTTTGACACCATGGAAATCAGCATTTTCAATGGTGTCAATTTTCAGGTTTGCCTTTATATTGAAAACCTCATACTTATGTGAACCATTTTCGTAGGTTTTCGGCATTTCCATTGGTGTCATTTTTCAGGTTTGCCTTTCTATTGAAAACTCTATACTTATGCCCATTTTGTGCAAACTATTTTCGCAGGATCTCCGAGCTCCTGATGGGGTTAAATTACAGCATACGCTCATTCGGAACATTTTTCGTGCAGCTTAGAGTTTCCCTCACTTTCGGCTGAGGTTCTCCCACTTTTAGAGCAAAACATTTACCACCTCTGCAGCAAGCATTCCCAACTTGTAAAGCGCCATTTACTGTCCGTCTTGTATCTTGCATCAGACAAGCCTGTTTATTGCTTCAGATAGCGTAAAAACCGCTGATCACCCTTGTATTCTTGGGTGATCAGCGGTTAAACCCAACACGTTTTATCCGCGTATTATAGTATTATGGATTACAACTACATTTTGACCTATATGATCATCTCGGGATCAGAGGTGTCCAGTAGTCCTGTCCATAGATATCGGTCAGTCTGTATGCCGCATTCGTCCGGGAACCGATCAGCAGATTGCTGATGCCGATCTCTCCGTCCACGGTCATACGGTCGAGCTCATAGTTGTCCATGAACTCACCTTCGTAGCTGTAATAATCACAGACGAAGATGATCTCGTCCCCGTCCTTCAGGAGCGCATTCTTCGCGACGGTTTCCGTGGTCTGTGCGTCGTAGTGCGGACGGTAGCCGCTGACATATCCGCCGGGAACATCATTGCTGAATGTAAGGAGGATGTCACTGAGCTCGCCGTTAACCAAGGCCGGAACATATCCATGGATCTCGTACTCTTCACCGTTGTCTGTGGTATCAAGATAATAATACGCTACGATATGATCATTCAAAGCCAGCCAGGTCTGGTCATATTTTCCGACCAGGCGGCCCTTGCTGTCGTAATCAAGGATATTATCGGTGCCGAGATCGATAAATCCTTCTCCGTCGTCATAGAGCACGCTGAGGACGGCATCCTGTACCAGATCCCAGTCTTCTTCATTGAGCGCCAGGACAGTCTGTCCTTCGTTATTGTCGAGCCAGAACATGCGTGTCGTATCGATATGGTTCTCAAACACATACTCTGCCGCACGCCGTACAGAATCTTCTTCAAGGAATTCGGTATTGGAATCATCCAGGCCTTTGACGCGTCCGTAGGAACCGCCTCCCAGAAGGCTTCCCAAAAGGGCCGATACCAGTTCATCCTGCGTACTGCTCTGGTAGCTGCTCCCCGAACCGCTGCCGAACAGGTTGGAGTACTCTGACAGGGAAATGCTTCCGGAACCCGAGGAAGAGCTACTGCCGCTGCTGCTGCCGAGACCTTCCAGAAGGCTGCCGAATCCGCTTCCGTAGCCGGATCCCGATCCGGAACCTCCGCCCAGGATGCTGTAAAAGTCAGTGTATTCAGAGTTGGAGCTGCCGCCAAACAGGGAGGAGAACGGAGAAGTAGTACCGCCGCCCGCCGCCTGGCCGCTGACCGCGATATTCGCAAAATCAGTAATGCAGCGCGCATAGGCATTGTCCATGCCGATGCTCTTATAAAGCTTTACGACTCTGTCGATGTAGGAAGCCCGTTTATACGGGAAATAGACCGACAGGCCGTGGGCGTCTCCGTAACTCCGGGATGTCCGGTTGTATTTGACAGCGGATGTGATCGCCTGCGCAAGTTTTTTTGCTTCCGAAGTGCCCATTCTTAGGGCCATATCCACGATATCCACCTGGTCGATGCGGTTGGATGCCGCAAACTCCTTGGCGCTCTTGCGGGCATCGGATACCCTCTTGTAATTCTTGTTTCGAATGAGCTCCGATGTGGCTGCGGAAAAATCAGCCAGCGCGCCGGGCACTGTCTCGCCCAGTTCGGCAAGGTCTGTCACGGAAAGCGTGACCGAATCGCCCTGCCTGACCTGCTGGGAAGCCAGCAGGAAATCGTCGGCGATCATGCGTCCGATCTCCACGGTCGGAGTGGAGGTGTTCTTGGAAAGCGCGGTCAGCCAGTTCTTGTAATACCATCCCGTGCCGGGTTCCGTCTCTTCGGAAGCGATCAGGTAATCCGCATCGTCGGAAAGGATCAGGGCATTTTCCAGAGTTGCCATCAGACATGCGTCAAATCCGATAAAATCAAACTTGATGCCCGAGGAAGAGACCGCCTTATCGATCCCGGCCAGGCTCATGGATCCGGTATTCGCAAACTTCTCATCATAGCCGTAGCCGCTGATGGTTCCAGAACCGTGATCCCAGAAGATCAGCTCATAACGGTCCGCCGGATACTTCTTCGTACCGTAATCAATGAACTCGGTCAGCGTCGCCGGATCTGTCATCGGCTTGCGCCCAAAGTCATCCTCGAGCCTGTTCAGGCCGCCGCTGACTACCTCATAGATCTGGTTGACACTGTTGCTGGTGAAATTGTTCTGCCACTTTCTGCATCCGCCGGTATAGACCAGCACATGTACTTTATCGCTGAAGGAAGCGGAAGCCATCTCCTTGATATCGGAGGTGCCCATGCCGTACTTTGACTCGAGGTCTGTACCGCACATATACACAAGGACAGTGACCTTATCTTTTCCCTTGCCGCGGATCTTGGTGAACTTATCCCTCGCAGTACCTGCGGTCGACTCGTTCAGGCTGCCGTTCGCATTGCCCGTTCCGGTGTTGGAAATGGTCAGGTTGTTGTCAAATGCTTCCGTGTAAGCCTGTGACTGCGTGTAGCTGTCATCGATGCTGTCGCTCTCAGAGGACGCGGCCCCGCCGAGGCTGCCGCCATACAGACTCGAGATCAGGCTCTCAAGATCCATTCCGCCGGATGAAGAGCCGCCCGCGCCGCTCTGCCCGCTGTAATAATCCTGGAAGCCTCCCAGGTCGAACAGCGAGCCGCTGCCTTCGGTGCTTCCAGCGGAAGAAGATGCAGAGGCGCTGCTTCCGGAACCCGATGCGGTACTGCCGGATCCCGAGGATCCGCTGCTTGGAGCAGGGGTCGTGGCGCTCTGAGTCTGCTGCGGAACGGCAGGCTGCGGAACGGCGGGCTGTGAACCGCCGCCCATCATCGAGGACAGTCCGCCCCGAAGCAGCATATAAATGATAACTGCCGCAATAATAGCTATAGGGCCGCAGCCGAAGCCACCGCCCCTCCTGACCGGACCGCCCGAACCGCCGGATGGCCCGCCGCCGGAAAAGCCGCCGAACGATCCGCCCCCGGATGCGCCCGGACGCCCGGATAGTCCGCCGGTATTGCCGACCGGTTTTCCGACTCCGAGGCCGCTGCCTTTCTTGTTCACAGTTCCAGTGCCAGTTACATTCTTCTCGCGGCCTCTCGGTCTGTTATTGTTGTCCATAATACTCCCTTGAACTAAACTCTCGTTTTGACCTCGATCGACTCTGCGATCAGGTCCCTGATATCATTCTTGTTCTTCCCGAGAGCATGGGCCAGTTCTGAATTTAGCGCGTTTTCCGCCAATTTGAAATAACGGTCATCCACTGCTGTTACTTTCTTTCCCTGGTTCTCCCGCTCCCTGCTTCTGAGATAGAGGTTCTTGATGATCCCGACAAGATGGCGGGGATCGTTGGAACGCATCGCGTTCTTATACTCCTGCTCCCTGCTCTTATCGCTCTCGATCCATTTTACATCAATTACCGGTATGGAATCAATAAAATCCCATGCCTCCTTTTCGCCCATTGCTCTGCGCATGTTGGACTTGTCCGAAGCTACGGGCACGAACACCTTTGCCCGCGGATCATCCACCGGAATCAAAACATAGTACTCTTTTTCTTCCATGCCCTCGGCCAGGCTTCTCGATACGATCTCATCGATCTTACAAATACCGGTGTTCGCTTTCACAACATATTCGCCGATCTTGTACATAAAATTTACCTCCTACGGTAAATTTTATCATTTTTTTGGTTTTTTTTCCATACTTTTACTTGACATAAGTTGAGAGGCCGATGCTGAAATCCAGCCTTATTTTCAGCGGTTTTTTGGTAATTATTCCTATGTATCAGAGTTCACTCAGGATCCTTCGGAAGCTCTGGTTCGCATCAAAGATCACGCGCTCTTTATCCAGTGTCAGGTATTCACCGTTCCGGTATACGACGCGTCCGTCGATCATATTGAGTACGATATCGCTGCTTTGTGCCGCAAACACCACATTGGCCACTGTATCATAGTCCGGCTGCAGATGCGGTCTATCCAGATCAAAGACCAGAAGGTCCGCGCGGCATCCCGGTTCAATGCGTCCGCAGTCCGGACGCCCCTGCGCCTTTGCACCTTCCAGCGTGGCCATGCGGAGAATGTCTGCCGCGCTGACCGCATTGGCATCCCTTGTCACGCCCCTGGCGAGCATGGCGGCCATGTGGATCTCCTCCATCATGTTGAGATTGTTGTTGCTCGAAGCACCGTCCGTACCGAGCGCGACCCGCAGTCCCTTGCTAAGATAATCGCGTACCGGGGCGATTCCGCTGCCGAGCTTCAGATTGCTGGATGGGTTATGGACCGCCACCGCTCCGTGTTCCCGCATGATCGCAGTGTCCTCATCGGTCAGCCATACGCAGTGCGCCGCCTGCATGGGCACATCCAGGATCCCGCAGTCAGCCATGTACCGTATCGGTGTCCGGCCGCCATGACGTTCCCTACAGGCTTCGTGCTCGGTCTCCGTTTCGGAAATATGCACATGAATGGCCAGCTTTTCTTCCGCTGCTGCCTCCGCGATCTGCCGCACGAGACCTTCCGTAGAGGTATACTCCGCATGAAGGCCCATGTCTGCCCGGATCCTGCTGCCCTCTCCCGTACCAGCTTTGCCGCCGTATACACCGGCCTTCACATCCCGCGCAAGCCGCAGCGTATCCCGGTAGCCCGGGAGATCCGCAAGCTTCTGTTCCGGATCAAAGGAAGATATGCCGTGACAGATATTGGCTTTCATGCCTGCCCTGTCCAGTGCTTCCGCCATCTCGTTGATGGAGAAATACATATCGCTGATGGAGGCACTTCCGGCTGCCACCAGTTCCAAAGCGCCGAGGAGGGTGCCGTTCACGATATCCTGCGGCGTCAGTTTCGCTTCAAAGGGAAAGATTCGTTCATTGAGCCAGCGCTGCAGAGGGAGGCCTTCGCCGTATCCCCGCAGCAGTGTCATGGGCACATGGCAGTGAACATTGTAAAAGGCCGGAACAAGCGCCTTGTTCCTCCCGTCACAGATCTCTTCACCGGGAAGCTCCTCCGGAGCCTCTGTGCCGATATACGTTATGTATGCTCCCTCCGTACGCACATACCGGTGTTTCTGCGCGGTAAACGAGCCGTCAATGATGGTAATGTCCTTGAAAAGCATGGTAGACCTCCGTGTTTTCGTATTGTTTCCCGGGCATCCGGGATCTCCTGTCTAAGCCTGCTCCAGATACGGGCGGAGATACTGCCCCGTATAGCTTTCCGGTACCCGGCATATTTCCTCCGGCGTACCCTGCGCGACGACGGTGCCGCCGCGGTCGCCGCCTTCCGGTCCCATATCGATGATATAGTCCGCTGTCTTTATCACATCCATATTGTGCTCGATCACGACGACCGTGTTCCCGCTCTCCCGCAGACGAAGGAGTATGTCCACCAGTTTATGCACGTCCGCGAAATGGAGTCCCGTCGTCGGTTCATCCAGGATGTAGATCGTTTTGCCTGTGCTCCGCCGGCTGAGCTCTGTCGCCAGCTTGATACGCTGCGCTTCGCCGCCGGAAAGCTCCGTACTTGGCTGCCCGAGCCTGATATACGACAGACCCACGTCATAGAGCGTCTGTATCTTGCGCTCGATCGACGGAACGTTTTTAAAGAATTCCAGCGCCTCCTCAACGGTCATGTTGAGGACATCATAGATACTCTTCCCCTTGTATTTCACCTCAAGGGTCTCCCTGTTATAGCGCCGTCCGCCGCATACTTCACAGGGAACGTAAACATCCGGCAGGAAATGCATCTCGATCTTGATGATGCCGTCGCCGGAACACGCCTCGCAGCGCCCGCCCTTGACATTGAACGAGAAACGTCCTTTGCTGTAGCCGCGCATCTTTGCGTCAGGCGTCGACGCGAAAAGATCACGTATCATGTCAAACACGCCCGTATAAGTGGCCGGATTGGACCTGGGAGAACGGCCGATCGGCGACTGGTCGATGCAGATGACCTTATCCAGCTGCTCTGTCCCGTCGATCCCGGTGTACTTTCCCGGAATCGTCTTGGCACGGTTCAGTTCCCGGGCCAGCGCCTTGTAGAGGATCTCATTGACCAGAGATGACTTGCCGCTGCCGGATACACCCGTTATACAGGTAAAGACCCCGAGCGGAAAGCTCACATCGATTCCGCGGAGATTGTTTTCTGCCGCGCCCCGTACTGTGATCGATCCCTTTGCTTCCCTCCTCACCGCGGGCACCCGGATCTTCCGGCGGCCGGACAGATAGTCACCCGTGATGCTGGAGGTACAGTTGACGATATCCTCATAAGTACCGGCTGCCACGACTTTTCCGCCGTGCTCTCCCGCGCCGGGTCCGATGTCGATAATGTAATCGGCTGCCTTCATCGTGTCCTCGTCATGCTCGACAACGATGACGGAATTGCCCAGATCACGCAGCCGGCGAAGGGTAGCCAGCAGCTTGTCATTATCACGCTGGTGAAGTCCTATGGACGGTTCATCCAGGATATACGCCACGCCGACCAGGCCGGAACCGATCTGGGTAGCCAGCCGGATCCGCTGGGCTTCTCCTCCCGAGAGCGTAGCGGTCGCGCGGGAAAGTGTTAGATAATCCAGGCCGACATTGTTCAGGAAATCGACCCTGGCCCGTATCTCCTTCAGGATCTCCGCTCCGACATGTTCCTGAAACGAGGTCAGATGAAGTTCTTTCAGACGAGTGCGAAGCGTTCCGACCGAGTGCGACGACATCGTATAGATATTCTCCCCGTCCACGGTCACCGCGAGCGAAGACTTCTTGAGACGCTGGCCTCCGCAAAGAGGACAGACGCTCTTGATCATATACTCCTCGTACGCTTCCTTCATTTCCTGGGAATACGATTCCTTGTAGCGGCGCCTGGTGTTCTCCATCAGGCCTTCGAACGCCACCTCATATGAAGTGCCGCCGCTGTATTTGCTCTTGTAGCGGACAGTGATCTTATGCCCGCCCGTGCCGTACAGCACGATATCACGGATATGCTGCGGGAGCTCGTTGAACGGGGTGTCAAGGCTGAACCGGTACTCTCTGGCGAGCGCTTCCAGCATCGCATGTGAATAGGAGCCTTCCTGTGTACTGGACTGCCACCCCATGACCTGGATCGCCCCCTGATTCAAAGACAGCGACTTATCGGGCATCATGAGATCCAGGCTGAATTCCGACTTATATCCGAGTCCGAAGCACTCCGGACAGGCTCCATAAGGGTTATTGAAGGAAAAAGAGCGCGGTTCGATCTCTTCGATGCTGACACCGCAGTCAGGGCATGCGAAATGCTGGGAAAACATCATCGTCTCCCCGTCGATCACATCCACCATCATCAGTCCGTCTGCAAGCTTCAGGACATTCTCCACGGAATCCGTCAGACGCTGTTCGATTCCTTCGCGCACCACGAGCCTGTCGATCACGATCTCAATGTTGTGCTTGAGGTTCTTATCGAGCCGGATCTCCTCACCCAGATCATATATACTTCCGTCGATGCGGACACGCACATAGCCTGATCTTCGGGCCTGCTCCAGCAGTTTCGCGTGCTCGCCCTTCCGGCCGCGCACTACCGGCGCCAGAAGCTGGATCCTGGTGCGTTCCGGAAGCTGCAGGATCGTATCCACCATCTCATCGACGGTCTGCCTGCGGATCTCCCTGCCGCAGTTCGGGCAATGCGGGATACCGATGCGCGCGTATAAAAGGCGCAGATAATCATAGATCTCCGTCACTGTGCCCACGGTGGAACGAGGATTGTGATTCGTGGACTTCTGATCGATGCTGATGGCAGGCGACAATCCCTCGATGCTCTGCACTTTCGGCTTCTCCATCTGGCCCAGGAACTGCCGGGCATAGGAGCTCAGCGACTCCATATACCTCCTCTGTCCCTCGGCATAGATCGTGTCAAATGCCAGTGAAGACTTTCCGCTGCCGGAAAGCCCTGTCAGGACCACCATCTGATCCCTCGGAATATCGATATCTATGTTTTTCAGATTGTGCTCAGAGGCACCCCTGATCTTGATAAACTGTTTTCCCATAATTACTTAGCTTTTAAAGACCTTAACGATCTGTATCCTGCGTAAAGGAGCAGCGCAAGCAGCGCGCCGGCTGCCACGTCGATAATACTGTGCTGCCTGATTGCGAGGGTCGACCATGTGATGAGAGCAGTAATAACATAGCTGTAGATCCGGACTGTCGGCGTCAGCACCGGAAGTCTGCTGTCCCGGATCACCAGCGCTTCTGTGACGATGGTGGAGATATGGATCGAAGGGCAGACACCGTAAGGCGTGTCGGCGGCCCGGATCGCCTGTACCGCAAGCGCACACAGATTCGAAGCTTCGATCGGTTCCCTCAGGTCCACCGCATTCGGCCATATGACATAGGTGATCAGGCACAGGGTCATCCCCGTAAACATCACCACACACAACTTGATAAAATCTTCCCGCGCGCCATCATCCTCGAGCGAACGCCAGGCAAACCATAGCACCCATCCCGGAAACCAGAAAAACCACAGCGCATACGGGATCACCATATATTCGTTGAACGGGATCAGCCTGTCCAGTGAACAGCGGATCACATAATGCTCTGCAGGGATACGGTCAATGATAAAAAAAGCAGCCAGGTAGACCGGCAGGTATAGGAGCAGCAGCAGATGTCTGTTTTGTTTCAGATAATTCATCATATCCTAACCAGTTTACCTCATTAGCGGCAAACGGGCAAGTCCTCTCGGAGTCATGCTGCCGTACAGGCAGAAAGACAAAAAAGGCAGGCTGCTGTCTGTACAGCAGTCTGCACGTTGTTGCATCAGATCCACGGTTTGCCGCGCTCCGCTCCCGACTTACCGGGTCATGTCCAGCTTCCCTCACGGCGCAGCCGCTGGTATACGGGCCATGCCTTTTCGAGCATCTCCCGCTCATTGGGGAATTTGAGCAGATGGATCGCCTCATGGTACTTATAGAATCCACTGTCCCTGAAATACTCCTCTGTCTGAGGTCTCGAATAATAAGACCTGCCCTTCATCAGGTACCAGTGCACTTCCTTTTCGACCTTGTCCTCGGGAACCATAAATGAATAGGAATTACTGCCGATGTATTCCATGATCTCGGCATCGGCACCGGTCTCCTCCTTCACCTCCCGCAATGCGGTCTCTTCGTGCGACTCGCCGTCTTCCACCGTTCCCTTGGGCATTACCCAGCCCTCATATCTGTTTTTGTAGTTTTTATAAAGCAGCAATACCTTGCCCCGATATATGACGATACCGCCGCAACTCACCGCTTCGATCATAAAGATCCCTGCCTCTCGTATCCGGCAGGTCCACCCCGCTTTCGCGGTATCCCCTGCCGGAATCACCCGATATCTCACACAAATTTGAATTAATTATATCTCTATTACAGCATCACTTCAAGATGTCAATGACATGTTCGTCACAAAAAATGGCACGAAACGTGCCAATTTTTTCATTGGCGTTCCGTGCCACATTTGTTATCAAATTTATTTATAATATATTTAAAATCTTTGATGATAAAGCGGTTCTGATTTCACTTGTAATAACTTATACTTTTGTACTATAATGTAAATATATAGAGGTTGTAAATATTACATATTTACAATTTATTATTTTGAGGAGATCATGATGCTTAATAAGAATATCGCTACTCCATTGTACCAGCAGATCGTTGATTACGTCCGGGAAAAGATCCGTTCGGGGGAATACCAGCCCGGCCAGCTGTTGCCAAGTGAGGCAGGATTCTGTGAAAAATTCGGCGTCAGCCGCATCACAGTACGCAACGCGATCCAGATACTGGTAGATGAAGGCCTTGTCACCAAGCATCATGGCAAGGGCTCCTTTGTCACCGACCAGGCAGACCACAAAACGCACGAGATGTTCCGCACTTTTGAGGATCAGTGCGAGCAAAGCAATATCCCGGTATATACCCACATAGTAACATCAAAGATCATGCCTCCGACGCAGCAGCTCGCGCGTGATCTGCAGCTTGCAAAGGAAGAGCAGGTCATCTATATCGAACGGCTCAGCTACGCCGCGTCTGTTCCCAGTAAATTGGAGAAAGTCTATTTTCCGGCGAACAGATATCATTTCCTTCTCAACAGGAATCTTGAAAATATCCCGCTGCGTCAGGCAGTATTAGAAGGGACCGCCTTTGACGCATCCGATATCTGGGTCAAGAACTATATCCTGTATGTCACGCTTGCGGGCGAGCAGGAGGCGAAACTCCTGAATATGCGTGCAGGAGACCCCATGTTTGAAGTGCGGTCATTCCTGTTTCTGCAGGACGGGCAGCCTCTTTGCTACGCGCGGCATCTGCTCCCGGGCAGCATCTGCCACTTCTCGCTTTCCAAACAGGAAAACCGGGTCCATCTCGATCTGAACAGCTGAGTGACAGTGCTCTCCCACTGCCGTTTTCCACCGGGATCAGCCGGGCTTATCCCCGGAGGATCTCCAGCAGGATATTCACACAGCGGTCCACGCCCAGCGCGCCGACATCCAGACAGATATTGTAATTTCGGGCATTGCTCATATCCGATCCGGTGTACTTTTTATAATAAGTCCTCCGCAGATCGTCTCTTTTTGTGATATATTTATCCAATTCAGCCACGTCTTTTACCGGATCCAGTATCCGGCCCTCATCTGCCAGCAGTTCCGCGGCACGTTTTCTCCGGTCTTCCTTTGACGCATAAAGATAGATATCGAAAGACGGGATCTCCGCCATCCGCAATACACGGTTTGCGCAGCGTCCGACAATAATGCACGGCTCCGCGGCGAGCTTCAGGATGACACGGCTCTGGGCCCGGAAAATGTCATCATGGCTGGAGTTATATCCGCTGTGCACCTTACTCATGATGCTGTCCAGCCATTTATCTCCCTGGCTCAGGTCTTCGCCCTCCTCCTGGATCATTTCGGTCTCAAAACCGCTTTCTTCGGCGGTCTTTTTTACAAAGTCCTTGTCATACCACTCCAGCTCCAAGGCTTCGGAAAGGGCTTTCGCGATCGTCCTTCCATATGCCGCGTAATCCCTGCTGATGGTGATCACCTGATATTTCATGATATTGCCCCCTTCTCTTTATGATCTGTTTTCATCTTCCGAAGAAGACCGCCGGATCTGGACCCTGGTCACACGGCGTTCATCCACTTCCAGGACGCACACCTCTGACCCCATATACTCAAAGGAATCCCCCTGTTCCGGGAATCCGTCCAGCATTTCTATGCACCAGCCGCCCACGGTATCACTGATGAAATCAAATTCGTCTTCGTCCCATCCCATCAGTTCCACCAGATCGCCCGTCACAGTGTCGCCGTCGATCTCATAGACGCCGTCCGCCTTTTCGACCACATCGGTCTCCACCGTATCCGTTTCATCCCAAATATCGCCGACCAGCGCTTCCATCACATCTTCCATGCTGACGACACCGAGCGTGCCGCCATATTCGTCCGTTACGATCGCCAGATGCTGTCTCGCGCTGCGGAAACCGGAAAGGATCGCGGGCAGCTTCATTGTCTTGTACACATACATGGCAGGCAGCAGAAGCTTGCGGATATCGACGATCTCATGGTCGATCAGTGTTTTCAGAAGATGGTTCATGGACAGAATACCGATAATGTTGTCGATACTGTCCTCGTATACCGGGATGCGGGAATAAGGAGACTCTTCAATGATCTCCATGATCTCCTGCCAGCTGTCATCGACGTCGATCGCCAGCAGATCCACCCTTGCGGTCATGACCTCCTGCGCCGTGATCTCGGAAAAATCGATGGCTGCACTGATCAGCTCTACTTCGTCCTCATCAAGTACGTCTTCATCTTCTGCCGTCTCGATAATAGAATGCAGTTCTTCAACAGCCGTATCGGAATCCGAAGACTGATCGCCCTTCAGTCCCCTGGTCAGCAGATCCACGATGCCCACCACCAGACGTGTGACCGGTGTGAACAGGATCATCAGCGCATGGACCGGCAACGCGAATTCATCCGCAAAACGGGTCGCGTTTTTCTGTGCCGTGATCTTTGGGATCGTCTCCCCGAATATGATCACCGCGAGGGTAATGATCACAGTCGCGATCCAGGCTGACCGCGGGCCGAACGCGAGGATCGCCACCACGGAGCTTAAGGAAGAGGATGCGATGTTCACGAGATTGTTGCCGACAAGGATCGCCGAAAGCGCATCGTCAAAGTGCTCCAGTATCCTGACCGCAACAGCGGCGGTCGTACTGCCGTTTTCCGCCATATGCTCCAGACGGATCCGGTTGCACGAGGAATAGGACATCTCCGATGCGGAGAAAAATGCCGAACCGAGAAGGCAGGCCAGAATACCGATGATATAAAGACTCATTCGGCGCCTCCTTCCTCTGCCGCAGCATCCTCCGGCAGTTTTTCCACACGAAGCCGGTAGATTCGGCTGCGCTTCATCGAGAGGATCGTGATCAGCAGGCCGAGGTATTGGAAACTGTCTCCTTCCTTCGGTATGCCGGGGAAATTCTCAAAAGCCAGTTCACTCATCAGTTTATTCAGGATCCTGTCTTCTTCCTCTTCGTCATACCGTACATCCAGTTCATCCAGGACATCGATCACATGTTCCTCGGCATTGACGCTCCATGCCCCGTCCTTAAGCGGGACGATATTCTTTACGACACGGTCATCTTCATCCCAGATCTCGCCCACGAGCTCTTCCAGGATATCCTCTACGGTAACGATGCCCAGTGTTCCTCCGTAATTGTCCGTCACCACAGCCATGTTCAGTTTGCGGGTGGACATGATCTGCAGCAGATCATCGATCTTGGTAGACTGATGGACAAAATACGGCTCATCCAGGAGCCCGCGGATATCCAGCGGTTCATCGTTACGGATATAGTCCTTGATATATTTCCGGATCTGAAGAATGCCGATAATGTTGTCTATGGTCTTCTCATAGACGGGAATACGACTGTGATTCTGCTCTTTGATAAAATCCAGGATCTCTTTTTCAGACATACTGACATCGATAGCAGCGACGTCGACACGGCTCGTAAGGATGCTCTCCACCGTGACATCACCGAAGCTGAGCGCAGACGAGATCAGGTCCTTCTGTTCCTCATTGAGAGAACCTTCCTCCGTCATATCCTCAATGATGTCATAGATCTCATTTTCTGTCACCGACGCCTCGGAATCACCCTTTGTCAGCGCAGCCGCCCCGTTGCCGATCAAAGTAAGCAGCGCAGCCACAGGACGGAGGATAAACATGAAAAAACACAGCGATCCGGCCGTCGATAAGGAAAGCCGCTCGCTGTATTTGCGCGCAATACTTTTCGGCAGCATCTCCCCAAAGAAAAATACTGCCAGTGTTGTAATAAGTGTGGAGACCGTGACCGCAGACAGACCCCAGATCCGGGTCACATTGACTGTGACGACAGAAGCTGCCGCCAGGTGGACCACATTGGTTCCGATCAGGATCGTTGTGATCGCACGGTCCATATTATCGGTCACAAATAAAGCCTTAGCGGCCCGCGGGTCACCCTTATCCGCATACGTCTTCAGCCTTGTCCTTGATACCGAAGCAAATGCGGTCTCGGCAACAGCAAAATACATAGCTCCGAATAAGAGAAAAACTACGATAAGCCATGATATTCGACTGCCATCATCCATATGGGAAAATCACACTCCTCAAAAACAATTCTGTGCTCAATTTTATATGATAGTTGCCACTGTGTCAAGAATCGCGGTTTATCAGGATGATCGCAAGGATGACCAGTACGATCCCGGCCATCTTCATCGCGCTGTGAGACTCATGCCACAGAAGCATCCCGATGATCACACCGACCACCGGTTCCAGCGCTACGAGGATCGCTGCTTTGCCGGTCTCGATATGCGCAAGCCCGGCGTTGAAAAGGAACACAGGCGCGATCATGCAGACGATGCCGATCCCCAGACCCCAGAATATGATCTCCGGGTGTGCGGGAATGAGACTGAGCACGCCCCTGAGATCCCCCAGCGGCAGGATCCCGATCATGGCAAAAAGCAATGTATACACGGTCACCGTAAGGCTGTCATAATGCCGCATCGCGATCCTTGCGAACACGGTGTACAGTCCATAGCTCATTCCGGAAGCCAGACCGGCAAGTACGACGACAGGAGAGATCGCGCTGATCCCCTGCAGGATACCGGACACCAGCACACATCCGGCGACGGTCAGTATGATGGAGATCATTTTGACGGTGGTGATGCGTTCACCAAACATCGGGACAGAAAGAAGGACTACCCAGACGGGCGACGTATACAGCAGAACGATCGCCACAGACGTCTCTCCGTGTACGTTGGCATAGATATACAGAGCCGCATAACCGACCGTAAAGACCGTGCCTGTCAGTACGAACATCCACAGGTCTCGCACCCTTATCCTCATCTTATCCGGCGCCTTCCACAACATGAGGGGCGTCATGATCAGGGCCGCTGTCGTAAGACGGACAGCCGTGATCTGCATGGAGCTCAGCCCCGCCGCTGCCAGCGGCAGGATAAAAATGCTGATGATGCCCCAACAGATCCCCGCCAGGATCACCATCAGCTCTGATTTACGTGTTGTATTCATCGTTACGGGGTGTAGTTCTGATACATGAAGAGTACCTGATCATTTTCATCAAGGATCAGGGTCATAGCCACATGGTCATCATGAAAACGCGCGCAGTAATCCGAAAGCTCCGCCAGTTTGATCATAGATCGGAACGTCCCTTCCGGGGGATACTGGATATAGATCGGGCTATTCCTGCTGACAGACAGTGTCCTTTCCTCTGCGCCGTGTTTTTCCACGATGGCATAATCGTCAGTCATCTCCTCCGGATCCAGTCCGTATTCTTCGATCAGGTCCTCCGCTCCGTATCCGACAAAGACAAGCTCCCTTACTGTCACCGCATCCTTTCCTGCCGGCTTAACGTCGGCAAAGATGCTGTGAAGCTCCGCAGACGCTCCAAATGACGGAGCTTCTTCACTTTGTCCCGCATCCGCGCTTTCCGATGCGGCAGCAATATCCTCCGCCCTCTTCGCGGGCGCGGATGACAGGAGCTCCGGTCTTCCGGAGAAGGTCAGAGAAGTATGGAAGAAATGTGCCGCCTCGCCGGCAAACAGCTCCTCATACTGGCTCAGGCCCAGCGCATAGACATAGACATACTCTCCGATCTGCGTCATCCTTGCTGACCAGGAACGGGTATCCTCGCCCGAGCCCGTGGTCCAGAAAGCATAGATCCCTTCTTTTCCGTTGATATAGAGGATCGGCGCGTACCATTCGGCATCGTCCATCGTAAAGTAATACAGCGTATCTTCATCCGCCGGGGTAACGCCGATGGCTTCCAGGCAGCGGAGCACAAAGCTCTTCGGGTACAGGTTCATAGCCGGGAACTCCTTCCCGTCCGAGCCTTTTTCTGCTCGGAAGCAGAGATCGATGACCTCATGCATTCCATAGGCATCCATATCCTCATACCGATAGGTGCCGTCTTCGGCCAGTTCCGCTTTTTGGGAGACCAGATCCGGCCACACCGAGCGGTTCACAAGATACAGGGGATTCCGTTCCGTCCTCCCCGCAGAGAAAAAGCCGTTGTTTTCCTCTTCATTATAGATACCGCAGAAAGGAAGGTCCTCCGGGAGATCCGTATAATACGTATCGCCTACATAACAGCCGAAATGCATAGGCGCGATCCAATCGATATAATCTTCCGCCAGATCTTTAAGCGGGGCACCGGGGAGATAGACCGTCACATGGTCAGTTCCCTGCAATCCGTACGGTTCTGTATAGACCAAGCGGAGTCCCTCCGAGATCACTTCCGTTCCGGGTTGCTTCGCAAGCTCCGGGTCGTCGTACCGCAGTTCATAGATATAGGGCGCAGTCTCCACGGCATCGGTAAACCGTCCCGAAAACTCACACACATAGGTGGTGCCGCTCTCTTCGTATCCCTCGCCGGTCTCACCGAGGTTGGCATCGGTATACTGACCGGAAAAGCTACCGTCAGGCTCTACTGTCAGATAGGTCTGCCACGCGCCGGCGCCGCTCGTAAACTCAAACTGCCAGTCTGCCATGGCCGCAAACACTTCTCCTTTGGTCAAAGAGCTGCCATAAGATTTCTGTACAGGTCCGGCGGATGCAGCGCTTTCATCTGCACTACTGTCCTTGCCCGCTTCTTTGCTTTCGGATTCCTGCGCAGCTTCGGAAGCATCCTGCGCCGTTGTTTCTGCTGTACTTTCACTCAGCGGCTCTTCCGCTTTATTCTCCGCTTCTTTTTCCGCCTTGCTTTCATTCAGGAGATCGCTGATCGCATTTTCCGCGGCTTTTGCGGCAGCGGGATCTCCCTGCAGCGTTTCCTGTGCCGTGCTCTGCCCGCTCTTTTGCGACCCGCTGCATCCTGCCGCAAAGACCGCAATGCAGCCTGCCGCAGCCAGCGCTGTCACGAGCGCACGATATGATAAACTGATCGGTTTGCCCATCTCTTTGTGATTCTTCATGATTCCAGGTCTCCTCATTCTCTGTCTGGTTCTTGTTCAGGATCTATACGCGCCGCCCGATGTCCGGGGTCCGGAAACTGCGCCATCCGGGCGGTTTATTCTCATCTCAGCACACTACCTGGTACACCAGCACCATTAACGGCAGTGTGACAATACACATCAACGTGGTCATGGCACTGATCGCCGAAGCCAGCTCTGCCTTGCCGCCAAACAGGTTCGACATTACCAACACAACGGTAGCTGTGGGCGCCGCGCCTCCCATGACGACTACCATCAGCACTTCACGGAACATATCCGAACGGAATGACAGCCCGGTGATGCGGATGATCAGGATCAGGATCAGCGGGAACAGGATCAGACGCATCAGCGACACGATCAGGTATCGGACATTCATGAAGACGCTTCTTAAATCGATCCCGGCCATCAGCATGCCGGTCAGCAGCATGGAAAAAACACCGATGGAGCTCGATACGCTGGCGATGGTATCAGATAAAATTCCCGGAAGCGGGATCCTGAGACAGAAGAACAGGATGCCCGCAAAGACCGAAAGGATCGCCGGATTCAGCAGGATCTTCCTCCATTCCGGCCGAAACTGTCCGGAGATCAGCATCGGGATGTGCAGCCAGGCGAAGATCGTATTGGCTGCCAGAAAAGGAACCGAATAAAACACGTACTCCGGTCCCAGAAGGCTGTTGATCAGGGGGATCAGCAGGTTGCCGCAGTTGGTATAGGCCAAACAGGCCTGCTCCGTGCTGTCCGCATGGAATGACGAACGGCCCAAAGCCCATGCAACCAGGATAAACAGAAACTGTGATGCGAAACCGCCTGCCATAGCCAAAAGGAAGGCATGAAAACGTTCTGTTGTAAACGGCATCAGGAATGAGCGGAACACCATGCACGGGATCAGCACATACATCATCAGCGATGAGATCAGCGGGATCTGCTCTTCCCTGGCAATATGTGCCTTGCGGGCAGCATATCCCATCATCATGATCAATGCCATGGATACGATCTTTTCAAAAAGAAGGATGCTCAACTCCATATGCATAAGCTCCTGACAAAAAAGTCAAAAAACACTATAATTAATCGATCCTCGTGTCGCCCCAGAAAAAGACCGCGACTGTGCCCGGTCCGGTATGACTGCCGATCGTTGTCCCGATCGGAAAGATCTGTACGGGGCCCTCCAGCTTCGGGAATGTCTCTTCGATCAGGTCCGCCACTTCCTTTGCATCTTCCATGCAAAGCGACTGGCTGATAAAACATTTCCCGCTGTATTCCCTGCCTCCCTCGGCATGCATTACCATCTGTTCTACGATACGCCGGATGACTTTTTTCTTGCCGCGGATCTTTTCCCGCGGAATCAGCCTGCCCTCATTGCTGACATTGAGAAGCGGACAGATGTTCAGGACCTGGCCGATGAATCCCGCTGTTTTGGATATACGGCCCCCGCGAATATAATAGGTCAGATCCGTAGAGAAAAACCAATGCTGCAGACGGAGCTTTTCCCTCTCGGCGAAATCACGGACAGCATCGATATCGGCCCCTGCTTCCTGCATATCCTTCAGTTTGTCCACCAACAGCCCATAGCCGCTGGAGGCGCCCAGGGAATCGACGATGCAGAGCTTTCTTTCCGGATACCGATCCCGGAGGATCTCTGCAGCCAGAT
Source organism: Lachnospiraceae bacterium (assembly GCA_017446045.1). Classification (GTDB taxonomy): domain Bacteria; phylum Bacillota; class Clostridia; order Lachnospirales; family Lachnospiraceae; genus Avilachnospira. Next base: position 27,261 of record JAFSRP010000002.1, on the reverse strand, counting down.
GCGCTGAATTATAGGTCCCCGATATTCCGCTGGAAAGGCAGATGTGGAGGATGTCCTTTCCCTCTTTGAGATAAGGTTCAAAAAACAGTTCATACTCGCCTGCGGTTACCTGGGAAGTCTTCGTTTCCGCTCCCTCTGCCATTCTTTTGAACAGTTCCTCCGGCGTAACGGTGCGCCCCATATCGTCCGGATACTCTAAACCGTTCATCTCGAAATGGAAACAAACGTAAGGTATGCCTCTTTTCTCCATATATTCGTTGGAAAGATCCACCGTGGAACTGCAGCTGATTACAAAATCATTCATTTTATTTACTTTACCTGACAGTACTTACTGCTTCGCGGCCGAAGCAGAAAAATACACTTCGATCTCTTTCTTCGACGCTGCTGCGGAACCCTGCGCAAACCCATCCCTGCCGCCGCCCCGGCCAGAAAGTGCCCCGTTCATCTCCCTGACCTTCGCCATGACCTCCTTCGGATCGGCGTGCTGGTCAAGATAAGCATATTTATAATCCCGTCCTTCACCGGCAAATAGGACACAGCGTCCGCCACAGCGCTCCGCGATCATCACACAGAGCTTCCGTACGTTGTCGGGTGTCATCGGCTCACGAATAAGCAGTATGTCGCCGGCACCTCTGTATTCGTCTGCAAGCTGCTCAAAGTAATATCCCTCCAGCTCCGAGATCTTCATCTTGGCATCGATCAGTTCCTGTTTCTGCTTCTGATAGACAGCAGCTGTCTTGTCGAGGCTTGACGCCATTGCAACGCTGACCTGATGGTTCTGCTCCCAATTCATGCTGAGAAAGTCAAACGCGCGCTTTCCGCAGAGCAGTTCGATACGGGTCCCCTTGCTGAATTTCTGGGAGCCGATGAATTTGACCAGTCCGACCTGGCCGCTCGTCATCACATGGGTGCCGCAGCAGGCACAGATATCCGCACCGGGGAAGGAAGTGATGCGCACATCCCCGGTGAGTTCTTTCTTGCTCCGGTACTCCAGTGCCTTCAGCTCCTCCGGTGTCGGCCACAGGATCTGCAGAGCGTGATCCTCCCAGATATAACGGTTCGCCGCTTCCTCCAGCTCTGCGAGCGCAGCCCTGGAGACCTCCGCGTTATAATCGATGACGACCGTATCCTTTCCCATATGGAAGCCAACATTGTCGCAGTGAAAACGGCTGCAGATCATGCCGCTGACGATATGCTCGCCGCTGTGCTGCTGCATATGATCGAAACGGCGTTCCCAGTCGAGCTGTCCCCGGACTTTCATACCTTCATCCAGCGGACCATCGCAGTAATGCAGGATCGTGCCCTCCTTTTCATGCACATCCATGACCCGGCGCACGATGCCCTCTCCGGTCGAGAGAGTCCCTTCATCCGCCGGCTGTCCGCCGCCCTCGGGATAGAAAGCTGTCCGGTCCAGTTCGACCAGCCAGCTCTTTTTCTTTTCATCGAAAGAAGAGTTCAAGACAACTGCCTCGAACTCTTTCATGTATACATTTTTATAAAAAAGTTTCTCAGTGATCATGCCGTAATTATAATCTCCCGCCTTGTGTAATACAAGCATTTTTACATTTCCGCGAGGCAGGCACGGATCAGTCCGGAGAACTTCTCCGCGGCTTCTGCAGCTGCTTTCGTCACCTCATCGCCTGACAGCGGCTGCGGAAGTACACCTGCCGCCATGTTGGTCAGCACGGTGATACCCAGTACTTCCATGCCGCAGTGCGCTGCCACTGTTGCTTCGGGCACCGTACTCATACCGACAGCATCCGCTCCGAGAACGCGGGCAGCCCGGACTTCCGCAGGCGTCTCATAGTTCGGTCCGGGGAAGAACATATACACGCCCTTTCTGAGCGGCATATCCAGCTTGCGCGCCTTACTCTCCGCAAGTTCCTGGAGTCTTGGAGAGTAAACATAGCTCATGTCACAAAAGCGGGGACCGAACTCAGGAATGTTCGCGCCCTGCAGAGGCCCGTGTCCGAACAGGCGGATGTGATCACCGATCAGCATCAGGTCTCCCACCTTCCAGTTCATGTTTACACAGCCCGCGGCGTTTGTAAGGATCAGCTTGCTCGTACCCAGCAGCCGGATGACACGGATCGGATAGGTCACCTCCTGTACCTCATAGCCTTCGTAGCAGTGCAGCCGTCCCTGCATAACAGCGACATTCTTGCCGCAAAGCGTGCCGAATACGAACCGCCCCTTGTGATCCGGCGCCGTACATGTCCCGAAATTAGGGATCTCTTCATATGGCACATAGATCGGGTTTTCCACTTCATCCGCCATAAATCCGAGTCCGGACCCGAGCGTGATCAGGACTTCCGGAACAAAGTCCCCGAGCCTGCGGGCAATGACCTTTTTGCTTAAGAGATATTCATCATATGTAAATGTCTTCATACTCTGTCCTCCTGTTTTTTCCGAAACGTGCTGTCCGGAATACGCCTCCGGAAACGCCTCTGTGCCGGATCTGTTTTCTTTATAGTACCTTGAAACAATGCTAAAATCAATCCTGCTTTCGGGTGACAATTCTCTTTCATTATGTTATCATAATAAAACTGCCGCAGCCATACGATACCTGTCAGGAAGACATCCGTACACTGCGGCATATCGGACCCGGACCGTCATATTCCGGTATATAAGAGGCTTCGATCCATGAAAGATTCACCTGCTTCATTACGTATACAGCTCGCCATCACCATGGCCATCTTCGGCACTGTCGGCCTTGTGAGGAGAAATATCCCCATGGATTCTCTCCTGCTTGCCGGTATCCGGGCCTTTCTCGGAGCCGCTTCACTCTATGCGGTGATCCGGATCAGCGGACGGAAACTTTCCGTCGACAGGATCCGCTCCCGTTTCTGGCTCATCGTGCTCGTCGGGATCATTATGGGCTTTAACTGGGTCTTTCTTTTCGAATCCTTCAATCACACCTCCGTGGCAACCGCTACTGTCTGTTATTACATGGAGCCTGTCTTCCTGATCCTGGCTTCTCCTTTTGTCTTCCACGAACGCATCACGGTTCCCAAGATCCTGTGCGTTATTTTTTCCTTTATCGGGATGATTTTTGTTTCCGGAGTCCTGCAGGCCGGTTTCAGCGGTATCGCAGAGCTCAAGGGAGTTTTCTTCGGCCTGCTTGCCGGCCTCTTTTATGCCATCTGTGTGATCTGGAACAAGACGATCGACGATGTCCCGATCATGGACCGTACACTGGTAGAACTGATCGCGGTGGGTGTCGTGCTGATCCCCCTCGCCTGTTTCCACGGCGACCTCGCGTCCCTTTCACGCATGACCTTGCCCGCATGGGGATGGGTACTTCTCCTCGGTCTGTTCAATACCGGCGTTACTTACGGTATCTACTATACCTGTCTGGATCGTCTTCCGGCGCAGACTGTAGCTTTCTACAGTTATCTGGACCCGGTGCTGGCCCTGATCTTCTCTCAGTTCCTTCTGCATGAGGACATGGGCTGGCAGGGACTGGTCGGTGCGGTCCTGATCATCGGTTCTGCAGCGCTTAGTGACTTTTTCTCCTCCCAGTCCTGAACCGGTCTGACCGGAATCGGTATTTTGCTTTCATTACAGCATTTTCCGCAGAGGAAAAGTACAAAACAAACATTATCGTTGAACATAAAATGCCTGCGTTTTGACATCCGCCATATCATATCGATCATGGATGCCAAACGCAGGCTTTCATTATTTGGATCTCAAAACTATATGGACCCGCCCCGGACTTCAGAGAGATCATATTGAAGTACGATGATCCGTGCTTTGCGCCACGTCAGCCGACAGAATGCCGACAGAAACGTCAGGCTTTCGCCGCCGCTTTTTTACGGATTGCCAGCTGCCACATAAATACCAATGCTACCATTATGATGCCAATGATGTCCGTCGTGCCGGACGGGTCGATCAGCATCAGGCCGCCGACGATCGCGAGGATGCGCTGCGGCCAGTTCATAAAGTCAAGCAGGTATCCCGCAAGACCGGAAGATACGCCGAAAATACCGATCAGGGAAGTCAGAACGATGCCCGCGATCTGCAGGGGACCGCTCACATCCACCAGGACCATTACCGGATTGAGTGCCAGGATGTAGGGAACGATGAATGCCGCGATCGCAAGTTTTGTAGCATTCAATGCCGTCCGCATCGGGTTTGCCTGCGCAATTGCTGCGCCTGCATACGCTGCCAGGGCTACGGGCGGTGTGATGTCCGCAACGATTCCGAAGTAAAATACGAAGAAATGCGCCGCGATGGTCGGTACACCCATTCGCACAAGGATCGGAGCGCATGTCGCTGCCATGATGCAGTAATTTGCTGTCGTCGGAACACCCATTCCAAGGACGATACAGCACAGCATGGTCAGCACGAGCGCGATAAGCACGCGGCTTCCTGCCAGGGCAACGATACCGTTGATCAGGACATTGGCCAGACCTGTCATAGTGATGACACCCGCAATGATACCCGCAATTCCGCAGGCGGCCGCCACACTGATGGAGCCTCTTGCACCTGCCGCTAATGCTTCCAGGATCAGTTTCGGTGTCATGCGGTGCTGCTTATTGAACATGCTGACCGCGATCGCGAGGACGATGGCAATAGCAGCTGATGACTGGATCGTACGAAGATTCGTGCTGACCAGCCAGACAAGGACCACGATGGGGAGCAGCAGGTAAATATTACGGATCAGGATATGCATCTTGGGGAGCTGGTCCCTCGGAATGCCCTTCAGGTCATTCTTTTTTGCCTCCAGATGGACCGCGATGAAGATGCCGGTAAAGTACAGGACAGCAGGAATGATCGCGCGTACGATAATATTGCTGTAGGGCGTACCTACGATATCCGCCATCAGAAACGCAGCGGCTCCCATGATCGGCGGCATGATCTGTCCTCCGGTGGATGCGGCTGCTTCCACGGCACCCGCAAACTCGCCCCGGTAACCTGTCTTTTTCATCAGCGGGATCGTTACAGAGCCGGAGCCGACCGTATTGGCCACCGAGGAGCCCGATACCATACCAAGCAGCGCGGAGGACACGACCGCTACCTTTGCGGGCCCGCCCGCAAAGCTTCCGACGAGAGCATTTGCAAAATCAATAAAGAAATCCGAAATGCCCGTCCGCTCAAGAAAAGCACCGAAAATGATGAATATTACTATAAACTTTGAACAGGTATTGACGGGTGTCGACAGGATGCCTTCCTTTGAATAAAAGAGCAGACGAACGGCATAGTTCAGCCGTTTGACAAACGTAGGATTGGACAGACCGGTCGTCAGCGCATAAATGATAAATGCGGTAGCCACGATCAGGATCGGCAGACCGACAGAGCGTCGGCAGACCTCTGCCAGGGAAATAATACCCACCACACCGATCGCGATCTGCATATCAGAGAATTTGCTGCCCTGCTGTATGATCGTTACAGCGTTGCACATAAAATACAGAAAGGCACCGGTACCGAGCACCATCAGGATCAGATCATACCAGGGAATGTAGTTGATCTTCTGCACACCCTTCTTCGCCGGGAAGATCAGATAGCCCAAAAACACGATGCATGCCATGAATGAGGTAAGGCGTACCTCCTCGAGGAATGTACCCCACAGCGTCACATAGATACAGAACAGGGAAAACGCTACCAGGAGGCCGTTCACGACCATTTTGGGCACACCTTCCCAGAGACGCACGTTGGACTCTCTGTCAAATTTCTTCATGACGTCATCCACGCGCGCCTGCATATCTTCATTTGCCGAAGCAGCGGCAGTTTCCACTGCCGCTGCCGTGTTGAGCTTCGGATCGTTCAAATCTTTATTCGGAATACTCATGCGATTTCCCCTTTTCGGGTCATTTAAGAAAAGAGCGCCTGGGAAATGACCCCGGACGCTCCTCTGAAAAACCGATTATTTGGTCTCGACGTCTACGCCCTTCTCCTTGAAGTACTTCGCAGCACCTGCATGGAACGGAGCGGTCATACCGGAAGTCGCGTTCTCGATGGAGAGCTCGGCACCCTTTGCATGCTCTGCGGTAATGTCGTCGATGTTGTCAAAGATCGCTGCGGTCACGGCATATGCCTGATCCTCGGTAGCGTCAGCGGAGATGATCATGGTCGCCTTGACGGTGACGGTGGTCACATCCTCTTCCTGGCCCTTATAGGTACCTGCCGGGATCGCCAGTGCAGTGTAATACGGGCAGCTCGCCAGGACCTTCTCGCCGATCTCGCCGTCGATCGGTACCAGATAAGCATCATTGGTCGTGGTCAGCTCGGTGATCGCCGGTGTCGGGGCGCCCGCTACGATGAACGCCGCGTCGATCTTACCATCCTTCAGACCTTCGGCGGAATCCGCAAAGCTGAGGTACTGCGGCTTGATGGTATCTTCACTGAGGCCGGCTGCCGTCAGAACGTCGATCGCATTGAAGTAAACGCCGGAACCCGGAGCACCGATGGAAACAGCCTTGCCCGCAAGGTCTGCTACGGACTTGATGTTCGGATCCATGGTCACGAGCTGTACAGTCTCAGCATAGAGGCCGCCGATGACACGGAAGGTGTCGATGGCGCCGTCATCCGCGAAGGACTTGCTGCCCTCCCATGCGTATGCCATAACGTCGGACTGCACGGTACCCAGCTGATAGTCGCCGGCATCGATGCCCTGGATATTGGCCTTGGAACCGTCCGTGGAAACGACCGTGACATCCACGCCGCCCTTGTTCTTCATATACTGGCCAAGGACGCCGCCGAATGCATAGTAGGTGCCTGCCGTGCCGCCGGTACCCATCGTCATCTTGCCGAGAGATGCAGGTGCCTCAGCCGCGGGAGCAGCCGCAGCGGCGGTAGTCGCGGTAGTCGATCCGGAAGAACCGCAGGCTGCAAGGGAAAGGACCATCGCAGCAGCGATCACTGCAGAAAGTATCTTTTTCATAATGAGAATCCTCCTAACTAAAAACTTTGTGGTCAATTATATAAAAAGCACTGCGCCTTGTCAAGAAAATACATCTGTAAAGTTGTATGGGTTACAACCTATATATTGTTGTTGACGGCAATGATATGCACATTTGATTGTTTCTCCATGAACCGGAGGGCTTCGGCTGCTTTCCCGGCAAAAGAAGGCCCGGAAACATTGAGATCACCTCACGGACTGCATGCGTTTTTTTACAAACATGGCTTGTTTTCTCTGCTTTCATAACTATAATCATCTTGTCGGAATGGGACAGGTATCCGCTGCAGTCATGCTCCGCGCGACGGTATGCCCGTATTTGAATGACAGAAAGTCGAAGGTATCCTCATGGTATATCTGATCAATGTTTCCATCGCACTGTTCGCGGGACTGATGATGACCCGTCTGCTGAAGGTGCTGCATCTGAATTTTCCGGACGTCACAGCCTTCCTTTTGGCAGGACTTGCCATCGGCCCTTACGGCATCGGCCGTCTGGGTCTCAGCGGCATCGGTTTCCATAGTATGGAAGAGGTCAATGCAATGGGCGTCATTACTTCTGCCGCCCTCGGCTTTATTGCTTTTTCCATCGGTAACGAATTCCGCCTCTCCCAGCTCCGCGCGACAGGCCGTCAGGCTGTGGTCATCGGTATTTTTGAGGCGACCTGTGCCACTATCGTAGTAGATATCGTGCTGATATCGCTTCACTTCATATTCGGTGACGATGTCATCACACTGCCCGCTGCCATCACGCTTGGCGCGATCGCTGCCGCCACGGCACCTGCTGCCACGCTGATGGTCGTCCGACAGTACAAGGCACACGGAAAAGTCACCGAGCTCCTGCTCCCGATCGTCGCACTTGACGACGCCATCGGCCTGATCATTTTCGCGGTTTCTTTCGGGATCGCCCAGGCGCTTAAAAGCGGCGATGTTGATCTCATCTCCATCATCGTTGAGCCCTTGCTGCAGATCGCAGCTTCCCTGGTGTTCGGCGCCTTACTGGGCGCCCTGTTTGCTAAGGTCGAGACCCTTTTCTATTCCAACACCAACCGTCTGAACCTGACGATCATTTTCGTGCTGCTTTCCGTTGCGCTGTCCAGTCTCCGGATCCCGCTCGGCCCTGTAACACTGTCCTTTTCCTCGCTCCTCGTGTGCATGATGGTGGGTACCATTTTCTGCAACCTGTGCCCGCGCTCCGGCGACATCATGGAACGATCCAACGGATGGACGGCGCCCCTTTTTGCGCTGTTCTTCATCCTGAGCGGGGCGGAGCTTGAACTCGGCGTCTTTAAAAGCGGTGCAGTTGTCTGCATAGGCCTCATCTATATCGTCTTCCGCTGTGTCGGTAAGTTCTCCGGCGCCGGGATCGGTTCGATCCTTATGAAGTGTGACCCGGTCGTTAAGAAATATCTGGGTATCACCCTCTTTCCGCAGGCAGGTGTAGCTCTGGGTATGAGCGCCACTGCCGTAGCCATGCCCGGAGACGGTCCGCTGATCCGTAACATCGTCCTGTTCGGTGTCTTTGTCTATGAGCTGCTCGGTCCCATGATGACCCGCTGGGCACTCACCAGATCCGGCGATATCGTGGAAGCATCTGCCGATAAAAAGAGCCACGATCGGTTCAATACGCCCAAGGATGTCCTGCATTGGCGCAACACTGTTGCCCGCCTGAAGGCACATTCCGCTGTCGTTGCAAAACGCGGCCCCGAGAGCCGGTAACACACGATCCTGCTGTAAGCATATTAAAAACTGCATTCTGTACATTCACGGGACAAAACCGGACGTACAGAATGCAGTTTATTATTTCCCTTAGATACGGTCAGATCCGGAGCATCCCGGCGCCATGGAGGAACAGCTCAAGAAGCCTCTCATACTCTCCGTTTAGGTAAAGGTAGCCGAAAAGGGCTTCCAGTCCTGTGGCACGGCGATAATCGGTCACGCTCTGATGCTTAGCGGCTGTCATGGTGCTGGCATTCCGGCCTCGCTTGAAGATGGCTGTTTCCGTCTCCGTGAGCTCGGGCAGCAGCGCGCGCACCATATCAGACTGCGCCCCCGCATTGACCAGCTCGACAGTCCTGCGGTGAAGCTTGTCAGCCATATGTGAACCGTGATCCAGCATATAGCTCCGCACCATGAGCTCGTAGACAGCATCCCCGATATAAGCCAGCGATGCCCCGTTGAGAAGAAACGGATCAGCCGGGTCCGCAGCGTCGGAATCGATGCCTTTCCCGGAGTTCCCCTTTGAGGAAAGGATTCTTAACATCTCCAAAGAGCCGGACAATGCCGGCTCTTTTATCGATCTGTCGCTTTCTTCCGTATGGGAGGTCATGCTTATGTTTCCTGTCATCAGGCCCTCTTCCACTTCACGCCGTCCTTGGTGTCCTCCAGGATGATGCCCATGGCATTCAGCTGATCGCGGATCGCGTCTGCCGTCTTGAAATCTCTTGCCTTGCGGGCTGCCTGACGCTGATTAATAAGATCCTCGATCTCCGCGTCCAGTCCTTCCGCCTTTCTGTCGGTGATCACGCCGAGCACGCCGTCGCAGAGCGTACGGATGACGCCGAGAACATACTCCAGATAGGCCTTGGATGACCCTTCACCCGCAGTGGAATTGGCGAGACGCACGATCTCGAATACTGCTGTTTCGGCATTGGCTGTGTTGTTATCATCTTCCATGGCTGTTTCAAACTCACGGATAAACTCTTCGACCTTTGCCTTCTGTTCCTGCTCCTCCGCACTCAGTTCGTCACCGGATGCCGTTTTCAGGAGATCCTTCAGCTTGTCGGTGCAGTTCAGGATGCGCTCATAGGAAGCCTTGTTCTGTTCCATCAGCTCACGGGAGAAATTAAGGGGAGTACGATACTGCGCGCTCAACATGAACAGACGCACTACCATCGGGTCATACTGCGCGGTGATATCACGTACAGTGAAGAAGTTGCCAAGGGACTTCGACATCTTTTCCCCGTCGATCTTCAGGAAACCGTTATGCATCCAATAATGGCAGAAGTCCTTGCCGGTCGCGCACTCCGACTGGGCGATCTCATTCTCGTGATGCGGGAAGATCAGATCCTCACCGCCGGCATGGATGTCAATGGTATCACCCAGGTATTTCTGGCTCATGACAGAACACTCGATATGCCAGCCGGGACGTCCGTCACACCACGGTGACTTCCAGTACGGCTCGCCTTCCTTCTTGGGCTTCCAAAGCACAAAATCATTGGCATTGCGCTTCTGCTCCTCACCGCTGACCTGCAGGTCACGAAGTCCGGACATCATGGCATTCATATCCTTGTGGCTCAGCTTGCCGTAGCCCGGGTCGGTCTCCACCGCAAAGTAGACCGTGCCATCCTCAGCGACATAGGCATGTCCCTTGTCGATCAGTGTCTGGATCATACGGATCATGCCGTCGATCTCCTTCGTTGCCTGGGGATGTGTCGTCGCGGGCTTGACGTTGAGGTCGCTCATATCCTTTTTGCACTCAGCGATATAACGCTCGGAGATCACTTCGGAGCTGACGCCTTCTTCATTGGCAGCCTTGATGATCTTATCATCGACATCCGTGAAGTTGGATACATAGTTCACGTCATAGCCTTTGTACTCCATGTAACGGCGGAACGTATCAAAAACGATCATCGGACGCGCATTGCCGATGTGGATCAGATTGTATACGGTCGGGCCGCAGACATACATGGTCAGCTTGCCTTCCTCGATGGGTACGAATTCAACTTTTCTTCTCTGCAGTGTGTCAAATATCTTCATAGGTCTTTCCTTCCTCTTAATGATCTGATCGATAAAACCGCATTACGGCTCATTCCTGCTGATCAGGACAACGGCATGTGCCGCGATCCCGGAACCGTCTCCGGTAAATCCGAGCCCTTCTTCTGTCGTCGCCTTGATGCTCACCTGATCCTCTTCCAGGCCGAGGATCCCCGCGACCCGACATCGCATGCCCGGAATATAAGGGCGCAGCTTTGGTCTCTGACAAAGGACGGTGCTGTCGATGTTTTCGATCCTGTATCCCTTTTCCTCCAGTATCTTCCCGACCTCCGCAAGGAGTACGGTGCTGTCCGCGCCGAGATACCGGTCATCCGTATCCGGAAAATGCAGACCGATATCACCTTCCGCCGCAGCCCCAAGAAGCGCATCCATGATGGCATGCAAAAGCACATCCGCGTCAGAATGGCCATCCAGTCCTTTTTCAAAAGGGATCTCCATGCCGCCCAGGATCAGTTTCCTTCCCTCAGTCAGTTTATGTACATCATATCCGTGTCCGATACGGATCATCTTCTGTCCTTTCCTTACCGCAGTACTTTCAGCTGCTGCTGCACACAGCGCACATCCATTTCTGTCTGGCTGCGGATCACCTCGCCATCCGTATGGACCGGAAGAGCGTGATCCAGATGGATATGGGCCTCCCTGCACTGGAAAAGCCTTACGCCGCGCCTGCTTTTGAGCCCTTTCCAGCGTCCGCTGCAAAGGACCGGGATCAGGGCCAGCTTGTTCCTCCCGCTGATCACACAGATCTCAAGCATACCGTCCTTCGGATCCGCATAGGTAGCGAAACGAAAACCACCGCCCTCAAACGGATGGATATGGGATGAAACGAAAAGGATGTTGTTGAACTCGACCCTCCGCTCGCCATCCAGTATGATATAGCCTCTGGAAGGCCGTGACAGCATGAATTGCCGGATTCCCTCCAGTATATAGCCAAACTTTCCCAAAGGGTGGAACGGGAACCTGCTGTTCTGTCTCCGTTTGACCAGCCCGCTGCATACAGCCGCGTCGTAGCCCACACCGGAACTGTTGATAAAACGCCGCACCGTTTCCCCGTCCCCACAGGTCAGAACACCGTAGTCCAGCGATTCCACCCGGTGAATGCGTGAAAAATTCCGGATCACGCGGACGGGATTGCCGCTGATATGCATGCTTCGCGCCAGGTCGTTGCCGGTCCCGGAAGGAATATATCCCAAAGTGACCGGAGCCAGCAGCCGCAGCCCGTTCAGGACCTCATTGACCGTACCATCCCCGCCTATGGTGATTATATCCATCGGCTCCGTGCATGCTTCGGACAGTTCGCGGGCGCGCCTTGCCGCATCACCGGCAGCAGTCGTAAAAAAGATATCATAATCAAGGCCGTTTCTTTCCAGAAAAGCCCTGACCCGATTCCACTTTTTCAGGCCGCGTCCGTTGCCTGCGTTGGGATTCACGATGAAGTAATATTTCATGTCCTGATTTTATACCACATCCGTCCGCATTTCAACCCGTGTTTCGGTCTGAGAAGTAATACGCGACGATCATATCCGTGACAAGGTCATAGGAAGCATATCCCTCCTCCAGACCTTCCGCTTTCAGGTAAGTATCGTTGATATCGTGCATCGTTTCTGATGCGCGTCCCTTATAACCGTCCCAGTAACGGTTATTATCCTGCAGATCCCTGTCCGCTTCCGGGCAGATCCGGGCTGCCAGCTGCCTCCAGATCCCGGGATCGCGTTTTTTCATTTCGTTCCCGCAGTAGACCCAGCCAAGCATGGCACCGCTGTAATGCAGATCCGGCGCCTGCCCGCGGATACAGCTCAGATAGCCCAGGAAATTGGCTTCCTTTTCCGACTCAAAGCCCTTGAGATGCGACAGTTCATGTCCCATTGTAAAGGGAAGATTATACGGAGGGATGTCCCTGTTGAAATTCGCCTCGATCGTGAACATGCTGTAGACACCGGTGATATCGCAGCGGCTGAGCAGGGTCGAGAAGAACACGGGTTTCGGGTGCGGATACCATCCGGAAAGCTCCGGATACTCTTCCCCGAGAGCCTGCATAGCTGCCCGCATCCGTCCCGTAAGACCTTCCGAAACCTGCATGATCCCCTTTTCATCCCTGTCGACAAACGGCGCTGTTTCGTTGATCTCACCGATCAGGTAAGAACAGACTTCCTCCAATTCCTCATTGGTATAAAAGGAACGCTCGAGACCGTAACGCGCAGCAAAACGCGTTCGGGAAAAATAAACATCTTCGTTGATCTCGAATAAAAGGATGAGCGCGGCGGCAAGCAATGTAAGAAAACGGATATCCGCGAGATATCTTCGTCTGCACGGCGCTTCCCGGTTTCGGAAGCACAGATCCGCAGCAAGGTGATATGCCGCCCGTAAGACCATGATGCCAAGCAGGCACAGAAGAAGTTCGAAAAGCGAAAACGGCAGCATCCCGGATACTCTTCCAAGCGAGCCGACCATAAAAGGATTGACAAGGTCCGAATACCGGTCCGCAAACCCGGGGAGTGCCCTGGAAAGGATCCTGAGCAGCAGCGCAGCCGCAAGCATGATCAGGCAAATGGCTGCCCATCTCCTGTTTTTCCGGGTATCAGGTGATTTTTCCGGCTTTTCTTTGTTTTCCCCTGCGGTTTGGTCTATAATGAAATACATGAAAAAACTGTTTGCGAGCGATTTTGACAATACACTTTATTTCCGGCAGGAAACGCCCCCGATCCGTCCCGGCATCGCGGACGCGGTGAAGCGCTTTCAGGAAGCCGGTCACCTCTTCGGTATCTGTACGGGACGGCCGGCCCGGGGTCTGGAAGAATACTATATGGGGATCTTTCGTCCCGATTTTATTATCGGCAGCAGCGGTGCTGTGATCCTGGACCGGGACGGAAAAACTCTGATGGAACAGACGGTTTCCTTTGACACCCTCCGGGAACTGGAACGATCAGGCCGGGACCGCGGTTTCACCTGTGCTGTACAGGCAGAAGGGAGATTTCTCCTGTTGGACCGGGAGGGATCGTCTTCCTGGAACATGCCCCGTATCCAAAGCCTCGATGAGGTCTATGGGCGCGCAATCCATGGCATCAGCTTTCTGACAGGAAGCGACAGCGCTGCCGGATCCTTCGTCCGCGAGATCGGTGAAAGGTTTTCCGACAGCATCAGCGCATGGCAGAACAGGACTGCAGTTGATATCAATGCGGCAGGGTGTTCCAAAGGAAATGCCCTGCAGCAAACAGCCGCGCTCCTGCAGGCAGACCGCACGTACGGTATGGGAGACTCTCTCAATGATCTCCCGCTTGTCAGCAGTGCGGATGTTGGCTTCACGTTCCGAACAGCGCCGGAAGTTCTGCAGCATAAGGCAGCACGACTCGTCGATACAGCCGAGGAAGCCATCCTTCAGGCGCTTGAGGATGCCGGATAGACCCGATGGCGCAGCTTTTCTGCCCTTACCCCTCTTCCGGCCTTACGCCTTTCTTATCTGTGATCAGCGGCTTGATCGAGCGGTAGATCTCCTTTACGCGGTCAGGAAACTTTTTCTGAAGAGCGTTGTTGATACCCTGCTTGGTCTTGTAAGAGGTGATGATCTTCGCAACCGCGGAAGCGTCTTCCGGGTTCCCCAGGGCAGCTTCTACCTTCCGCAGAAATTCCTGCTCCGCCGCCTCCCGTTTCTGTGTGGAGATTGCGGACACTGCCTTCACCCTAATGTTTTTGCCGTTCCAGAAGGAGGCGAGGACGGCATATCCGTTGTCTTTGGAAACGATGTAGTAATCGCAGAGCGCCTCCTTCCCGCTGGCGCCGATCAGATAGCCCAGGTAGGAAGTCAGCTGGAAGTCGAGAGCATTCTTATGGCCGACCTTGACTTTCTGATAAATGATCTTCGCCTGGGATTTCATGATCATATTCAGCATCTCAAAGGTCAGCTTATCGGCATTCTCACTGTAGAAGATGTGTACGACATCCTCTTTGGTCAGTTCCTCAATGCCGTTCAGCCCCTCAGCCTTGACATTTTCATAATCTATCAGATAATAATTCATTTTGTTACCTCGTTATTGATCATACTGTATTGAATGGAGAATTGTTTCTATGGTGATCAGGGAAGACTGTATCTGCACGCCGGTGGGCAAAAGCCGTCGGCTCCACATCTATCTGCCGGACGGATACGACCGCAGCGAAGAACGATATCCCGTCATGTATTTTTTTGACGGACACAATCTGTTCTTCGACCATGACGCGACCTACGGCAAATGCTGGGGTCTCAGGGAATATCTCGATGCATGGCATAAACCCATGATCATCGTTGGCTTTGAGTGCGGTCACGAAGGGCGTGAACGGCTGAACGAATACAGTCCCTATTCTTTCAACAGCAACTATATCGGCAAAGTTGAAGGCATCGGCACTACGATCCTTGATTGGATCGTCAGCGAAGTAAAGCCTATGATCGATGCCCGTTTCAGGACCTGGTCTCACCGGGAAGCCACCGGGATCGGCGGCTCCAGCATGGGCGGTCTGATGGCACTGTACGGCACGATCAAATATAATCAGTATTTCTCCAAGTCAGCCTGTGTCTCCAGTACAGTCATCCCATGCTTTCGGAAACTATGTACGGATATCCGACATGCAGCTCTGCATCCTGACACGCGTATCTGGCTCTCCTACGGGGAAGATGAAGCCTTTGGCAGGAGTGAAAGAACACGCAGTCTTTTTGAGACCAGGACCGCATACTGCACAGAAAAGATCCTGGAGCTCCTTGCAGAAAAATCAGTTATGACCCGCGCATATATACAGCCCGGCGGGCGGCACTGCGAAGCTGACTGGGAAAAGCAGGTGCCGATGTTCATGGAATATCTCTGGATGTAATGAAAGGAAAGCTCTTATCTTACATTTTTACGTTATAGGGCCGTCCTGTCTGCGTTCCTCAAACATAGACCGGACGGAGGGAGCATTCTTTGTTAATCTCTTAATGCTGACATCTTCCAGTTTATTATTTGCGGTATTGAGATGGTTTTCAGACTTGACCAGATTCTCTCTGATTTTAGTCAGGGCAGAAATGGTATTATCAATACCTTTTATGGCATCATTAAAACGATCGTTGGCTTTTCTGAAACTGTCAGCAAAGCTGCTCTTAAACAGGGAAAGATTCTCTTCAAAATGATAGAGATCCAGCTGCTGATTCTGTACTTCGGTGAGCTTCTTCTGGTATTCCAAAGAATTCAATGCGGCATTTCTCAGCAAAGAAATAATCGGAATGAAAAACTGCGGCCGTATCACAAACATTTTGGGATAGCGATATGACACATCTACAATTCCGTTATTATAGAGTTCATTATCACTTTCGAGAAGTGTTACCAGGACTGCATATTCGCATCTCTTTTCATTGCGGTCCCGGTCGAGTTCTTTAAAAAAATCCTCATTTTTATGTTTTGTGGCAGTCGTATCCATCTCATTCTTCATTTCAAACATAATGGATATGAATTCTGTGCCTTCCGAGGATTCCCTGAAAATAAAATCCCCCTTACTGCCGCTTCTGATATCATTGTCTTTCTCAAAATAAGCATTTGGAAAAGCAGTCATACGGATCTGATTGAATTGGGTCATGCAATGCTGCTCCAGGCTCTCTCCAACCATTTTTGTTGATTGTCTTGCCTTAAAATCCTTCAGCCTTTCTATTTCTTCATCCCGCAGTTTTAATTCTCCCTTATGCTTTTCAGTAAGGTTGTGTTCTCTCAGTTCCCCTTCCTTCTTCTGCAGGTCCAGGTCGCTTTGGAGTTTTGTGATCTCAGTTCCCTTTTCTGATAACTCCCTGTTCTTTTCCTGGATGGCTTCTGATACAGCAAGTTTCTTCTCTGTATCAGCTTTATCAAGTTGTGCTTTCAGGTGCTCGATCAGCCTGTCTTTTTCAGCAAGTTCATTTTCTATTTTCAATAGTTCCTCAGCATGACTCTTTTCCTGCTTCATCCGAGCTATCAGTAAGTCGCCTTCTTTTCTCTGTACCAATTCCTTTTCACGGCGTTCAAGTTCCTTTTCAAATTCTTTGTCACGTACCTGCTGTAATATCTGGGCATAGCCGGCCGCATCGACCTGAAAGACCTTGCCGCAATTTGGGCATCTGATTTCTTGCATGACTCCACCTTATCCCCTGTGATACAAACAAAACTCTACAGCCTGCTGACCCGATCTGTCTGGCAGAACACAAAAGAGGTCAGAATCTCTGACCGCACTTCGGACAAAAAGCGAAGTCTTCATCCGTCTCATACCCGCAGATCACGCAGCGGTGATGCGTGCCGCCATTTTGCGGAGCACTGCTTTCCCTGATCGTTTCCTGATCTTCATATCCGGCAGGCATATAGGTGCTGCCGCCCTGCCACACTTCTCCGGTGCCTGGTACCTGCACAAGATCTGCCGGACGTATCTCCGGATTTTCTCCCCGCGCGATCGCCTCACCCACTGCGGGGTCGAGTGTATAAACCGTCCCACAGCAGCTCATTCGCACAAAATACTGCCGGTTCCACTTCCAGACCGGGATAAAAAAAAGCAGAAGCTGCGTATAAGTCATAAACACTTCATAGGCGCCATACCTTCCGCAGGCTCCGCATGTAGCCGGCTGCCTGTGATCAAGGTCCTTTTTTCCGTTGGTCACACCGATCATAAAAAACATGGCACATACCCCCGCGCTATTATACCACAAACTGCAAAAAGAGAACAAGCCGCCCGGAATACCGGTACGGCCTGCTCTCTTCACTCCCGAAAGGGAGGAAAACAATTCTTCTGAAAATGGATCACTTCTTCTGCTGGAACATCCAGTCTCTGAAGCTCTGGGTCGCATACATCGGGACCCAGGAGAAGTGTGCGGAGGTACCGAATACAGTACCCGGCGCATACAGAGTGGTCCTGTAGCTTACGCCTGCCGCATTGAGGGCAGCCAGGGTCGGATAGTAATACTCATCCGGCTTCACCTGCGGGTCATCTGCCGCATGGAAGATCCACATCGGAATTCCCTTCAGGGCGCTGACCTTAGCGGGATCCGCGCCGCCGGCATCGGGAGCGATCGCCGCGAAAGTCTCCGGATGCTCGATCGCGAGTGCGTAGGTGCCGAAACCACCGGAGGAAAGACCGGTCATATAAACTCTGGACGGATCCACGGAATACTCACCCATGGTCTTGAGAAGCAGGTTATAAGCGCCTTCAAGATACTTCATGGGAGTATAGGGATCTGCAGCAGTACCGTTGCGGTATCCCATCAGCGTGGTCCAGTTATCGGAGGCAGTGACGGAAGAATCCATCTTGCACTGCGGTGCCAGGACGATGCACTGGTTCCTGCCCGCCTCGGAATCCTTAGCCCAGACAGTAGCCATCTGGTATCTCTTCAGAACCATGTCGACGGACTGGGTCCTCTGTCCCGATCCATGCAGCGCGAATACGATCGGATACTGCTTTGACGGATCATAGTTGGACGGGATATAGAGCTGATAAGGAATGTTGACGTTGTTTGCGGCATCGAAATACTCACCGGCTTTGAACAGGTTGTAGACCCAGGTATCGCAATCCCTGATCACGTTGATGGTATAGGTCTTGCTTGCATCGCCTTTCGTAACGGTGATCGGGATCGCGGTCTCCAGTACGATGTCATAGCTTGGCATCGTGTCATCGATCTTTACGATCTTCGGCATGCCGGAAGTCGCTTCTTCTCCGTTGATCGTAATCGTCGCGCCAAGCGGTGCCACTGCCATGATCTTAACACCATAGCAGTCAGACTGTACGTTGTATGAGTAATCGGTCACATCGGGATTGAACATGATGTTTCTCCCGTCCTGTACTGCCGTCGTGATGGACAGGCTTGCCAGAGAGACACCGTCTGCTGCCATTGCGGTAAGGGAAGCTCCGACCACCATTGCCGCAGCTGCCAGCAGAGCTGCAAATACTTTCATTTTCTTCATACGTGCCACCTTTCATAAATGTAATGGTTTTACATTGACTACATGGACATTATAACAAACAGGTCCCGGTATTCAAAGTACATTAAATGCATTCCTGTCAGTCCGGCTTACTTCGAGAACTGGTCCTTCACAAAACGGAGCGCACAGTTGGCTGCAAATTCACCCTGGTTGCCATGGGTCGTCGAGGAAGTACCGAACATATACGCTTCTACGCCGTACTTTGTCAGTGCCTCAAACAGATCATAGCTCTGGACGGGAGCGACCCTGTGGTCCTTGCCTCCATACAGGATGACGAAAGGCACATCGTTCTTATCCACAAAATTCAGCGGGCAGGCCAGATATGCTCTGTGCAGGGCTGCCTGTGTCTCTTCGTCCGCATCAGGATTGACATAGGGGCTGCCGGGGTTGCCCATCTGTGCCCGGAGATTATAAAGACCCTGGTCTTCCCCGGTGTATCCGATCAGGGCTGACCTCGAGGAAGTCGGATCATCCGCCTGCTTATACATTTCGGCAGGATCGATGATATGGGGACGCATGTACTGGTCGGGAGCAAGATCCAGGATATCCGTCATGCCATAGTAGTCTACGACAGCCAGCGGCTTGGAGGAGAAATCCAGATTCCCGCCGACTTCGCCTTCCAGTTCTTCCACACCATCCGTTGTGCCAAGGATATTGCAAAGGTGTGCGCCGGCACTTTGGCCCCAGACGATGATCTTATCGGGATCGATGTTGAACTCTTTTGCATGAGCCCTGAGATAACGGATCTGTCCCTTCAGATCCCATACCATTGCCGGATAAAGAGCTTCTGTCGTGAGTCTGTAGTCAGCGGTCACGACGGTGATCCCCATGTCCAGAGCCCGCATGCAGGCAAAGAAAGGATCATTGGTCCCGGTGTCCTTTTCCATCAGGTTCTCGCAGGTATAATCGCCGGAATTCCAGGCGCCGCCATGCACATAAACGATGACAGGGCTCGGTCCCTTTGTCTTTTCCGGGCTGTAGATATTCATTCTGAGCTCTCTCTCGGTTCCCTCACCGGCAAGCTCTGTTTCCACCGTGTCAACGACAACGTCCGCAAAAGTCGGCTCTTTCTCAAAATGCGTGCCTTCCAGGGGCTTATATTCTGCCAAGGAGCAGATCGACATTCCAAGCACAAGAGCCACACTGAGTATAACAGATATTGCTTTTTTCATCTTATCTTACCTCCTTGATCAATATAATGAAGGCTCTTCGAGTCCGAACTGGTTGCACACGAAGCGTGCAGCCGCATCGTCGGCAAACGGTCCCTGGTTGCCATGGGACTGAAGGGTGCTGGTGAACATGTACGTCTCTACACCGGCTTTCGTCAGGGCATCGAACAGGCGTTCGCTCTGTACCATAGCAACACGGAAGTCCATACCGCCCTGGCAGATAAAGAACGGGCAGTCATCCGGGCTTACAAAGTTCAGGGCAGAGGCAAGATATGCCCTGTGCAGCGCTTCCTGGTCATACTCCGGGATCTCCGGGTTCTCATACGGGTTGGAAGGATTGCCGAGCTCACCGCGCAGATAGGCATTTCCTTCGCCTTCAACTTCTCCTCCAAAACCGAGCAGCTGGGCACGTGTCGCTGCCTGCGCATCGTTTGTGTCATAAAGGGACTGGAATCCCTGTACATAAGGACGCACATACTGATCGGGCGCAAGCTGCAGGATCTCGGTCATTCCAAAGTAATCCACGACGGCGGTCGGCTTGGAAGAAAACTCCAGATTGCCGCCGACATCTCCTTCAAGCTCTTCGATCCCGTCGGTCGTTCCGAGGATATTGACGAGCTGTCCGCCCGCAGACTCGCCCCAGACGATGATCCTGTCGGGATCGATCTTATACTCGTCCGCGTGAGCTCTGAGGAAGCGGATCTGTCCTTTCAGGTCCCAGATCATAGCGGGATAGGATGCTTCCTGGCTCAGCCTGTAATCTGCCGTCACGACACTGCAGCCGTAATTCAGCATATTCATGCATGCAAGGAAGGTCCCGTTTTCTTTCTTTCCGTCCATCAGGCTGGCGCAGGTATAATCACCGGTGCTCCATTTTCCGCCGTGGACATAGATAACGGCAGGCGTTGCCTTTTTGGCGCCCTTCGGATTATAGATATTCATTCTCAGTTCACGGGAAGTACCTTCACCCGCGATCTCGGTATCTACCTCGGCGACGACAATGTCTTCATACGTCGGCTTTAAATCAAATACCGGGAATGGGAGCTCTTCTTCCGCCGGTTCCGTGGCTTTTGTTTCCGCTGTCTTTGTGTCTGCTGCCTTTGTTTCCGCAGGTTTTGCCTCTTCCTTCTTGGAAGCGGTTTCCTGCTTCGGAGCTTTCGTTTCCTGAACAGTTTCCAGCGCTGCCGGATCTGCGGCTTTCGTTTCCGCCAGTGTGATGCCAGGAGAACATGCTGTCACGGCAAGCATCATAAGGGCTGCCATTCCGTAAACAATACTCTTTCTCATAGAACAGTAATCGCTCCTTTCTGAAATCATCCGGATCCCGCATCTGCCTCAGGCTTTTCCGGAATCCCGCACAACTAAAAAGTTCCACATTTTTATTATACATAAATACTTAGAATAAAAGACATTGTATTATTGTATATCTATGTTCTTTTACATCTTGATATTCAGCCATAATAAAAAAGACAGTAAACAGGTATCCCGATCCGTGTTATCATAATTCGGGAGAGATCTGTTTTACCGCAGTTTCAGATCAACGGGGGATGTATGATGCGAAGAAAGCTATTGTTCTATGGA
Organism: Lachnospiraceae bacterium; assembly: GCA_017446045.1. GTDB lineage: Bacteria > Bacillota > Clostridia > Lachnospirales > Lachnospiraceae > Avilachnospira. The sequence continues at coordinate 5,908 of JAFSRP010000002.1, read as the reverse complement.
GATTCAAATACCTGGGGATATGATCCGAGGAGCTATATCGGGGAGCGTTACCCGGAGGAAACAGTCTGGACAAGCCTTGTTTCAGAAGCACTCGGCGATCGGTACGATGTGATCAACCAGGGCCTCAACGGACGGCAGGTGCCGCATTCGGATTATGAATTCCGCCATATCGATTTTCTGATGGATCGCATGTCCCCGGAGGATGTTTTTTTCGTGATGCTCGGTACCAATGATCTCTTTGTGGAGATACCGCCGGATGCCGGGATCGCAACCGAGCGTATGGAGGCCTTTCTGCGCCGGGTCCTGAAAAGAGCCGCACGGCCCGGGATCGCGTTGATCGCGCCGCCCGCGGTCCGTCCCGAAGAGACGTCGGATCCGGTGCTTCAGCAGTTCGCTTCCGAGAACAGCGCAATGGCTGAGGGCTACCGCAAACTGGCCGAAAGCTTCGGTATACCCCTGATAGACGCTTCGTCCTGGGAGATCGATTTTGCCTTCGACGGGGTGCATTTTTCAGAAGAAGGACATCGGCAGTTTGCAGAACATCTTTTGAACGAACTTCCACAGACAATAAAGCTGCCGGAATGATCCGGCAGCTTTCGCATATCGTGATGAAGTTTTTTTAAAATACCGGTGGCTTCCAGCTTCAACAGTTGCCGGTATAAACATATTTCAACTTTTCTCCTGCGATCTCTGCAAGGCGGTACACTGTCCTCACCGGGGTCGCGTCCCGGTCTGTCATATGAAAACGCGGGAAGAAACGGGAAACGTGCAGGGGGATCTGCGTTCCGATCATTTCGCCCGATCTGTCCCGTAACCCGGCGACCCAGGCGCTCAGTGCCCTCATCTCCTCTTCCGTATCATTTTCTCCCGGGACGATCAGCATGGTCAGTTCAACATGACAAAGCTGTACTGCCCTTTCTATGAAATCCATCACCATCTGGCGATCACCCCCAAGCACATCCCGGTAATACCGGTCCGTAAACCCCTTGAGATCGATGTTCATTGCATCTATATGAGGCATCAGTTCTTCCAGCACAGGGATCGATGCCGTGCCGTTGCTCACGAGCACATTGACCATACCCCGCTCGTGTATGAGCTTAGCGGTGTCCCGTACATACTCATATCCGACAAGCGGTTCATTATAGGTAAAGGCGACACCGATATTGCCGCTCTTCCGATAATAGGCAGCCGTCTCCGCAAGCTGCTCCGGAGAGGCGTATTCCGCCGTTTTTTCTAAACGGTAAGCCTGTTCCGACCAGGAGATCTCATAATTCTGACAGAAAGGACAGCGGAGGTTGCAGCCGTAACTTCCGACAGATAGGATCCGGCTTCCGGGATGAAAATGATAGAGAGGCTTTTTCTCGATCGGATCGAGGGCAAGCGAGGTGATGCGGCCGTAATTTGCCGCAGTGACGATCCCGTCCCGTACGGTACGGACGCCGCAGAATCCGCGCGCGCCTTCTTCTATTTTACAGTGCCGGAAGCACACCTCACACTGAGCCATTACAGTTCCTTTCTTATTTATGCCGCACTACTTCAAACCGCTGCAGACTGATCTTTTCCTGCTTCCCGATCCCCGCTTTCCGCCGGGCAATATCGATCTGCTGCTCCACGGTATCCACGCCGTCCAGATCGGGCAGCAAAAGTCCTCTGCGGCTCCCGGCGGTTACGATCACACCGTATTTTCTGACATCCAGCTGTGCCGGCGAATCGATCGGTTCCGGCGCGCTTAAAACGTCAACATTGATCTCCAGATATTTCAGTTCATCCTTTGTAACCGGATCAAAGCGAGGATCTCTTGAACAGGCGCTGACAGCATTCTGAATGATCTCCTCCCCCAGGCAGCCCGCAGTGGGCAGAAAGGTACCGATACACCCGCGTAGTCTTCCATGCTCATGGATCGATACAAAGGCGCCCGCCTTAGTGTGCAGCAGCTCCGCGGGAAGGTCTTTTGGAAGCTTCGGGATCTTCCGGTGAATTACGAAGCTCTCGACAGTGGAACGGGCCAGACGCACATAGGCATCAGCTGCATCCTTCTGCGCCGTCAGCATCTGTTCCTGCTCCGCAAGGTATAGATCCAGGAAATGCCTGCTCTCATCCGGACCCTCCGGATAGAAAGAACAGATCCCGTATCCGACACCGGTCACGTCTTCATGAGAAAGCGCCGTCGCTTTCACCCGTATCCCATCCCAGACACCCGCCATGATCACAAAGGAACGATGGCCGCACTCAGCGGCTTTTTCACAGAAGCTTTCGGAAAAGCCAAACAGCTCTCCGAATGCCGCCCTGCCGCAGACATCCATGATACGGCGGTCATACTGCGGTCCCTCCTCAGCATATCCATAGGGTCCGTATGACTGCAGTTTATGGGAGAGGTCTCCGCTTGCGACATAGACCGCGCGTCTCCCGAGCCTTTCCGCCGCCTCACGGACCAGCCGGCCAAGGCGGTAGTGATCCGTCAAAGGAAGTCCGGAAAGGCCGATGCGTACGATCTTCCCTTCGGAATACTTTTGCCGGATAAAGTACAGCGGCACCATAGTACCATGGTCCAGCGAAGGGTCCCGCTCTCCCAGTGTCCCTGCAGGCAAGCCTTCTGTCCGGGCGAGGTTTTCCAGCTGCGACACCAATTCTGTATCATATGTTTCCGAAAATGAGACCTCCGGCGCACGAAACTGTCGGAACGATCCCTTTGCGCCTTTCCCCGGGGAAATGTGAAAATAGTCCGCATACATGACAGAATGAGGACTGGAAATAATGATCGTCTCCGGCTTTAGAGCCGCGATCTCATCCGCCACCTGCTCATAAGCATGGGTGGTAGCAGTAATTTCAGCTTCGCTGCCTTTCCCGACCGCAGGTACGATCATCGGCGGATGCGGTACCATGAATGATGCCACGATCGACATATCTGTTCACCTCCTGTGAGACTTAGTCCCTGCCTGATGACATGCAGGACGATAATGTTCCGGGAATATATCATACGGTAAGCTGCACGATGATCACGGCGCTCATGATGCAGAGGAAACCCGTAATGTCCCTGACTGTAAAAGCTGTATGCAAAAGGGCTGCCGCCACAACGGATGCAGTCAATGGTTCAATGTTGCCGATCAGGTTGCCGCTGACCGGCCCGATGTCATTGATACAACTCAGGAACAGTGAAAATGCTGCCACCGTTCCGAACAGAACATGGTAAGCAAACAATATAAGAAACCGCGCATCCACCGCAGGAAAATCATGCCATGGCCGGATCGCGGCAGAAAATATGATCCCGCCGATCAGCATGCCATAGCCGACAGCTGCCATACTGCTCCACCGTCTTACGATCGGTCTGGAAAGCAGTATATAGGCGGCCGCTGCTATTGCCAGAAGAAGCCCCCAGACAAGCCCCAGCGGAGTCAGCGCCAGTCCCCTGCCCGACTCCGTGGAGACCAGATAGACGCCAAACAGAGCCAGACATACTGCTCCCATCTGCAGTTTCGGAGGTATCCTCTTTTCTGCGACACAGGTAAACAGGAGTATCACCAGCGTGCTCATGCTCTGCATGACGGTCGCCGTCCCGGCATCCGAATAACGGATCGCATTGAAATAGCAGGTCTGGTTGAAAACCAGCCCAAAGACCGAAAACATCAGCAGATACTTCCGCCCGGCGCGATCCCGCAGGATACCGGCAGCCTGCCGCCCTTCCCGCAAGAATAAAAACAGCAGAAGTACAAGTCCTGCCGAGATCATGCGGATACAGGCGATCTGATAGGAGGTTATGGCGTAATGACTGAAGATATACTGGGTGACCGCCCCGTTGAATCCCCAGAACATGGCGGCCAGCACTCCTTTGATCACACCTCTGGTTTTCGACAGGCCGGGTCTCATGATTCTCTGCTGATCGCGATCTCGTCCATATCGCCCACCGTCGAACAGTACCCCATCACATGCCAGGGCTCAGCCGTCACACAGCTCACAAAAGCATGTGAAGCATCTCCTTCCACGGACAGACTTTCCACGGGAATCGTCAGTGGGATAAAATACCGCAGCGCGTCCGGATCCAGGTCTGTTCCATAGACGACCAGGCTGATCCTGTACTGCTTTTTTTCAGGGTTCATCGATGCTGTTCCTCCGCGTTTCTCGTCGTTTTATAGTGTTATCATATCACAGTTTCTGCAGTTTGGAACAGGACCGGAAAGCAAAAACGCCCCTGCCCGGGGCGTTTTCGTAATCTGATACTATGAAGTCCTTATTATTGCAGTTCCGGAACAGGTCGTGCGGGCAAAACTTTTTCACAGGCACGGGCAATGCGCAGAAGTTCGCGGTCGCCCATCAGGTCTCCCACCAGGGTAATTCCGACGGGACCTGTCTCTTTCATATATCCGGCGGGGATGGTGATCGTCGGGTTTCCCGCAGTGGCAGCGATCCCCTGTGCCTCAAGGCCCGGCAGGACCAGAGCGTCCAGGCGGTAATGATCCATTGTGCCCCATATGCCGCGCGTGCCGCAGATATCAAGATCATTCATTCTTGCGGCAGTGAATCCGGGTGCCATCATAGCCTGGTCACCGTAACCCGCAACCAGTTCAAGATAGCTCTGTCCGATCGGAATGTTTTCCGGGTGCTGCCGGTTCCAGGAAAGCAGCTCCTCAAGGCAGGAAAAAGGAAGGTCCTTCTGTGATGCCAGATAATAGTCAAAGCGTACCTTAAAAGCGCGATCCATGACCTCATTGCTGAGCCGCTCCGGATGTTGATTAGGTGCGGCGAGGATCCGGGCCGGCAGGAAACCTTCGACCTCCACGATCCGCGCGCCTGCAAGGCGCAGACGGTCCATCGCCTGTTCCGTCAGCAGTCTGGCCGTACCGCTCATGGAGGGATAATACCCTTCCTTTACGATGCCGATGCGTTTTCCGTTAAGGCTCTCATCTTCGAGACCGTCCAGAAAGCTGCCTTCCGCAAAGGCTTCAGCCCGGATCGTATCCGGATCCGCTTCGTCTCTTCCGATCATGACATCCGCGATCCTGGCAGCATCCTCTACTGTCCGCGTGATAGGGCCGGCGGCATCCTGGCACATCGCGACCGGCAGGATCCCGCTCCGGCTGGTAAGACCGACCGTCGGTTTGTATCCTACAACTCCGTTGAGATAAGCCGGTTCAAAGATCGACCCCGCCGTATCGGTCCCGATCGAAGCTGCGGTCATATCCGCTGCCACAGAGATCGCGCTTCCTCCCGACGATCCTCCGGGCTTCAGTCTTCCCGGTCCAAATGGATTGCGCGGCGAACCGTTCAGCAGGCTGCTGTAGCCGTTGGGCGCGTCAAGAGAACTGTACCCGCAAAACTCGGAGCAGTAATTCTTCCCGAGGATGATGGCTCCGGCTTCCCTCAGACGCCTGACGATAAATGCATCCTCCAAAGCCCTGTGATCCCGCATACTCATGGAACCGCAGGTCGTATGGGTCATATCGCCCGTATCGATCGTGTCCTTCAGCAGGATCGGGATGCCATGCAGCGATCCGCGGATCTTTCCGGTACGCCGTTCCCAATCACGTTCCCTGGCGATCCGGAAGGCATCCGGATTCAGCTCACGCACAGCATGCAGCTGTGGTCCGCCTTCCGCCTGGTCCAGTGCTGCGATCCGCTCCGCATATGCCCAGACCAGCTCTTCCGAACTCAGGTTCCCTGCTTCCAAAAGCGCAAGCAGCTCGCCGACCGATTTTTGCGCAAGATCTTCACTGTAAAAATGGTACACCTGCATTCTCCTTTGTAATTCCCAGAAGTGCCGCTGCATTTTCCCCGAGAAGCATGGCCTTCTCTTCCGCGGGGACCGGCAGCATACGGATAAAGTCGAGACTCTCTGCGGCGTCGCTCCAGGGGTTATCTGTTCCGAAAAGGATCCGCTTCGGCCCAAAGGCACGGTACAGTGTCATAAAACCAT
>JAFSRP010000041.1 GCA_017446045.1 Lachnospiraceae bacterium | reverse complement strand
GTACGAGCAGTATGCGCTGAACCCGCTGATCACCCGCCAGCGCATGTTCTACGAGGCGCTGGAGAATCTTCTGCCGGGTCTGAAGGTCATCATCACGGACGGAAATACACAGACCATGTATCCGATGGAAAGCTTCGTCGGCGATACTGGGACGGAAGGCTGAAAGGGGGAGTAGCATCATGAAAAAAACCGGAAAAGTGCTGGCGCTAATCCTTGCGCTGCTGCTGATTGTGGTTCTCTATAATTCCCTCTATACGGTCCAGCCGAAGGAATACGTCGCCGTCCGTCAGTTTGGCCGCATTGTGAATGTCGTGGATACGCCGGGTCTGCGGGCCAAGATTCCCTTCGTGCAGACCATCCAGCGCATTTCGGCTGCCACAATCCTCTATGACATCCCTGCATCCGACGTCATCACCAAGGACAAAAAGTCCATGATCTCGGACAATTACGTGCTTTGGCGCGTGACGAACCCCACGCTGTACATCCAGACGCTGAATGCCATCGACGCACGTGCCGCTGAGCGCATCGAAGCAGCTGTATATAACAGCTTGAAGAAGATCATCTCCAACATGACTCAGGATGAGATCATTGCTGCCCGCGGCGAACGCCTGACTCAGCTGATCACCGAGGACGCCAACGCCGACATCACCGTTTACGGCATTGAGATCATCCAGTCGCAGATCAAGGCACTGGACCTTCCCGAGGACAACAAGGCCGCGGTCTTTACCCGCATGATTTCTGAACGCGAAAACATCGCAGCCGGTTATACCGCCGAAGGCGCCGCGGAAGCGCAAAAGATCCGCAATGAGACTGACCGCAAGGTCACCGTGATGACCGCCGAAGCGGAGAAGGAAGCCGCCACCATCCTGGCAGAAGGTGAGAGCGAGTATATGCGGATTCTTCAGGAGGCGTACAACACCGGGGATAAAGCCGAGTTCTACAACTTTACGCGTTCCCTGGATGCGCTGAAAACCTCTCTTGCCGGAGGGGAAAAGACAATTATGCTGGACAAGGATTCCGAGCTTGCCCGCATTCTTTACGGAAATTTCGGCAACTGAACATCATATTTTCCCGGGAAAAAACCATTCTAACGCTTTGCCGCACCGGCTGCAGGCCATCTACATGTTCTATGCGGTCAACCTGGTCGGCGCCATCGCCAACATGATCCACCCCCTCTCGGCCGAAAAGGAAATCGAGTTCTATCTGAACGGGTCCGAACCCGGCACAGGCCGTAAACTGCCCTATGGGGAAGAGGGTGAAATCCTGCTTGCCGGCCCCACCGTGATGGCCGAATCTATCCCGTGATTTGAGAGAAGGCGCAGCCCGCGGCTGCGCCTTCTCTTGTTCTTTGATATGAGATCTTCTGTCGGAAGGAAGGCTACACAGCCGGTAAGCTCCGCGAAAACTGCTCCACTTGACAGAATCCCCCTCTTGTGGAATAATCCTTCCTAGTTCACTGCGCGCAGGCGCAGCCGTTCCTGCAAGGTGGGATGATTATGCATGACAAATACGGACGCGAGATCACCTATCTCCGTCTTTCCGTCACGG
>JAFSRP010000040.1 GCA_017446045.1 Lachnospiraceae bacterium | reverse complement strand
GTACGAGCAGTATGCGCTGAACCCGCTGATCACCCGCCAGCGCATGTTCTACGAGGCGCTGGAGAATCTTCTGCCGGGTCTGAAGGTCATCATCACGGACGGAAATACACAGACCATGTATCCGATGGAAAGCTTCGTCGGGGATACTGGAACGGAAGGCTGAAAGGGGGAGTAGCATCATGAAAAAAACCGGAAAAGTGCTGGCGCTGATCCTTGCGCTACTGCTGATTGTGGTTCTTTATAATTCCCTCTATACGGTCCAGCCGAAGGAATACGTCGCCGTCCGTCAGTTTGGCCGCATTGTAAATGTCGTGGATACGCCGGGTCTGCGGGCCAAGATTCCTTTTGTCCAGACTATTCAGCGCATTTCGGCTGCCACGATCCTCTATGACATTCCCGCATCCGACGTCATCACCAAGGATAAAAAGTCCATGATCTCGGACAATTATGTGCTCTGGCGTGTGACGAACCCCACGTTGTACATCCAGACGCTGAACGCCGTTGATGCCCGCGCTGCCGAGCGCATCGAGGCCGCCGTTTACAACAGTCTGAAAAAGATCATCTCCAACATGACTCAGGATGAGATCATCGCCGCCCGCGGCGAGCGCCTGACCCAGCTGATCACTGAGGACGCCAACGCCGACATCACCGTTTACGGCATTGAGATCATTCAGTCGCAGATTAAGGCGCTGGACCTACCCGAGGACAACAAGGCCGCCGTCTTTACCCGCATGATCTCTGAACGCGAAAACATCGCTGCCGGTTATACCGCCGAAGGCGCCGCCGAAGCGCAGAAAATCCGCAATGAGACCGACCGCAAGGTCACCGTGATGACCGCCGAAGCGGAGAAGGAAGCGGCAACCATCCTGGCAGAAGGCGAGAGCGAGTATATGCGGATTCTGCAGGAGGCTTACAACACCGGGAATAAAGCCGAGTTCTACAACTTTACGCGTTCCCTGGATGCGCTGAAAACCTCTCTTGCAGGAGGGGAAAAGACGATTATGCTGGACAAGGATTCCGAGCTTGCCCGCATTCTCTACGGAAATTTCGGCAACTGAACATCAATATCTCCGGAAAACCATTCTAACGCATTGCCGCACCGCCCGCAGGCCATCTACATGTTCTATGCAGTCAACCTGGTCGGCGCCATCGCCAATATGATCCACCCCCTCTCGGCCGAAAAGGAAACCGAGTTCTATCTGAACGGGTCCGAACCCGGCACAGACCATGAACTGCCCTATGGGGAAGAGGGTAAAAACCTTCTTGCCGGCCCTACCATGAAAGCAGAATCCATCCCGTGATTGAGAGAAGGTGCAGCCCGCGGCTGCGCCTTCTCTCGTTCTTTGATATGTGATCTTCTGTTGGAAGGAAGGTTACACAGCCGGTAAGCTCTGCGAAAACCGCTCCACTTGACAGAATCCCCCTCTTGTGGAATAATCCTTCCTAGTTCACTGCGCGCAGGCGCAGCCGTTCCTGCAAGGTGGGATGATTATGCATGACAAATACGGACGCGAGATCACCTATCTCCGTCTTTCCGTCACGG
>JAFSRP010000039.1 GCA_017446045.1 Lachnospiraceae bacterium | reverse complement strand
TTCAATATCTCTTTCATCGCCATGGGAGACGCGGTCGCAATCATTGTAGGTCAGCTGCTGGGGGCAGGCCGGATGAAAGAGGCAAAGAAGACGGATACATGGATCATCTCTGCATCCGTGATGATGGGTTTGATGATCACGATTGCCATGACCTGTACAGCCCCGCTGTTTCCGAGACTCTACAATACCAATGAGGAAGCACGCCATCTGGCAACTCTGTTCCTGATCGTGCAGGCGATCGCCGCTCCCAAGGATGCGTTCCTGCATACTTCCTATTTCACGCTGCGTTCAGGCGGCAAGACGATCATCACATTTTTCTTCGACAGTTTCTTTATGTGTGTGGTCAGCGTGCCAACGGCATTCATCCTCAGCCGTTATACGAATCTGAGCGTGATTGCGATCTTTGCAGCCGTGCACAGCATGGATCTGATCAAATGCGTGATTGGTTACATTCTGGTCAGGAAAAATGTATGGATGAAAAACATAGTAGTAGATTGATTCACTCCGGTCCGATCGAATATTCGGACCGGTTTTTTGAAAACTAGCCGGCACATTCCCGTGATGACTTCAGTCGTGAGTTAGCCGGCTTTTATTTCTATCAATGGATTCTTTATCTGCACCTGTTTGCTAACCCATCTCATTTGGCATCACCGGCAAGTTTTCAATACCGCCCCTGCTCACGGGGCGGTATCAGTATTTATAAGGGAATATAACAGAGTGATGGAGAATATATGTTCGAAAAATGGTGACATATCTGTTTCCGTCTGATATAATAGTTATATGGAAAAAAGATTGTATAAAACAGGGAAAAATAAATTAACGTATGGTAGGGGCTATGTCTATTCCCTGCAGTATCATATCGTCTGGTGTACGAAGTACCGCAGGCAGGTCCTGAAGGATGGGGCGGATGCAGACTGCAAGGTCCTGCTTCAGGAACTGGCAAATGAATACCGGTTCAGGATCACGGCGATGGAGGTGATGCCGGACCACATTCATCTGCTGATCGATGCCAGTCCTCAGTTCTGTATCCCGGACATGATCAAGATCATGAAGGGCGGGATCGCGAGGAAACTGTTCCAGCTCCATCCGGAGATGAAACAGAAACTGTGGGGAGGCCATCTGTGGAACCCGTCTTACTGTGCTGTCACTGTGAGTGAGAGGAGCCGGGAGATGGTGGAGCAGTATATCGAGAGCCAGAAGGAAAAGGAATGGGGCGGGAAGGGCCGCCCGCCGAGGGATCTTGCAAGACTGCAGGCATATCACCGGGAGGTACTTCATGCGGATCACGTCAGGCTACAGGGTAGAGATCCTGAAACTTCATAAACCTCTGGAGAGGACGCTGAAGGTCTGCAGGGAAGCAGTAGACTGGCTGTATCCGGTGATGGAAAAGGAATGGGAAGCCCTTTCGGAGATCCGGATGGAGAAGCAGCGTTTCAATGCTGCGGAGAAACTGATCCATACGACAGCGCGGAATAAAGCAAAGTATACGTTTGATGCCGCGTTCCCGAAGATGCCGTCCTATCTGAGGAGAGCAGTGCTGCAGCATGTGCTCGGGGCGGTATCCTCAGCGCGGACACGCTCTGACAACGGATGCCCTTTAAGGAACCATTACATGCCGGTCTTCTATAAGGACAACATGTACCGGAAAGAAGAGGATCGTGTATTCCTGAAGCTTTATGACGGGAAGGACTGGGTATGGCAGGAAGTCCGGCAGAAGAAGACGGACCTTGACTACATCCGGAAGTACTGGAGCGGAGTGAAGGCGAAGTCACCGGTCCTGATCAAAAAGCACAGGAAGTATTTCCTGCAGTTTGCCTTCGAGCAGGAGGCAAAACTGACAGAAAAAAGCGCCGGAGCGCAGCGGATCTGCGCGGTAGACCTGGGGATCAACACGGACGCGGTATGCAGCATCATGGAAGCGGACGGAACTGTCGCCGCGAGGAAGTTCATCAACTTCGCGGCTGAAAAAGACCATCTGCAGCATGTGCTGAACCGTGTACGGAAACATCAGCGCCTGCATGGCCCTCAGAGTGTAAGGGGATTCTGGGCGTATGGAGTGCGGCTGAATGAGGAACTTGCGAGAAAGACAGCCGGGGCGATCATAGCGTTCGCGAAGGAAAGCAGGGCAGACGTGATCGTGTTCGAGCATCTGGATATGCGTGGAAAGAAGCTACGGGGAAAGAACCGCCAGAAACTGCATATGTGGAGAAAGCAGTCCGTGCAGGAGATCACAGAGCACCAGGCACACAGGCTGGGGATGAGGATCTCAAGGGTATGTGCCTGGAAGACGAGCGCGTATGCGTTTGATGGCTCCGGGAGAGTGACAAGGGATCCAAAGAACCATTCCCTTGCGGTATTCCGAAACGGAAAGCAGTACAACTGCGACCTGTCGGCATCGTATAATATCGGTGCGAGATACTTTATAAGAGAATTACTAAAACCCGTTCCGGAGACGGAACGGTCTGTACTGGAGGCAAAAGTTCCTGCAGTGCAGCGCAGAACCTCATGTGTATACGCAGACCTTATAAAGCTGTCAGAAGTGATGACAGAAGTAAGTGCAGCGTAGACACAGGCAGTCCTGCCGGCAGATACCATTTCCGCGGTAAAGAATACCCGTGAGGGATCTGAGCTGAGGAGATCGGCTGACTGCCGGGGGACCAGGTCCGGCTGCCTAAAGCAGCCTGCGGCGAATGCCGTATCAGGAAGCC
>JAFSRP010000038.1 GCA_017446045.1 Lachnospiraceae bacterium | reverse complement strand
TGATGGGTACGTTGTTTTGTGATTGTCGTTTGCGCCGTGCGCTGGCGGCGAAACGGATGCGCCGCCGGCCGCGCACAGCCTAAAGCAACAGTCGATTCTTGTATTTTTATAACCCTGCTGTTCTATATCTTCTCTTTTCCCTTCTTTTGTTCTCTCTGGTTCACTTTCCAACCATATGTTTCCGTTTCTTATTATTTCGGGGCTGTTGCTTGTGCAACAGCGCCTTTAAAAGGAGACAGTCGATGAAGCAGTTCATATATCCCGCGGCGATCGATCATATCACCCGCTATGGCGAGATCTATTCAGCCGCTTTCTCCGGGGAACCCTGGAAGGATCCATGGAAACCGGAAGATGCGGTCATCCACGTCAGGGAACTGCTGGAAACAAAAACATCCTACGGACTGGAGTATGTGGAAGACGGAAAGGTCGTGGGCTTTCTTGTCGGCACCTCGATGCTGTTCCACTATGGCCGCACCTTTGAGATCAATGACCTGGCCGTCGATCCTGCCTGTCAGGGACGCGGGATCGCGCGGCAGCTCCTGGAACGGTGCAAACAGGATATGAAAGCGCGCGGGATCGTCGGGATCCACCTGATCACCAGCGGGACCGGATTTCTCCCGGAGTTTTATGAACGGCACGGATTCAAGCGTGAGGATGAAGTGATCCTGATGGGAATGGAGATGTGAGGCAAACTTTATGCGGCAGGAATGCAATATCACGGTACTGGAAACGAAGTACTTTCCGGAGCTGCAGGAGCGATATCTGGCTGACCCCCGATCAGGCCGTGCCCGTTCTTCAAACCGGGTGATACCTTCCTGCTCAAACGCACGCCGCGGCAGGATGATTTCTATCACCTGATGAACGGCAAATCCTGCGGGGAGGCCTGGGACGCGGTCAGCCGCTATGTTTATACGGCCCTGCAGGGCGGCTCCATCATGAAGGAGTGGACGAACGATGATCGCGTCATGATCGCCGGGAAGGTCTTCTTTGGGAAATTCAGGAAGTATGATATCATGAGGCCGGCGGGCGGGACCTTTTTCCAAAGCCCGCCGAGTCAGGGAGGATCCGGGCATGAATTATTTCGTTGAGGGGCTGCAGGGAAGCGGCAAGAGCACCCTGGTGAGGAAGCTTTCCGATATGTGCCCCGGCTGTACCGCCGTCCGGGAAGGCGAATACTCCCCGGTGGAGCTCTCCTGGTGCGCGTATGTGGATGAGGAAAAGTATCACCGGATCCTGGAAAAGTATCCCGGCCTGAGCCCGCGGATCAGGGAAAACACATATCCTGAGGGAGACCGAAGGATCATCTGCTATACGAAGATCGTCACTAAAGACCGGGACTTCTATCGGGATCTTGAGCAGGATGAGATCTACAACGGCCGGGTCCCTTTCGACGTGTTCCGGTCGATCGTGCTCGGGCGCTTCCGGCAGTGGGAGTCGGACCGTATGATCTTCGAGTGCTCCCTGTTCCAGAACATCGTGGAGGATATGATATTGTTCCGGCAGGCGGGGGACGAGGAGATCCTGGCGTTTTACAGGCAGGTCCAAAAAGCGCTGGGCGGGAAAGAGTACCGCATCATCTATCTGCGGGCAGAGGATGTCCGGGGAAACCTGGAGACCATCCGGAGAGAAAGAACGGATGAACAGGGAAATGAGATATGGTTCCGGATGATGCTGGGATACTTTAACGACTGCCCGTACGCGCGCGCCCGCGGCCTGAAGGGGGAGGAGGATCTGATCCGCCATTTCATCCACCGGCAGGACCTGGAACTGAGGCTCTGCGGGGAAGTCTTCCCGGACAGGAGCGTTATTTTAGAGTCAAAGGATCACTCTGAAGAGGACATACGAAAGGAAGTGCTCGCGTGATGAAAAAGCGTCTTCTCATTCTGGCGGTGGTGACGGCCCTGCTGCTCTGCCTTTTTGGGGCGGCCGAAGAAACCGATGAGGAGGCACCGGGCTGGAAGATCACGGCCTCGTCTCAGATCACTTTGGAAGCGCGGGCCGCTTTTGACCGCGCGGCGGCGGGGCTGACCGACGCGACGTATGAACCCGTCGCGCTCCTGGGCGTTCAGGGGGATGTCTACTGCATCCTCTGCCGCGTCACGGTGGATCTTGAGGACGCGGAGCCGTATTACACCCTGGTGTACGTCGGGGAAAACGGCGTACAGAACATATGGGATCTGTGGGTGGAGAGCCACAGTGAGCCGGAGCGGAGCGAGGAGGAGGAAGAAGTCCGGAAGGTCGATACCGCCGCTCTTCTTACGGACCTTGCCGCCGAGAAGGAAGCGCGGGACCTGGTCGCGGAAGACATGAAAGCGCTGGGAGAAAACAAACTGGCCGCTTTTATCGCAGAAAAATGGAACGATATCTATTTCGACCCGGATTACCGCCTGTATATCGACGGGAAGGATGATCCCGGGAACCTGCCTGTCAGCGGAAAGCACGCCTTCATGGTCCTGGGCTTTGAGCTGGAAAACGGTCAGATGCGGGATGAACTCAAAGCGCGGTGTGAGGCCGCCGCCGCGGCGGCCGATAGGTTTCCCGGTTCCATCCTGGTGTGCTCCGGCGGCGCGACCGGCGACAACAATCCGGAAAGCCATACCGAGGCGGGCCTGATGAAGGAATATCTCGTCGGGCACTGCGGGATCGCCCCGGAAAGGGTCTGCATCGATGAGAGCGCGATGACGACGCTCGATAATGCCGTGAATACATTTTCGATCCTGAAGGACCGCGGGATCGATACGATCACCGTCGTGACTTCCTCCTATCATCAGCGGCGGGCGAACATCCTGTACGAAACGCTGGCGGAGATCATCCGGAGGACCGAAGGCGTTTCCATCACTGTCATCGGGAATTATGGCTGTGAGGCGCAGGCAGAGGACGCGCTCGTCAAATACGACGCCAGGATCGCCGCCATGCAGCTCAATGAGATGCTGACGAGCTTCCTGCCCGAAGAGTGATCCGGACCGGGAGGCGTACCGAAAATGAAGATGACAGGAAACACAGGGGACGGTTCTCCGTGTTCTTTCAGTCTCTCTGGATCTTCCGTATCACGCCTATACTGATCCCTGTCAGTCTCGACGCCTGCCGGATCGATACGCCGCCTTTGAGCGCTTTGCGCAGCGCCGTGTCCCGTTTATCTTTCTCAAGGCCCTGAAACTCCGCCGCGTTCCCGCATCCGCTGTATCGTTTGATCAGATCCCACGCCCGGCTGTCCGTCAGCTGCTTTCGTGGCTGGTCTGACATATCCATGCATTTTTCTTCAACAGACTGCGCGTTCCAATCCCTGAACTGCGCTTCATCCATCATCTCAAGGACCATCCCGCTGTCATGGAGCCCGTCTTTTTCAAAGTAATTCTTCAGGCTTGAGTACGCGTATTCTTCAGGCTTTTCACACAGCCCCGCCTTCACCGGATCCCGATGGATATACCGGATCACCGACAGGAAATACGCGTCATCTTCCACCGGTTCGCTTTTGAACCGGTCCTGGAACAGATGCCCCGTCCGCTCGTATTTCCCGTTGTACCAGTACACATACGATGCCCCGATCCGCCTGAAGATCGTCTCCAGCTTCACTTCGTTCTCATGGATCAGCAGGTGCACATGGTTCGGCATCAGGCACCAGGCGATCAGGTCGAATCCGTCCTTCTCCCTGGCCTTCTTCAGGATCTCAAGGAACCTTTCCCGGTCCTCGTCGTCCTCGAAGATCCTTTGCCGGTTGATCCCCCGCAGCATCACATGATAGATCCCGCTGTCACCGACTTCTCTTGCTGTTCTTGGCATATAAAATCACCCGGGCGAGAATAGATCCTGCTTTGCTTTCTGTCAACATAGAGAACCGTCCCCTGGGTGTTCTCTCCTTGACAGAAAGAAGCAGTCAAAGAAAAAAAGGCCGGAAAACGATCTCCGGTCTTTTTTGATGGATGATGGAAAACACCGTCAGGCTGTCTGCTTTGTATGACAGGGCCGAATAAAGGCGCCGGCGGCCAGGATCAATCCTGATACACCGATAAAGGCGATGTGGCCGGGCCTGAAAAGGATCTGTGAGAAAACGTCAAAGCTGAAGCGGGCGGCAAGCAGATCGATCAGTCCGATCAGTCCGGCGATCCCGACGAAGTTCATAACAGCGGTTTCAAGATTCTTTTTCATTTTCATTTCCTCCTTATCTGTACGGGACGCTGCAAAAAAAGCAGCAATACGTTGAATGTTGACCACAGGGCCGGCGGATCCGGTTTCTCTGTCGGTCCCTTCGCGTGTATTATAACGAGAAGAAACACATATGTAAAATATTGATTTTAGAGCTTATCCATAGTATATTTATATGGATCAATGCGGGAGGTAAAACGAGATGGAGATCCGGCAGCTGCGTTTGTTTCGTGAAGTGGTCGACGCAGGGAGCATCAGCGAAGCGGCAAGGCGAATGAATCTGTCCCAGCCGCCCCTGAGCTACCATATGAAGATGCTGGAACAGGAGCTTGGCGTGACGCTTTTTCATCGTGGCAAGAAGAATATCGAACTGACAAGCGCGGGAAAACTGCTTTATGAGCGGGCCGAAACCATGCTGTCACTGGAGAGTGCCGTTTCCAGAGAGGTGTCAGAGGAGGGAACCAAAAAGACCCTGCGCATCGGCGTGACACCCACAACATCGCCACTTCTGATCTCTGCTCTTTCGAAGCTTCATCAGAAGGAAAAAAAGCTGTACTTTGATCTGTCAGACGGCACTTCGTTTTCCCTGAGGGAAATGCTTGAGAAGGGCATGCTCGACTGTACGCTGGTACGGGGCCCGATCCGGCTGGATGGGCTGGAAGCCCGCCTGCTCCGGAAAGAACCTTTTATCGCGGTCGGGGACACCGATGGCTTCCGCGTTGACGGAGAGGTCACGATCCGGGAACTGGCGCCCTTTCCGCTGATCATTTATCGGCGGTATGAAACCTTTCTGTACAGCGCTTTTCATAACAAGGGGGCGTCTCCTTCCGTTCGGGCTGTCTGTGATGACGCCAGAACAGCGCTGTCCATGGCGCGGGCCGGGATCGGCCTCGCGCTTCTCCCGCGTTCTATGGCGCCGCTCGTCCGGGATATATGGCACCGAACCATTGCCGATGACGACCTGGAAACGGATATTTTGTTTGTATGCCGAAAGGACCGGCAGGCAGATCCTTTGGTCGTACAGTTGATCGGGCTGCTGGAAGAAGCGATACAGGAGGCGTAACATAACTGCCGGCTGTCACAAAACCGTCCCCTGTGTCTTCCCAAATCAAGGGAAATAGTTTAAACGCTGCTCTGATGCAACGATCTGAAAAGCAATGTAAGCTCTTGATCGTTTCCCGGCTGATCGAGCGGGTGGACGAAAGCACCGGATACAAGGTGCACATCAAATTCAAGATCTCACTGAAGCAGTTCCTCGGTCAGGAGTGATCCTGATCGGGGAATTGTCTTTTCAGCCAGTATCATTATCATGAAACCAGTTCCCCAATCACTTGTGCGGAATCTCCGCTGATAACGACAGAACGGTCACGGATCTCCTGCGGTACCGGCAATGCTTCCATGTTCAGGCAGGCATAGACAGCATTCTCGTTCTGATAAACCTGCTGCCAGAAGCTGTATTTGATGATGCCCGGCGTGTTGTAGCCGACGCCGATCTCCAAGAACACCACGCGTTTATCCTGGTGGGCAGTCAACCAGACTTCGTATTCCACGGCAGCTTTCTGCCAGCCTTCATCCTCCACAAACTTGTCGTCAGAGCGAAGGTTCATGGTCATAGGCCGACCGCAGTTGGGGCACCTGGGCAGTAAATCCGAGGGGATGCTCATTGCCGCCACAGTACCGTCCGGTATTGTCAGTTCATTATGTTCCCCGATGATGAAGCCCTGGGCCAGAATCATTTTGCGGATCATACTTTCGTTATCCCAGGTCTTTTTGCAGCAGGGTTTGCTGCACTGGAAAAGACCGTAATCTCCCTGGGTGTAGAACAAGCGCTTTCTATCAAAGCCTGCCTTCTGAAAGCAGTGATCCACATTGGTGGTCAGTACGAAATAATCCTTGCCCTGCACCAGCCGGAAGAGATCGGCATAGGTGCTTTTCGGCGCGTCCATATACCGGTTGATCCAGATGTACCGGCTCCAGTAGGCCCAGAATTCCTCCTGGGCTTCATAAGGATAAAATCCACCGGAATACATATCGTGATAACCGTACTTCCGGCTGAAATCGCTGAAATACCGGTTGAAGCGTTCTCCGCTGTATACAAACCCGGCGGCGGTGGAAAGTCCCGCGCCTGCGCCGATGATGACAGCATCTGCCTGTTGGATACGTTCTTTGAGTTTCTGAATCTTCTTTTCCATGATGATCACTCCCTGCCGCCTGCTTTTTCCCGGGGCAGTTTCATTATATGCCGGTCATTTGTTCCTGACCAGTACGCACTTTAAGGTGCCCC
>JAFSRP010000037.1 GCA_017446045.1 Lachnospiraceae bacterium | reverse complement strand
CAGATGCCGGTCATGGACGGCTACCAGGCCACCCGGACCATCCGGGCCCTGGACGATCCGGCGCGGGCCGGCGTCCCGATCGTGGCCATGACCGCGGACGCGTTCCAGGAGGACCAGAAGAAAGCGTACGACGCCGGAATGCAGGGGCACATCGCCAAGCCCATCGACGTGAAGCAGATGCTGGACACGCTGAAAAGCATCCTCGGACGATAGCAACCATATCGCGGACCGGAGACCACCTGGCTAAGCATTAGAAGACAAAGGGACGGTTCTTCTGTCTTCCCGAGCAAGCGTTTCTTCACCCGGGTCCGATTCCTCGGTCAGTCGGATTCGCCGGACCGGGCGGCGCTTTCGGAATAGGTCCCGTGTCCGTATGCCTTGATCGGGAAGTTGTCAATCTGGCAGGAATCCTTTGGTATATCAAACCCCAGCAGTTCCGCCACCTCTTTATTGTACTGCTCCCAGATGGTGTTGATAATGACGTCCCTGTACTCCGTCAGATCCTTCCATGATTCTCCGTCAAGCAGGAAACTCTCATTGGGATTGATCACGCCTTTCAGTTTCTGACCGCCGCCAGTCGCCATGGTGAACGGGATCGCCTCTTTATAGATTGCATGGCCGCCGTCATCCATGCAGTACTCGGAAACCACAACGGAGTATACCTCTCCTTCTTTGACAGGCACCTCTTCTTTCAGGTCGATCCTCTGGTATCCGCCGTACAGGAAGACTTCGGTTCCCTCTGCTGCCAGGGTTCCGGAAAGAGGGTCCTCCGGATCCTTCAGGTCTTTATAGACCGCATAGTCCACAAAGGTTCCCGGGAGGCTTGTGATGACCGAGATCGAATACAGGTAATTGCCCTGTGCCGCGGTAAACACATTGGCCATCTTCGATTCTTTCGCGCTGTTGTCAACGCCCGCCTCTGTCAGGCTGATATATGAACTCGCGGGAAGCAGGTCATACTGGGCAATCGTCGTGCTGCCGATCGTTTTCTTTTCCTCCTCTGTGTAGAAGCAGTAAGACTCAGCGCTGATGACGGACTGGTCATAGTACGAGAGATAGAAATAGCCTGAACCGTCGATGCCCCAGTCTCTCCCTGACGGCCCGTCCAGGGAGCCCCAGCTGTTTTTTACGATAAACGCGCCGTCTCCCGGCGGGGTGCTGCCTTCAATTTCTTTTCCGTCGACCATTCTCGTAAAGTTTTCCCTGGGATACGTGTCATCGTAACCCACAACGCACACCGCATGGTTTGCCAGCATCCGATTGTTGGTGTACTGCGACCAGGTCTCGGTATTCATATAGCTCTGCTCGCTGATCTCATCTCCGGGTCTCGACTGATCCGCAAAGTAAGCGAGCACCACGCCATGACCGTTTACCAGTTCGTTTTTGATGCTCCACAGGATGTCTTCATCCAGCGTAAAGATCCCTGTTGCGGCGCCGAGCGGCGTCTGCATGATACGGCTCTCCTTCATGTAAAGGCGGTCGCCGCCAAAGCGGTACCTGGCATTTAAGGGAAGCGTCCAGTCGTCAAAAGGGGCATAATAATCCAGATCATCAATATAGGTTCCCGGCCGGATATTCTCCTCATAAACACTGTCAAACCAGGTCCTGAAATCCATATCATCCGTGTATCCCATCCCGCGGACCACTGTTTCCATTTCCGTTCCGAGATACCCTGAAAACAAGCGATAATTATATTCTTTCCGGGCTTCCTTCGCCTCGTCAGACTCATTCTGATCCATGATCTTCCAGCCATGCAGCCCCTTGTACTCATAAGGATGATCATCCGCCGCGCCAGGTTGATCCGCGGCCCATCCTTCAACCGTATCCAGCTCATGCACAGGTCCCTGGCCGGACATAAAGAAGACTGAACCGTGATTAACCGTGCCCCCCGCGTCATAGCAGCTGTTCCTGTCCTTCGCGTCCGCTTCCGAATAGTCAAATCCTTCGCCGGCCTGCGACGCGGGGAGCAGGTCAGTCCTTATATCGTCAGCGGTGATGCCGTGATAATAATACCAGGCGAAATCCTTCTCGGAGAGGTCAATATTGTTATTCGGCGTTCCGGCAGGGGTACCGAGATCGTTCCCGAAGAGATAGGATATCTCCGCGGCCGCTATGGTACCATGGGCCCAGCAGGTCCCGAAAGGATGCTGCGCCTTGACCGGGGTCACATAGTTCTCTCCCTTTCCGTCGCCGTCCTTATCGTAGTCGCGCAGATCGAGCTTTTCGGGAAACTCATCCGCAGCCGCTT
>JAFSRP010000036.1 GCA_017446045.1 Lachnospiraceae bacterium | reverse complement strand
TGCAGATGAGCAATGGCGCTGTGTATGACGAGTACGGGGAAACCAGGACCATCCACAGCAGGAAGTTAGACTGTCTGGATGACCTGATCGAAGCAGCGAACGGTCAGCCTGTGCTGATCGCCTACTGGTTCAAGCATGACCGCCAGCGTATTCTGGAGCACCTGATTGAAGCCGGGTACGATCCCAGGGACATCCGGGAGAGTGAGGGCATCAGGGATTGGAATGAAGGGAAGATTCCCGTTGCACTGATTCATCCGGCAGGAGCCGGACACGGACTCAACATCCAGGAGGGCGGTCACATCCTGATCTGGTTCGGCTTAACGTGGAGCCTCGAACTGTATCAGCAGACGAATGCCCGGCTCTGGCGGCAGGGACAGAGCAGCACCGTAACGATCCATCATATCGTGACGAAAGATACGGTGGACGAGGACGTGCTGGCTGCGCTGGAAGCCAAGGACGTGACGCAGGAAAAACTGATCGCCGCAGTGAAGGCGAGATTGAACTGACACAGGCTGGGAGACCACATGGGATACTCCCGGCCTTTACATATTCAGATCGGAGGTGAAGAACAACTTGGGACGCAAGAATAAACGAAAGAGAACAGAATACCGTACACGGCTTGGTTTCAATCCGTGGAAGTATATCGCGCCGACTCCGGCCTACGCGCCTGTCAGACGCTATCGAAACACGAATCGCACACCACAGCGCGGCGATATCTGGTTTGCAGACCTTGAGCCACACGCCGGAACTTCTGTGCAGGGTGGCTGCCGTCCGGTGCTGATCGTGTCGAATGATGTCGGCAACACCTATGCGGAGACGCTGAATGTCCTGCCGATGACGAGGCAGCTGAAGAAGCCGGATCTGCCGTGCCACACGGAACTGAACCCGGATGCCATCTCGGAAAGGCATCAGACGATGGATAACTCCATGATCCTGGCAGAGCAGATCACCACAATCAGCAAGGATCAGCTGAGGAACTATGTGGGCAGGGTTGATGAGAAGAACCTGATCGCAGATGTTAATCACGCAGTCTCCGTCCAGCTCGGTTTGATTCCTCTGACACAGCACTACGATGAAAGGAGCGCAGCGAAATGAGCGCAAAAGTGAACTTTGTAAACATTCCGCAGGAGTTGAAGAACAATGCTTCCTTCTGCGTGTGGAAGCTGGAGAAGCGCAAGGGGAAGCCGACCAAGGTTCCCTATAATCCGAGGACGGGACAGCTGGCGAAGACCAACGATGCCTCCACCTTCTCTGACTTTGGAACGGCCATGAAAGCCTACGCCATGGGTGGCTGGGACGGCATCGGCTATCGTGTATCCGAGGGTATAGGCGCTATTGACATCGACCACTGCATCCGGGAAGATGGGAGCCTAAACGATGTGGCGGCGAGCATCCTGGCTTTCCTGCCTGATGCATACTTTGAGAAATCGCCGTCCGGTTCCGGGCTCCGCGGATTCTTCCGCCTGTCCCCCGACTTCGCCTACGACAAGACCGTCTACTACATCAACAATCGTCAGCATGGACTGGAAGTCTATCTGCCCGGCACCACAAACCGTTTTGTGACGGTGACTGGAGACACTTATCGCGCCGGTTCCGTCTCCCGCAACGATGAGGCGCTGCAGAATCTTCTGGACACGTTTATGAAGCGGAAGGCACAGGTATCAAACCGTACTGTTGAGCCATGTTCGTACCTCACAGATGATCAGGTGATATCCCATGCCTCCAGATCGGAATCAGGAGACAAGTTCAAAGCCTTGATGGAGGGACGCTGGGAGGAAGGGTACGACAGTCAGTCTGATGCGGACATGGCTTTGGTTTCCATTCTGGCATTCTGGTGCGGCAACGTGGAGGAACAGATCGACCGCATCTTCCGCACGTCCGGACTGTTCCGGGATAAGTGGGACAGGCAGACGGGTGATGCCACCTACGGGCAGATCACTATTCGCAATGCCGTATCGACCAACGATACCATCTACACACCGATCCGAGACAAGGATTCAGCGGAGACGGACTTCGATGACCTGGATGAAGCGGAGACTCTGCCTTCCTTCGAGCCTGACCTGTCGAAGGTCACACTGACGCTGGAAGAGATGCAACCGCACACGAACCCTCGCTATCAGAGGGACGAGATTGGCATCGGCTATGCCTTTGCGGATTACTTCAAGCCCATCGCCCGCTTCGACCGTGAGCGCGGCATCTGGTATGTGTTTGACGGGAAGGTCTGGCAGCCGGACGAGAATGCCCTGGCTGTGGCAGAGCTTGCAAAACGTCTCGCAGACCGTCTCTATACTTTCGCTCTCCAGATCAAGGACGAGGATACCAGGAACCGCTATATCAAGCGGGTGCAGAAGCTTCAGATGCGGAAGAACCGCAGGACGATGATTGAGGACGCCAAGTCTGTGTATCCCGTGCCTCACTCTATCTTTGACCGTAACACGGATCTGTTCAACTGCCAGAACGGGACGCTGACCCTGACAACGGGAGAATTCAAGCCTCACGACCCGGCAGATTTCCTGACGCTGATGTCCGGGATTTCCTATGACCCGGACGCATCGTGCCTTCGCTGGACACAGTTCATTACAGAGGTCATGTGCGGTGATGAAGATCTGGCGGCCTACCTTCAGAAGTCGCTGGGCTACGCACTGACCGG
>JAFSRP010000035.1 GCA_017446045.1 Lachnospiraceae bacterium | reverse complement strand
GGCATTTTTTTAGTTTTCAGTTTGTTTCGCCAGAATCGAACTTGCCAAAGTCCAGATCGCTCATAGCTTCGCGATCTGAAGGTGCTTCGCACCCAGGATTCTGGCCTGAGGCATTTTTTTAGTTTTCAGTTTGTTTCGCCAGAATCGAACTTGCCAAAGTCCAGATCGCTCATAGCTTCGCGATCTGAAGGTGCTTCGCACCCAGGATTCTGGCCTGAGGCATTTTTTATTTTCAGTTTTTTTGCCAGAAGCGAACCCGCTAAAGTCCAGATCGCTCATAGCTTCGCGATCTGAAGTTGCCTTGCACCCAGGATTCTGGCCTGAGGCTTTTTTATTTTAGTTTGTTCCACCAATGCAGTTTACAGGGCGGTATCCTTTCGGGATATCGCCTTTTCCGTTATTTCCTTAATGTATTTGACCAGATTTGTTAAACGTTCTCAATCTTGTCATGGCATATATTTAATGTTAAACTATTGTATCATGGCATCGAATCGCAGAAAAAACAGAAGAGATACTGGATGGAAGGACGCCGTCAGCCTGGTCACAGCACTTTCGCTGGTCGTGATCGCGGTACTGATGGTGATCTTTGTATACATGTATATCAAAGATAACAGCGGCATTTTCTCTTTTCTCAATGGCAGGTCCAATACAGAGGAAAGTACCGGAACAGCCGAGGACGAGACACCAGAAGGCGAGTTTTCGCTGGACCTGGAGGAGGAGCAGTACGGACTGCTTACTCGCCGGGAAGGCCTGATATATGTTCTGACCCCCGCAGAGTCTGTGCTGTATGACGACAAACAGAAGAAAAAGACCACTGACGGGCATGAGATCTTAAGTGACATCTGGACCGAGCTGGATGGTCATCTTTATTATTTCGGACCTGAGGGGTATGCGGCGACCGGCAATTATTCCGAAGGCGCAATGAACTATGTCTTTGGAACGGACGGTGCGGCACAGCGGATCAGCTACAATCCCGGTTACCGGCCGGACCTTTCTGATACGAGTGAGGACTATCCGGGACTGGTACAGACCAAGGCGCTCTGGGCTTATCTGGATGAGTCCAAAAAGCTGGGGCAGTTCGGTACAGTCATGTACAAGAAGACGACCGAATCCCTTTCCCACCAGCTGGGCGGCAGTTCCAATCCCCAGTATTCTTCGCTGTATACGATGTCGATCCATGACGGGTATATTTATTTCCTGGCGCGGAGCAATGATGATCCGGGCGGGATCCTGGACGCCATCAACAACAAGCTGTTCCGTATGCGGCCTGGTATGGATGTGCGCGAGCTGGCCGCGGAGGGCGTGACCGGCTACAAAGTCATTACCGGAGAGAACGGGCAGCCGGCGGTCTACTGGTTTGACGGTACAGCGCTGCACCGGACCCAGTCCTTTACCGAAGACCATACAGTGGTGGCATTCCCGGAGGACGGCAATTATTATATCGATCTGGAGTACTCTCCCGGACGGGCGACCCTGATGCTGGAGGGCGGACATCCGGTGACAATGGCGACGGACAGCTTTACGGCGGGCAATTTCACCTACCGTCTTTCAGCCTCCGGTGAGATCCTGGGCGTCGCGCCCAAGACCTCGGTCACGGTCGGCGGTTACAAGTACAGTTTTGAGAACGGCAGTGCTTTCGGCAACACCCGTTCAAGGCTCCTGCGTGAGTCGGCAGCAGACGGGACTGTCGAGCTGATCTCCTCGGAGTTTTACGGCAGTACCGGCAACATGCATTATGATTACGGCACAGGAGAAATGTTCGCGGAGTTCAGGGACATAGACGGTTTCTCGGGGATCCTTCGCATGAACACGTACGGAGATATCGATTTCCTGCAGGACGCGACCGGTGTCGACGGCGGATATGAGCTGTACGGGATCCAGGGCAACACCGTGATCGCGAAGCGTACCCATGCCGGCGCTACTCAGTTCGTAAGCCTGCGCGCACGGATATCAACCCCGATCGCGGTCAGCGTTACGCCGATCATTCTCGAGGAGGATGATCCGGATACCTCCACAGTCATCAACGGCGGAGAGGAAGCAACGGATTCGGGCAGCCAGGTGACGATCCTGAGTCCTGGCAATGACCAGACTGCACAGGGTCCTGGCGGTGACGGAGATCACCCCGCGGGTGCGACGGAATGGCCTACTATGGCGGGTCCGGGCGGCCCGATGCCGGAAACGACCGTTCCCGACGTCGAAGATTATGATACGGCAGTAGCAGGACAGCCGGCACCCACTGAAGATACCGCAGCGGAGACGCAGAATCCGGAGGTTGCCCTCGGTCCCGGCGGCGGGTCTGAAGACGTCAACGTGATCGCGCCGCCCGACGGCGCGGAGCAGATCGGTCCGGGCGATGCCCCGCAGGTGGGAGGAATGCCCTGATGGGAAAGATCTATTGCGTAATGGGTAAGTCCGCCTCAGGCAAGGATTCCCTGTACCGGGCGATCCTGCAGGCCAGGCCGTCCCTCAGAACCTATGTCATGTATACGACCAGGCCCCGCAGGGAGCATGAGGAAGATGGCACAGCTTACCATTTTACGGATCCGGAGAGGATCGGAGCATATGCCGCGGAAGGCAGGCTGATCGAATCAAGGACCTATGATACGGTATTCGGTCCCTGGACCTACGCTACGGTCGACGACGGGCAGATCGACCTTACATGCGGCGATTACCTGATGCCTGGTACACTGGAGTCCTATCTGCATCTGAAACGATATTTCGGGGAAGAAGCGCTCATCCCGATCTATATTGAAGTGGAAGACGGGGAACGGCTGATCCGGGCTGTGCGGAGAGAGATGGAAGAGCCGCAGCCTCACTACGCCGAGGTGTGCCGGCGCTTTCTGGCGGATGCGGAGGATTTCTCGGAGGAGAAGCTCCTGGAGGCCGGTATTACCAGACGATATATCAACAATGATTTCGACCGTTGTCTGCAGGAAATACTGGCAGATATAAAGCTATGACATTTCAGGACATTCTCGGCAACGAACTGATCAGGGATCAACTGAAGAATGCGATCCATACCCGTCGGCTGCAGCATGCTTATATGCTCACCGGCGAAAAAGGCATGGGGAAAAAGAGCATGGTACAGGCTTTTTTGCTTGAGCTTTTCTGCACTTCCCCTGCTGCGGACGGGGCGCCCTGCCTGGGATGCCCTGCATGCAAGAAGATCCTGTCCGGCAATCATCCTGACGTGACCTGGGTCACGCATGAAAAGCCGGCGAGCATCAGTGTGGATGATATCCGGACCCAGATCACGGAGACCGTGGATATCCGTCCCTATGAGGGCGGTTTCCGGGTCTATGTGGTTCCGGATGCCGACAAGATGACCGTACAGGCGCAGAATGCGCTGCTGAAGACGCTTGAGGAGCCGCCCGAATATGTGATCATCTTCCTGTTGGCAAATGACGAGAAGAACCTGCTGGAGACGGTCCGTTCGAGAGTCGTGCGCGAGAAGATGAAGCCTCTGACAGACGGGATGATCTTTGCGTACATGCGTGAGCATCTTCGCGCGGAGGATGAGAAGGCAAAGATCTGCGTGGCCTTTGCCCGGGGCAATCTGGGGCGGGCCATGGAGCTTTACCGGAGCGAGACCTTTTCGGAATGGTACCAGCGTCTGATGAAGATCATCCGGGGCATCCGCGGTATGAACAATGCGGACATCCTGATCGAGATCGGGAAGCTCCGGAATGAATGTCCGGACCTGATGGAGGCGCTGGACCTTCTGGAGCTGTGGTACAGGGACCTGATCATGTTTATGATCACGCGGGACCTCAACGGGCTGGCGCTCGCCGGCGAGCAGAAAACGCTGATGGAAACGGCTTCCGTCAGTTCGTATACAAAAGTACAGAGTATTATGGAGAGCATTGAGACCTGCAGAAAGAGGCTGCAGGCCAATGTCAACCCGGAGCTTTCCCTGGAGCTTCTTCTGCTGAGCATGAAAGAGATCTGACAGGGAACGAAACAAGAGGAGTTTTATTTATGGCTATAGTAGCAGGGGTACGTTTCCGGCGCGCCGGCAAGATCTATTATTTTGCGCCCGGCAGCCTGGAACTGCATAAAGGAGATAAAGTGGTGGTCGAGACTTCCCGGGGTATCGAGTTCGGAGAGGTTATCGTGGATCCGCATGAAGAGCCTGACGATAAGATCGTGCAGCCGCTCAAGGAAGTTATGCGGCTCGCGACAGATGAAGACATCAATCATGCCGCGGATAATAAGCGAAAAGAGATCGAAGCGCTGGACATCTGTCTGCAGAAGATCCACAAGCGCGAACTGGAGATGAAGCTGATCGATTGTGAGTACACCTTCGACAATTCCAAGATCCTTTTTTATTTTACAGCGGATGGACGCATCGATTTCCGTGATCTTGTAAAGGACCTCGCTTCGGTGTTCCATACGAGGATCGAACTTCGCCAGGTGGGCGTCCGTGACGAGACCAAGATCCTTGGCGGCCTGGGGTCCTGCGGCAGGGAGCTCTGCTGTCATTCTTATCTGGCTGACTTTGTGCCGGTCTCTATCAAGATGGCAAAGGAACAGAACCTTTCCCTCAACCCGGTCAAGATCTCGGGTGTTTGCGGCCGCCTGATGTGCTGCCTCAAAAATGAGGAGGAAGTCTATGAGGAGCTGAACCGCAAGCTTCCTTCTGTCGGGGATCCCGTGGAAACACCCGACAGTCTGAGAGGCAGCGTGATCTCTGTCAATATTCTCAAACAGCTTGTGAAGGTCGTGGTGGACCTTCCCAATGATGAAAAGGAAGTCCGTGAGTATCCTGTCTCCGACATCCGTTTCCAGAGCCGCCGGAAGAACCGCGGCAAGGAGAAGGAAAAAGAGAAGGATAAGGAAAAAGAGAAAGAGAAAGACAGAGAAAAAGAAACAGAGCCGAAGGAGTCCCGGGAACGCGGCCGTTCCAGAAACCGCGGCAGGAAGAGCGAAAGCCGCGGCAATAACGGCAGCGGAGCTGACAGTTCGCCGGACGAGATGGATATGAAGGAGATCCGGCGCGACGTGCAGATGGAGTTCCTATGAGAGATGACAGCCGCGTCCGGCTGAAGGACGGGGAACGGATCGACGACCTGCAGAGAAACGGATACGGTATCATTCAGAATACCGGTGCTTTCTGCTTCGGGATGGACGCCGTGCTCCTGAGCGGCTTTTCCAGAGTCCGGCGTGGTGAGACCGTGGTGGACCTTTGTACAGGTACCGGCATCGTACCGGTGCTGTTGGAAGCCAAAACGGAAGGGAGCTTCTTTTACGGGGTCGAGATCCAGCCGGAAATGGCTGATATGGCACGCCGTTCACTGCTTCTGAACGGTATCGGGGATAAGGTAAGGATCCTGGAGGGGGATCTCCGTGAGATCCTTCCGGGGAGTACGTCCTCGGGGACCGGGAACGCGGGATGTGCTGCCGGCAGCGGTATCGCGCATGGGGAACTGGCAGAGCTGGATGCGCTTATGGGCAGGACGGATGTCGTCACTGCCAACCCTCCTTATATCCGGGAAATGCACGGCCTGCAGAATCCGGAGGATGCGCTCGCGATCGCAAGACATGAAGTAAGGTGTACGCTGGAAGATGTCTGCTGCGCAGCAGCCCGGCTGCTCCGTTCCGGCGGACGTTTTTATATGGTACATCGTCCGCACCGGCTGCCGGAGATCATCACTGTACTGAAAGAGGCGCGTCTTGAGCCCAAGCGGCTGAAATTCGTACATCCCTACCTTGACAGGGAGGCCAATATGGTCCTGATCGAGGCGGTACGGGACGGACGTCCGGAATGCCGTGTGGAGGAACCGCTGGTCGTATACAAGGAACCGAACGTTTATACAGACGAGATCTATGACATCTATGGATACTGAAGCGGCATCTGTCGGAAAACTCTATATCTGTGCCACGCCGATCGGTAATCTGGGTGACATGAGCCCGCGGGCAGTGGAGACGCTGCGGACCGTGGACATCATCGCTGCGGAAGATACGCGCAATTCTATCCGGCTCCTGAATCATTTTGATATCCACACCCCCATGACCAGCTACCATGAGTACAACCGCTTTGAAAAGGCAGATGAATTGGTCGCGAGAATGCTGAAGGGGGAGAATGTTGCGATCATTACCGATGCCGGCACGCCCTGTATTTCGGATCCGGGTGAAGTGCTGGTACAAAAATGCGCGGAGGCCGGCATCCCTGTCACAAGTCTGCCGGGGCCTTCGGCGCTGATCACGGCGCTGACGCTCAGCGGGTTTTCCGTGCGAAGATTTGTCTTTGAGGGCTTTCTGCCCCGCGGCGCCAGGAAGGAGAGGACAGCAGTATTGGAACGTCTCAGAGATGAGACAGGGACGATCGTGCTCTATGAAGCCCCGCATCATTTGAAGGAAACACTGGAAGAACTCACCGGGGTCCTCGGGAGCAGCCGGAGGATCGCCCTTTGCAGGGAGCTGACGAAGCTCCATGAGGAAGTGATCCGGACGACACTTGGCGAGGCGGCCCTGCTGGAGCCAAGGGGAGAATATGTGCTGGTCATTGAGGGACGCGATCCGGAGGAGAGCCGGAAAGAAGCGGCTGCGAAGTACGAAGAAATGAGCCTCGAAGAGCATATGCGGCTGTACACAGACCGGGGCATCGACCGAAAGGAGGCCATGAAGGCAGTGGCGAAGGACCGGGGCATTTCCCGCCGGGACGTTTATAATGCTCTTTTGGTCACAGAAAGGTAAGACTATTTTAAAGAAAAATTATAGAATATTGGGAAATATCTGATATAATGATGATTCGGGCAGAATAGTACTTCAGGAGGATTTTTAAGTGAAAAGGCTTTTCAATATAGTTTTGGCAGGCATGGCAGCAATGCTTCTTTTCGGCTGTACACCGTCAGACATCAAAGCATCCCAGAGCATGGAGATCCCGGCAGGCGCGATCCTGGAGACCGGGACACGGGAGACCTGGACCATGCCGGAGACCAGCAAGTATACGATCCCCGCGGACGCGGAGACCGGTGAAAAGGGAGGTCCCGGTGCGATGGAGACGACGGAGGTGGATTATTCCTACTATCCGGACGACAAGCAGCCGGTGATCGCGGACGATGAGACCGCGACGACCCAGGTCATCATCTATAAGGCTGTACTCGGTGGCATCGACCAGGATTTCGACGCGGTCGAGGAATGTGACGCCCAGTCACTGATCGACGCCATGATCCGCAACGGTGCGATCAAGGACGGTTGTGAGGTCATTTTCTTCGATGCGGTTGACGGGGCCGGTGAGCTGGAGCTCAGCTCCCTGAGCGGTGTTTACTATAAGGCGACCGAAGAGGAGGTCGTGGTGAGCGTGGTCAACACCTTCATCGATAATTTTGACCTTGATACGCTCAAGCTGATCGTAGGGGACAAGGATTACGGCGAGATGGGCTTTACGAGCGATTACGACGTCTGATCTGCTTCTTTTGGCCGTATGAGGTTTTGACAGGGAAAGATATTTCAAAAACAGATAAAGTGTGATAGAATTGACGGATACGATACCCACGAAGGATCGTATCCGTCAATTTTAATCAGTGGAAACCGCTGCTGTCCGGTCATTTCCGGCATGCCGGCGGCGGACATGGCAAGGAGGGTCATTTATGAGAAAAACAGCGGAAAACAAGCCGTATTATATTACGACAGCGATCGCATATACATCCGGTAAGCCGCATATCGGCAATACTTACGAGATCGTGCTGGCAGATGCCATCGCGCGTTTCAAGAGAGAGCAGGGCTTCGACGTCCGTTTTATGACGGGTACGGACGAGCACGGACAGAAGATCGAGGAGAAGGCGATCGCGGCAGGCGTGAGCCCGAAGGCATATGTCGATGAAGTAGCGGCTGTCATCCGGGACATCTGGGATATGATGAATACCTCCTATGACAAATTCATCCGTACGACCGATGAGCAGCATGAAAAGCAGGTCACGAAGATGTTCCATAAGATGTACGAGAAAGGCGACATCTACAAGGGATATTACGAGAGCTGGTACTGCACTCCCTGTGAGTCCTTCTGGACCGACAGCCAGCTCGTGGACGGCAACTGCCCCGATTGCGGACGCCCGGTCCGCAAGGCAAAGGAAGAGGCTTATTTCTTCCGTATGAGCAAGTATGCCGATCAGCTGATCGAGTACATCAACACCCATCCCGAGTTCATTCAGCCGGTCGCCCGCAAGAATGAGATGATGAACAACTTCCTGCTGCCCGGTCTGCAGGACCTCTGTGTTTCCCGTACCTCTATCAAATGGGGCATTCCGGTCGATTTTGACGACAAGCATGTCATCTACGTCTGGCTCGATGCGCTTTCAAACTACATCACCGGCTGCGGACTGGACCTGGACGGCGATATGGCGGATGAGGCAGCAGCCTATGCAGGCGGCAAGTACGGCAATGGCGAGGTCACGGAGGAGACGCGCGGCATTTATAAAAAATACTGGCCGGCGGACCTTCACCTGATCGGCAAGGACATCGTCCGTTTCCATACGATCTACTGGCCCACCTTCCTGATGAGCCTGGATCTGCCGCTTCCGAAGCAGGTATTCGGCCATCCCTGGCTGCTGCAGGCTGACGGCAAGATGTCCAAGTCCAAGGGCAACGTCCTCTATGCGGATGATCTGGTCCATGTTTTCGGCGTGGATCCGATCCGGTATTTCGTCCTGCATGAGATGCCCTTTGACAATGACGGCAGCATCAGCTGGGAGCTGATCATGGACCGTTACAATGCGGATCTGGCCAATGTTCTCGGCAACCTGGTATCCCGTACGGTTTCCATGAGCAATAAGTATTTCGGCGGCATTGTGGAGAACAACGATGCCTTTGAAGAAGTGGATGACGACCTGATCGATACCATCCTCAACTGCGTAGACAATGCCGAAGCCAAGATGAACGAGCTTCGCGTTGCGGATGCGATCTCAGAGATCTTCAACATTTTCCGCCGCTGCAACAAATACATCGATGAGACCATGCCATGGGCGCTTGCCAAGGACGAGAGCAAGAAGGACAGACTGAAATCCGTACTGTACAATCTTACGGAAGGCATTACCATCGGCGCGTCCCTGCTTTACAGCTTCATGCCCGAGACGGCCGAAGCAGTCCTCGCGGAGCTGAACACAGAGAAGAGACCATTTGAAGAGATGGATACCTTCGGACTGTATCCCAACGGCAACAAGGTCACGGAGAGCCCGAAGATCCTCTTTGCCCGTATGGATATCAACGAGCTCGACAAACGCATCATAGCGGCAACGGGCAAGTCGATCCTGAATCCGGAGCCTGAGGCGGAAGCGCCGCAGGAAGAGGCAGCTGCGATCGAGCATAAGCCCAATGTCCAGTTCGAGGATTTCGCAAAGCTGGAGTTCCGTGTCGGCGAAGTCATTGCCTGCGAAGTGGTGCCGAATTCCAAGAAGCTTCTCCGGGAGACCGTGAAGATCGGCAATGAGACCCGTACTATCCTTTCCGGCATCAGGAAATGGTACAAACCGGAAGATATGGTTGGCAAGAAGGTCATGATCTGCTGCAACCTCGAGCCCCGTAAGATCGCGGGCGAGATGTCCCAGGGAATGATCGTGGCAGCCGAGTCCGCGGACGGGAAGCTGATCTCCCTGATGGTTCCGGATAATGACGCGATGCCGTCCGGAAGCGAGGTCTATTGATAAGATCTGATATGACTGTTTCAGGCGCAGGCGACCGTAAAAAGCCCGGTCCTGCGCCGGAATGTCATTTTTAAAACCAGACATGTCCGCACAGCCGATCAAACTACAGTTCCATAAGCGCCGTCTGGCGGGATTTACAGGCAATCAGTTAAAAATGATTGCCTTTTTCCTGATGTTATGTGACCACATCGGATATATGCTGATCGAGAACGGCGTTCTGTATGGCCAGAATCCCATGTACTGGACCATGGCACTGGAGACTCCGGAAGGACAGCGCTGGTATTTACTGGCGACAGTGCTCCGTTACCTGGGACGCATTGCCTTTCCGTTGTTTGCCTATCTTACAGTGGAGGGTTGTATTCATACGGGGAGTCTCCGGCGTTACAGCCTCCGGCTTTTACTCTTTGCGGCGCTGAGCGAAGTGCCGTTCGATCTTGCCTGCAAGGGCGTCGTGTTCTATCCGGAGTACCAGAATACGCTTTGGACGCTCCTTCTCGGTGTGCTTTCGGTGGCCGCAATGGAGCGCGCGCACAGGCTCCATATCCTGTTTCGGATCCTGACGGCGTCGATCTTTTGCGGCTTGGCATATCTGTTCCATACCGACTACGGGGCAGTGGGTGTCGCGCTGATCTCTGTCATGTATCTGCTGCGGCAGGAGAGGAATTTCCAGCTGCTCGCGGGCGCGGCGATCTCCGCGGCGGAGAGTATAGAGCTGTGCGGCGTTTCTGCCCTGGCATTTATCCTGATCCGTTTTTACAACGGTAAACGGGGAGATCTCCCGCTCAAGTACTTTTTCTATTTTGCTTACCCCCTGCACCTGCTGCTGTTCTGGGCACTGGTGTATATGGCCAACCGGGCATAAGGTCCGGAGCCGGGATCCTTGCGACAATGGGTGACCTATGACCAGGAATCTTACAGAGGGAAATATCACACGGGGCATGCTGTCCTTTTCCATACCCTATCTGATCAGCTGTTTCCTCCAGACTTTTTACGGGATGGCGGATCTGTTTATCACGGGGCAGTTCAACGGGGCAGCTTCCATCTCGGCGGTCGCCGTAGGGTCCCAGCTCATGCACATGCTGACGGTCATGATCGTCGGGCTTGCCATGGGCTCCACTGTTACGATCAGCAGGTGTATCGGCGCCCGTGACGAACGGGGCGCGGCAGCAGGGATCGGCAGCACGGTCTCGCTGTTTATGCTCGTCTCTGTGGCTGTTACGGGGATCCTGCTGCTGCTTGCGGATCCGATCCTGCGGATCATGGCTGTCCCCGGGGAGGCGTTTTCCGAAGCCCGTCGTTACTGCCTGATCTGTTTCGCAGGCATTCCTTTTATTACCGCTTATAATATAGTCAGCAGCATTTTCCGCGGACTGGGAGACACAAAGCGTCCGATGTATTTTGTGGCAGTCGCGGGCCTGATGAATATAGGTCTGGACTACCTGCTGATCGGACCTTTTGGCATGGGTGCCGCAGGCGCTGCTTTGGCGACTGTGATCAGTCAGGCAGGGTCGGTCCTGCTGGCGCTGCTTTCCCTTCGCCGTTTCGATATCGGTGTGAAGATGTCACGCAGTGACTTTCGCTTTGATCCCGATACCATCCGCAGGATCCTTGGGATCGGCGTACCCGTTGCGTTTCAGGAGGGACTCATCCAGATCTCTTTTCTCGTGATCACAGCGATCGCGAACAGCCGCGGTGTGGATGTGGCGGCTGCCGTGGGAATCGTGGAAAAGATCATCAGCTTCCTGTTCCTTGTTCCTTCTGCCATGCTCTCGACTGTATCCGCGCTGGCCGCGCAGAATGCCGGTGCCGGCAAGCATGAGCGGAGCCGGAAGGTACTGCAGACCGGCATTATCATCTGCGCCGGCTTCGGCTTTGTGATCTTCCTTATCTGCCAGTGCATCTCCGAACCGATCGTGTCCTGCTTTGTTCATGATAATGCTGAGGTCGTGAAGCTGGGAGGCCAGTATCTTCGCTCCTATACGCTGGACTGCATTTTCGCGGGGATCCATTTCTGCTTCAGCGGGTTCTTCAGCGCGTACGGAAAGTCCGGTTATTCCTTTCTTCACAACATGCTGTCAGCAATCTGTATTCGGATACCGGGCGCCTGGCTGGCTTCTGCATTGTTCCCTTTGACCCTGTACCCGATGGGACTCGCTGCTCCGGCGGGCTCTCTCGTATCGATACTGATCTGCGTGGTTCTGTATCGCAGACATGAATGGAAATAACAGAAAATGAGATAAGGAAACCGCTGCTTCTTGGAGAAGTAAAGACAGGCAGGGATAGATCATGAGTGTTTTACATTTCAAAGAAAGTGAGCGCCCGGGGGCGAACGGCAAAGTGGTCGTTGGCATGTCCGGCGGTGTGGACAGCGCTGTGACCGCGTACATTTTAAAAGAAGCCGGCTATGATGTGATCGGGGTCATACTGCGGACCTGGCAGGATAAGTATGGGAAGGACAGCCGCTGCTGCGAGATCGATGCGGCGGATGAGACTGCCAGAATGCTGGGGATCCCACTGCATGTCCGGGACTGTACGGAGGATTTTTGTCATTATGTGACAGAACCGTTTGTCAATGAGTATCTTTCCGCGCGGACACCGAATCCGTGCGTGGAATGCAACCGCTATGTAAAATGGGCCTGGCTTGTCAAAACAGCGGCAATGCTGGGGGCCGATCATGTAGCGACAGGACACTACGCATTTACTGAACAGCTTCCCAATGGCAGGTGGACCATTCGGCAGGCAGTTTCCCCCGAAAAGGACCAGACTTATGTATTGTATCGCCTGACACAGGCGCAGCTTGCACGCACACTGATGCCGCTTGGCGCCTTCGAGAAACAACAGGTCCGTGAGATCGCGGAAAAGGCCGGGATCCCGGTTGCCCACAGGGCGGACTCCCAGGAGATCTGTTTTGTTGCGGAGGGCAGCAGCTATGCGGCGTATATTGAAGAAAATGCAGACCGGCCGATCCCCGGACCGGGGCATTTCGTGGATGAAGAAGGCCATGTACTGGGCACACATAAAGGGATCACGCATTACACTGTCGGGCAGCGGAAAGGCCTGGGTCTTCCGCTCGGATATCACGCCTACGTGCGGGAGATCCGCCCAAAGGAAAATGAAGTGGTGCTCTGCCGAGAGGAAGGACTCTACAGCCGGCAGATCCTCTGCGACCGCGTGAATTTCATGAGCATCGAGGGGCTGATACCCGGCACAGCGCTTCCCGCGTCTGTGCGGATCCGCTATCATCACGAAGGGACCCCGGCGATGATCGAATCGGCGGGGGACGATATGGTCATGGTTACCTTCGAAAAGCCTGTGCGTGCAGCGACGCCGGGACAGTCGGCAGTTTTTTATGATGAAGCCGGCCGGATCATTGGGGGCGGCAGGATCATTTCCTCCTATAAGGAGTAAAGAGCGAATTTAGGGAAAACGGTATTTGAAGCAATTACGGAAAGCGGAGTGATGCGGATATGGCACAGATCGAAACAGTAAAAACAGAGCATATGGAAATGAAGTACTTCCGGTTCGGCAGCGGCAGCAGGTATTTTGTGATCCTGCCGGGCCTGAGCCTTACAAGTGTCCTGGGATCTGCGGATGCAGTGGCTGCCGCGTATGAGTGCTTTGCAAAAGATTACACCGTCTGGCTGTTTGACCGCCGAACGAATCTGCCGCCGGTCTATCCGGTGCGTGAAATGGCACAGGACACTGCCGAAGCCATGGAAGCCCTTGGGATCCGGGATGCATACATTTTCGGCGCCTCCCAGGGCGGAATGATGGCACAATTCCTTGCGATCGACCATCCGGAACTCGTACACGCTATGGTACTGGGCTCTACCACAGCGCGTGTTCCGGAGCTTTCCGGGATCCGGGAATGGATCAGGCTGGCAGAAGAAGGTGATGCGAAAGGGCTTACACTTTCATTCTCCGAAATGGTATATACACCGGCATTTTTCGCGCAGTACAAGGACCTGATCCTGGCGATGGCGGATGGGGTGACGAAAGAGGATCTGGCACGCTTTGTGATCCTCGCGAAGGGCACGGAAGGAATGAACGCATACGATGAGCTGGACCGGATCCAGTGTCCTGTGCTTGTGCTGGGTGCCGCACAAGACCGTGTGCTGGGTGCTGTACAGT
Source organism: Lachnospiraceae bacterium (assembly GCA_017446045.1). Classification (GTDB taxonomy): domain Bacteria; phylum Bacillota; class Clostridia; order Lachnospirales; family Lachnospiraceae; genus Avilachnospira. The sequence continues at coordinate 40,610 of JAFSRP010000035.1, read as the reverse complement.
CCAAAGAGATCGCGGACAGGCTCGGCTGTGAACTCTATATCTATGAGGACTACGGGCACGCTGTCTATGACGAAGCACCGGACTATAAGGACCGGATCCTCCGGTTTTTCGGCGGGATCACAGCATAACGGAGCTTACAAAAATTGCCGGCGAAGACCTGCGGTGGTCAGCCGGCCTTTTGTTTTTGCAGGGAGGCAGCGCAATGGAACATATCGCGGAAAGATGCCGGGTCACTTCAGGTGACGATACCTGGCGCATTGAAGACGGGGGCGTTCGGTTTTTTCTTTTTTGCGGTTCGGAAAAGGCCTTATTGATCGATACAGGCATGAACGCACCGGATGCGAGGCAAATCGCGGAAAGCCTGACAGATCTGCCCCTTCTCCTGATAAACACACACGCCGATCCCGATCATATTTCCGGAAACGGCGCGTTTGAAAGATTTTATATGAGTTCCTCGGAAGAGGACAACTACCGTGCCCACGGAGGAAAAGGGGAACTGATCCCGGTCCGGGAAGGCGACGTGATCGACCTGGGCGGCCGGAGCCTTCAGGTGATCGATATTCCCGGCCATACGCCGGGCAGTATCGCATTGCTCGATGCGAAAAACCGGATCCTTGTCAGCGGCGATTCGGTCCAGGACGGTAACATTTTCATGTTCGGCAGCCGGCGGAACATGGAGCTGTATATCGAAAGCCTCCGTCATCTTGCCCTGTATGAAGGACAATTTGATGAGATCTATCCGATGCACGGCAGCTTTCCGGTGTCACCGGACCTGATCGGCAGGCTGCTCGACGGAGCCGGGCAGATCCGGGACGGCCTCGTGCAGGGAAGCCCGGTCAGCCTTCACGGCAATGATATCTGCCTTTACAAATTCCCTTATGCCGGTTTCTTATGCGATCCCGCCGGCAACGATCCTGCCGCCTCTAACGGTTCTGCCAGCCCTGATGATCCGGCCGGTTTTAACGATCCTGTACACGCATGACGGCGTCAATGCTCGTAGCATAGCCATCAGCACGGATCTCGTTCAAAGCCTCGTTGAGGATACGGCGCTCCGTAGTATAGCAGATGAAGATCAGCGGCACGGAGGTCTTGCGGTCGTTGTCACCAGCCCGCTGCATGACGGACTGAAGGCCGATATCGTGTTTGGCAAAGGTAGACGCAATGTGGCCAAGGATACCGGGCCGGTCAATGGCCGTCATGCGCATATAATACTGTGCGGAGCCTTCTCCGAGAGACGGCATCTTCGAGTCATAATGCAGCAGGGGCTGTACGTCGAATGCGGCGCCCTTTGCGATGCAGTTTGCGATATCGATTATGTCGCCGAGTACTGCGCTGCCTGTAGGAAGAGGACCTGCGCCTTTGCCGTAGAACATCAGCTCATCAACGGCATTGCCCCGGACGAAGACGGCGTTGAATTCGTTGCTGACGGCAGCCATCGGATGGGAGACCGGCAGCAGGGTCGGTTCCACACTGTAGGTCAATCCTTCCGGCGTTCTCTGCGCATGGGCGATCAGCTTGATCTTGTATCCGAATTCGGTAGCGTAACTGATGTCGATGCCGGAAATGGAAGTGATGCCGGTCGTCGGAATGTCCTGGGGCAGGATACGCTTGCCGAAAAGGAGCGAGATCAGGATGGACAGCTTGTTGGCAACATCAATTCCTTCCACATCACCGGTGGGATCTGCCTCGGCAAAGCCCTTTGCCTGGGCGTCCCGAAGTACATCCGCGTAATCCGCACCGTTTTCTGTCATTTTAGTAAGTATATAATTGGTGGTCCCGTTCAGGATACCAAGGACCTCGTCGTACTGGTTGGAGACCAGGGGATCCGCAACAGCATTGATAATGGGTATACCGCCGCCGACGCTGGCCTCGAAACGCAGCATGACGTGATTGTCCATCGCCAGCTGCTGCAGCTGCTTGCCGTTGACTGCAAGCGCGGCCTTGTTGGCGGTCACTACATGCTTGCCTGCCTTCAGCGCGTCCGCCATATAGGTAGTCGCAGGCTCGATACCGCCCATGACCTCCGCAATGATCTGGATCTCGGGGTCATTGATGATCTCGTAGGGATCGGCAGTATATTTTTCACGCGGGACATCCACGGCGCGTTTCGCTTCCGGACGGCGGTTCAGGATCTTCGCGATCTCCACATGTACGCCGGCGGATTTCTCGATCGCCGCGCAGTTCATTTCCAATGCAAGATAGGTGCCGGAGCCGACATTTCCGATTCCGAGCAGGCCGACTTTGATCGTCTTCATACTTTTTCCCTCTTTTGAATTATCGTCATGAGTAATGTATCATTATGAGTAGTGTATCGTCATGAGTCGTGTATAGTCATGTGTGTGGGTCTTAGTTTTACTGTAAAGGATACCCGCTGAGTGAATCCTGCCTGCGAGGCAAACGATCCGGAGGCAGCGCCGGCATGATGGGAACATTGTACTCCATAGCATCTGGCTTTGGCAACAGGAAATCGCACAGACCAGAGCAGGGCCACCCGGCAAAACAGACTGGATGGAGTGCAGCCTCACCAAACAGACAAGGGGGGGGGAATAGCCTCACTAAAACGCTTTGGCAGAAATCAAGATGAGAGTGCAAGAAAAATTTAAAAATAATTAGCACTCAACTATTGACAGTGCTAACAAAAGGTGATATAACATAGTCAGTTCAAGGGAACAGAGAAGATTTGAGAAAGGTCGAGATTTCGAGATCCGATCCCCTCCGTCCCATGCAGATAACAATTTCGGTGCAAAGGAGGAATTGATTATGTTATATCCGAGTATTTTCAGCGAGAACCTGTTTGATGATTTTATGAATTTTGACTTCCCGACATTCCGTGGTTTCGACGATGTCGACAAGAAGCTGTATGGCAAGCATGCCGCACATGTTATGAAGACCGATGTCCGTGAACATGAGGACGGTTTTGAGGTCGATATCGATCTGCCGGGCTTCAAGAAGGATGAGATCAAGCTGGATCTGGAGCAGGGCTACCTGACCGTCAGCGCCGCGAAGGGCCTGGACAAGGACGAGAAGGACAAGAAAGGCAGAGTGATCCGCCAGGAGCGTTACGCGGGTGCCATGAAGAGAAGCTTCTATATCGGTGAGTATGTCACCGAGGAAGAGATCAAGGCTAAATTCGAGGATGGTGTCCTGAAGCTTTCCATCCCGAAGAAGAGCGCTCCGAAGCTTCCGGAGAAGAAGTCCATTATGATCGAGGGCTGATGCCTTCAGGTGCCGCGACTGCGGTTTGAGGATCACACAACTAAATAGCTTTACCAATCATTGCAAAGGGCTGACGGGCGACCGCCAGCTCTTATTTCATATTTGATTTAAGGAATAATTGTTGACCATGGTCAAAATGACGAAAATGCTACGTTTCTGTAAAAAAGAGAACAGAAACGTAGCATCATTTTTGACTTATGTGAATCAAATGCTACACAGACTCATATTTTCAATGAAAACGTAGCATCGAAGTTGGTAAGGGGCTTTAAAAAGACCTGTTTTTGCTACGTTTGAGCAATTTTTCAGCAAAAATGTAGCAATTTAGGCATTTGAACCTCTGGGCTCCAAACATTCACCGTACCAGCGCGTGAGTCAGCAGCGTGTTAGTCAGCAACTCATAAGGGATGGACTCGGAAGCAAAGGTAAATCCCGCGGCAGACACACAAAACTTATGGTCTGCGCCAGATCTTTCGCGCCACCGCTATGCCGGCACGGTAAGGCCACGGCCTGAGGTCGGCATCCGCTTCTTTCAGCTTTTCCCGGATGGGCAGGTGCTGGGGACAGTGAGATTCGCATTTGCCGCAGCCGACACAGCGATCCGCAAAGCCGGGTTCCCTGCTCAGCCCGGCGTTGCGGGCATATTCCATGCGGACCGGCCCTTTCTTCTCAAGATACATCAGATTGTAATAGTGGAAAATGCCGGGGATATCCACGCCTTTCGGGCAGGGCATGCAGTAGCGGCAGCCGGTGCAGCCGACTTTTTCCCTTTCGCGGATGATGTCGCGGATCCTTGATACTAAAGCGAGATCCTCGTCTGTGAGAAGGCCGGGTGCGGCATCGGAAGCCACACGGATATTTTCTTCGACCATTTCCGTGGAATTCATGCCGGAGAGCACGCAGGTCACGCCCGGCTGATTCCAGAGCCAGCGCAGTCCGAGTTCCGCCGGGGTATAGCCGGTACCCGAGGCTTTCAGTTCCGTAAGGGCTTTGTCCGGGAGATTCACGAGCTTTCCGCCGCGCAGAGGCTCCATGATAATGACCGGGATCCCCAACTCGGCCGCGGCTTCGAGTCCCCGCCTTCCCGCCTGGCTCGTTTCATCCAGGTAATTGTACTGGATCTGACAGAAGTCCCAGTCATAAGCATGCAGGATCTCCAGGAACGTTTCCGTATTCCCATGGAAAGAAAAGCCGATGCGGCGAATGCTGCCTTCTTCCTTCCGCGCGCGGATCCAGTCCTCGATCCCGAGCTTCTTTAAATTGTCCCATTCCAGCACATCGGTGAACATGTGCATCAGGTAGAAGTCAATATAGTCAGTCCGCAGGCGTGAGAGCTCTTCCCGGAAGGTCTTTTCTATGGCGCGTTCCGAATGCATGAGGTACTGGGGCAGTTTGGTGGCAATGTAAACCTTGTCACGGATATGATTTTCCGCCAGGATACGGCCGAGGCATTCCTCGCTTCCGGGGTAAATGTAGGCAGTATCAAAGTAATTGACGCCTTTTTCATAAGCCAGCAGAAGCTCCTTTTCCGCCTTTTCATAGTCGATACCGGCGCCTTTTCTCGTAAAACGCATGCAGCCGTAGCCCAGCTGCGAGATCTCGGTACCATAACGGTCTTTTCTGTATTTCATAAATAACTCCTTATAATGCTCCAGGAGGAGACCAGTTTGGAAACGGAGCAGGCGGCATTGGCAGGGCTTGTGGAAGGAAGTTTCAGAGCCCGCCGGCCGTTCTGCGGGAAGATATATTTCATATAGAGCTCATGAGATTTGGCGCCGTTACAGAAGATCTCACGGATCTCTGCCGCATCAAGGATCAAGGAGATATCGTTCGGAACCACGTTGGTGATGCTGGCATCAGACGCGCCGGTGATGTCGCAGGACGCGATGGTGTCCCAGACCGCGATATGTGACGCATGCAGCATGAGGCTCTTTTCGGGGATGGTCTGCGGAATAAGGATACCGCCGGCGTCGCCTGAAACGGATCTCTCCAGCGCACAGGGATCAGCGCGGCTGCCGGCCGCGTCACCGGCCTTTTCTACCGTCCAGTCCAGAACTTCTGCCATGACCTTCCAGAAGCGGTTCTGCGGATGGCCGTAGAAGAACTTCGCCTCCCGGGATTTGGGAGAAGGAAAAGAACCGAGGATCAGGACCCGGCTGTCCGTATCATATAAAGGCGGGATGGGGTGTTGGATCATGGAAGGGGACCTCTTATTCAGTTCTGATTGTATCACATTTTCCGGATGGAAACTATTTCTTGACAAGAATACCTTCCGGCGGGTATGATAGGAATGCTGTAAACAGTATGACAGTGAGATTCCGGAAGGATCCCTTTATGACAGGAGGATAAACTATGAAGCACATCATTTCTTTAGAGACCCGTGATATGGAGCAGAGCGCAGTTAAGGGCGGTTGCGGCGAGTGCCAGACTTCCTGCCAGAGCGCATGCAAGACCAGCTGCGGCATTGCGAACCAGCAGTGTGAGAACAGCGAGCAGTGATCAACGGATCGTAATTGTATGATCAGCGGCCGGAACGTTAGTCACGTTCCGGCGTTGTAGTTATAGCGAAGCTTCAGGCGGAGCGAAAACTTCTTTATTTTGGAGATACAGCCATGATCCATCAGTATCAGATGAACGGTTATAACATTGTCGTGGACGTCTGCAGCGCCAGCGTACACGTGACGGATATCCTTGCCTATGACGCGATCGCCCTTCTTGACAGTGGGGTGTCCGAAGCGGATGCCCGCGAGCGCCTTGCCGTACAGCATCCCGAAGCATCTTCCCCGGAGATCGAAGAGACCTTTGCGGATATCGCGGAGCTCGTTGCAGCGAAGAAGCTCTTCAGCGAGGATGTCTTCCGCGCTGCGGCAGGTGTGCTGAAGGATCGTTCCACAGTCGTAAAGGCGCTGTGTCTTTTGGTAGCGCATACCTGCAATCTGAACTGTGATTATTGTTTCGCAGCCCAGGGAAAGTTCAAGGGCGGCGAAGGCCTGATGAGCTTTGAGACAGGAAAGCAGGCACTGGACTTTCTGATCGCGAATTCCGGGACCCGGAGAAATCTGGAGGTGGATTTCTTCGGCGGCGAGCCGCTGGTCAATTTTGACGTTTGCAAAAAGCTGGTGGAATACGCGCGCAGCATCGAAAAGCAGCACAATAAGAATTTCCGTTTTACCCTGACGACCAACGGGATCGGCATCAACGACGAGGTGATCGAATGGGCCAACAGAGAGTGCTACAACGTGGTCCTCAGCCTGGACGGCCGCAAAGAGGTCAATGACCGCTTCCGCACAGATCTGGCCGGGCATGGAAGTTACGACCGCATCGTGCCGAAATTCCAGCGTCTCGCGGCGGCGCGCGGCGATAAGAATTACTATATGCGCGGAACCTTTACTCACCACAACACGGACTTTACCAACGATATCTTCCATATGGCGGATGATCTCGGCTTCACCGAGCTTTCCATGGAGCCCGTGGTTACGGCGCCGGATGACCCCTGCGCGCTGACAGAGGCGGATCTGCCGGTGCTATACGAGCAGTACGAGATCCTCGCGAAGGATATGCTGCGCCGGGAGAGGGAAGGCAGGCCCATCACTTTTTACCATTACATGATCGATCTGCAGCACGGGCCCTGTATCTATAAACGCGTCTCGGGCTGCGGCTCGGGCATGGAGTATATGGCAGTGACTGCGTGGGGCGATCTCTATCCCTGCCACCAGTTCGTCAATGACCCGGAATATAAGATGGGTGATGTCTGGCATGGCGTAACACATCCGGAGATCCGGGACAGCTTCAGGTCCTGCAATGTCTACGCCCGCGAGGAGTGCGGGAAATGCTGGGCGCGCCTGTACTGCGCCGGAGGCTGCGCAGCCAATGCCCTTCATGCCGAAGGCGACATACACGGTGTTTATGAGTATGGCTGCAAGCTGTTCCGTAAGCGTATGGAATGTGCGTTGATGATGAAGGTTGCCGAAGCGGACATGAAAGCCCGCGGCATTCCTTTCACCGGCAGGGAAGAAAAGGAAGCGCCGCGGATCGAGTAAGCGGTGGCCTGTCGCAGGCCGGGTCAGGATGGCCTGAAAAGAAAAAGCTGGAATTTCCGTATGCGGGAATATGTGGAGATGGACAGAAGAAACTCTATGACAAAACAGTTTTCTGCGGTGCAGGCTTCGTTCTGGATGAGCTATTGCGCATCCAACGGATTTGCCGCCGTATACCTGCAGGGGCTTGGTTATACCAATGCCGAACTCGGGCTGATCATGGCTTTTGGCAATATTGCCGGCGCATTGCTCGGTCCCGCCCTGTCTTCCTTTATTGACAGCAGGAAGGAAGTGACGGCGACCAGGCTGCTGCCCCCGGTTCTGCTTCTGCAGACGGTCATCCTTGTGATGCTGCTTCTGGTTCCCGGCAAGGGGCCGGTCAGTGCTCTTGGGTTCGGTGCGTATATCGCCGCATCCAACGTGATCAACTCACTGAACATGAAAATGTATTCCGATGCGGTCTATAGCGGGGCTTCTGTAGATTACGGCATTGCCCGGGGCATGGGATCCCTGGCCTTTGTCGGCATTTCCCTGGTGCTCGGCGCCGCGGCAGAGCGCATGGGTGTACGGATGATCCCGCTCAGCGGCCTTGTGATCTCCGCGCTTCAGTTTCTCGCATACGTTTCCATGCGGAAAGCCCTTGTCATCGGGGCTGCCGGCAGCGCGCCGTCTTTTACGGAGGGCAGGTCCATGAAGGCCTTCATTGCCGCCAATCCGCGATTTTTTATCCTGCTGACCGGTACGGCACTGCTTTTCTTCACGCACAATACCATCAATAACTTCCTGATCAATATCGTTCGTTTTGACGGCGGAGATACCAGTACGCTGGGTGTTCTGCATGGATTCATCGCAGCTGTGGAGATCCCCGTTATGGTGTTCTACAGCCGGATCTTCCGGCGGGTGGATACCCGTAATGTCCTCCGGGTGGCATTCGTGTTCTTCATCCTGAAGTCGGCAGCTATCGCAGCTTCCCGCACGATCCCGCAGCTGACTGCTTCTTACGCGATGCAGGCGCCCTCTTTTGCTCTTTATGCGGCAGCGATCGTTCCATATGTGACAGAAAATATCGCTGCGGAGGACTCCGCAAAAGCCCAGAGCCTGGCATATACCATGACCACCTGCGGCGGTATCCTGGCCAGTCTGATCGGAGGGCGGCTCTATGATATGCTGCCGGTTCCTGCGACTGTATGGATCGCATGCGGCATCAGTGTCATTGGCACGGTCGCGGCATTTGTCGGCCTTGCCAGTCCGAAACCGGTAAAAAGAAGCGTGTGATTTAAGAGTTTATTTTCACCCTTCTTTCAGGACAGATACCTCGCGTATCCCATACAGTTCCAGCAGATCCAGTGCTTTTTCATCAAAACGTTCGCCGCTGACGGCGATCGGCACAGCAGGCGGACAGGAGACTGTGGGTACGGCACAGATGCGGCCTAAGGCTGATCTGGAAGGGATCATTTCTGCGGGGCCCAGGAGCGCTTCCCGTATGGAGCAGGCTCTCGGGAGACGCGGGAGACGGATCCCGCGCGCAGTACTCTGCCGGGCGTCGATGCTTTCATTTGCGGACAGAGTTTCAAGCGCAGCGAGGACCTGCGCATAGTCCTTTTCTGTATTCTCCGGAGTGAACATCAAAACGACATAATCCCTGTCCGTAAATTCACACTCCACCTGATGCTGCCGAAGATGCGTTGCCAGGAGACCGGCATCCGCGCAGGAAAGAACGAGCTTCAGAGACTCGGAAGGAAGGCAGGAGAAGCCCGGGGCAGAAAGCTGTTTTTTCAGATTATTGACAGACCGGATGGTTTCATCCAGTCTTTTTTTATATCCGTCCGAAAGATAGTGATTACAAAGATCCAGGGATTGCAGGATCAGATAGGACGGACTGGTAGATCCGAAAACAGAAAGGGCGTGCCTTGCGCCGGCTGCGAGGCGTTCCGGAAGCTCCGGGCCCGGGCAGACGGAGCCTTTTGCGGCATTGCCCGCGCAGCAGGCCGGATGCGCCGCGATATGCAGATACGCGCCGCCGGTGAGCACAGGCAGGGTCTTGTGAGCAGAGTCGCAGCACATGACTGCGCCGAGGTCTATCGGATGTACAGGCTCTTTCAGAAAATGCAGGTAAGCGCCGTGGGCATTGTCCACCAGAAGAGGAAGGCCAAAATGTGCGCATACGTCCGCGAGCCCGCGGATATCCGAGACCGTACCCAGATAATCAGGAGACGTTATGTAAACCGCATCGGGCAGATCCCCGGAGTGTCCGGAAAGTACCGATTCCAGCTGCACCGCGGTGATCGGGCAGCTGCAGACCGAATTCAGCCCGCTGTCCCCATCCGGATACAGCCATTCGACATCCAGATCCAGTAAGCCGCAGGCGTGGATAAACGATTTATGGACATTGCGGGCAGCAAGGACAGTGAAAGGCCGCCCTTTTCCATGCCGGGGAAAACACTGCGCAGCCAGGATCAGCATGGCACGGATCACATGGCTTGAGCCTTCCGTGGAATAAAAGGTCCTGTAAGTTCCGAACAGGCCGGCGGCGATCGCCTCGCTTTCGGCAATGATGCCCTCTGCTTCTCCAAGCACATCAGCCCCGAAAACTTCCGTAATGTCCCGGTTTTCACAACCGAGGAAAGAGATCCCCTTATGTCCGGGGACGTGCAGCCGGCTGATACCGGAAGATATATATTTATCAACAAAATCACAGATCGGTGTCTTCATCTTTTTCACCCATACAAAATATTATATTAGCCGGCATCCCAAAAGGCAACCTGAACGGGAAGGCAGATCATGCCGTCATACGATGCCGCAGAGTGATGCCACAAAGTATGTCCTGCGGGCAGATGCGAGTGATCCGAACACTCCCTATGGGGGTTGCGGCGCTGACATTGCCCTGTTAGAATAAATAATAATCGGAGATTTATCGGTCTGCAGCAGGAGAAAGAAGGTCTGTCATTTATGAAAAGGGAGATCACTACCGGTGATATGATGCATGTTTACGGCTGCTTCGGAGCGGGGGCGGACTATACGGTAAGGATCACCGTCCGTCTGACGGAGCGTATAGATCCTGCAGTGCTCAGGAAAGCGGTCGATGCGGCCGCCCTGCGGTATCCGTACTTTTGTGTGCGGCTTACCAAAGGAGCGGAGACCTTGTATTATGAGGACAATCCGCTTCCGATTGTAATACTCCCAACAGAGGAACGCATCTGTCTGAATTCTCCTGCAGTGAATCATCATGTTTGGGCTGTCTGTTTCGCAGAGGATCGGATACATCTTGATTTCTTTCACGGCATAAGCGACGGAACAGGGATGTACTCTGTCCTGGCGACTCTTCTCTATTATTATGGCAGGGAGCATTATGGGATCACCGCACCGGGCGGCATCCCGACGGATGACATTCCGGCTGACGAAGCCGAGTTAACGGATCCGCAGGATGAGCTGCTTCAGACGGAGCATATGCCCAGGGAGATACCGCCCATGGAGCAGGCCTTTACACTGGAGATAGACGGGGAACTGACACCTTCGGAAGCAACACTGTGGGACATCACGATCCCGGAAGACGCTTTTATACGTTTCACTTCCGCCAATGACGCAAGTCCTGGGACCATGATCTCTCTTCTTCTGGCCAGGGCGATCGACAGTCTTTATCCTGAAAGAACGAAAAAGATCATCAGCGCGTATGTGATCAACGCGAGGCCGATGCTGGGCGCGGAGAAAACATACCACAACTGTCTCAGCATGGCCATGTTCCCGTATACGGAAAAGCTGAAGGCCCTGCCGTTTTCGCATCAGTGTACTGTATACCGCGGAATGACATTTCTCCAGAGCGATGCCGACAGGATCGTCCCCGTGATAACGGAAAATGCAGATCATGTGAAGCAGGCGGCCCTCGCTGCCGCAACTTTGGAGGAAAAAAAGGATGTGTTCGGACAGATGTTCCGGGGCGGGGAAGGCGTAATCACTTTTCTTGTCAGTTACGTAGGCAGATGGCACTATCCCGCGGTAGCGGATATGATGTGCGAGCTCTGGGTCCATCCCCCCAATACATTCAGTCTGATGGCAGAGATCAATGCGGTAGGCGGCAGCATCTGCCTGAGCCTTCAGCAGCGGTTCAGGGAAGATTCTGTCCGGGAGGCATTCCTGCGGCAACTGGAGGAAAACGGCATTCCGTACCGGATCGTACGAAAGATCCGGAGCGACAACGCTGCTTTTCCGGAACCGCAGTAGTGTAAATGTGACAGCCGGGACCGTGTGGATGTCTGACTGCTGACCGGAATTACAGGAGACAGGAATACCATGAATGCAGAGATCTTATGTGTAGGGACCGAGATCCTTCTCGGCGACATTACCAATACAAATGCCACATACATTTCACAAAAGCTTGCGGAGAAAGGCATCAATGTCTTTCACCATACAGTTGTGGGAGACAATCCGGCCCGGTTGGAGCGGGCGGTCTCGGACGCCGTCCGGCGGAGCGACCTCGTGATCACCACAGGCGGTCTCGGACCGACCTATGACGATCTGACCAAGGAGATCGTGTCCGCACATTTCTGCAGGCAGCTTCGCCTGCACGGACCATCCCTGCAGATGATCCGGAAGTATTTCGGCAACGACCCTGTCCGCATGACCGCCAACAACCTTAAGCAGGCGGTGCTTCCGGAGGGATGTCTCGAGATGCCTAATCACAACGGCACGGCGCCCGGCGTGATCATTGAAGCATCGGCTGATGAGATCCCGGAACGTGTGGAACTTGGTGATGTGGAGGCCGCGATCAGAGCTGCGGTAGAGGAAGGCCCTTCGGAAAAGGACGGGATACGTCCGGTACCGGAGGCCCTTCGTGAACGGCTGGCTGCCGCAGCAGGTTCGGAGGAACAGATGCCGGAAGGACAGGTACGTACGTCTGCTGTTCCCGAGAAGATCGTGATCCTTCTTCCCGGACCGCCCAGAGAGCTCCGGGCTATGTGGGAGGAGTATGTGGATCCTTATCTTGATAGCCTTTCCGAAGATACGATCGTTTCCCACAGCATCCGGCTCTTCGGCATCGGTGAGAGTGCCATGGAAGCGATGTTGCACGAGTATCTGCTCGGGCAGGTGAATCCCACCGCGGCACCTTATGCCAAGGACGGAGAATGCATGCTGCGCGTTACGGCTAAGGCTTCCACAAAAGAGGCAGCGGAAGCCATGATGCAGCCGATGATCAAAGAACTCTGCGAAAAGCTGGACAGGTTTGTTTATGGTGTGGATGTCCCGGATCTCCAGACCGTTCTGGTGCACACGCTGAAAGAACGCGGGCTGACCGTCTCTGCGGCGGAAAGCTTTACCGGTGGTCTGATCGCGAAGAGGATCACCGACGTTTCGGGGGCATCCTCTGTGATCTCATACAGCGCGGTGACTTATGCGAATTCTGCCAAACACAGATATCTGGGTGTCCGTGAGGAGACCCTTGATGCCTATGGCGCGGTTTCGGAGCAGACGGCACGTGAGATGGCGGAGGGGATCCGTCGGGTCTCCGGTGCCGATATCGGGATCGCCGCTACCGGCGTGGCCGGCCCGGATCCTTCAGAAGGAAAGGAAGTCGGCACCTGTTTCGTAGCTGTGAGCTATCGGGATCCTGCCATGCCGCAGGACAGCTCCACAGGGACTGCAGACCCTGCAGGAACTGCCATGGAGGATATCGGGGTGAGCCAGATCTGGCCGAAGACCGATCCGCCGTATCTGTACCGGGAGAACGGCTGCATTACCATCGTGCAGCAGCTGCACCTTGGGAGAGGACGTGTTGATGACCGTGAGCTCATCCGGTTTATCGGTGCTTCCCATGCCCTGAACATGGCCCGCAAGGCAGCTCTCAGGATCGCACCGAAAGGATAAGGACCAGCTTTCCGATGCAGGAGCAATCCACAGAAAAAAACAGGCCCTTCCTGCATATGAGCAGAAGTACCCGGCAGAGGATCCTTGAATTTCTGGCGGGAACCCTGCTATGCGGCCTTTCGCGTCTTTTACCGGAGGCATTCCCTGCATATTCCGTGTCTACCGTGCTGTACGGCGGCCTGTTCATCGCGTGGGGGTTGGCGGTCTGGCGCCGTATCCTGAACGAATACACCCGAAGGATGCTGACCGGTCTCGTCTGGTACATGCTTTTTCTCCTGGTGCTCCGGGGGTGCCGGTATACCTTCCTGGAGGGTGACCTGCTGGCAGACCGGCTGCTTTGGTACGGATATTATGTGCCGTTTCTGACGATGCCGCTGCTTTGCTTTTTTGCCGCAGACAGTCTGGATGAGGAAAAGCATACGCATAACCGGCTTCAGACGGTCCTCATCGTCCTGGACAGCCTGCTCTGCATCGGCTTTTTGACCAATGATCTGCATCATCTGGCCTTTGGCGATACGGGCAGGGGCCTGATCATGGAATATCATTCCTACGGGCTGCTTTGCTATATCGGTGCAGCCTGGATCGTCATACTGCTTGGACTGACCCTGCTGCGGATCATCGGCCGTATCCGGAGGTGGAAGAATCTGCAGTATCCCTGGATGCCGCTGGGCATTCTCCTGTTTTTTGGGTGCTGGTTCCTGGTCATCCATCTTAATGGAGGGAACATCCCGGATCTCCTGTGGCCCCATCTGTTTGACCTTCCCGAGCTTTACTGCCTGATGATCATTGCCTTCTGGGAGAGCTGCATCCAGAACGGCATGGTCCCTTCTAACACTAACTACGAAGATATCATCCGGATCTCCGGTATTTCAGCAGTCTTTTTAAATGATGACAACAGCCGTTACCTGGTATCTGAAAATGCGGTGATCCCTGCAGGATGGAATCTGGAATCAGCCCAAAGCGGGGCTCTTCGTCTTGATAAGAATACGATCCTGCACGGGCAGAGAGTAGAAGGCGGCGGGATCCTCTGGACGGAGGATCTGAGCGCTGTGAATCAATATAATGAAGCGTTGTCGGATACCGCGGAACAGCTTTCTGAGGAGAATGAACTGCTTCGCGCGGAGAATGAATGGAAGCACCGTCACTACAGCCTGGAGGTGCAGAACCGTCTGTATGACGATATTCATCGGCTCGTATCGCCGCAGCTTTCAAGGATCCGAACGGAGATCGGCATTCTGAAGAATGACCCCGAATGTCCGGACCTTAAAGCCCGGCTGGCGGAGCTGTCTTTTCTCGGTGCTTATGTGAAGCGGCGTGCCAACCTGACCCTGATCTCCGGGGAACAGACCGATGTCGGGATCCCGCTGATGGAGCTGGTCCTTTCGATCCGCGAATCCCTGGAATATATGAAACTGAACAGCATTGTGACCGGCATATATGAGACTGTCGGCGGGATCCTGGCTCCGTCTGCGCAGATCCTGCAGGCATATGATTATTTCCAGACGGTAGCTGAGCATGCTCTTCCGTCACTTACCGCGATGCAGATCAGGATCACCGGTGACGGGCGGGGATGGAAGCTGCGCATGATACTGGAAGGACCCGCAAGTCTTCCGGATGTTGATTGGAGGCAAGCGGAGGTATCCGCTGCCGGTGGCCGTATCCATGTGGAAGAAGAGGACGGGACGGCATATGCGGAGATCTCCTTTATCTGCGCCGGAGCTGAGGAGAGAAAGGAGGCGGCCGTATGACAACATTTTCATCAATGCCGCTGCATATCCGCGGCTTCCTTCTGATCTGGCTTCTCCTTTTGCTGTACGTCGGATTCCTGGTCCTGTTCCGCTACATACAGCGCCATCGCTGGTGGGTGCGTTATATCCCGCTTCTCGCGCTGATGCTGGGAGAATACTTTCTTTATCAGATCATTTTGTCTATCAACAGCGATCTGACATCCGGTGATGCGCCCGGGCTGATCTTCCGTATGTTTCATGATGTTCCGCTTGTGGTATACACAGCTGCCATGCTGTTGATGACGGCGGTGACACTTAGTCTGCTCAGGGGGGTACAGCGCTGGCAGGAGCATCACATCACGGCCACATCGGTAAAGGAAGGCGTGGATTCGCTGCCGACCGGTCTCCTGTATTTCTGGAATGACGGGCGCATCAAGCTGGTCAACCGGCGCATGATGGAGATCGCGCGGCGTCTGACAGGGCTTTCCCTGCAGGACGGGAACCAGTTTCTGGCACGTCTGCAGGAGGGACAGCAGGAAAAAAAGGAACCGATCCTCACACTTCCGGACGGGAAAGTCTGGAGCTTTTATCATCGGGAAGCGACTCTGGAGAGCGAGACGCTGAATGAAGTGATCGCGGTGGATATTTCCGAAGAATACCGGCTGCGGGAAGAGCTGGCAGAAGAAAACAGAAGGCTGGCATCCATGAATCAGCGGCTTCATAAACTCAACGATATGATCGGTGAGATCACGGTGGAGAAGGAGACGCTCGCGACCAAGATACGGATCCATGACGAAACAGGGAGGACAATGCTTGCGACGCGCCGTTATCTGGAGGGAGAGGAGACCGGTCTGACCCTGCAGGAACTGCTTGGTATGTGGGAACGGATCGTTTCGTTGGCACCCGCCCCGGATGATGCAGAGCATACGGAAGACGTGACGGGAGATCTTTATCAGGCCGCCGAAGCTATCGGGATCCGGCTTGACCTGATCGGGGAGGCCGGGACCAGACAGGAGCAGAAACTCCTGCTGGCAGGCGCAAGGGAATGCCTGACCAACGCATACCGTCACGCGCAGGCAACGGAGCTGACCATCCGCATCGAACACACAAGGCCCGGAGAAGGCTTCCCCGGCGGAACGGTGATCAGCTATACCAATGACGGATTGGCTCCGGTGGGACCGGTCCGGGAAGGCGGCGGACTGTCATCGCTTCGGCGTATCGTAGAAAGTGAAGGCGCAGAGATGGAGATCGAATACTGTCCGGCTTTCTGCCTGCGCATCCTGATCCCGGAACAGTAAAGAAATATGGAGGTACAGGCTTATGTCAGAGAACGAACCTATCAAAAAGAAAAGGATCCGGACCAGGGTCCTGCTGGTAGAGGATCAGCGCCTGGTGCAGCAGTTTCTGGAGGATATTGTCAGGAACAGTGAGCGCTATGAGCTGGCGGCTTCCTTACGCAATGCGGATCTTGCGGATGTATACTGTGAACGGGAACAGATCGATCTGATACTGATGGATGTATACACGGCGGGTGGTGCCAGCGGCCTGAACGCGGCTGCCAGGATCAAGAAGAAGCATCCGTATATCCGTATCATAATCATTACCTCCATGCCGGAGGTTTCCTACCTGGACCGCGCGCGGGAGATCGGCGTGGAAAGCTTCTGGTACAAGGAGGTCGGGGACGAGCCGCTGCTCAGCGTCATGGACCGGACGATGGAAGGCGAATCCGTATATCCCGACCGGACACCGGAAATGCAGTTCGGCAACATTTCCTCTTATGAATTTACAGAACGGGAACTGGAGATCCTGCGCGAACTGACCAGCGGCGATACCAATGAGGAGATCGCGGACAGGCTGTTCATTTCCAAGAATACCGTTAAGGATTATGTGACGAAAATGCTGATCAAGACCGGCTTCAGATCCCGCACCGAACTGGCGGTCAAGGCGAGGGAGCTCGGGTTGGTGGTCAGGGAAGAAAATTAAAATGAGTATCCCCCCGAAAGAGGGATGCACGGAGCGCCGATTATTTATATAATATACATATTTATGTACCTATAAGGATCACGATCAGATCAATTATTTCAAAGGAACAGTAAATCACATGGGAGAGATTAAAAAGCTGACAATACTGCATTCCAACGACATGCACGGCGATTTTCTGCCGAAAACAGTGGATGGGAAAGAGACCGGAGGACTTACGCGCCTCAGCGGATATATCAATAAAGTACGCGCGGAAAAGGACAACGTGATCTATGCGATCGCCGGTGACATGTTCCGCGGCTCGATCATCGATTCCGAATATATGGGCTTGTCCACGATCGACCTGATGAACAACCTGACACCGGATGTGGCGACCATCGGCAACCATGAGGTGGATTACGGTATTGCCCACCTCCTGTTTATCGAAAAGTGCGCCAAGTTCCCGATCATTAACGCCAACATGTTTGTGACGATGAACAATACGCGTATGTTCCGTCCGTACATAAACCTGGAGGTCGGGGGCCTCAGGATCCTGTGCATCGGCATCCTGACGGAGGAAGTCCTGGCGTCCGCAAAACAGGAAAAGCTGGTGGGCACCTTTATCGATATAGAGGAAGCAGCCAAGGAAGTCGGCATCATCTGCGATAACTATCGTACGGTCAATACCGACCTCGTAGTGCTCCTGACCCACATCGGACTGGAACAGGACCGGAAGCTCGCCGAGCTTCTGCATCCGGACTGGGGCGTTGACCTGATCATCGGCGGACACAGCCATACCTTTATGGAGGAAGCCGAGTATGTCAATGAGATCCCGATCGTGCAGGCAGGGACAGGCACAGGCATCATCGGCAGATTTGACCTGCAGTACGACGTGGACGACCGGCAGCTGAAGGAGATCCGCTGGCGCTGCGATCCCATCAACGAGGACACTGCGCCGAAGGATCCGATCATGGAAGACCTGCTTGACAGTTACCGGACGGAGACAGACCGCAAATACAAGAGGGTCGTGACGCGTTTCGCCAGAAAGCTGACACATCCTTCCAGGGAGCAGGAGACCGAGATGGGCAATCTCTATGCGGACGCGATCCAGTGGGAGTCAAGTTTTGACATCATGATGATGGGCTCGGGTGCCATCCGCAAGAAGGAAATGGGTCCGGTGGTCGAGTACCAGGATATGCTGGAGAATACGCCCTTTGACGACAAGCTCTGGATGCTGGAAGTGACCGGCGCGCAGTTCAGGCGTATGGTGCAGCACATCATGCGTGATGAAGCCTGGCTGGGAGATACCGAGTTCTACCAGTATTCCAAGGGCGTCCGGATCGTTTACCGGAAGAGCACACATACGATCGAGGAACTGAAGTTCCGCGGCGAGGATATCACGGATGAGCAGAGGATCAAAATCGCCCTCCAAAACTATCATTACCAGAACTTTGACGAGTTCCTGGGTGTCCCGCTCTCTGAAGTGGCAGCCAACATGAAGCCCCGCTGCGTGGCGACCTCGGTCAACAACATCATCGAGGAGTATTTCTCGACCAACAATGGTCTGGATTCGCATGTAGAAGGCCGAATCGTGATCCTGGAGTAAATGGAGGAAACAATGAGACAATACGGGAGCAGACCGTTTGGATATGCAGGGATCTTTGCCTTATTGGCAGCATTTGCCATAAGCAGTGCGATGCTGACGGGCTGCGGAGAGAAGTCTCCGGGCACAGAGCAGAGCAAGTCAGATGCCGCGTCGGAATCCGTTGCGGATGAGTCTGCGGCAAAGACAGCTGAAAGTGCCATCTCGGATCTGCTGAACGGAAGCGGTGCCGCGGAAAAGGCGGAGGCGGAGTCAGGGAAGGCCGCGGAAGCCGGGGAAACAACCACGGAAGACATCACAGAGGCTGCTGCGGAATCTGCCCAAACCGTGGAAGAAACGGCTGTCGGGGAAAAAGCCGAAGATAAAACAGCAGCAGGTGAAGTCTCCGATACGGCTTATTACGGACCGCAGCCCGGGGAGCTCGATCCGGCGATCGAAGGTGCATACGGATCCGGCCGGACGGTCGTTTTTGCAGGTGCCGCCTATCTTCGTCAGCCTGACGGCATTTATCTTCTGGCAGGTCACCGTGAACCCGAATTGCTGGTGGCGCTCGATCCGGCGGGTATGGCTGAGATCTGTACAGACGGCTATATGCTCTACTACTGTGACGGCGGGCGTGTCATGGCACTGGATCTCACTGCGGGCAATGCCGCACCGGTGCCGGTCTCTGATCCGGACTTTGCAGTCCCGGAGGGCAGCGGCGTTGTCGGCGTGGGGCACTTTACTGTATATGTTGAGACGCCCGGCGGCATCACGGATGATATGTATGAAGGCGCGTCCGATTTATCCAATGTCATTGCCATGAGCCTGAAGACCGGACTTCCGGAAGAGACATTTGAGGGATGCTATGGCGGCTGCCGCGGCGGATATACCTTTGTCCGTCATGACAGCTTCGATGTTTCTCCCCAGCGGCTCAGGATCTTCGGCTTCCAGGGAGAGACGGTCGTTGATGAGCCGGATTCCTGGGGCGTTCAGTCGTGTCAGGGACTGCTGTGGTATAGCATGACGGACCCGGATGCGGGGTCTCCCAATGCGGTCCTGTATAAGGTCGATGCTGACGGACCGGAAGAGATCCTACGCTGCGAGGAAGATACAGGGGATTATTACGGTATCTGGGTCGACGGATTCCTCGCATGCATCGTTTATGATCCCGGAGAAACGGCAGGGGAAGCAGGACAGACGGGCGGCAGCTATATTGATCTCCGCACGATGGAGCCGGCGAAGGCCTTTACGGAGAAAGAGAATTCGCTGTACTGGCGCAGCGGCTGCACAGTCAGAGGAACCGATTACCTGGTCGGTTCCGACCGGATCTTTGCAGTCGGCACGGACGGCATCAGGGATATCTTTGACCTGCCGGCGGATATATACGCGGGCGGAGTCTATCTGACCGAAGACCATATCCTGGTGGAAGACATTGAGAACAGGACTTTTGTTTTTGACCTGGATCCGGATAATATGATACACACGATCCCCGTGACATCCCTCGTAAGGAAGCGGCGGGAAGCAGGAACGGAAGGACTGCAGGTCACGGAATACTGTACCGAATTGATGTCAGAGGGCGCCTGGCACTGGAATGAGCTTTACAGCGCTCTGAATGCCTGGAACACGGATGCGGCTGCACGTACGGAAAAACTCGCGGACGAGTGTTATGAGATGGCAGAAGATCTGGCATCATATGGCATGTATGATGACCTGGAAGATCCTGACCTCAAGGCACAGATCCTGGCTTATATACAGCGGGCGGATACTTCGGCGTTTACGTTCATGGAGCATACCAGTACCGATACGGTCGTTGGACCCAGGAACTATGAGGTCAAGACGGGTTATAACTTTGCGACGGAAGACGGACATGCGCTGACTCTGGATGAGGTCTTCACCGATCTGAACGGACTGGCTGATCTGATGATCGCCGATCTTCAGGCAAATTTCCCGCGTGCGGAGGAGTCCTTCAGCCTTTATGACTTTGTGGATGAAATGCTGTCCCGCCGGAGCCTTGTGAGTACGCCGGAGTTTTCCTGGGTCCTGGGTTATGAGGGCGTGAGCTTCTACTATAACGGTTCCGTCAACATCCCCTTTGTCCGCGGCGCATGGAAATTCTATGTCAGCTTTTCCGAGCATCCGGAGCTTTTTGATGAAAAATGGACTGCAGTGCCGGAAACATATGCGTATGACATTCTGCTGGATGACTACTTTGCCGAGGATTATCAGGCCGAGTCCGGGAAAGGCATCCGGACAGTCCTGGTTACCGCGGACAGAGCGCAGGATGCGGACGGTCTCCGGCTGAATTACATAGATACCCTTAATATCTGGGTTTCTGACGCTCCCATGGGAGAGATGCGGACCAATGAGGAACAGGGCATGCCGGTCTTCAGCGATACGCTCAGCGGCATGATCCTTCATACAAAGGAAGGCGGCGGGAGCAACCATCTCCTGGTACAGAGCAATGGAGATTCTATGGGCATGGAGATATACGCTTTGGACAGCAGGCCGAAGACAACATTCAGTCTCGGACAGGGCGCGCTGCCCCAGTACTGTCCGGAAAACGGTGTGGATGCTGTCGGGAAGTATGTCACGCACGTCTGGCTGTCCGATCCGGATTTCCTTACTGTTCTCCTTCTGGACGAAGAAGATATCATGAATGGTTTCACGGAGCGCGCTTTCTGCCGGTTCAGAAACGGCAGGATCGAGAAATATTGAGAGCTGATATAGGTAAACAAAACAGGATCAGAAAAGAGAGGTGTATTCAATGGACATGATGGAATTAATGAAGACCAGAAGGACGTACAGACGCTTTACACAGGAGCCGGTCCCGCAGAAAGTACTCGATGACATCCTGCTTTCGACGAGGTACTCTTCCAGTGCCGCGAACAGGCAGCCCCTGCGTTTTATCGTGATCAAAGACAAGGAAAAGGTCGACGAGGTATTCCAGTACACGACCTGGGCCGGACAGCTGCCGAAGGAGCTCGGCTGGCCGAAGGATGACGAAAGACCGACGCTGTTCATTGCCGTGA
This sequence comes from Lachnospiraceae bacterium, assembly GCA_017446045.1. Classification (GTDB taxonomy): domain Bacteria; phylum Bacillota; class Clostridia; order Lachnospirales; family Lachnospiraceae; genus Avilachnospira. Next base: position 19,201 of record JAFSRP010000035.1, on the reverse strand, counting down.
TCGAAAATCCGGAGATCAGCGCATGGTGTGATACAGATACCGGCATCGCGCTTGCCAACATGACACTTGCAGCCTGGGCTCACGGGGTGGGCAGCTGTATCATCGGCGCATGCAACAAGCCGGTACTGTCCGAGATGTTCGGCCTGTCCGAAAAAGAAAAGCTTCATTCTGTAGTGGCTTTCGGCTATCCGACCCACAAGAGTACGATCGTGGATCCGGAAGAAGACGGAAAACTGAACTACTACGTGGATGATAAGGTCGACTACTACGTAAAGAAGAGAAAGCTTTCCGATACAGTCAGCTATTATTGATCTGACTCCCGTCAGGAAAAAAGATGTCTGGCCTAAGGTCAAAATACAGATCAAAAGATAGATAAGAAACAAAAGATCCGGCACAGCATCCGGATCTTTTTTGTAAAAGGGCAGGTATTGACCCAAAGTAACGGCTCCGAGACAGGGGAGTTAACCGATGGTCACGATCTTGCCGATGTCGGCTTCGAGCAGTGTGGCAGCTGTCTGGATATTGCCCTTTTCCAGATAATCAAGGAAGGCATAATGTAGGTCAGCCTCCGGAAATGTCTCTTTCGCAACTTCGACATAATTGAGAAACTGCCTTGACATGGCTTCCTTAAGTACGCGCAATGCGTAATCGTTGTCATAGGAAGCAAAGAGCTCGCAGTGAAAGGCTGTGTTGCTCTTCCACAGTCCTATGTAATCCTTTTTTTCCTCGGAAGAATACTGGTCGCAGACCCGGCGTAGCTGCCGGATCTTTTCATTGGAGATCATTCTGTGGAAGCTGCGGAAAAAGGCGCATTCCAGTTTTATACGGAACGCGACGATATCCATATATTCTTCCTCGCTTGGCTTGTCGATACGGTAACCATGCCGTGGAATGCTCCGGATAAAACGGTCGCTCTGGAGCTGGATCAGGGCCTCTCGGATGGGTGCACGGCTGGCACCGTGCCGTTCCATCAGCTCCTTTTCTGTCAGATAATCACTGAGGCTGTAATGTCCGCGTGTAATGTCTTCCAGTATAGCCTGATAGACCTTCAGTGTGATCGAACCGGTTTTCTTTTCCATATCCAGCATCTCCTTCTTTTGTAATATTATCACAAAGTATCGGAAATAGCCATCCCTAAAAGAGATGCTCACTTGGATGACAGAAATAGTATACAATTCTGCGCTATCAACATTGTGCAAAAAGGCGAAACTTCTCGCAAAAAAGGCAAACTATGGAAGAGGCATTGAAATGCAATGAGCTCTGTGATATGATTACAGAGCGAAAGAGAATGACCATCTGCTAAATGCTACGGTGGCAGACCGTCAGGCAGTTGTGAAAAAGCATTGCATATCACATAGTTCCGGAGGAGACTGATGACACAGGACTGTTATGACAATTATTCAAGAATACTTCGCTCAGAGCTGATTCCTGCTATGGGATGCACTGAACCGATCGCGATCGCGCTGGCGGCTGCAAAAGCGCGGGAAGTGCTGGGATGTCTTCCGGAAAAGATCGTTGCGCGCTGCAGCGGTAATATTATCAAGAACGTCAAGAGTGTGACTGTTCCTAACTCCGGCGGCGAGCACGGCATTGAGGCAGCGGCTGTTCTGGGAGCGGTTGCGGGACGGGCTGATCTGAATCTGCAGGTCATCAGTGAGGTCTCGGAAGAGGAAATCCGGCTGACGAAGGAGCTCCTTCTTAAAAGGATCTGCAGCTGTGAGCTGGAAGAGGGTCGTGAGAATCTGTATATTCTTATCACAGTATCAGCAGGAGAGGAGACGGCATCTGTAGAGCTGAAAAACAGGCATGATCATATCTCTAGGATCACGAAGAACGGAGAGGTGGTCTTTGAACAGCCGGAGATCCGGCAGGAAGAGAAGGGGGACAAGTCCCGCCTCAATCTGAAGGATATCATGGAATACGCGGACACGGTCGACCTGGATGAAATAAGGGATCTGCTGGAAACGCAGATCTCCTACAATTCCGCAATATCTGAGGAGGGACTCACCCACAGATGGGGTGCCGGCGTTGGAAGGACGATACTGGACGCCGAAGGCGCCGGTGTACTTCAGCGTGCGCGGGCAGCGGCAGCAGCCGGAAGTGACGCGCGTATGAACGGATGCCCCATGCCGGTAGTGATCAATAGCGGAAGCGGAAATCAGGGTATCACCTGTACCATGCCGGTGCTGACCTATGCCAAGGCACTGGGGTGCTCCCATGAAAAACTTTTGCGCGCCCTGACACTTTCCAATCTGGTTTCCCTGCACCAGAAACGCTATATCGGCAATCTTTCCGCCTATTGCGGAGCAGTATCAGCTGCGACCGGTGCTGCGTGCGGCATAGCTTATCTGCAGGATGCGGATTATGATACGCTTGGAAGGACGATCATCAATTCGATCGGCACGACCGGCGGCATCATCTGTGACGGTGCCAAGTCCTCTTGTGCGAGCAAGATCTCCGCTGCGGTGGAGGCAGGTATCCTAGGTTATGAAATGGCAAAGCGGGGAGAATACTTCCGGGATGGAGAAGGGATCGTTTCCGGGGATTATGAACAGACGATCCGCAACATCGGCTGTGTGGGCAGAGATGGTATGAAAAGTACTGATATCACAATATTGAACCTGATGATCTCCTGACAGTACGATCAGACTTTCTTTATTGTGAAATTGGTTATATAATATAGTCAATGTTTCCGTGAGGAAAATGTATTTGCAAGAGGAGGATATTATGACAAACAAAGAGAGGATCATGAAGGTTCTGGCAAATGAGCCCGTTGACCGCGCACCGATCGCGTTCTTCCATCATTTCACCGGTCCCGAGGACTGGAACATGGGTCTCAGCAGACCGGAGGCTGTGGAGCGCAATATCGCGGGTCACAAGCCGGCACTGGAAAAGTTCGTTCCCGATGTGATCAAGATCATGAACGACACCCTCATGATGATGCCGCTGGATGTGAGCTTTGTAAACTCTGTCTCCGATCTGTACAAGATCCAGGCGCCGAAGGTCGACGAGCCTTACGCAAAGGCACAGATCGATCTGACAAAGAGAGTCATGGAGATCTATAAGGGCGTGGACGCGCCGGTCTATGTGACCAGCTTCTCCGCGACCTGGATCCTGCGCAATGCTTTTTCCGTCGGTCTGCCGGTCTACGGTGCCGAGGAGCGCATGATGCAGCAGTTCATGAAGGAAGATCCCGACGCGATCAAGTACGCGCTGGAAACACTGACCGACGGTATCGTCGAACTGAACAAGGTCCTGCTGACCGAGTGCGGCGCTGACGGTATTTACTTCAGCTGCAACAACCAGGGCGGATTCTTCCCGGATGATTTCCACAAAAAGTATGTTGCGCCGAGCGAAAAGCGTGTGCTGTCTGAGGCTAAGAAGATCCGCAACACGCACATCCTTCATATCTGCGGCTATCACGGACATGGCAACGATCTGAAGCTCTACACCGACTATGATGCGGCAGCTTACAGCGTAGCTGTCAATGCGGAAGGCGTCACCATGAAGGAAGCCAAGGAGCTGTTCGGCGGCAGATGCGTCATCGGCGGCTTCGCACAGGAAGGCGTGATCTATACCGGCACCAAGGAAGAGCTGAAGAAAGCTACCTGGGATATCCTGGACAACTGCGGACAGGTCGGCGTGATCGTCGGCGATGACTGTACGGTTCCGAACGATATCGATGATGACCGCTTCAACTGGGTCCGCGAAGCCTGCATCGAATACGCTGCAGCACACTGAGTCTTAAGCAGAATGTGTTTGCCGTCAGGGTCGCTGGATCCCTGACGGCAGCACTGGATATTGCTGGGCGATAGATTAAGTAAAAGGGGATTATTATGAAAGACACAAGAACCGGTTTTGAGAAATTTATGGTCTGGTTCGGCCTGGGCGCGCTGATGTTTGGTACCTACTGCGGTGCAAACATGGCATCCGGCGCTTATGCCGCCAACTACATGGTCACCAAAGGCGGCGGACATATGTGGCTGCTCATCGGCATGTTCGTCGTCATCATGGCGTTCTTCTGCGGTGCCGCGCTGGATTTCATCCGCGTCTACAACACCCGTGAGTACAACTCGTTTTATCTGGCACTCTGGGGCCTTCGCGATGAGGAGGGCAACTTAAAGGGCAGCAAGCTCTTCCAGATGATCGTAACTGTTTTCTATGATTTCTACAGCACAGTCATCGGCGTCGTGACAGTTGCAGCGACCATGTCACTGTTTGCCAGCCTGATGAAGTCCCTGTGGGGCGTTCCGACCGGCATTGGATCTCTGATCGCACTGCTGCTGTTCGCATTCCTGAGCATGTACGGTGCCGCTTTCCTGCGCCGCTTCAATTCCGCGATGACCATCGCGCTGGCGATCTCCCTGGTAGCGATCCTGGCTCTGGTCATCGGTCTCAAGGGCGACGTTATGGCAGAGCGCCTTACCAGCCTCACCATCGGATCCGACTGGGGCGCCCGTACTGTCAAGGGACACTACTGGTTCGTATTCCTGTACTGCGGCATCTGCTGCAGCTGGGGTGGACCGCTTTCCAACTACTGCGACAGGATCAAGACAAAGAGCGATGCGTGGTGCTCCGGTATCTTCATCGGTGTTATGATCGGTCTGGTCTTCCTTCTGACCTCCCTGATCGTGCTTCCTTACATGCCTGATGTTGCGACTGAGAACGCACCGATCCTTGCGATCTGTACGAATCATCTTCCCAAGGTCATGACCGCGATCTACTGGGCAGTTGTCATGTTCTCCGTCGTTTCCACTGGCCCCACCTTCATTTTCACGACTTCCAACCGTTTTATCAAGGTCTGGAAGAACGACAACATCAAGCCGCGTGTGAAGCTGTTCGTTATTGCAATGGCATTCCTGCTTCTGTGCCTGCTGCTCAGCTTCGTAGGCCTGATCGCGATCTGCCAGGTATGGTATAAGTGGCTCGGCACCCTGGGTATCTACTTCATGGGTATTCCGATCATCTACTCCCTGTTCCGTGTTGCCAGGAAGGACAGAGAAGCCAAGAAAGGCTGATAAAGCAGTATTGCAGATCGTACCGGCTTTTCCGGCAGCGATGTTCCTGTAAAGATCAATGCCGCGTACAGATGATGTACGCGGCATTTTTGAAATCGTGTATAATGGGATCCGGGAGGTATTTAGAAATGATGGATAAGATCGTACTCATTACCGGCGGTGCCAGCGGTATTGGATTAGGTACTGTCGAATATCTGCTGGAGCAGGGCGGATATGTGCCTGTTTCATTTTCATGGGGTGCAGCCCATATCGAAGAAGCAAAGGAAACGCTCCGGATGAACTACGGGGATGCAGCTGACAAGGCGCTGTTCCTGCAGGGAGACGTGAGTTCCGGGGCGGATCTGCAGAAGTTGTATGAGGAACTGGATACACGGTTCGGACATCTGGACGGTCTTGTCAATGCTGCCGGCATTATCCGTCTGGGCGGAGTCGAAGAGCAGACACTGGAGGACTGGGAGCGCTGCTTCAAGGTCAATCTGACCGGCATGTTCATGATGACGAAGACCATGCTGCCCCTTTTAAAGAAAGGAACTGACCCGTCCATCGTCAATCTGTCCTCCATGGCTTCAGAGAGAGTCGGCGGCTCGATCGCCTACTCTGCCGCAAAAGCAGGTGTGGATGCCATGACCCGCTATCTTGCGAAGGATCTCGGCAAATACGGGATCCGGGTCAACTGTGTGGCGCCCGCGGCGGTCTATACGAACATTTATGTGACCAGCGGGGATTACACACAGGAAGGCTATGATAAATGGTCCGAGGATAAGGTCTCACTTTACCCTCTGGGACGCATCGGGTATCCCAAGAAGGATCTGGCACCGATGATCGAATTCCTGCTCTCAGACAAGAGCAGCTGGACGACAGGCGGCCGTTTCCTGGTGGACGGCGGCATCAGTGCCTGAGCTTCAAAAAAAATGTCCGTCACGATCCGCAGGGAAAGTGACGGACTTTTTCATTGTATAGATTTCAGGTAAATACAGGAACCCGGGTTCAGGCATATGCGCGTGCAGCATCCACAAAAGCAGAGAAAAGCTTCCGGCTGTCTGCATTGACCTTGTAGGAGAACTCCGGATGCCACTGGACAGCCCAGACAAAGGGTTTGTCCGGCAGACGGATCGCTTCTGTAAGGCCGTCTTCCGAAATGCCCATGACTTCGAGGCGGGGCGCCAGCTCCCGGATCGCCTGGTGATGCAGGCTGTTGACGCCGATCACTAAGTCCCCGGTCTTACTGCTATCCGGATCTTCGGAAGCCGGAGTGTCCGTCTCTTCTTCTGCACCCTTAAGCAGGGCATAGAGCGGTGTCCCGGGCAGGATCGTCACCTGGTGCGCAGCAGCGTCATAAGGCTTTCCCATTACATGGTGGATCTTGGAAGGCCTCTGTTCAGGCAGGTCCTGCCACAGAGTGCCGCCAAGAGCGGCGTTGATAAACTGCAGGCCGCGGCAGATGCCGAAGACAGGCATACTGCGTGACAGTGCTTCGTCGAGCAGGATGAGCTCCATCCGGTCACGTTCGGGCGCACATTCCTTGCAGCAGGGGAGTTCCTCTTCTCCATACAGCATGGGTGTGACGTCCTGTCCTCCGGCGATCAGGATGCCGTCGCAAAGATCCAGGAGCTGCCGGATATCTTCCGGGTCTTCCGTCATCGGCAGCATCAGCGGCAGTCCGCCGGCGGCCTCTATTCCGCCCATGTATCCGGGCAGCATCCAGTAACTTTCTTTTTCATAATCGATCAGCGGCGTAATGCCGATCACAGGCTTGCTCATCGCAGTTCTCCCTGAAGTATTGATTTCATGCAGGTTTTCAAGATCCACAGATTTTTTATCGGGCTTCCGGTCATGATCGATCCATGCCCGGCTGCTGATAGTGGGCTTCATCCAGCACCGCTTTGCGGCTGGTATTGGCATTGTAAAAATCCCTGTAAGCTTTCTGAAGCTTCAGAAGCAGCTCCGGATCCCGGCCGCCTGCGGGCTTGCCGTCAAGCGACACACCGCGAATGCACTGGACACCGGTGGAAGTGATGATGATCTCGTCAGCATCCTTCAGCTGCGTGGGGGTAAAGGCCTCCGTGCGCACAGGCACACCGAGTCTTTCTGCCAGAAGGATCAGGATGTTCATGGTCACGCCCGGAAGGATCAGCCGGTCCTGCGGGTGGGTCCACAGCACGCCGTCTTTCAGGATCACCACATTGCTGTGTGCGCATTCGGTAACGAGACCGTCCCTGCAGAGAATGCTTTCCTCGCAGCCGTCTTCCCTTGCGCGCTGCGAATACAGTACAGCGGGGATCAGGTTGTTGGTCTTGATGTTGCAGTGAAGGAAACGGGTGTCTTCCTGCATGCGGAGATGATATTCTTTCCCTTCGGGTTCGAGTTCTGCCGGTCCGGCATACATGATCAGGTTGGCATTCAGATGCTCCTGTCCCCAGGCAAAGGAACGGAGCCTGGTACCCCGGGAAGCCTGCCAGTAAATACATCCGCGGTCCGAATCGCTTAAGTCGATGCATTTTTGGATCTCCGCAGCCAGTTCTTCCATGCCGAGAGCCACATGGATATCGAGGAGCCGGCAGCTGTTGTAGAATCGGATCAGATGATCCCGAAGCGCAAAGGCCCGCCGGCTGCGAAATGTGGCCATGTCATAGCAGGAATCCCCAAAAAACACCACGCGGTCCAGCATGGGGATCTTCATTTCTTCGAGTGGTCCGATATTACCGTTGTAATAACCTGTATATTCCATATATTTATCCGTCCGGTCACAGGATCCAGGATTCCGGATCTTTTACGTCTGCAAAACGGAGGAAAGCTTCTTTGCTCTCCTCAAGGAGGCTTTCGAGATCGATGTCATTTTCAAAGCAGTAAATGACAACGAGTACGTCCTTCGCGGTCTCGGTGATCATACAGCGCGTGGAATCCGACATGGAAGAGCCGAAAATGCCTTCATCGTCTGCCAGGACCAGCATGTTTTCCATATCCAGGACATCCTTGCCGATACCGGTATAATGCTCGCCTTCCACGGCCTTGCGGAACACGACCGGTCCGACAACATGGCCCAGGTCATAAGAACCGACAGAAAGGCCGCTCTTCACGGAGATCAGGTTGTTGACGTCGACTACGGAATTGATATGATAAAGTTCGTCACCACGCCGCACCCTGCGGAGAAGGGCTTCAGACGAGACTCTGTAACGGCCGGGATTGCGCCCGAAGGCCTTGTATGCCAGACGGCTTCCGCGGACGCCGGGGATCTCTCCCCATTCCTTTCCTTCGATACTGTCCACGATCCCGGGAAGGATCTCTTTGTGCATGAAATTCCAAAAGGTATTATCCGCCGGCTTTACATCGGCAGAAAAGCGGATCAGGCCGAGACGGATCTCGGGATAGGCATCATAGAGTGCTTTATCGATCCTGACGTCATATTTCATTTTCTATTTCCTCCACAATCAAATGATCTGATGCGCTCTATTATAACCGCTGCCGCGAAAAGTTGCTACCGGATTATGATCTCCCGATACTGCTTTCTTTTCGGCACGGCAGGGAGGTCCCTGAGAAATGTTAAAGTTTACATCATTCCGGCATCGGGCAAGGGTGTTAATATAGAAAAATTATGTTTCGGATGATATAATCGGTTCGGCGGGCGATCCGCCCTGATCATGAAATAACTTGCGAGACTGTGACCCATGGCTTTTTCATATCGTCTTACCCATCAGAATATTTCCGAAGTCAGTGAATTGCTGAAAGAGGAACTCCATACACTGAGGCTGAGCCCCAGGGAGATCAATAATACACTTCTTCTGGTAGAGGAGATCTTTGTGCGCATGTCCGAGATGGACTCACATCAGGAGATCCGCATCCGGCTCAGAAAGCGTATCGGCGATATTCAGGTCATCCTGTCTTCGAACGGCAGCGAGTGCGACCCGATCAGTGAGCTGAAGAACTGGGCTGAAGAAAGTGAAGATTATTACCGCACACTGATCATTCGCGGAAACCGCGACAACCTGACATATGTCCGGCAAAACGGATGCAATAATGTCATTATCAAGGCTTATTCGTCCGGAAGCCGTTTTTTCTTTGCGTCTCTTTGCGCCCTGGCAGGCGGCCTGATCGCCGGCATTCTTATGAAAGCCCTTCTGCCGGAAGAGGTGCTCAGTTTTATCGATTACCACATCCTTGACACGATCAAGACGCTCTTCCTGAATGCGCTTGGTGCCTTGATCGTACCGGCTGTTTTCTGCTCTATCGTCACCAGCATTAACAGTCTGTCGAGCCTTCATGAGGCCGGAAGGATCGCAGGCCGCGTCCTGATCATCTATGCGGGCACAACGTTTCTTGCGATCCTGATCGCCATCGGGCTCGGGCGCCTGTTTTTCGGTCCTTCGATCGAAGGGAACGCACTGACGCTGATCGGTGCGGAAACGGTAGGCGAGCTGATCATTCCTGATATCAAGGGCATCCTGATCGGGATCATACCTCCCAATTTCGTTGATCCCGTTCTGTCGGCAGATATTCTCCAGGTCATGTATCTGGCGTTGATCTCCGGCATTGCGCTCGGCTCACTCGGCGACAAGGTTGCGATCCTGAACAGCCTGATGGACGCACTCAGTCTTTTCTTCCAGAAGATCATTGCGATCATTGCTGCCTGCGTTCCGGCGATCACGTTCGTATCGACCCTTTCCATGATCATCACGATCGGTACAGGAGTCTTTCCGGTCCTTCTCAGGCTCATTGCCGCCGAAACGGCAGGCTGCCTGCTGATGTTCGTGATCTACGGTATTATGATCCTGTTGGTCACGGGGCTGTCACCCCTTCCTTTCCTGCTTAAGATCAGTTCCTATGCCAAGGTTCCGTTTCTGGCCGGAAGCGGCGGGAGCGCACTGCCGCAGACGGTAAATTTCTGCTCAAAAAGGCTTGGGATCCAGTCCCGTCTGGCTTCGTTCACAGCCTCGCTCGGTGCCACGGTCAATATGGATGGGAGCTGCATCCATCTGGTCCTGTGCAGTATGATGCTCGCAAGGATGTATGGACTGCAGATGAACTCTCATTTTTACTTTACGATCATCGTCGCGGTATTCATTATTTCCATGGGGGCGTCGGCTGTCCAGAACTCAAGCATCATTTCGCTCTCCTCCCTTGTCGTCATGATGGGGATCACGCCCAATGCCCTTGGGATGCTCCTCGGCATCGACCAGTTCCTGGACATGTTCCGGACTGCTTCCAATGTTATCGGAGACATTGCCGCGACTGTCGTCGTCGCTTTCTGGGAAAACGCGATCGACACAGGTACTTACTCTTCAGAGAAGAACTGAAGGCAGTAGATAACCGCAAAAGAGGATTTCGCTTAACAGATCATTCCGGACGCGAAATCCTTTTTTTATTCTTTTTTATAAAGGTGTAATGCATCCTTAAACATAAACAGAGAGATTATTCGGATGATGATGAGTATAATAAGGATATACAAGTGGGATGATGTTTCCCTAGGTTTTACAAGGAGGCTGTAAATATGAAAAAGAGAATGATGATCGTGTTGGCTATAGGATGTATGGCAGTTCTGGCAGGCTGCACTGCGGTGCCGAAGGACGAGCCGGCCGCAGCGGAGACGGCGGTCCAGGCAGAGGCGGAGGCCGCTGCCGCGGATAAGCCGGCAGAAGCAGAAACGACTGCCGAAGAGGCTCCGGCAGCGGAGGAAGAAACGACCATCGAGGAAGTTCCGGCAGCGGAAGAAGAAACGACAGTCGAGGAAGCTCCGGAGACAGAGGAAGAGACGAAGCAGATGGTCGGGATGGTGAATCCGTGGTCCGATCATGAGACCCTGGAAGACGCCGAAGCTGCCACGGGATTTCTGTTTACCCTTCCGGCAGTGATCGACGGATATCAGGCGGAACAGTTCCGGTCAATGGGGGATACCATCATAGAAGTGATCTATGCCGATGCAGAAGGGGAAGAGGCATTCCGTCTGCGGAAAGGCAAGGGTCAGGATGATATCAGCGGCGATTATAATACCTACGACAACACATATGATATAAACAGCAAAGGTATCGATATCAATATGCAGGGCAATGAAGACGGCATTCACCGTATCGTTTTCTGTTCGGACACTTATTCCTATTCCTTCACATCCGGCACTTGTGTTCCGGATGAGTCGCAGGTGGAAAGCCTGGTGTCCGTGATCATGGAAGGCAATGAAGATTTTTAAGCCGCTGCTTTTATGATCAGTGAATGAACAAAGCCTTATGTACAGCTACCTGCAGCGTACATAAGGCTTTTTTGACAAAAGAAAAGCCGCACACATACCGTGTACGGCTTTCTGGGTCCGGCGGGGCTCGAACCCACGACCTCCCGCACGTCAAGCGGACGCTCATCCCAGCTGAGCTACGAACCCATCGCTTTTCAGCCCGTTTATATTACCACATATTTCTGAGAAGCACAAGCCTGCTTTTTAAATTTTCCGTCCGGCGACATATTTTCCGATGATCCCACTGGTGTCCAGTCCCAGATAGAAGGCCCGCTCGACCCTTTCCCGGACGCCCATCGGCTGCGGATGGAGATCTGAGGAGTCATCCAGGACCAGCGCGTCAAACGCGGAGCCGCGGGTAAAGCTGCCCACTCGCCCGAAGAATGACCCGCCGCCCCTCGTAGCGAGATAAAAGGCTTCGCAGAATGCCAGGGGACGTGCTTTGGGGTCGATATAGCGCCAGTACAGCTTGGAGACCTGGATCGCATCCGTCACCGCGCGGAAGATCGATTCTGTCTGTCCGCCGGCTACATCACTGCCCAAACCTACACGGATGCGGCGGGTGAGATAGCGTCGTATCGGTGCGATACCGGAGGCGAGATTCATGTTGGAGTTGGGGCAGTGTGCGACCCAGACGCCGTTTTTGCGGATGCGCTCCACTTCCTCCTTCGTGGAGTAGGTACAGTGCGCCATGATGGTGCGGGCTTCGCCGCCAAAAAGGCCGAAGCGGTCATAGCCGTCTCCATAAAATGCCGTATCAGGCATCAGGGAATGTACGAGTTCCACCTCACCGGGGTTTTCCGAAAGGTGGGACTGCACAGGCAGGTCATACAGGCGCCGTACCTCGCCAAGCTGGTCCAGCAGGGTCTCGCTGCAGCAGGGGATGAAGCGCGGGGTGATGATCGGCTTTGTCCGTTCGAAGGAATACTGTGTACGGACATCGTCTATCCAGTCGATCGTATCATAGGTGGAAAAGAGCGCGCCTTTTTCTTTCAGGGCCGGCGGGGCGTCGCGATCCATGTTGACTTTGCCCACGTAGGAGATAAGGCCCGTTTCCTCCATCAGTTCCATCAGCTGAATGGTCGCTTCCTTGTGGATCGTGGCAAAGATGACGGCGCGGGTCGTGGCGCTTTTCTTCATTTTCTCAGCAAAGATGCCGTATGCCAGATGGGCATAATCCGGATCGGCGTATTTTTCTTCCTCGGGAAAGGTCTGCTCCTTCAGCCAGGTCATCAGTTCGGAGTCCATGCCTGTGCCGCGGAAGGCAAACTGCGGCGCGTGGATGTGCAGATCCACCATGCCGGGTATGATCAGTGCGTCTTCATAATCTGTCAGCGGATAGTCTTTGTAATAGTCGGGCAGCTCCTCATAGATGCCCGCACATTTTCCGTTCTCGCAGACCAGAAAGGCGTGTTCCCTGACTTCGTAGGAGCCGATCACCGGCGTGTGGTATATATTTCCCCTTATAATAAATCCGGACATACGGATACCTCTCCTGTATATATTCCATGCGTCGTTACGGCATGTATCCTGCTTTAATTATAACATGATTTCTGTTATACTGATGCAAAAGCGCTGTTTTAGCTAAGGAGGCAGATATGGTATCAAAGGTTTATTTTACAAAGACCATTACTCCGGAAAAGGTACTTGAAATGTTCAGGCTGCTGGACAGGAAACTCCCCGGCAGGGTGGCAGCCAAGGTGCACAGCGGTGAGGAAGGTAATCAGAATTATCTGAAGCCCGGCTTCTGGAAGCCGGTAATCGATGCGCTTGGCGCAACAGTAGTCGAATGCAATACAGCGTATGACGGCGAACGAAACTATACAGACAAGCACGTCAAGCTTCTGGCAGGTCATGGCTGGACACGTTACTTCAAAGTGGACCTGATGGATGCGGAAGGCCCGGACCTTGTTCTCCCAATACCGGACGGAAAGATCCTGAAAGAGAACTTTGTGGGAAAAAATCTGGCAGAGTATGATTCCATGGTCGTCCTTTCCCATTTCAAGGGGCATCCCATGGGCGGTTACGGCGGGGCGCTCAAGCAGCTTTCCATCGGCTGTGCTTCCTCGGAAGGCAAAGCCTGGATCCATTCCGGTGGAAAGCTGAAAGACCAGACGATCGTCTGGGACAACATCTGCGGACAGGACGAGTTTCTTGAGGCAATGGCGGATGCGGCGTCATCCGTTGTGGCATATTTCGGCGGCACGGGCGGCAATCTTGCGTACCTGAACATCATGGCCAACATGTCTGTGGACTGTGACTGCTGCGCGATCGCGGAGGACCCCTGCATGAAGGATATCGGTATCCTGGCGTCCCTGGATCCCGTGGCGGTCGATCAGGCGTGCATCGATCTGGTACTGGCTTCGGATGACCCCGGACGGGAGCATTTCCTGGAGCGGGTCAACAGCCGGAACGGCATACACACCATCGAGGCAGCTGCAGAGCTCGGTTTCGGAAGCCGGGAATATGAGCTGATCGAAGTGAAATAAGCGGGACGACAGCAACGTTACTATAGAGAGGGATAGATCAAATAATGGAATTGATAATCATTATTGCCCTGATCATATATTACATTTCCAGAAATCCGGAGATCAGGAATAAGATCCGGGACGCTTTTGCGGACAGACAGTCCGGAAAGCGGGGTGGGGGAACGGACGGAGGACAGACCGTCGTGGATGCGGACGGTACAGTTCATCCGGCGCGTCCCCATAAACCGGTGGACCTTAAGCCGCTGCGGCACGTCGTTGTTGCCATTGCGGTGCTGGCTGTGCTGGCGGGGATCGTATTCGGCAGCTATTATAATGTCAATGAGCAGGAAAATGCTGTCGTCACCATGTTCGGAAACGTGGTCCGGACGGATACGGCAGGCCTGCATTTCAAGATCCCGTTCATTCAGCGTGTGCGCAAGGTGGATATAACGACACACGGTACCGGGATCGGTTATCGTGTCAATGATGACGGACAGAGTTTTACGACAGATACCGACGGCATCATGATCACCAGGGATTTCAATTTTATTGACATTGACTTTTATATGGAATACAAGGTCAATGATCCGGTGGCATATCTGTACAATTCCCGCCAGCCGGAGCAGATCCTGAAGAACATTGCTCTCGCCAGTATCCGTTCTACGATCATCAACTACAACGTGGATGACGCGATCACGACTGCAAAGACCCAGATCCAGTCGGAAGTAAGGGAAAAGATGGCAGAGGAACTGGAGAAGCAGAATATCGGCCTTTCCGTGGTCAACATCACGGTACAGGATGCAGAGCCTCCGACAGCGGAGATCATCCAGGCGTTCAAGGCCGTGGAGACCGCCAAGCAGGGCAAGGATACAGCGGTCAACAACGCGAACAAATACAAGAACGAGCAGGTGCCCGCGGCTGAGGCTGAGGCGGACCGGATCCGGCAGCAGGCGGAAGCCGCAAAGGCGTCGCGCATCGCGGAAGCGGAAGGCCAGGTAGCTCGTTTCAATGCCATGTACAGCCAGTATGAACTCAATCCGCTGATCACACGGCAGAGGATCTTCTATGAAACAATGGAGGACGTACTGCCCGGCCTGAAGGTGGTCATTACCGACGGCAGGATGCAGCAGATCCTGCCGCTGGAATCCTTCACCGGGGCAGGGCAGGAAAGCCCGGCGGGCGGAAGTACGACGATCGAAACAGCAGGGGAGGGACAGTAAGATGAAGAGAATGATAGGTAAAATTCTTGCCATGGTCATCGCTATCCTGATCCTCGGAGTGGCAGCCGGATCTTTTTATACCGTTCCGATGAAACAGTATGTGGCGGTGCGTCAGTTCGGAAGGATCGTCGACATCAAGGACAGTCCGGGCCTGAAATTCAAGATCCCGTTCATTCAGAGTATACAGAGGATCTCGGCGGCAACTATTCTGTATGATATTCCGGCATCGGATGTCATTACCAAAGACAAGAAAAGCATGATCGCCGATAACTATGTCCTCTGGCGTGTGACGGATCCCACAAGTTATATCCGTACCCTTGATGCCGTAGAGCTCAGGGCGGAGGAGCGGATCGAAGCTGCTGTATACAACGCGATCAAGAACGTGATCTCCTCCATGAACCAGGATGAAGTGATCGAAGCCCGCGGAGAGCGGCTCACCCAGCTGATCACGGAAGAAGCCAACTCGGATATCGACGACTACGGGATCGAGATCATCCAGTCCGAGATCAAATCCCTGGACCTGCCGGATGATAACAAGGAATCGGTCTATGAGCGTATGATCTCAGAGCGGCAGAATATAGCGGCTACCTATAGGGCAGAGGGCGCAGCGGAAGCGCAGAAGATCCGCAACGAAGCTGACCGCGAGGTCTCCATCATGAAGGCGGAAGCCCGCAGGCAGGCCGCTGTGACGGAAGCAGAAGGCGAAGCAGAGTACATGCGGATCCTGCAGGAAGCATATAATACAAAGGATAAGGCGGAGTTCTATAATTATATCCGCGGTCTGGATGCACTGAAAGAATCCTTAAAGGGCGGAAACAAGACCATCATCCTCGACCGGGATTCGGAGCTGGCACAGGTCCTTTACGGGACGGCCGGGGACTAAGGCTGCAGACTTACAGTAACGTATGGAGGGCATAATGAAACTTCTTGCGATGCTTAGGAACAGAAAAACGACGATCGCCGGAGCAGTCCTGCTGGCGGCTGCCCTGCTGATAGCGGGGTGCGGGCAGAAAAATACGGCGGAGAGTGAAGCTTCGTCTCCGGATACGACGGAAACTGCGGCTGTGGAAACAGAACCATCAGAGTTTGCAGAATCGAAGGAATCTGACACTGCAGAGATCATCGCCATGGAGACAGATGCTGCCGAAACAGCGGGATCCGAAGCGGCAGAACCTGAGGAAACGAAAACCGAAACTTCGGAGATCCGGGAGGAAGAGCCCGGGGCTTCAGAAGCTGACAAAGCAGACAATGCCGAAATTGAAAACAACGGCGGGTATTTCGTACGCAGGGGAGACTATATCTATTTCCGGGTATATGGACCGGATGCGCTCCCGCACACTGCGCTTTGGGCGGACTTTATGCAGCCGGTCGTCGGCGGGGCTTCTGCCATCTGGAGACTGGATCTGAAGACCAACCAGTATGAAAGGCTGTTCGACGACGGCGGATGGGGCGGACTCTGGTTCTTCAAAGACAGGCTGTGGCTGAACCGGAGCACCGGATTCGGCGATATCGTGTATTGCGTCGATCCGGACACTTTCGAAAAGCGGGATCTGGCCTGGGGAAAGATCCGGGGCGTTTCGGAGGATGGCTCCCATCTGGTCTATGAAGGTCATACCGATGATGCTGCGCAGGCGTTCTATGTCACAGGCGACGAAGAGATGGACCGTGTCGTGTTTGCCACGGAAGATGAATATCTGACCTACTGCGGTGTCGTCGGACGGGATCTCTTTTTCCTTTCCCACAATTATGAAAGCGGCAAAGCTCATGATGAACTGTGGCAGCTGGACTGTGCCGAAGACAAAGACGAAACTGAGCTGATCCTTCTCGGTACTTTCCCCGACGCTGAGTACGGCAGCGCGGCGGAGTTCGTGCAGTTTCTCACGGACGGAGACCGGATCTATGTTTCCGTGGAATACCGTGAAGGTACCGGACACTTTTATGCCGGAAGCCATTACGCTGCTGCTGTTTCCGGCAAGGAAGGCAGCATGGAGCTGATCGATGACGAAGCTGAAAAGGCAGATGCGCGTATTCTGAAAGCCCGGTCTGAAGCAGAGTATGAAAGAGACTTTGTCCAGGATCCCGAGACATTAAAGATGTATATCGATGAGACCGGAAAGCCTGCGTTTGCGGCCCATCTTGCCGGGGATCTGGAGCTTTGCTACAGGGAGGGCGCACAAGATCTGGTAATGTATGACGGTCCGGAAGATATCCTGCCTTCGGATGGCATTATGATATTTGAGGGATGGCTGCCGGAGTTTGAATATGCCGATGAAAACGATATTTCCTGTAATGCACAGGTCATGGAATACGTGGACGGCAAAGTATTCACTATGTATACGGAATCCACACGCGCGCCCGAGGAGGACATCGGCTGGCGTTATGCCTATCGGCTGGTCCGTACAGATTACGAGTACTTTGACCCGGAGGACACTGCAGCGGATACGGGTGCGCTGCGCCATATCGATTCGGTGGATGCCGCACGTTGGCTCGACCCTGAAGAAATCACGGAACTGAACAAAGAGATCGGTTATGAGTACTGCGGTTTCTTTCTGTCGGATTATCACGCTCCGACGGAGATCGACTGGGCAGAAGTGTTCTATAACGGCGCAGGCATCGAGACAAAACTGAACGATCTTCAGCGGCAGGAGTTCCTGGACCTGACCGGCGAGGAGGAGATCTATACGGATATCACCGCGGTCAGCGGCAAGGATGTTCGTAATTATGTCCGCCGCATGACCGGTACTTCCTATGATGACGCAAAGCATCCGCTTGCCGACTCATGGGATTATATGCCGAAATATGACCTGTATCTCTTCGAGCACGGGGATACAAATGCCCAGCATATCGAGTTTGAGAACGGATGGGATCTTGGCGATAACACCTATCGTCTGTATTATACTGTGGATGCTCCTGCCCGTGGATACGATTCTTGGCCTTATGCGGTGACTGTCCGTATTGAAAACGGACAGTGGATATTTATCTCCAACCTGCCGGAATAAGTTCCTTACAGCCGGATACAGGTACTGTTCAGATCCTTTATCCTGTGATAAAATGCATACGGGTGTAATTGACGCGGAGCGGGCTTAAAGCCCGCTCCGTATGGTTTATAAGCCTGAAGTAAGGAAAGGAGATACTATGCGGTTTTATACGGTTGACCTGAACGGGGCTGAAAAGGTAATTGTTTCTGTCGACGGCGGCAGACTGGGGTTCCTGACAGAGGAACTGGGGTTTGATTTTTTGGATATGAACGAGCTCATCTGTCGGGCAGAAGAAGATCCGGAATTGATGGAAGAGATCGTGGAAGCAGCCAATGCAGCAGAAGCAGCCAATGCTGAGGGTGCCGCAGCTTCGGTCAATGCAGCCAGGGCGCTGGAGATCTCCGCTTGTAAGCTGCTCGCGCCGATCGTACATCCTCTGCAGGATGTGATATGTCTCGGGATCAACTATGAGGAACATGCAAAGGAGTCGGACCATTATTCAGCGGAAGCATTTGGCGGAGAGCGTCCGTATACGATCTATTTCTCCAAACGGGTCAACCGTGCCGTGGCAAGCGGTGAGCCGATCCAGTCGCACGCTGATATCGTGGACCGTCTGGATTACGAATGTGAACTTGGAGTTGTGATCGGAAAAGCGGCGTATGGCGTCACCGCGTCGGAAGCCTCAGACTACATTTTCGGTTATACGATCATCAACGACGTCAGTGCCCGCAACCTGCAGACCCGGCATAAGCAGTGGTACATGGGAAAGAGCCTGGACGGGTTCACCCCTGTCGGCCCATGCATCGTAACACCGGATGAACTCGGTGATCCCGCGATGCTGGACATCCGCTGTTATATCAATGACGAACTGCGTCAGAACAGCAGCACCCGTTATATGATCCAGACTGTCGGGGGTGCGATCGCGGAGCTGTCGTCCGGCATTACCCTGCAGGCCGGCACACTGATCGCTATGGGTACGCCGGCGGGTGTCGGTATGGGATTTGATCCGCCGCGCTTCCTGAAGCCCGGAGATGTGGTGCGCTGCCAGATCGAAAAGATCGGTGAGCTGACCAATCCCGTAAAGTAGGGGGACACCGTTTCACCATCATACGGCAGTACGGTAATACATACTTCGATCAAAGAAAAAGGGCGCGGTATCTGATATGTACCCAGTTTCCTGGACACATTGATTAATGACCGAGGTTCAACAAGTGGATGCCATTCTGTACTTTACAGGCGGCATCCACTTTGTTTTTGCCTGGATGCGCTCGTTGTTGTAGTAGTCAATGTAATCAGCCAT
>JAFSRP010000034.1 GCA_017446045.1 Lachnospiraceae bacterium | reverse complement strand
GGCGCGAAGCTTAAGGTACGCGAGCTCGAGCCGGGTTCCGATGAATACAATGAGCATCTTGCAAAGGCAGAGGAGCAGGTCCTGGATGGTTCCAACGAGATCCAGTTCGCCCGTTTCTTCGACATCTCCATCATGGTAGGTAATGAGAAGGTAGAGCCGGCGGAAGGTGTCAACCTTGATGTTACCATTACTTATGCCAACAAGCTCATCGTTCCGGATGACGGTTCGAAGCTTGCAGTCCATTTCCGTGACGAAGAGAATATAGAAGTCCTTGAAGCTACCGGCGACCCCGAAGTGAAGATCGAGGCCGAGGATGGCGAAGAGGCAGAAGTCACCACCGAGGTGGTGAACGAAGAAGTAAAGAGCGCTTCGGAAGTTTCTGAAGAGCTTGGTTATGTTGCAGTCAATGCAAGCGGACAGGTAGTAGATCCCGAAGACGTCCTGAACAAGAAGTCTTCCGTGGATGAGGATGACCTCACCATGGTAGAAGACGATGATGAAGACGGAATGTTCATCGAGGACGCGTTCGAGGGCGAGTCTGACCTTTACCGCTTCAGCTTTTCCCAGGATTCCTTTTCGGTAGTCGGTACCGTCATCACCGGATCGATCGGAACAAGGTTCATCGATAATGATAAAGGCGCCTGGGACATCAGCGTTTTCTTTGAGCAGGATGCGCAGATCCCGAGTAATGCTGTTCTTGATGTAGTCGAGATCACTCCGGATCAGCTGGATTATGAGCAGTATTATAAGGAAGCGCGCGTAGCGGCAGCGGCAGCGGCGGGCCAGTCTATCACCGCGGAGGAAGCTGGTGCGGAACTTAAGGCCAAGAGGGATAATGGCGAGCCGATCCCGGCACGTTTCTTCGACATCACGATCAGGGACGGGGTAACTAAAGAAGAGATCATCCCGCAGGCTCCTGTCAGGGTGGAGATCGGTCTTGTGGAAGAGAATCCCTTAGTGATCTCCGAAGACTCGGACATCACTACGATCCACTTTAAAGATGAAGACGGGACTCCCGAGGTCGTAGACTCCGAAGCGAACTTCCTTGACGCGTCCGAAGGAGAAAAACTCGTTGACAATGTTACTTTCGAAGTCAAGAGTTTTTCTGTATACGCGATCCTTGAGGGGATCCTGGTAACGGAGTTCACACTGCCCGGAAGCGATGACACCTACGAGGCCACCGTTACCTACGGAAGGGATGCAAAGATCCCGCAGAACGTACACCTGGAAGTGGCAGCGCTTGCTGAGGACAGCGAAGCATATGTAAAAGCGAAAGAAGCCGTCATAGCAGCAAAGAAGGATAAAGACGAAGCGTTCGATGAAAGCGCTCTTGGTTTTGCTGCCCTGGATATCTCTATCGTGGACGATGAGACCGGAGAAAAGATCGAGCCTGCGGATGGCGCGGAGATCAAAGTCTCCTTCAGGATGAAGGCGCTGCCGGAAGGCGAAGCAGAGGATGACCTTGCAGAGACGATGGAGATCCAGCACCTTAATGAGAGCAGCGGGACTCCTGTGGTCGAAACGGTCGCCAAAGCTTCGGAAGTGAATGTAGAGGATGGAAAAGCAACGGCGGAGTTCACGATCAACAGCTTTTCTACCTTTACTATTACATGGAGCAATGCGACAAATACATCAACCAACTTGAGACTGAGGGCTCAGGGGCCATATAGCTATACATATAACAATACTGTTGGTCAGGTTCTTGTAAACTATGTGAACAGTGAGGGAATATCAATCTCCAGACCAACTAACGTTGGTGGAAGCGTGGATATCAATGTTGATTATGGAAACAATACCTTCAATGATCATGAGGTTATTATTTCTCAAGATAATGTTGCACGCGCTATCAATGGCAGGACTTATGAAAGCGCATATATTATCGATGGCGGAGAAAAGAAAGATATTACCAGGATATTGTTTTCCAGAACAGGCAATAATGCATGGAGAACACAGTATTACAATGGCGATGAACTAGTCGCTACAGCATCTGGAGAAAATGTCACAGGCAATTGGAGAATTCCAGTCTACCTGCAGTACAGCGGCGATGCAAATGCGAACGAAGTTACACTTCATTTTGTGGATGCCGATGGAACTTCGCTCTCCGGATTCACGTATGACGGGCAAACGCTTGAGGATACGGCAACATTCACCATGACGGAGATCCTCCCGAGTAGCGGAGCTACGCTTGATCTTGCAACAGCCTTTATAAAGGAAGGTTATACCTTCGATAACAGCTTTATCAATTACCGTAACGGTGATTTAGAAGGCGATGTTATCGGCAATATACTGAGGAGAAACAACAATGATCTTCAGTATAGAACTTATTTTGGCAATAACTATACAAATCTCGTGGATGGCAAGGACATCTACCTTGTTTACAGCCCGGTTCCTGGTGGCTCTGGCGGCGATGGTGGCGGCGAAGGCGGCGGTGAGACACCGGAGCTCGGAGAGATCGGAAACTCCAAAACCGTAACGTCTAACGGTGACGGTACCTATAATGTTGCTCTCAGTGTTTCCGGTACCGCGCAGCATAAGACCGAAGATACGGATATTAACGTTGTATTTGTCATCGACTGTTCAAACAGTATGACGATGAATAACAGAACCAGATTGCGCGATACGAAAGTAGCTGTCAAGAACATGGCTACTCAGCTGCTTGAAAACAATAAACCGGCTAATCCCGATGCAATTGAGCTTGCGCTTATTGCCTTTAATGCGACTGCACGGACTGTTCCGCTTGGAACAGGGAGCTGGACGACAGATTACGATACATTTGCGGATGCTGTCGGCACTGGGAATACTTCCGGTATAACAAGCTCCAGTGGTACAAACTGGGAAGAAGCTTTGCAGCAGGCTATCGCTGTAGATAAAGGAGACGGAGATCTTACTTTTGTCATCTTCTTTACAGATGGTGATCCTACAGAGTACGCAGGTCACAACAGCAGTGCTAACAACCGGTATGAGGACAACTATTGGCCTGCAAGAGATGAGGCACGCAAAATCATCAATGACGGAAAGGTACTGTATGGAATTTACGCTTATGGTAGTACCACTGGAACGCATTATTTGGAGCCACTGGTTTCTTATGCGTATAACGGGAGCTCTTCCGGTCATTACTATAATGCATCCGATACATCAGCGGTAAATGCGGCGTTGGCAGAGATTCTCGATACGATCAATATGAATTTCGCTTATGCGGATGTTGAGATCGATGATGGCATCACCGGTCTAAGTACGATGACATTTGAGTCTCTGGATCCGGAATCCTTTGAGTATAAGATCACTTATAAGGACTATACCAACACGACTGATTTCGAAACAAAGAATGTTGATATCACGATCAGTGGAGATACAAACAATCAGACGATAGCTATCCCCGCTGTGACATACCATGTGCTGGACAAAGACAGCAATGGCAACACGGTCGTAAAGGAAATAACTACAACAGCCGTTGCAATAAAAGGTGCCACGTACTCAACAACGGATGGGAAGTCTGTTTCCTGGGATATGGAAAAAACGACAGGAACAGGCGATGAAGCTATTTACATGCTGGAAGACGGCTGGACTTATGAGGTCGCTTTTACAGTCTGGCCGAGTCAGGCATCTTATGATCTTGTCGCAGCGCTGAATAACCAGATCATCGATTGGGGTGATGACTTCGTCTATACAAAAGAAGACGGAACTGAAGCAACAATTGATTTTGATGACTATAAATCCCAGGTAAATCAGGGAACACCATACTCGTTGAAAACAAATACTGAGGCGGGAGTCAAGTACAGACAGGTCAAAGCGACGACTGACAGTGAAGGCCATACCACCTATGAATATGGTGAAGAGAAAACAGTTCCGATCGTGACAGACTTCGACATGGGCCTCGAGTCACAGCTCATGCCGGTTGTTAAAGAGTTTGACGACGATATCAATACTCATAATCCTTATACAAAAGTCCGTTTCTACCTGATGATGGACGGAAAGTATTACATGAACGATGGTACTCTTTCTGATACCCTTGTGCCTTATACAGGATCAGAAACGAAGTACACCGTCTATATGGATCTTGATGCGAGCAATAATTGGTCAGACGATATTTACATAGCGCCGGGTCTAATAACTGTCAAGGAAGGTACACAGAAAATTCTTGAGACTGGTCATACCTACACTCTTGTCGAGAAAAACATCACAGGTGATGAGTACGAATATGAGTTTACTCCTCAGATCCTTCGCCCGATGGTGGTAAACGGTACTTTGCAATACCTTGTGAAAGCGGATAAGTATAATCCCGCTCCCGAAACAGGACCGACTTACACGATTGGTGGTGATACGTACTTTGAAGCACCTGAAGAAGCACAGGCACTGATCGGTACAAACAGAAAAACGGGTGAGTTGGATATTACCAAGGTGATCAATGATCCCGATCATCTGATCCCGGATGATGAGGAAGATTCGGAAACATTCACTTACGCGGTGACACTCACTATCCCTGCAAACAAAGATGCCCGCGGTATCATGGGGTATGAATATGTTCCCCGATATAGTGATGCATGGAACGGAACGACCCGAATCTACATCTATGGCTATCAGGGTGAGACCGATGAAGATGGAAATCTGATCAGTACGCCATTTACACCGGATTCAACCAAATTCATAGATTTGGTCTATGGACGATACAATTCTCAGGTGTATAGACTTTTTGAGGGTCAAGATCAAAGCACAGCGAGAACTGTAACTGTGTATATGACGCTTGCGCAAAACGAGGTGATTCGTTTTACGAACCTTCCTGAAGGAACGACATACAGTATTACTGAAGTCGCGGCAAATGTCGGAAATGCAAATGATAGTGATAACTATCCTGCGCCAATAACCAGCTTTACTGTTCCGGAAGGCGGAACTCCCGCGGAACAGGGATACACAGTAACGAGCGCATCTTCAGCAGGCACATCCGGCGGAGACACTATCACGGGTAAGATCGATACCCTGGATACCAGATATTACCATCAGTTTACGAACACGGTTACTGAATATACCGGAAGAGTATATGCTGAACTGAAGGTGAAAAAAGTTGTTGAGGATTACGACTGGCTGAGTGAATACTATCGTTTCACTCTGGCAGCCGGAGATGCAATCTATAGTGACGGTTCAAGCGGGACTTCTCCATTACCGACTACTACACAGGTCTCCATTTATAAGAATACTGAAGACCATACTTTGTCATTCGGCAGCATTCGGTATACGAAGGCAGGTACATATCAGTACATGCTTACTGAAGGAACCTACTATGATTATGTCGACTATGCTGATCCTGTAACGATAACCGTTACAGTGGAGGAGCAAGACGGAAAACTTGTGGTAACGAACATTGAAGATGATGCAGGAACTACTGCTTTCACTCCTGCGACCGATTCCGCACAGGCTAATGGTCTGACTACGCAGACAAACAAGATCAAAACGATTGACGTATCTGCTTCGAAAGAATGGTTAAAATCTGACGGCACTACAGTACTGACAGATCTGCTCGAAGGCACAAAAGTCACCTTTACTCTTTACCGGGATGGTGAACCTACCGATCAAACGGTGGAACTTGATGGTGAAGTTGATACAAGTGGTGAAAGTGCTGCATGGGTTGCAACCTGGACAGAATTGCCGCAATACGCTGTTACAACAGTTACCGCAGAAGATGGGTCACAAAAACGTGAAGCAACAGAAATTGACTATACCATTGCTGAGGTTACAGTTCCGGATGGATTTGAGAAAATAACAAATGATCCGGTGAATAATGGCGGGAAAATTCAGAATAAATATCTTGCAAGAGATGTCAATATTCAAAAGCGCAGACAGGATGGCTCTGCGCCGCTGAACGGAGCGGTCTTTGATCTTTACACAAAAGCCGGATATGAGAGTACTCCGAAAGCGGATCCTATCAAAACGGATCTGGAGTCTAAGAAGGTAGGAGAAATAGACGGTGTAATCGAGTTAGGCGAGCTGACATATGGTGATTATTATCTGGTCGAGACTACAGCTCCGGATGGTTACAACAAATTAACCGAAGCGGTAGGACTTACAGTTTCCGGAGATAGTATCAGCATCATGCAGGATAATAATGTAAGAAAAGATACGGCACCCGATGATACGACCTATGAGGCTTTCATTACGAATGACGAAGGCGTAGAGCTCCCGATGACCGGCGGTCACGGAACATTGCTTTATACATTAGGCGGCCTGATGCTCATCATGGCATCCACTTTGATGCTCGGTTTCAGAAGAAAGAGCAAGATCACAGTATAACGATAACGTATTTCCGTTCACCTTTAACAAAATCGCAGGGGATATTCGATCCCCTGCGGTTTTGTTTATGCGTTGCTTTGTTTTTTTCTGTTCCGGATCTTATAAACAGTCAGTCTGTGACCCATGAAACAAGCTTGCTTATAGATATTATTTCCAGTGTTTCAGCTGAGACAGATACATATCATACTGCATACGCCGCTGGGCATCGGAAACATTGTCCGGGTTCGGCATATGGCTGATCAGGAAATCGAGCAGTCCGGCTTTTGAATTATAGGCGAAACGGCCGTCCGCATAGCACCATTTGCAGTAGTCTTCATTAAAGCTGCCGTCAGGCTCGCGGCTGATCATATCATCCTCATTGAGCGGCATTCCGCAGCACTGGCAGATCAGCTGCCGCGGGGCTCCGAGCAGTGTATTGATCGAGACATCGAATTCCCGGGATAGTAGCTTCAGGGTATCGGTATTCGGCTGGGTCTCACCTGTCTCCCAGCGGCTTACTGCCTGGCGGGTCACCATAAGGCGCTCTGCCAGCTGCTCCTGCGTCAGGCCGGTCTTTTCTCTTAAATTCTTCAGTGTATCTTTCATTTCCATAGTGGTTCTCCTTGCTCATCGTGCGGCTTAACATCCGCTTCTCTGCTTTATATTATAGCCATAAACTCCCGCAAAGAAAAGCAACCTGCTGTTGCAGGCTGCTTGCTTAGGGCTTGTTTCTGTTCTGGCTTTATCCCATCACGACACGCACATCTACGGTGCTCCCGGGCGCGGCGGGCAGTATCACCGGGTCGGTATGGAGCGTTCCGTCCACATAGAGCTCCCTGACGCCTTTTTGTACACCGTACGGATTTTCAACGCGGATGTGGTATTCGGCGCCGCGGAACTGCCGGGTCACGACATAGCCCTTCCATGAGGAAGGAATGCACGGGTCGATCGTCAGGCCGTAGAGCGTAGGCTTTATGCCCAGGATGTTCTGGCTGATGCTGACGAAGCTCCAGGCAGCGGTGCCGGTGAGCCAGCTGTTTTTTGCCTCGCCGAATGTCGGCGCGTCGCAGCCGGCGACCATCTGGCTGTAGCAGTATGGTTCGGTGCGGTGAATGTCGCTTATACCTTCGATATAGGAAGGTGCGGTGCGGCAGTAGACCTCAAACGCCCGGTCTCCGTGGCCGAGTTCCGTCTCCGCGCAGGTGATCCACGGATTGTTGTGGCAGAAGATGCCTGCATTTTCCTTATATCCCGGCGGATAGCTCGTGATCTCACCAAGCTCCGTGTGGTAGCGTGTATAAGCGGGCTGCAGCAGCACGATCCCGTACTTTGTATCGAGGCGCTTTTTTACACTTGCAAGAGCTTTGGCGGCTTCACCGCTTTCCTTGCCGATGCCGGCCATGACGCACATGCCCTGAGGCTCGATGAAGATCTGACCTTCCTCGCATTCCTTTCCGCCGACGACATGGCCGAAGGCGTCATAGGCACGGCGGAACCAGGCGCCGTCCCAGCCTGCGTCCAGTACGGCGGCTTCCATATCAGCCACGGATCTGAGGCAGTCATTGGCTTCTTCTTCGAGACCGGTATGGCGGCAGATCTCCGCATAGGCGCGCCCGTATTTTACGAACATGCCCGCGATGAATATACTTTCTGCAACAGGCCCTTCGCTCGGGCCGGTGATCTGGAAGCTCTCGCCCGGATGCTCGGAAAAGCAATTCAGATTAAGGCAGTCGTTCCAGTCCGCGCGGCCGATCAGGGGCAGGCCGTGCGGTCCGAGATGGGTCCTTGTGTACCGGAAGCTCCTTCTGAGGTGCTCCATCAGGGGAGCGGCAAGGGCAGGATCATTGTCGAAGTCGACCATTTCCTGCAGAATGCTCCAGTCCCCGGTCTCCTTAAGATAGGCGTCCGTGCCTGCGATCAGCCAGAGCGGGTCGTCATTGAAACCATTTCCGATGTCGAGATTTCCCTTTTTGGTGAGGGGCTGATACTGGTGATAGGCGCTGCCGTCCGGAAACTGTGTGGCAGCGATGTCCAGGATCCGTTCCCTGGCGCGTTCCGGGATGATGTGGACGAAGCCGAGCAGGTCCTGGCAGGAGTCACGGAACCCCATGCCGCGTCCCATGCCGCTTTCGAAATAGCTGGCGGAGCGGCTCATGTTGAAGGTGACCATGCACTGGTACTGGTTCCAGCAGCTGACCATCCGATCGAGCTTCTCGTCGCCGCTTCTAAGCTGCCAGGAGGAGAGGAGTCCGTCCCAGTAGGTGCAAAGCTCTGCCATCGCCTTGTCGAAGGCAGTCTTTCCTGCATAGCGCGCGATCATTGCGTGTGCCTTTTCTTGATTGATCACGCCGGGCGCTGCCCACTTCTCATCCTTTTCATTTTCAATATAGCCGAGCCCGAAGAGCAGGGAAACGCTTTCTTCAGGCTGCAGCTCCAGATCGAACTGCTGCGCGGCGACGGGCTGCCAGCCGTGCGCGATGCTTTCGGTACAGCCGTTTCCGAAAACTGCTTCCGGATGCATGGGGCTCCCGTAGACACCGATAAAGGCGTCGCGGGAGGTATCAAAGCCATCTGGCTCACGGTCGGACCAGAAGAAGGCGTAATGATCCCGCCGCTCCCGGTATTCGGTCTTGTGGTAAATGACGCTGCCTTCGATCTCCACCTCGCCGGTGGAGTAATTGCGCTGGAAGTTGGATGCGTCATCCATGGCATCCCACAGGCAAAACTCCACGTAAGGGAAGAGCCGGAGTTTACGTGCATGATCGCTCGAATTAGAGAGGGTGACCCGCATCAAAAGGCAGGTATCTCCGCGCGGTACGAGGAATTCCTGACGGGCACTGATCCCGCCAAGCGATCCTTCAAGGACCGTATACCCCAGGCCGTGACGGCAGGAATAGGAGTCGAGCTCTGTCTGCACGGGCTGCCATCCCGGATTCCAGACGGTGTCTCCTTCACGTAAATAAATATGGAAGCCTTCCTGGTCGAGAGGGCTGTTGTTGTAGCGGTAGCGGGTCAGGCGGCGAAGACGGGCATCCCGGTAAAAGCTGTAACCGCCCGCTGTATTGCTGAGCAGGGTGAAGAAATCCTCACATCCCAGATAATTGATCCAGGGTAGGGGCGTCCGGGGCGTCGTGATCACGTACTCACGTCTGTCATCATCGAAATATCCGTACTGCATTTCGTCCTCCGTATATCATAGAGGTAACCGTTCTCTATTCTTGCGCATGAAAACGATTACGTTAAAAATCAAAAAAAATATACAGTTAAATGGTATAATGATTTTACGAAAACTGCAATATCTATTTTTGCGTTTCAACGATTTATACAAATGAGGTAGATTATAATTGTGAAAAAATCACAAACTTATCGCAAAAATGCAGATTTTGATTGCAATTACTTGCAAAAACCCGGCGCTTATGATACATTGATCTCAACGAAAACGATTAAGTGATTTCAAGACGGATTTTCACCCGGAATCACCGTAAATCGAAACGAAAAGAGCAGGAATTGGAAGCAGGAGGCAAACGGGTGGTTTCATTAAAGGACATCGCAAAAGAATGCAGTGTTTCGGTAGCCACTGTCAGTAAAGCACTCAACGGGCACCAGGACATCAGCCCCGAGACCCGGGAGCGGATCGTCCGCAAAGCGGAGGAGATGGGATATATGACCAACGCCGCCGCCCGCGCGCTGAAGACCAACCGGACCTACAACATCGGCGTGTTATTCGTGGATACGCAGCAGGGCGGTCTCGCGCTGGCACATGATTTCTTCTCTTCGGTGCTCGACGGGATCCGTCAGGAGGCGGAGCGCAACGGGTACGACATCACCTTCATCAGCAGCAATTTCGGAAAGCGCGGCGGGACCTACCTGCAGCATTGCCGGTACAGGGGCGTGGACGGTGTGGTGATCGCTTCGGCGGATTTCAACGATCCCCTGATCCTGGAACTGGTCGATTCGGATCTCCCGGTCGTGACCATTGACCACATGTTCAACGGCCACATTTCCGTCATGTCGGACAATGTCAACGGCATGGACGCGCTGGTCAGGTATGTTGCGGAGCGGGGGCACCGGAAGCTCGCGCTGATCCACGGGGAGAGGACCTCGGTCACGGCATCCCGGCTTGCCGGCTTTTACAGGGCCTGTGAGGAGTACGGCATCACGTTGCGGGAGGATATGGTCCTCGAGGGATCCTTCCATGATCCGCAAAAATGCGGTATCCTTACGAAGCGTATCCTGGAGGCGAAGGACCGGCCGGACTGCATTTTCTTCCCGGACGACTATTCCTATATAGGAGGGCTCAACGCGATCCAGGAAGCGGGCCTTAAGGTGCCGGAGGATATCTCGGCGGTAGGCTATGACGGCATTCCGCTCTCAAGGATCTTAAGCCCGAAGCTCACGACCTGGAAGCAGAACACGACCGGCCTTGGCAACACGGCAGCGGAGCGGCTCATCGAACTGATCGAACGGCCCAAGATGTCGATCCCGGACAGGGTGATCATCCACGGAGAGCTGCAGGAAGGCGGATCGGTCGCGGACCTGAGATAGTTCTGAAGAAGGCAGCACATTTCATTAACAACAAGCAACAAACGAAGTGACAAACATTCTCATTAAGCACCATCATTTATCAGGAGGATCTAAGTAATGAAGAAACAGCTTTCAGTAATACTTTCTGTTATCACTGTGGCGGCGGCTCTTGCAGCCTGTGGCGGCGGAAGCAGCGCACCGGCAACGACAGCGGCTCCGGCACCGGAGACTACAGCAGCGGCAGCGACCGAAGCACCCGCGACCGAGGCTCCCGCAGCCGAGACTGAGGCAGCGGCGGAAGAGAGCGGCGAGGGCAAGGTATTCAATATCTATGCCTGGAACGAGGAGTTCAAGGGATTCTTCGAGAAGTACTATCAGGTACCGGACGGCGTGACCGTCGAGTGGCACATCACCCCGAGCGACAATGGTGCTTATCAGCAGAAGCTGGATGAGGCCCTGCTCAATCAGGAAAATGCAGATCCTGATGAAAAGGTCGATATGTTCCTCGCGGAGGCAGACTACATCGTGAAGTATGCAGATGATGCTGCAACGCAGGATATCACCGCGCTTGGCGTCGATGACTTTTCAAATACTTACAACTATACTGTGCAGGCGGCTTCCGATGCTGACGGCGTCGTCAAGGGCGTTTCCTTCCAGTGCTGCCCGTCCGCGCTGATCTACCGCCGTTCCATCGCGGAAGATGTTCTCGGAACCTCCGAGCCGGATGAGGTCCAGGAACTGCTGAACAGCTGGGACAAGTTCAACGCAGTAGCCAAGGACGCCAAGGACAAGGGTTACTATATGACCGCTTCCTTCGCGGAGACCTACCGTGTATTCTCTAACAACTGCACCAGCCCGTGGGTAGATGCCGACAACAATCTGCAGTTCGATCCGCAGATCGAGGCATGGATCGAGCAGACCGACGATTTCATTGCGAATGAATATACCCTGACCGCAGGCATCTGGGATGATGAGAAGAACAAGCAGATGTTTGCTGACGGAAAGACAATGTGCTTCTTTGGCCCGGCATGGTACTTCAATTTCTGCATGGGCAATGCACAGGATCCCGAAAAAGGATGCTCCGGAGACTGGGCGATCTGCGAAGGTCCGGCAGCTCATTTCTGGGGCGGCACATGGCTGATGGCACCGGCAGGCACCGACAATCCGACCATGCTGGCTGATATCATGAACACCTTCATCAATGATGAGGATGTCTGCTCCAAGCTTGTCGAGAATGAGGCACAGTTCTCCAATAACCAGGCAGTCAATAAGAAGTTTGCGGAAAATCCGGATTACGGCAGCGAGTTCCTTGGCGGACAGAACGATGTGGCAGTATTCTCCGCAATGACCGACAACATCAAGTGGGAGAACCATACCATTTATGATCAGCTTCTGAATGAAGGCCTGCAGAACAGCCTGCAGGAGTACTACAAGGGTGTTTCCGACAAGGAGACTGCTCTCAAGAACTTCTACAACTATGTGAACGAGACTTATCCGTCCATCATCACTCCGTGAGGATAGAGTGCTGGCAAAAGGGCGTGAAGTCTGAACGAAAGCTCGCTGGGGCAAGGCATACATGCCTTGCCCCAGTTTACCTGAAAGCGTGATACTCTTAAAAGACCTGCACTCCGCTACCGTATTGTCGTAAGATATAAGCAGGATGGAGACGAAATATGAGCAAGAATGTAAAAAACCCGAAATCGAGAGGCGTCAGCAATGCCAAATGGGGATACCTGTTTATCCTTCCCTTTTTCATCGCGTATATCTGCTGCACGCTGATCCCGCAGGTGATGACATTTTACAACAGCCTGTTTATGAATTACCGGGACGGTCTGAAGCAGATCGGTCCGAAGTTTGTCGGACTCCAGAATTACGTGGCTCTGTTCAGTCAGGATAATTCCGGATCTGTGGGTATTCTGAAATACTTCGGCAATACGATCATCCTCTGGCTTATGGGCGCGATCCCGCAGATCGTTGTAGCGCTGCTTCTGGCGGTCTTTTTCACGAGCTACCGGCTGAACATCAAGGGACAGCAGTTCTTTAAGACGGTCATCTACATGCCGAACCTGATCATGGCTTCCGCTTTTTCCATGTTGTTCTTCACCTTGTTTTCTCCGGTAGGACCCGTCAACCAGGTGCTGATCGCGTCGGGATGGGTGGACAAAGCGGTTGATTTCCTGAATATCAAGATCAGCGTTCGTGTCCTTGTTTCCCTGATGAACTTCCTGATGTGGTTCGGAAACACGACGATCCTCCTGATGGCAGGCATTCAGGGCATTGATCAGACCCTGTTTGAGGCGGCGCAGATCGACGGTGCCAATTCAACGCAGGTATTCTTCAGGGTCACGATGCCGCTGCTCAGGCCGATCCTGGTGTATACCGTCATTACTGCCATGATCGGCGGCCTCCAGATGTTCGATGTGCCGCAGATCCTGACCAAGGGCAAGGGCACGCCGAACCGTGCCAGCATGACGCTGGTCATGTACCTGAATAATTATCTGACGACCAGTAAGAACTATGGTATGGCGGGCGCAGTCAGTGTGGTGCTCTTCATCATATCCGCGGCGCTGAGCCTGATCGTCTACAATTCACTGTCCAGCCAGTACAGGAAGCCAAAGAGGCATCGCAAATACTAAGAGGGAGGAGGTACAGAAGATGAATGACCGGAAACAAAGCGATAAGGCAAGGCTGCAGCTTATGATCATCCGCATCGTAGTATATGCGATCCTGATCTTTCTGACCTTTCTCTGCCTCGTATTCTTTTATATGCTGATCATCAACTCCACGCGTTCCAACGCGCAGCTGCAGGCTGGCTTCTCGGCCTTGCCGCAGGGGCATTTTATCGATAATCTTAAGAACGCCTGGACCGATGCTTCCATCAATATTCCGCGCGGTATGCTGAACAGTTTCCTTGTAGCGTCCTGCTGCGCGGTCCTGACCACGTATTTTTCGGCACTGACCGCCTATGGTATCCATATTTATGATTTCAGGCTGAAGAAACCGGCATTCCTCTTTATCATGGCAGTCATGATGATCCCGCCGCAGGTTTCCGCTGTCGGATTCATCCAGCTGATGTACAAGCTGAAGCTGACAAATAATTTCCTGCCCCTGATCGTACCGAGCATCGCAGCGCCCATCGTATTCTTTTATATGAAACAATATATGGAAAGTGTGCTCCCGATCGAGATCGTGGAGTCGGCCCGGATGGACGGTGCAGGAGAGTTCCGCATCTTCAACCAAATCGTACTGCCGATCATGAAGCCGGCCATCGCGGTACAGATGATCTTCTCCTTCGTGCAGTCCTGGAATAACTACTTCATCCCCGCCCTGCTTTTAGACAAAGCGGAAATGAAGACCGTGCCGATCATGATCGCGCAGCTGAGATCCGCGGACTACTCCAAGTTCGACATGGGCAAGGTCTACATGTTCATCCTGCTGGCGATCCTGCCGGTACTGGTGGTCTACCTGATCCTGTCCCGCTTCATCATCAAGGGCGTCACCGCAGGCGCGGTCAAGGGATAACAAAACAAATAAAATGGTTGGACAGGCCGGCCCCTGAATAGGCCGGCCTTCACTTTATACAGTGTCCGCAGCGGAAGAAAAGAGGAAAGGCAAATGGCAAGTAGTCTGAAAGAGTGCGGTTTTTACCGCGGTATCAATTTGGGCGGCTGGATGTCGCAGTGCGATTACAGCGATGAGCGCCTGGACGGCTTTATTGTTGAAGATGATTTCAAACGGATCGCGGACTGGGGACTCGACCATGTCCGTATCCCCGTGGACTATAACGTGATCCAGACTGCGGACGGCAGCCTGAAACCGGAGGGATTCGCAAGGCTCGACCGCGCGATCGGCTGGAGCGAAAAATACGGCCTTAAGACCGTGCTGGATCTTCACAAGACCCAGGGCTTTTCGTTCGACGCTGAGGAGGGGGAAGCGGGATTCTTTGAGAGTGAAAAATACCAGAAACTCTTTTACGGTATCTGGGAAGCACTTGCAAAGCGGTACGGGACTTTGAGCGGGAAGCTCATATTCGAGCTCTTAAACGAAGTGACAGACGAGAGTTACCTCGCGCCGTGGATGCAGATCTCCAGGGAGTGCGTCCGGCGGATCCGGAAGTACGCGCCGGAAACGGACGTCCTGGTGGGAAGCTACCATCATAACGGCGCCCGGGAGGTGCAGTATCTCGAGCCGCCCTTTGATGCGCATGTGATCTACAACTTCCACTGCTATGAGCCGCTGAAATTTACGCACCAGGGAGCGCACTGGGACACAGGACTTGACCGGGAGGACCGCTTTACTTACGAAGAAAGCGGCGCTTCTGAAGAGTATTTCGAGGCGCTTTTCGCGCCCGCGATCACGAAGGCTGCTGCGGAAGGTACGGAGCTTTACTGCGGCGAGTACGGCGTGATCGATATCGTGCCTCCGGCGGAGGCGCTGAAGTGGTTCCATGCCATCCACGCGGTATTTGAAAAGCATGGGATCGCGCGGGCGGTATGGAGCTACCGGCAGATGGACTTTGGTCTGGCGGATACGAGAATGGACAATTTCCGGAAAGAACTGCTTGGCTGCCTGTAACAGGGCATAGGAAAGAAAGTCGGAGAGGGCGCGGGCGAAGCGTTGGAAATGGCTTTGTCTGCGTTCGCTGTTTGTTCATATAATATTCATATTTGAGACCGACTTCCTTGCATTTGTATAGGCCCTGTGGTAAAATGTTTGTCAGTTTGTTCTTATTAAAAAACTGCAGTTAAGAAGGTAACCATGACAAGGTATATTATCAAACGAGTGATCCTGGCGATATTTACAGTGTTTATTATCGCAGCCATTACGTTTTTTCTGATGCACGCGGTTCCCGGCGGCCCCTTCAACCGTGAGAAGGCTCTGTCCGAGGCAACGGTCCAGGCGCTGAATGAGCGCTACGGACTGGACAAGCCGCTGATCTCCCAGTTCTTTCTCTATCTCAAAGGCATTTTCCATGGGGACTTCGGTGTTTCACTGAAGAACGGCCGTGAGATCTCCGCCATCTTCGCGGAATCCTTCCCGATCTCCTGCAAGCTCGGACTTATGGCCATCGCGGTGGCGCTTTTGACCGGTACGGTGCTGGGGTGTATCGCCGCTTTGATGCGCAACAAGTTCCCGGACCGCCTGATCATTTTCCTGACCACGCTCCTGACCTCGATCCCGAGTTTTATTCTGGCGACCTTCCTGCTGCTGATCTTCTGCATCATGCTCGGGTGGGTGCCTGTATGGAGCGCCAATTCCAACAACTACGTGCTTCCGGTGCTCGCTCTGGCGGCTTACCCGATGGCTTACACCACCAGGCTCGCGAAGAGCAGCATGCTGGATGCGCTCGGCCAGGACTACATCCGCACCGCGCGGGCCAAGGGCGTCAAGAAGTTCTACATTATCTTCAAGCATGCGCTCCGCAACTCCCTGATCCCGGTCATCACCTATGCCGGTCCGCAGATCGCCTACATCATTACGGGCTCCATGGTCATCGAGCATGTCTTCACGATCGGCGGCATTGGCAGCAAGTTCGTCAGTGCCATCGGCAACCGTGACTACACACTGATCATGGCGACGACGATCTTCCTTGCCGTCCTGATGGTCGCGGCGACCCTGATCTGCGACATCGTGTACAAGCTGGTCGACCCGAGGATCAAATTCGATTGATGGAGAGTAGTTTATGGATAATCAGTACAATCCCAACATAGAACCGGAGAAGCGCCCCTTCAGCATGCAGCTGGATCCCTCCATGTTCGAAAAGGCAACAGAGGAGGAGAAAGCGCAGCAGGAGGTCATGAGCGAGTCCACGACCTTCTTCCGCGACGGCATGCGCCGTCTGCGCAAGAACAAGCTTTCCATGTTCAGCATCATCGTGCTGCTCCTCATCCTGATCGGAATCTCGGCGGCGCCGCACATCGTGCCTTATGGCTACGAGGAGATCCTCTCCGTTGAGGGCAAGCGTGACAAAGGCGCGAAGAACTTAAAGCCCTTCGAGTATTCCAAGATGGAGCAGCAGTATATCGCCAAGGGAGGGGAGCGTTTCCCGCATATTTTCGGCACCGATGAGCAGTGCCGCGACTATTTCATCCGTGTCGTCTACGGCACCAGGGTCAGTCTGACCGTCGGTTTCTTTGCCAGCATCATCGTCCTGATCATCGGCATGATCTATGGAAGTATTTCGGGATACATAGGCGGAAGGGTCGATATGATCATGATGCGTATCGTGGACGTCATATATTCGCTGCCCGATATGCTGATGGTCATTCTGCTCTCGGTCGTCCTAGGCAGCCGGATCTCGCTTCCCAAGGATTCTTTCCTCGGCAAGATGGGTCCGAACATGCTGTCGCTGTTTATCGTATTCGGCCTTCTGTACTGGGTCGGTATGGCCCGCCTGATCCGCGGCCAGATCCTTTCCATCAAGGAAAATGACTATATCCTCGCGGCACAGTCCACGGGCGCGTCCTCGGGACGCATCATCCGGAAGCATATTATTCCGAACTGCCTTTCGGTGATCATCGTATCCACCGCGCTGCAGATCCCCTCCGCGATCTTCACGGAGAGCTACCTGTCCTTCATCGGACTGGGCGTGCAGGCACCGATGCCTTCCCTGGGCTCCCTGGCCAATGCTGCCCGCGGAGGTATCAATACCTACCCGTATAAACTGGTATTTCCATCGATCATGATCTGTCTCATCGTGCTGAGCCTGAATCTTCTGGGCGACGGCCTGCGGGACGCCTTTGATCCGAAGCTCAGACGATAAGGTGGGGACAGTGTTATGAAAGAGTACGAACATTTATTGAGTGTGCAGGATCTGCACACGGCATTCACTACAGAAAACGGCGAGGTCCAGGCAGTCAACGGTGTGTCCTTTGACCTGGACGAGCACAAGGTCCTCGGCATCGTCGGCGAGTCCGGTTCCGGAAAGTCTGTCACGGCATATTCCGTGATGCAGATCCTTGCGGAGAATGGACGGATCGCGGGCGGCAGGATCCTCTACAAGGGCGAGGACATTTCCAAATGGGATGAGAAGCAGATGTCGGGATTCCGCGGCAGGAACTGCTCCATCATTTTCCAGGACCCGATGACGAGCCTGAACCCGGTCTTTTCGGTGGGCAACCAGCTGATGGAGGCGATCACGCTTCATACCAATAAGCGCGGTGCTGCCGCCAGGGCGCGCGCTGTGGAAATGCTGGAGCTGGTCGGCATCAACGAGCCGGAGAAGCGTCTGAAGCAGTATCCGTTTGAACTCTCCGGCGGTATGCGCCAGAGAGTCATGATCGCGATGGCGCTGGCCTGCGAGCCGGATATCCTGATCGCGGACGAGCCCACGACGGCTTTGGACGTGACCATCCAGGCCCAGATCCTCGAACTTATGCTGGATATCCAGAAGAAGCTCGGCATGGCCATCATCATGGTGACGCACGATCTGGGCGTCATCGCAGAGATGTGCGACGAGATCATCGTCATGTACGGCGGCCGCGTCTGCGAGCGCGGTACCGCGGACGAGATATTCTACAATCCGAAGCATGAGTATACCAAGGGACTTCTGCACAGCATCCCGAGCGTTACCGGTGCCAGGGAAAAGCTACAGCCCATCGAGGGCACGCCCATCAATATGCTGAACATGCCGAAGGGCTGCGCGTTCTGCCCGCGGTGCAAGGAAGCGATGAAGATCTGCCTTGAGCAGGTGCCCGAGGAGATCATGATCAATAAAGACCACGCGGCTGCATGCTGGATCAATATCCGGGACATGCAGGCAGGCGCGGCGCAGAATAGTACAAAGACTGCGGATAATAACGGTGCCCCTGAGGCTGCTGAAGGAAATGAGGAGGTGACATCGAATGGCTGAACATCTGCTGGAAGTTGAACACCTCAAACAGTATTTTCCGATAAGAGACGGCTTTTTCGGGTCACGTCCGCTGAAGGCCGTTGATGATGTTTCCTTTACGATCGACCAGGGCGAGACCCTGGGTCTGGTCGGGGAGTCCGGCTGCGGCAAGACCACGGTCGGACGGAGCATTCTCCGCCTGTATGAGCCTACCGGCGGCACTGTGAAGTTTGAAGGAGAGGAGATCAGCTCCCGCAACATCCACCAGCTTCGCCGCAAGATGCAGATGGTCTTTCAGGACCCCTATTCCTCGCTCAACCCGCGTATGACGGTCGAGGACATCATCGGAGAGCCGCTGGACGTGCATCACCTGTACGCAAGCCGCGCAGAGCGCCGCGAACGCATCCTGGAACTGATGAGCCTGGTAGGCCTCAATGCGGAACATGCGACGAGATATGCCCATGAGTTCTCCGGCGGTCAGCGCCAGCGTATCGGCATTGCCCGCGCCCTTGCCGTCAACCCCAGGTTCATCGTCTGCGACGAGCCGGTCTCGGCGCTGGACGTTTCCATCCAGGCGCAGGTCATCAACATGTTCGAGGAACTGCAGGAAAAGCTGGGCGTAGCGTACCTGTTTATCGCCCATGACCTGCTGGTCGTAAGGCACATTTCCAAGAATATTGCCGTCATGTATCTCGGTCACATGGTCGAGACGGCGGAAGCCAATGAGCTGATGGACCATCCGATCCACCCGTATACCGAGTCCCTGCTGTCGGCGGTGCCGATCCCGGATCCTAAGATCGCGCGGCAGAAGAAGCGGATCATGCTTGAGGGCAACGTCCCGAGCCCGCTGAACATGCCGAGCGGATGTCCCTTCCGTACCCGCTGCAGATATGTGACGGATAAGTGCGCGGAGGCATGTCCGGAGCTGACCGACCGCGGAGGCGGCCACAAAGTGGCGTGCTGGAACCGGTAAACCCGGTAAAACTGCTTTATTCTTTTGCGGGTAAAATATGCAGCGCAAAACGCTCACATTCGCGCAGGCAGCTGCCGGATTCACCCGCAGATCACATAAAGATTATTAAAAATTGGGCATGAAAGATGCCCGAAAGAGTTTTTTCAAAGGAGGAAAGTTACACTATGAAAAAGCAACTTGCACTTGTGCTTGCAGTGGCAATGGTAAGTGCTTCGCTTGCAGCCTGCGGCGGCACCAGCACAGCTCCTGCAACGACCGCGGCTCCGGCAGAGACCGAGGCTCCGGCAGAGACCGCAGCCCCCGAGACGGAGGCTCCGGCAGAGACCGAGGCAGCAGCAGCGGAGGAGGAGATCCCCGATGCGGCAAGCCTTCTGAGCGACGCATTCATCGACCCGGTAGGCGACTGGGCACAGTATGATGAACTGATCGCGCAGATCAAGGCAGAGACCGACATGGCGCATCGTACCGAGCTGATGCACCAGGCAGAGGACATCCTGATGTCCAACTATGCGGTCGTTCCGATCTACTACTACAATGACCTCTACATGTCCAAGCCGTATGTCAAGGGCGTCTATGCAAATGCATTTGCGACCAAGTTCTTCATGTATGCCGAGATGGAGAACGGTTCCGACACCCTGCGCCTGAACCTGGCTTCCGAGCCCGATTTCCTGGATCCCGCTCTGAACTCTTCCGTTGACGGCGCCTGCCTTGCGGCGAACTCCTTCTCCGGTCTGTATACCTACAATGCAGAAGGCAAGCCGGTTCCGGCCTGCGCTGAGAGCTATGAGGTCACCGAGGACGGCCTGACCTACACAGTCAAGCTGAAGGAAGGCCTCAAGTGGTCCGACGGTTCCGACCTGACCGCTGCTGACTTCGAGTACAGCTGGAAGAGAGCAGTAGATCCCAAGACCGCTGCTGACTACGAGTATATGTTCTCTGGTTTCGACGGATATGATGACGGCGAGATCAATGTCACCGCAGTCGATGATACCACCCTTGAGTTCGTTCTTGCTGCTCCGTGCGCATACATGGAAGACCTGATGGCATTTCCGACCTTCTATCCGGTCAAGAAGGAAGCTGTTGAGTCCTATGCAGACTGGGAGACCACCCCGGGCGGATGGTGCCAGGAGGCAGGCTTCGTCAGCAACGGCGCATTCGTCTGCACCGGCTGGAACCACGACACTTCCATGACTTATGAGAAGAACCCGTACTTCTGGGATGCCGACAATGTCAAACTTGAGAAGCTTGAGTTCATGCTTTCCGCAGATGATACCGCGATCTACTCCGCATACAACTCCGACAGCGTTGACTTCATCGACTCCGTACCGACCGACGAGGTTGCAGCACTGATCGAGTCCCAGAATCCGGAATTCTACGTTGTTGACGAGCTCGGTACTTACTACATCGCATTCAACGTAAACTCCAAGCTGTTCGAAGGCAAGACCCCGGAGCAGGCAGCCTGCATGCGTAAGGCGATCAACATCCTGATCGACAGAGACTACATCGTTGAGAACATCGGCCAGACCGGCCAGGTCATCGCGACCTCCTACATCCCGCTCGGCATGATGGACGGCAACGGCGGAACCTTCAAGGATGATCCGGCTGTCGGCTACTTCGACGCATATGCGATCAATGAGGACTATGACGGCACCATCGCAGAGGCTACAGAGCTTCTGAAGGCAGCCGGCTTCAAGTTCGGCGACGACGGCAAGCTTGATCCCTCCACTCCGATCGATATCGAGTACCTGACCAACGAGAGCTCAGGCCACATCGCGATCGCCGAGTCCCTGCAGCAGGACCTTGCAGCAGTCGGCATCAATATTTCCATCGGTGTTCAGGACTGGAACGTCTTCCTCGAGGAGCGTAAGAACGGTAACTTCGATATGGCACGTGAAGGCTGGATCGCTGACTTCAACGACCCGATCAACATGCTTGAGATGTTCACTACCACTTCCGGCAACAACGACCCGCAGTACGGCCGCAAGTGATTCCGAAGGAATGAAACACAAGCCGGTATAGTCCCAGCAAAAGCAACACCCCGCTTCCAAAAAGCGGGGTGTTTTGATATGAAAAATTTTTTTCAAGTGTGTCCGTTTTGTATCTGTATTGTACCTTATCTGTGGCTCTTCGGTTGTTATAGTGGTGTCAGAATAAATGATTTCAGTATATCAATTGATTTTCAGATAGGAGGACGCCATGAAGAGAGGAAGTTTAAGAAAGAGCCTGTGGAACCGCATTCTGGTTTTCATGATGGTATTGACGATGACTTCGGTCCACCTGACCCCCGCGATCCCGGCCATGGCAGATACGCTGGAGAGCACCGAGGAGCAGGGATCCGGTGAGGAAAAGGCCGAGAAGGAAGAAAGCTCCGAAAAGGAAGAAAAGGAAGAGAAGGCCGAGAGTTCCGAAAAGGAAGAGAAAGAAGAAAAGGCCGAGAGTTCCGAAAAGGAAGAGAAAGAAGAAAAGAGCGAGAGCTCCGAAAAGGAAGAGGCTGATACTTCCGAAAAGGAAGAAAAGGCAGAAGCTTCCGAGAAAGAAGAAGCGAGCGACAAGTCTGATGCTGCAGAAGCATCTGAAAGCTCCGAAGATAACAGCAGCAACAGCGCAGCCCATGAAGAGGCCACAGCTCAGGAAGAAAAAGGAAGTGATCCCGCGGCCGATACTGCAGACAAAGGCACCTCAGCCGAGAGCACAGTCGAGATCGTGAAGGCTGACGATGCACAGGCTTCCTCAGAAACGGACGCAGCAGTAAGCGTATCGCAGGCTTCCGAAAAGGAAGAAACCAGTGAAGAGATCGCCGCTCCCGCAGACACCGAGAAAAGCGAAGCACCTGCAGAGAAGAAGGCAGAGGCAGCTCCGGCTATCTCCGCACCCGCAGAGAATGTGACGATCACCGCGGACGGACTTTCCACCATCATCGCAGCACCCGGTGCAGAAAAGGCGCTGACCGCCAACATCGGACCGGCTGCTGAGACTACCAATGTCCAGGAAGTAAAGGCTGAGTCTGATAAGAATGAAGTAAGCGTAGAGATCGAAAAGCAGGCAGCTGCAGCATCGGCAAAAAAGGCTGAAGCACCGGTCGAAAAGAAATCTCAGGAAGAGAAAGGCTCTGATAAGAACGAAGTTTCCGCAGTTGCAGAAACCACAGTCACCGAACAGGAAACCAATGCAAATGCAGCAGTAAGCGAAGCAGAGGCTCCGAAGAACGAAGTACCTGTCAGGAATACAAAAGCACTTGCAGTCGGGACTAAATCCACTGATGGTGTAAGCCAGGATGAGAACGGTGTAACCCTGGATTTCGGTTCTGAGTCAAACAGCTTGGGAATGATGGCAATGGCTCTGGCAGCTCCGGCGATCACAGTTCAGTCCACAGAGCCGGAAAAAGAGAATCTGACAGTCCATATCAGCAATATCCTGTGGACAGCAGTACACGCTGAAAACGGACATGCAGTGGCTTATGAAGCCGAAATGGATATGGTGAAGGGACAGAGCAAAGGAATCAATGGCTTCAAAAGCTATGCCGGAGGAAACAATAATTCAGCTGGTGGATTAGGATATACTTACAAGTTTTTGAATGTGTTTGCCGTAACAACGAAAGATAGTGAACCGGTTTGTTGGAATACAGCAAGTGATGGCGATACTGTAAAACAAATCAAGTACTCCTCAGATGGTAAAGCATCAATTGTAATGAATAGTGGGCAAACAATCCAGGTCGATGGGAAAGATGTTTATATCTCCCCGGTCTACAAGGCAACTGCCAACTGGTACCTTAACTACAATTACATCGACAATATCTCCACCGGTTCGGGATCCTGGAGCAACAAGGATGCTGTGACTGAATACAAGCACACATTCTCAGATCCATCCATTAAAACACCACAGTCTGATTATCAGTTTGAATACTGGCAGAATGATGAGACCGGCGTTAAGTTTTATGACGGTGATGAAAATATCTACAGCTCGGCCGAGATACCGAAAGGCACAACAAAGAATGTTAATATATATGCCTACTGGCAGCCGGCGATCACTGTAAACTTCAATGAGTTTGGAACCACCAAGACCGTCGATAAGAGCTTTGAATCTGTCGATGTAAAAGGTACCGAGGTCAAGAGCGAACATGAGCATTATCAGTTTCTTGGATGGTACGGAGAGGATAAAAGCCCGATCAATGGGGATGAGGCAGTCGATAAGCTGGATGCTCCGGAGATCACCAAAGACGAGAATACTGCTCTTAATAAGTCTGTAGATGCCTGGTGGCAGCCCTCCATCACGGTCAACTATCTTGATGCAAAGAACGGAAGTGTCATCACCGTAGAGAATGAAGACGCAGAAATCGAACATGCAAATATAGAATCTTTTGACGACATTGACGTCGATAACAACAAGGCAGAAAAGACCGCACAGAAGTGGGTCGAGGAAATGGTCCTTGGCAGCAACAACACCCTCAGATTCCTTGGCTGGTTCGTCAAGAAAGACGATACCGGGGCACAGAGCTCTGACAATGAAACCGCTACCAGACTTCGTTCGATCCCGGAAGAGCCGGTAGCACTTGCAGACTCCTTCAAAGAAGCAGCTGATGGCACCGCAGGCAAGCTGGACATCGATGACTTGGAAGATGATCAGAACGTAAGCGGCGGAATACTGGCAAAGCTCAGTGCAACCAAGGACAGAGTGGTACAGTCCGCAGTCAGTCTCTACGCCGAGTTCGCGACCTGGTTCAGTGTAAACAAGACCTGGAATGATGACAACGACCGCGACGGCAAGCGTCCCGAGAGCATTCAGGTACAGCTTATGGCAAATGACAAAGAAGAAGGCACACCGATCACCCTGACAAAGGATGGCGACTGGAAATACACCTTCGATAACCTCAAGGCATTTGATGATGACGGCAATCTGATCAAGTACTCCATCCGTGAGCTTGCAGTAGCAGATTACACCAGTGAGGTCAATGAGACCCTTCTTGAGAGTGAAAACGAAAGAGTAAACGGACTGGTCAAAGCTGTTGAGATCACCAACACCCATGCACCGGAGAAGATCGAGTTCACGATCTCCAAGACCTGGGAAGATGAAAACAACAAAGACAACATCCGCCCCGACAGCATCGAAGTCAGCATCCTTGCGGACGGTGAAGTCGTAAAGACTGTCGAGATCAGCAGTAAGGAAGACTGGGAAAAGGTCGTCGGCGACATGTACAGATACGCGGAAGGCAAAGAGATCGAGTATACGGTCGCTGAAGCAGCAGTTGAAGGATATGAAGCAACCATCAGCGGATCTGCCGGCAATGGTTTCGGAATCAACAACGTACATGAGCCCGCTCCGGCACAGGACCCGACTGAGGATCCGACTCCCTCTCCGGCCCCCAATAACGGCGGCAACAGCGGCAGAAGAAGCAATAACAGCGAGAGAACCTATTCCTACAGCGCCGGCCCGGCAGTCCTTGTCGCAAGCAATGAACCGGCAGTTGAAAGCGCAGTTCTCGGTGCTGACCGTGAACCGGAAATCGAAGAGAGCGCAGTTCTCGGTGCAGACCGCGAGCCGCAGCAGGGCGTCCTCGGCGCAGACAGACTTCCGCAGACCGGACAGCTCTGGTGGCCGATCCCGATCCTTCTGATCGCGGGCGCAGGCCTTCTCTCCGCAGGAGTCGTGAGACGCAGAGAAGATGACTGAAAAAAGAAGCAATAGCTGAAAATGATCACTGAAACAAGAGAACCACAATTATAATAAGATAAACAATAACATCGCAGAAAGGAGATAACGAAGACAAGAAAGCCATAGAAAAAGAGACGTTCCTCATCTGAAGATCATTGAAATGTCCTGCCCGATGTGTGATCAGTACGGGCAGGATATTTCATTTTCAGAGTGTCATAGTATGATATTATAATTTCTGTCAATAGTGCGCAATTTCGTCCTTAAGAGTTTGGCAGATATTCCGTCTTGAACGGAAGGC
Source organism: Lachnospiraceae bacterium (assembly GCA_017446045.1). GTDB lineage: Bacteria > Bacillota > Clostridia > Lachnospirales > Lachnospiraceae > Avilachnospira. Next base: position 43,391 of record JAFSRP010000034.1, on the reverse strand, counting down.
GAAGCTTTATTAAGATAGAAATACACTCTCTCGAATGAATGAAATGAATACGTTGATCGTGCCTCTGCTTTTATGCAGGGGCTTTTTGTTTTGGTGCGGAAATACAGTCCGCTCCAATATAGCAGGAGGTGACATCAAAAAGGTGGATCACGATAAAAAGAAAGCCGGGTATTCGACTTGGAACAGGCAGACCATGGGTGATTCCACCCGTGACACGGTCCATAACCGGATCGAGGTGATCCCGGCGTTTCGCAAGCCGCGGACCCTTGCGCCCGAATATCAGCGCAGGCGTGTGGCAGCGTACTGCCGAGTCTCGACCAACATGACAGAGCAGGAAAGCTCCATCGAGAATCAGCGGGAGCATTATGAGACGTATATCGCTTCACGCCCGGAGTGGATCCCGGCGGGCGTGTATTGGGAGACCGGTGTGACAGGTACCCGCCAGGAAGCGCGGCCGGAGCTGGCGCGGTTGATGGAAGACTCGTCGAAAGGCCGTATTGACCTGATCCTTACCAAGTCTATCAGCCGGTTTTCAAGGAACACTGCGGACTGCCTGGAACTGGTACGTAAGCTCAATGCAATGGGCGTACAGATCCTGTTTGAAAAAGAAAATATCTATACCGGCACAGCAGAATCGGAGCTGATGCTGACGTTATTCGCATCCATGGCGGAAGCGGAGTCGCATTCCATTTCCGCCAACCTGACCTGGGCGATCGAGAAGCGTTTTCAAGACGGTTCCTTCCGTTACTCCCGGGCGCCCTACGGGTACCGGCTGGAGGATGGAACATTCGTCGTTGACCCGGATACTGCCGGGATCATACGGGAAATCTATGGAATGGTACTTCGCGGAGAGGGAGCTTACCGGATCGCAAAGGAGCTGAACCGGCGCGGGATCCCGACGGGAACTGTGCGGCGCGACGGCACGCCGGGGCGCTGGACGAGCTTCATGGTGAAGGGGATCATCACCAATGTACTCTATACCGGAGACGCTCTGATGCAAAAGACCTGGCACGACCGGTATTTCCGATGCCGGCCGAACCATGGTGAAAAACCAATGTACTATGTCGAAGAACACCACGAGCCCATCATTGACAGGAAGCATTTTATGAATGCTGTATTATCGAGCCGGCAGCGCGGTGTGGAAAAGGGAGTCCGGGTGCGGGACCTTACGGAGTTTGGACTCGATGCCGGATCTCAGGAGGAACCGGAATATGAAGAATATCAGGATGAACGCGATGAGGGCAGGCGGGGAGGACTGAAGCGGTATGTTCTTTCCGGCCTTATGGTCTGCGGATGCTGCGGCGCGCCGATGCGCCGTGTGAGCCAGAAGACGGCAGGCGGGAAACGGCACCATTGGGCTTGCCTCAGGCATCTCGAAAGCAGGGAGATCTGCGGGATGAAACGGATCCCGGAACAGGATGTGATGAATGCTTTCATGACGATGATGAACAAACTGGCGTTTGCCCCGGACGCCGTGCTCGGGACCTATGCAGCGGCATTACAGCGGGACGGTGAGCGCAGCAACATCGACCGGATACATGAACTGGAAAAGCAGGGACTTAAATGCACAAAAGAACGCCTTCATCTTCGGGAAGTCCTCGGACGGGGGCGCGGTGACCAGCATGGATACGGGCGCCGGATCATGGAGATAGAAGCCGAGGAGGCTTTCATCCGCGAGACCCTGCGAAAGCTGCGCCTGGAAGCGGGATCTGCGGGCATCGGCGCTGTACGTGCCTTTCGGCAGCAGCTGGAAGACTGGCGGAAACTGGGAGAGGAGAACGCTGGACAACAGGGAACTGTTGACGCGCAGCAATCGGACATGGATCTCCTCCCGGCTGCCGAAGAATTGCTGCCCGGAATCGTGGAACAGATCACGGTCCGTACAGAAAAGGAACTGGTATTCAGGCTCAGCTGCGGTTTTTGCCTTACAGAGACGCTGGAGTGAGCGCGGTAAACTGTACAGATAACACTCGGCATTGCAGAGAACATCTGCAGATCAGACAACAAATATACGCAGTATCATCATGTTTCGTTCTTCCGGGAGGGTGAATCTATCAAAGGAGCGAAACATATGGCACATATAGCATACGGATACCGCATCAGGGACGGTCGGGCGGAGCCTGTACCGGACGAGGCAGAAAAGATCCGGATATTCATAGATCTTTACCTGAGCGGTCTATCGATCAAAGAAGCAAATCAGGCGGCAGGGATCCCACGCTCTGCCACGAGCCTGCGGCATTTACTGAAAAACCCGGTCTACCTGGGGGACGGATACTATCCCGCGCTGACAGAAAAAGAGACGTTTGACCTGGTCGCGTTGGAAATAGAACGAAGAACGCATCCCGGATCGAGGGCAACGGCGAGAGGACAGCCTGTCCGGCAGACTTTCCGCATGAAGCCTCCCCGAAGGAACGGGAGCGGCATGACGGCAGGAGAGATCGCATCCTATATTTACAGCCTGATCATCCCTGCGGCTGACGGCCGGAGCGTGATGAGCGAGAAAGATACAGAGAAGGTGAGAATATGGAGAAACAAGCTAAATCATCAGTAAAAGTCATCCCCGCAAAGCAGAAGAAGGCGGCGCGGCATGATACGAAAAATAAGACCCCGAAGCTCCGGGTGGCGGCATACTGCCGGGTCTCTACGGAGCTGGAAGAACAGGAATCGAGCTATGAAGCGCAGGTGAGCCATTATACGGAGCTGATCAGCAGTAAGCATGAATGGGTCCTCGCCGGTATCTATGCGGATGAGGGTATCAGCGGCACGTCGACCGCGGGCCGCGAGAATTTCAACCGTATGATCGCGGACTGTGAGGCCCACAGGATCGATATGGTCATTACGAAATCCATAAGCAGGTTCGCGCGCAACACCCTCGACTGCCTGCAGTATATCCGCAAGCTCCGCGACCTGGAGATCCCGGTCCTTTTTGAGAAGGAAAATATCAATACGCTCGGTATGGGCGGCGAACTGCTCGTGACGATCATGGCGTCGCTGGCGCAGCAGGAAAGCCAGTCGATCTCACAGAACGTCCGGATGGGCATCCACTATAACTTTCAGAAGGGCCGGCCGATGCTCAATCACAAGATGTTCCTGGGTTACACCAAGGAACGGGGCGGAGACTTAAAGATCGTGCCTGAGGAAGCGGAGATCGTGCGGCGGATATTCCGGGATTATCTCGAGGGAATGTCGCTCGGTGAGATCGTGTTCAGCCTGGAGGAAGAGGGCGTACGCGCCCCGTCTGGCAAGGGTAAATGGTACCACAGCACGATCACATCCATGCTGAAGAACGAAAAATATATGGGAGATCTGCTGCTGCAAAAGTCCTACACAGCGGATTTCCTGACCAAGCGCAAGGTGCGCAATACCGGTACGATGCCGCGCTATTATGTGGAAAATGCCCACGAGCCCATCATTCCGAGGGAGATCTACATGATGACGCAGGCAAAGCTGGCGCAGACCGAGCGGGACAGGGTGATTGGCGGGAGACAGGAACGTACGACAAAGGATATGTCTCTGAATGGCAAGCTGGTTTGCGGGCTCTGCGGCGCCACGTACCGGCGTTATGCTCCAGAGGGTCCCAAATCTGATTTGACAGAGGAGCTGTCTTCCCATACCTCCTCAGATACCTGGTCCGAGGACCTGGGCACCACGGATATACGCGACGCAGTCTGGCGCTGCCGTACCCGAGTATCGAAACGAAATGCCTGCATGGGACCAGCAGTGAAGGAGCAGGATGTGAAAAATGCTGTCGTCGCGGCTTTTAACCGTCTGCCGCTATACCGCGACGAGCTGATCCGCATGCAGGAAAGGACCCGCTGGGGCCCTTTAGAGGAAAGCAGGAGACGCCTGCGGGAACTGGACGATGAAAAAGATACGCTGGAAGCGCAGTATCTGGAATTAAAAGAACAGGTGGAAGCCGAAGAGGCGCTGCTGACAGCAAAAGAAAACAGGACGATATCGGGAAATTACACACCGGAAGGCATGTATACGGGAATGTTTGAAGGAATCGACGGGAACATTGATGGGATCGAGGGCAAGGCTGCCGGGGATTCGGGCGCTGATGCCGCAAGCGATCCTCAAAAGGATGCCGGCGGAACGGTTTCGGAAGAGCGTTTTGCCCGGCTGTCTGAACAGGCTGACCGACTGCAGGAAGAACTCGATGAGCTCGAAGCCAGGATCGATGAAGAAAGTGAGCGCAAGGCGAATCTTGCGATGCAGGAACTGCAGATCCAGTCGGCACTTCGCCTGGTAGATGCAATCAACTGGAACCGTGATGACCTGAGAGATGAGAAAAATGACTTTTGCCTGATCACGGGAAAATCGGGATATCCGATGAGCGGACCGGGATCCCGCGGAGGAAGCGGGAAAGAAAGGAATGAAAGGTCCTGGAATACGGAGAGTTCGGAACAGTCTGCGGAAAACGGGACTGCAGCCCGAGGCAGTGTCTCCAGGGATCCGGCTGCTTGTACCGAGGTGGAGGATTTCTACGCCCGCACCGACAACATTTCCCAATTAGGCCCCGTGCGCCATTACAACAATGATATGGTCAAGCGCTTCATCGACAAAGTCATCGTTTGTGAAGACTATCTGATGGTGGCTTTTAAAGCCGGCATCGGCATTCGCATCCGCAAGTTCGGGGAGAGGTGAGGCATCAGAAGAGGAAGACAAAAGTATAAGAAAATTAATAAGACAAAGACCATAAAGAAAAACTTTAGACACAGGCATTAATTGAAAGATAAATAGACAACCGCCACCTTTGAGTGGCGGTTGTTGCTTATTCATCATTATCAGTTAACGCAGATATTTTGATACGAAATGATCATACGGACATGATCTTTCCGTGGTTGAATACGATGCGTTCCTTCGGAGCCTGTGCCACGCATTCGGCAGCAGTCTGTGCCCGCACCAATACGAAGCTGGCATCACGGCCAGGTGCGATGCCATAGTCCTGAAGATGCAGGAGACGGGCACCGTTATCAGAGCACATGCGCAGCACCCGGACCAGAAGATCATCGCGACGCAGCCCGTTCTTCATCGAGATCAGCATTGCCCGCTCGAGCATATCACCGGTACCGTAAGGGCTCCACATATCTCGAACGTTATCGTTGCCTCCACAGATGAGGACGCCGGCATCCTCAAGCTGGAGGACGGAGGGTACATATTTGATATATGCCTGACTGCCTGTCGTTACAGCGATCTTTGCATCAGCGAGCTTTTCAATCAAAGGTTCGGCAAGGCCGGCTTCGGGATACCCGAGGCAGAATGCGTGGCTGATGGTCACCCGGCCTTCCATACCGGCAGCTTTGGTGCGCTCTATGATCAGGCTCATGGTAAATGCACCCAGATGCCCCGGTTCATGCAGATGGATGTCAACAGGCTTATCATACTTTTCTGCGAGGCGGAAGATCGCATCGACACCGCCTTTCGGGTCCCGGTCGACATTTGCCGGATCGATGCCGCCGACAAGATCGGCGCCCATGGAGAGGGCTTCCGACATCAGTTCATATGTCCCCAGACGGACGAGCAGGCCGCTCTGCGGGAAGGCTACTAGTTCAATATGCACCTTGTCCTTGTAGTCTTCCCGCGCCTTCATAACACCGTCGAGCAGCCGGAGTCCGTGCTCAAGGTCTATATCGACATGGCTGCGTATAGCGATGGTCCCATAGGAAAGGTCCCGCTCGATCAGGCGGCAGGCCTGACGGTATGGGTCGATCCCGATCTCATCTCGGTGTGAACGCTCATTCTCTACCCAGGCAGGCAGGTACGGGGGCAGGGCATTGACGATCCAGTCCATGCCGACAGCCGTCTTGTCAAGATGGGTGTGTGTATCGACAAACGGCGGCAGGATCATATAACCGGCGGCATCGATCTGCCGGTCGTATACTGAGTCATGAATATGATAAGCTATCTTCGCATCATCATAATCATGAGCGTTCATACCGGGTTGCTTACCCAGGATATCATTATTCTTTTCAGAAGACTTGGTTACCGAAATGATCTTATCCTTATCTGTTACCAGATCGATCATCCGGCCATCTATGGTTTTGGCATTTGTTATTTTGAGCATATCTTTAAATCCTCACAGCGTCATATACGGACAAAGATCCGGGTCATATAGAAAGTATACACAGAAGAAAAAAATCTGTAAATCGATGTTTCCTGCGATATAAGTGTTTGATCAAAAGGGAAAGCGAAGCTTGTTTTCATTTGATAGTGATGACGCTTCACATTTTAAAAGTCCGCTCCGAAAGAGGCGGGCTTTTTATGTTGAATGAGTACATTTTGGAACACTTTTCGGGTTATCACTTCGGCAAATTTCATTGAGTTAAATGGAAGATTGTTCTAAACAAATTAAGAACAAACATATTTGTTATATAACATCTAAATATATGTTCAATATATACATTACAGGACGTGTTATAACAATAATTTTGTGTGTATTAACAATAATATTCAATGTTGTTTTAAAAACTGATTAAACGGACATCTGATAATTGTCGAGGGTGAAATAGTTACTGTTGATTATCTGACTGCTGAGGGTGAGACTTACACCATCACAGTGGATCTTACTGCTGCTAAAGTACCGGCTGATGCAGTTCTGGAAATCAGCGAACTTGATGGTGATGACTTTAAGGCACATGCTGAATTAGCTGCAGAAGCACTCAACATTGAGCTTAGCAAAGGAACGCAGGTAAAGCTTTTTAACATTACTTTAAAGCAGGGCGACAAAGAAATACAGCCTAAAGGAAAGGTTGGCGTAAAGGTCGAACTGAAGGATGACCCCATCAAAGATCCTAAGGTGGTTCATTTTGGTGAGGTGACAGAGGTTCTGGATGCTACGGCTTCTAAAGATGGAAATATAGTTACATTTGAAACATCCGGATTTTCGGTTTACGCCATCGTCGGAAAGCTAGTTGGCAGCGTTCTGACTGCAGATGGAAAGACACTCAAGGTAACTGTTACTTATGATGAATTGGCTGAGATTCCAGAAGGCGCAGTGCTTGAAGTAAAGGAAATCCAGGAAAATGATGAGAAGTGGATTGACCGTTCTGTACAGCTTGCTGATGTTTTAAGTGATAAATATGGAAATGTTACATTAAGTGACGTTCGTTTCCTGAGCATCAGCATTATGGTCGACGGGAAGGAATATGAGCCAAAAGCCCCAGTGCAGGTTAAGATTGAATATAGTGAGCCGCTCTCCACTGAAGATACTGCTAGAACGTTCATCGATGAACTCACGGGAGAAACAATTGAGCCGAAGAAAAGGAACAACAGGTTTGCCGCAATACATTATACGGAAAGCGGGGCTGAATTAGTCGAAGCTGAGAATAAGGCTGAAGCAAAGGGCTATATAGAAACTGTTTATGACGTCGATGGGTTCTCGGACTATGACCTCGTATATATGTATGATTACGATACCATCGAAGCAAAGGATGATTATGATCCATCTGAGAGTATTCATACAGCGGATATAGTAAACTTGGCAAAGGCTGCTGACTCTAAAGCGGGAGGAGTGGTGTTACGAGGTGCTGGTGATGTGCCCGATCATAGTAAAACACTAACGGACAATAAAAACGGAACATACACGATTGGGCTTGATGTAACAGGTGATGCTGACACTGAAGGCACAAATGCTTCTAATGCTAATGTCATCATCGTGTATGATGTTTCCTCATCGATGATTGCTCCGTATAACTATGTTCCTATGGTTACCGGTGGACGTGGATTGGATACTACTCAGAGTCACACCTCTTATCAGGATGGAGAGTATTTCCAATTATATAGACGGAACCAAAGTGGAACCGGGTACACAGGAATTACAGATGATACCTATTCAGGTACCGTTTACCGTCGTACCGGTAATCCTGGCCGTTATACTTATAATGAATATCATGGGCAAAGATACAGTTATAGTATTGACCGAGCATCTGCAAGTGAAAAAGTTGTCTATGATTTTACAAATGCTTTGTTCGGGTATCAGAATCAAGATGATCCCACAAATATTCAGGCAGCGTTTATTACGTTTTCGGGAAGCGCGACCAATGTTACGAACGGATGGACATCTAACAGAAATGATATCCTGAATAGAGTTTCTTCGACAGGAACTTCATATAGACTCAATTATTCAAATTATACAAACTGGACAGCTGCGCTCCAGATGGCAGAGAACCTGATCAACTCCTCCGCAACAGACGACGATCCGACTTATGTTGTGTTCATAACTGATGGGCGTCCTCAGACTTCTTCTCAATCTGCGGCTGAACCAAATTATAATGCTTCAAAAGTTATTGCCCAGAGGATTGAGAGCAGCTGTGATGAAACTGACGGTGCATTATATGGTATTTTCGCGTTCGCGAACAGCGACGATTGGCTCGCCTCTTTACTGTATTATGCATACAATAATTCAGATCCTTCTAATCCGGGAACGACTTTTGATACGGAGGGATATTACAAAGCAAGTGATACTGCTGCATTGACGCAGGCAATCAATGACATTTTCCAAAGAATCGTTCAGACTTTGGGTGTGACTGAGGTCTCTATTACAGACGGCACCACTACTAATGTTTCAACAAGTACAGGAGTTGCTCATCTGCTTGTTGTTGATAATTCATATCAGTATTGGCTGTCATTCCCTGTTGTAGCTGGTACTGGAGGAACATATACCTTTACCATGCCGGATAAGACAACAGGTGATCCCATTGTTTATACAGTTACTCCTAATGGTGAAAATGTCGATATAACTTGGACTGATAAAGACGGAAACAACCAATCTGTTACTTATGCAGGAAAAGTTGATCTAAATCAGCTGACAGTTGAATGGACAGGGCCTACAAGTTTCTATAGTTATACGCCTCCAACGGCCACTCATAACAGTGACACCGGAGCAGTTGACTGGAATTTGAATAGTGTAGGAACTTTGCTGGATGGAGTAACCTATACAGTGACTTTCGACTGTTATCCAAGCCAGGAAACTCTTGACTTGATAGCTGATCTGAAGAATGGTGACATAGCTTATAGTGATTTGGATCCTGCAATCAGGCAATATCTGACAGCGGATTATAAGTTAGAGACAAATACTAGCGCTACACTTACCTATACGGATACACGTACAGAGAATGGGCAACAGACATCAGGTTTTGATAACCCTGATCCTCAGCCGGTTAACGCAACAGAGGCATTGGCGGTAAGCAAGACCTGGAAGAATACTCTTGATAGTCAGACAGGTTGGCAATCTGCAGTTGATCTCTTCGTAAAGCGTGATGGGGAAGAAGTCCACAAGGTAACACTAAATAGAGACAACGGATGGTCAGCAAGTTCCTTTATTTCCTTCGGTCTACTTACCGAAGATGGTGGTGGCGTTCACCTGAAGACGACTGGTCATGATTACTCCTTCTCAGAAGAGGCAGTCGTTGGCCATAACTGGGTACTTAAAGCAGATACTGTCCGTCCGATGCTGATCAATAATGAACCTACGACATTGAAGCTGATAGATGCTGAGGATGCTCCCTCTGCTATTACTGGAGCAACTGAAGATCAGGCGAAAGCAGTGGTTGATGGGGATACATATTATAAATTGACCATTGGCAGTGACGTAAAATACTACGTGGTGATGGAAGGTGAAATCAATCTCACCGCCACAAACCACCGTCGTAGTTATCTGGATGTGGTAAAAACCGTGGAAGGCAGCAATGTCCCGGAAGGCGATAAATTCCCATTCACCATGAAAGTGAGTATTGCGGATGCGGAATCTTACGATATCAGTGATGTTAACTCGGATGCATGGGCATGGTTCTCAATTGCGGATTCAAATAATAACTATACATTAATTAAAGATCCAGATATTGCAGTGGCGGATGATATTAGATGGCAGCTGAATGATGGATCTGTCACCAGCACAAAGCCCTCTGCAAGTGATTTTAATGGTTACTTCTGTGTACCGTCTGGAACACAGGTTTCCATTGATATGAAGACCAATTACAGTGTTCGTTTCTTGAATCTGCCAGATGGATCCACATACACAATAGCTGAATCAGAAACTATGCCTGCCGAAGGGTACAGTTTCGTAAGTATCGCGGGTGAACGAGGATATGATGCAGATGGCGATGAAGAAACCACAGAAGACTGGACCACAGAGGATACGGGAGAATCTTCCGGACAGTCTATAACTGGAACGATCGAATATGTTGAGTCTGCGTATAAAGTAACAGTAACTAATAAGTGGAGTACGATCGATGTCCAGTTAAAGAAGACAAAAGAGGACCTATCAACCACGCTTGTAGGGTCTATCTTCAATCTTAATAAATGGATTGCAGCTGAAGGTGGCGGATCCTGGACCAGTGTCCAAACTGATCTTGCACCTGGAGGAAGCGGAACAGTTATTGATGAAGAAACAGGAGATGAAACCGAGATTACTTTTGATAATCCACTTGATCTTGGAGGCCTCGGCATCGGAAGATATCAGCTGGTAGAAACAAAGGCTCCAGAAGGTTATGTCATTCTTACAAAAAATATCTATTTTGAAGTTTACAAAGAAGGGTCAGTTCTTAAGGCAAGATTGACAAATGAGGATGGAAATCCTGTTGAAAGCCCAACTGAGTATTCCAAAATAGAGGAATCAGGGACAGATGCGGAACCTGTATATACTGTTTCTGTAAAGAACACACCTGGTGCTTCACTTCCGTCCACCGGCGGCCACGGAACCTTACCTTATACACTTGGCGGGCTTCTGCTGATGCTTGGATCCGCTATGATGTACGGCTTCAGGATGAGGCGTAGAGAAAGGAGGTATTATTAAGCCTCTGATCTCGACGAATAACTGACGCCGAAACTGAAGACAAATAAGAAACAGACTGTTCTGCGGGAACCGGTCGGGAGACCCGCAGAACAGCCAGAACAAAACTATCTCACAAACGAATGCCCCCGGTCACCTGGGAAAGCGTGACAAAGCCTGCCTTCAACAGGCTGAACAAGAAAAAGAGTTTGAAGGAACATTTTTTCAAGAAAGGAAAAGCAACGATGAAGAAATTCAAGAAATTATTCGCACTTGCAGTTGCAGCTACAATGGTACTTGTTATGAGCATAAGCGTGTTTGCTGCAAGCATTACGATCAATAGTACCGCTACTGATGACGAAGCGGCTGTAGAAACGACAATATATACGTATTATAAGATCCTTGACGCATCTATTGAAGATGCCTCCAAGATTATTGTTGATCCTGAAACAGGTGAATCAACAGCTGGTACTGGCGATGATGCCCCCAAGGTTTCCTATTATGTTACTACTGAGGCTAAGGCAACTGCTCTTGAGGGGCTTAAAGTCGGAGAAGGGGAAAATGCTAAACCCATCTTTAATGTAGTAAAAGACGCTACTCAGGCTAAGTGGTATGTTGAGTTAAATAAAGATACAAATGCAAGTGCTGAGCAGATTGCCACGGCACTTGATGGGGTTAAAGATACCTTCGCTACTGCAGATAATACATTTGCTCAGACCGAACCTGGTGGTAGTGCGACAGCTGATGATCTTGATGCTGGTTACTACCTGATCACTTCTACGCTGGGTGATGTTCTTGTAGTTCAGACCCTGGCTGACATTGAGATCAACACAAAGAACACTTATCCGGGTGTTGACAAAACAATTAACAGTTCTGATGTAAATGCTCAGATTGGTGATGAAATCAACTACACCCTTACAGTAGAAGTTCCTGAGTCTGCTAATGATATAATTGTTCTTACAGATACAATGGATGCTGGTCTGACCTTCAAAGCTATCGATTCTGTAAAGGCAGGTGAAGATGATGTTCCATACACTTTGACTCCTACTACACCTGCAGCAGCAGATAAGGAATTCACGATTACTTTTGCCAAAGATACTGTTATCGCAAACAAGGGAAAGACCATCACTATCGAATACACTGCTATTCTGAATAAGGATGCTGTTGTTGAGACTGGTATTCCTAATGATCTTGTGCTGGAGTATGGTAACAATTATAAATCTGTTGTGAAGACGGTCGAGACCAAGACATATAAATTCCAATTCGATAAGGTAGATGGAGCTGATACAGGTGAAACGAAGACAAAGCTGGTTGGTGCAGAATTCGAACTTCAGCTTAATGAAACGGCTATCAATCTCGTAGAAGTAGAGGCTGGCAAGACTTATAGAATTGCTACAACCGAAGACACTACAACGACAACCAAAATTGTTACAAATGGTAATACTATTACAATCAATGGTCTTGATAGCGATGTGACATATAGCCTTAAAGAGACCAAGGCTCCGACAGGTTATAACCTTCTTGAGGAACCGGTTGAAGTAAAAGCAACCGAAACGGAAGGAGAAGGCGAGGACGCTGTTACAACATTTGTTTTTGAAAAGATTGATGTTGAAAACAACAAGGGTTCAGTCCTTCCGTCCACCGGTGGCATCGGTACCACGATCTTCTACATCCTTGGTTCCATCCTTGTGATCGGTGCAGGCGTCCTGCTCGTCACCAAGAGAAGAATGGATGCATGATCCTCAAATAAGAGAAGATGATCGTTAAACAAAAGAAACGTAGTGTTTAAAAACTGATCGTTGATTAAACATCACACTTCCGGAGCAGTGCTCTAAGGAGTGCTGCTCCGGAAAGGAAAGATATTTGATACCAGAGAATAAAGAAAGCAAACAGAATAAAGACAAGAAAAAAGGCATCAGATCCAGTAAGCTTGTTACCCCGGCACTGTTCCTGGTGATGCTGGTCGGTCTGGGGATACTCCTTTACCCGAGCTTCTCGGATTACTGGAACTCCTTCCACCAGTCAAGGGCGATCATGTCTTACATGGAAGAAGTATCGAACATGGATACTTCGGAGTATGACAGGTGGATCGAATCAGCCGAAGAGTATAACAAGAAGATCACGATCTTCGGGCCGAACTGGATGCCTACGGAAGAGGATACCGCAAAGTATAACGCCGAGCTTGCCTATAATCCAAGCGGCAACATGGGCTATATCCAGATCGATAAGATCAATACGATGTTGTCTCTATACCATGGTACAAGTGAAGCAGTCCTCCAGACAGGCATTGGGCATGTGGAAGGAAGCTCACTCCCGGTAGGCTCCCCATCCTGGAACTCCAAGGAAGGAAAGGTGATGGACCCGAAGGAAGGGACCCATATCGTCCTTTCGGGGCACAGGGGACTTCCAAGTGCCAAGCTCTTCTCGGACCTTGATAAGCTCGTAGACGGAGATATCTTCATCCTGACGATCTTAAACGAGACCCTTACCTACCAGGTAGACCAGATCAGGGTGGTAGAGCCTACAGACCTTTCGAACTTAAAGATCTTCAAAGGCATGGACTACTGTACCTTAGTCACCTGTACCCCGTACGGCATCAATACCCACAGACTTCTTGTAAGAGGCCACAGGGTAGCGAACGCCCAGGGTGACGTGAAGGTCGTGGCGGATGCGCTTCAGATCAAACCGGTCAATATCGTGCCGTTCATCGCGGTACCGGTGATCATCATCCTTATCATTCTGATGCTGATCGATACCGGCATGACGAGCAGACAGAAGAAGAGGATCCGGAAGCTCCATGCGATGATCGAAGAGAGAGAAGAGAAACGATAATAAAAATAAAGAAAACAACAGCAGAAATGCTTGAACATAAATAGGAACCATCAAAGGATAAAGTAACTAACATCCACCCAAAAAGTCTGGAAGACAGGAGATGAGAGAGGATGAAAACGATCAATATGAAACTTAAGAAGATGAGCAGGATCCTTGGCGGCGCAGTGCTTGCGGCGACGATCATCGCATCCGGAGTGTTTGGCATGTCCGCAAAGGCGGAAGGGACCCCGAGGGAGTTCCCGGACCTTAAGGCTACTGGCTCCATCAATGTCACGATGAAGACCGCGGAAGGCCAGGCAGTCGGCGGCGGCACCCTCGAGGCTTACAAGATCGCCGAGGTGTATGTGGATAACGGATTCAAGCTCCGTTATATCGCGCCGTTCGATGGGCTTAAGAACCCCATCGCAGCGGATGCTGACCTTACGAGTGACCTTGCGAAGGCAGCTGAGGGCCTGATCACAGACAACGTGAAGCCTGTCGCAACGCAGACGGTCGACGCGAACGGCAAGGCATCGTTCGGCGGCCGTGACCTCGGACTCTACCTGGTCAGACAGACAGCTGCGGCAGAAGGATATGAGCCGGTGAGCTCTTTCCTTGTGACGATCCCTTACTATGATGAGGCAGTCAAGACCACGGACGGAAGCAAGGTAAAGGCACAGTATGATGTGGATGCCTCCCCGAAGGTGGATAAGGTCAAAAAGAAGGCAGCAGGCCTTTGCCAGGCGGACCCGCCGATCACCAAGATCGTGGATGTCACCTCTGCATCCGGTGGAGAGGACTTTTACTTTGAGTTCAAGGCAGCGAACAAAGGGGAGCCGATGCCAAAGCACGACCCCGCGAAGCATGACCTTGACGGTGCGCAGGTGAGCATCGATGAAGCCGGGGGCGTTCAGATCCTGAAGATCACGACCAAAAAGAGCGGATCAGGCGCTAAGCCGACAGGTACCGTGGAGGCAGGCGTCATAGACTTTACTGAGCCCGGAACTTACGCTTATACAGTGAGAGAGCTTCGCACCAAAGCTGAGGTCGACGCAGTCAGTGGTAAGTTCTACAGCAGGTACATCTATGACTTCAACTCTTATATGATCACGTATACGGTGAACTACCATGCGGATGGCAACCTGTATGTCGACACGATCGAAGTCGACAAGCTGAACGGCGCAAGTGAGAGCATGAAAAAGCAGAAGATCACTGCCAACCGGACCGGTACAGTAAGCGGGCCGGATCCGATCGAGATCCTTTTCAGCAACTATTACGGTGGCGGAGGCCGCGACCGGGAAGAAAGAACACCGCGTGATCCCGGTGATCCCGGGACGCCTATAACACCTGGTGAGCCGGACACCGGAGTCCTTGGCGCGGAGCGTGATCCTGGAATGCCCGAGCAGGCAGTGCTCGGCGTTGACAGACTCCCGCAGACAGGCCAGCTGTGGTGGCCGGTACCGATCCTTTTGATCGGCGGTTTTGCCCTGATCGGCGGAGGCTTTGTTGGCAGGAAACGTGATGACTGATCCTGTTTTCTGATCAAAGATAACAAGCATCATATCCCTCATATCTGTGTTCTAAAAAAGATGGATATGAGGGATTTCATCTGTCAAAAAACAAGGTGGAAAAGATACATGAAGCAGATAAAAGAGAATGATAAGCTCCGCCGAGAGATAACAGCGATCCGGAGAAACAGGCTGCACAGGAGATGGCAGAAGGCAGTAACGATAATGGCTTCCCTTGTACTTCTGTATACTGTCTCTGTCCTCGTACAGCCCGCATCCGCTCTGGTAGGAGAGAGCAAGGCGGAAGTCGGCATACAGGAAGAAGCAGAAGATACGAACGATACTGCCGAACTCGTAGGTACCACCGATACTGAAAGCGGTACCAGTCAGGATGTTGATTCTGACGACGAGATCAGCAGTAAAGACGATCCAGAGCCATCAGAAGATGATGCTGATGTAATGACCGGAGGGGAAGCAGGCGATACCGGGTCCGAAGACCCTGAGGCCACTTCTGGTACAGGAAGCTCTGAGGCCAATGGTACAAAGGATACATCCGAAGACGGCGGGACCGCCGATCCTGAGCCTTCGCAGGAAACAGAAGGATCAGAAATAATAGATCCCGAACCCGAGTCCGGAAACACAGGCAGCGATGATCCGGCAGCCCCCGGCTCGGAGCAGAGCGTGGAAGAAGAAAGCCAGGATACAGGATCGGATGAAGTCAACGTCCCCGAATCCGTTGAAGACCAGGAAAACGCAGCTGACGGTACCGGTATCGCACAGGATGCTCAGGACGGAAACGGTTCAGGCGAAGCGGCCGCCGGAGGAGCCTCTGTCGTTACAGAGGAGGTTCCTACAGAGGTACCCGTGGAAGCAGTTCCTGCTTTGGAAGACGAGTACTTTAAAGGAACCCTTCGTTATATCGAGCCGGGCGATTACCGTATCAGCGTAGCTATAACGGAAGATGCACAGATCCCGAAAAAACCGAGGCCAAGGCTCAAAGTAGAGGAACTCGAGCCCGGTTCCAAGAAATATCAGGATCACTATGAAAAGGCAGAGAAAGAGATCCTCGACGGGACCAATGAGATAAAATTTGCCCGTTTCTTTGATATCACCATCCTTTCTGATGAAGAGGAGATCGAACCTGAAGAGGGTGCCGGTGTAGACATCACCATCACCTATGCCAAACAGATCATCGTTCCGGAAGACGGTGAGAAGCTGGCAGTACATTTCATAAATGATGATGAGATCGAAGTCCTCGACGCGACCGGTGATCCGGAAGTGATGATCGAAGCGGAAGAAGATGAAGAAGCAGAGCCCGCTCAGCAGGCCCCGGAAGAGGATACGGAAGAAGCCATCCCGGATGATACCGAAGAAGATATCAAGCCAGAAAGTGAGGAGACCGAAGATACCGAAGCCCCTTTCGGAACCGTTGAAGGGTCTGCTTATGTTGCGGTCAATGCGAATGGAGAGGTCATAGACCCCGAAGACCACCTGACAGACAGAGCCTCAGCGGAAGATGAAGATGGATCTGTTCCCGAAGAGGATGAGGAAGAAGATGCGGAAGGCATGTTCGACGAGGCGGACTTTGAAGGCGAATCCGACCTTTATCGGTTCACCTTCAGCCAGGACAGCTTTTCCGTCGTAGGCACGGTCGTGACCGGAAGGCTGGATACCCGTTTCATCGACAGTGCCGGAGATACCTGGCAGATCATTGCAAGCTTTGGCGCGGATGCCGGGATTCCCGGGGATGCGGGGCTTAGAGTATCTGAGATTCTCCAGGGAAATGAGAAATATGCCGATTATTACGCGGACGCCCGTCTGGCTGCCGCGGCAAAAGCCAATGTAGAGCTCGACCGTGACGCGCTCAAGGCAGAGCTTAGTTCAAAGATCGAAAACGGTGAGCCGGTCCCAGCCCGTTTCTTTGACATCAAGATCGTAGACGGAAGCGAGCAACCGGTACAGCTCGCGGAAGGCTCATCCGTCAAGGTAGAGATCTACCTTACCGAGGAGAACAATTTCGTGATCGCAGAGGATACGGAAGTATCCACTGTTCATTTCGGTGCGGAAAAGACGGAGGTGCTCGGTTCCACCACCGGTACGATGGACGGCGAAGACGGCACCCTCCTGGTAGAGAGCGTGGAGTTTTCCACGGAAAGCTTCTCGGTATTCGCCCTTGTCTGGGGGGAAGAGCCCAACCAGAAAAGAGCGACCATTCATTGGGGTACGATCAATGATGATGGCACATTTAACGAATTTGATGCTGCAAATCTCGATACTTCTGTGGGAAGCGTCGATTTGAGAGCTTCCTACAATGGCTACGAATATGCAGATGCCGTGTACTACATCTCGGAACCGCAGACCGTGAGTATCGATGTTGCTGAAGAAATTGAAGGCCGTATCTTTATCAATGACGTTATTACAAAGGTAACCGATGGTGATAATTATAAATGGAATGCTGAAGATGCCCAGAATGCTGCTGCGGCATTTCCAATAGCTGAAAACAGTCACATATATGCAGTTTACCGGCTGCCGGATCCGGATCATCCTCACGTCCCAACCCCCTCGGAGCACGATGATATTCCGACTCCCACTACTGAAAAGCATGTAACGCCGAATGAGAATCCGGACGGAACGCCGGACGGCACATATACAATTGAACTGGATATTACCGGCGCTCAGATTATTGAGACATTGCAAAGCGGTGCAAATGTAGTTCTGGTGTTTGACAATTCCAACAGTATGATCACAAACAGGATCGGTGGCAGAACGAGACTGGCAGTAGCACAGGATGCCATGGAAACACTTGTTGAAACGTTGGACCCGGGAACAAATGACATCGATATGTCGCTTGTTTACTTTGGAACCGGCGCCACAAGAGCACAGTATAGCGGAAGCTATTGGACCAAAGACGGATCAGATATCACAGGTACAGTTAATGGGCTGACTGCAAGCGGATCTTCATCTTATGGAACAAACTGGCATCAGGCGCTCCAATATGCCTATAATTTAGCTGCGGATCCTCCGGATGACGATCCGACATATGTCATTTTCATTACCGACGGTTGTCCTTCTGTGAACAGCTTTGCCAATAACAATGACAGCCACGGAGCCGCAGGAACGAATAACACGTCGGATCCTTGCTACGTTGGTGGTCTTGGATATGCAAAGGCCATAGCAGGTGAAAAAGGAACAAGTTACTCAACAACCGCTTCGTGGAGGTCTGGTGGACGCGATTATTCTTCAACAATTACGGAAGATGGCATCGGTGCATACCTGTATGGTATTTATACAGGAACGGACAGTACCAGTCTGTTAAACACTTTGATAAGTAGTTCGGGTGGTGTCAGCAGCATTACGGCTACCAGCGAAGAGGCAATCAAGACTGCATTCGAAAACATCGCACAGACGATCGTGAACAGTCTTGGAGCGACCGGTGTCACCACGACTGACGGTGTGACTCAGCTATCCTCTGTAAGCGCTGATGTCCACGGTGCAGCGGGTGCCTTCGAGTACTATCGCAAAGGCGGAGTAGTCAAAGGCTTAGACGGGGTCGAACATGAGAAATATGATCACACTGCCAACGGTGGGCTTGGTGTAACATGGGCAGATGCTCCAGGCACGATTTACAACGAAGATGGCAGCGTTACCTGGGATCTTAGTTCTATCGGACAGACCGAGGCTAAGGTCACATATGTAGTGAGATTCACCGTCTGGCCCAGTCAGGAAGCCTATGACATCATTGCCAACCTGAATAACGAGGTGGTCGATTATGATGATCTTTTGCCTGTTGTACAAAGTCAGATTTATGAAAGCGGTGGCAAATATTATCTGAAGACAAATACGACCTTAAATACTTCCTACACATTCCAGGGAACCACTTATACTGATCCGGTTACGTTTGAACAGGGTCAGATGGTCCTTGATGAAACGCAGATGAATGTCCGTAAGGACTTCGCCAACGATATCAATGCGCAGCACATCTATGATCAGATTGAGTTCTATCTGCTAAGGGATGGAAAGTATTATCAAGATGACGGTACTGTATCGGAC
This sequence comes from Lachnospiraceae bacterium, assembly GCA_017446045.1. Classification (GTDB taxonomy): domain Bacteria; phylum Bacillota; class Clostridia; order Lachnospirales; family Lachnospiraceae; genus Avilachnospira. The sequence goes on along the minus strand of JAFSRP010000034.1, from coordinate 24,251 downwards.
ACTCTGGATGACAGCAAAGTGTTTAAGCTTCCTGTAGATGCCAGCAATAATTGGCAAAACAGTGTATTTATCGCACCCGGTGTCATGAAGGGCGGCGATATCCTGGAGACCGGTCATAAGTATTCGTTGGATGAAAAGATTCTTGTTGGCAACGAATACGAGTACGAGTTTACACCTCAGATCGTTCGTCCGATGGAGATCAATGGTGTGCTGACTTATTTAGTACTTGTCGATAAGTATAATCCTGCCCCGGAAGGCGCAACGGCATACTATATCGATGACGATGCTAAGACCTACAGGGCGGCGAAAAGCTCAGATACGGAAAATGTTTACTATGTTGTTTCAGGTGAAAACGAGGGAACACTGATCGGTACCAACCGTAAGACAGCCGAACTGGATATTACCAAGCAGATCGTGGATAACACCGGCAACTTCACTGAAGAACAGTTGGATGCTGAGACTTTTACCTACAGAGTGACCCTGACGGTTCCGGCTGATGCAGATATCTCCGGTATTACAGCGTATGAGTATGTACCAAGATGGGATGATCCGCCGGCATCCAACCGTTATATCATCTTTGGCTATCAGAATACCGAAGTTGGAAATGTTCAGGGTATTGCAAGCGATGTAAGCCGGTTCAGTGGAAAGATATACGGTGGATATACGGTAACGACATCTACGGCCAACCGCCAGATGACAGATATGTTTAGCCTCGATGCAGGCGGCGCGACGATGTCGGCGACAATCGACATCACTTTGAAGCGCAAGGAGATCATTCGTTTTACGAATCTTCCTGCTGATACGGAATATACCATCACGGAGATGTACAACAACTATCGCCAGTCAGATCCTTCCAGAGATGCTGATGCGGAGCCCAGTACGATGGAGGCTAACATTGCTGATGCGGGATATGAAACAACATTTATTACAAAATCAAGAAATCCTGTTACAAATACGGTCAGTGAAACAAATCCACAAACTGGAACGACAGTTACTGGCACGATCGATTATCTGGATGTCCGTTACTATAACCAGTTCACTAATACATTAAATGACGCGATCGATGTTGAACTGACCGGGACAAAGCATCTGGATGGCTATGAGTGGTCCGGTGAGAGATATTATTTCAACCTCGAGACGACAAATGACGCGCCCCTGCCGGTGATTGGTGCATCCGGGCGAGTTAGATTCTATCTGACGGAAGCCAGCGGTTCTGCAGACAAGAGTTACAGCTTTGGAAAGATCCGCTTTACGGAAGCCGGAACCTATACCTACACTATAGCAGAAGATGATGCCGACACACTGCAGATAGTAAATGGAAAAGCAGTACAATATGGAGCAGCTGAGACTATCACGATAGTAATAGCTGCTGATAATGATGGTAAACTGAGCGTTGAGAGCGTTACGAACGAGAGTGGACACACAGCGTGGGATGCTGACAATTTAGTAGCCACCACGACCATCACCAACACGGCTCCGACGACTTCTGTAAGTGCAACCAAAGCATGGCAGAATGCCGACGGAACAACTGAAGCCCCTGCAGACGCAAGTGTGACATTTACTCTCTATGATGAAGATGGTACAGTATTGTCAACAGTCGTATTGAACGGTACCAAGGATGAAGAAGAAGTCGGAGAGGGTGAAACCTGGAGAGTTCCAACAACCGGCGGTTATGAGAGTGATTCCTGGGTAGCGACATTTGTCGGACTTCCAATGTACAAGATTGTGGATGGAGTGACAGAGGAAATCAAATACACGATTGGCGAGACCGAAAAATGGTCGGGATACGAACTGGTCGTAGACGATGAGCATCCACATCCTGTTTCAAATGGTGGAACCATCACCAATAAGCAGGTGCCGAAATATGTCCGGTTCATGAAGACCAATGATAACGGTGATACGCTTGGCGGCGCCGAGTTCACGTTCGACGCGCTGGAAGGAAACCTTGTTTCGGAAAAACCTGGCACGATGGACGGTAATATTGATATCAGCGGTCTGTTACGTGATGGAAGCGGAAAGTATACTTTTGAGTTAACTGTTTCCGAAGATGATTATGTTTTGTCAGAAACAGTAGTCCCGAAGGGATACTATCCGCCGGACGGTGAAGTGCACATAAGTGTTGGCGATAATAAGGTTATTGCTGAGCTTATTAAAGATGGAAAGAAAACAAAGGAATTTAAGGTAACCGGTACCGGAACGGAAGCAGAGCCTTATGTTGTTACGATAACTAACAGCACAGGAGCCGCATTGCCGTCCACCGGCGGTCACGGAACACTGCCTTATACACTGAGCGGCCTGATGCTCATCATGGCATCTGCTCTGATGCTCGGTCTCAGGAGAAAGAGTAAGATCACAGTTTAACGATAACGTATTTCCGTTCACCTTTAACAAAATCGCAGGGGATTTCGGTCCCCTGCGGTTTTGTTTGTACGTTGTTTTGTTTTTTCTGTTTTAGATCTTATTAATACAGCGGATACTTTACACAAATCTCATCTACGGTGGAGAGGATCTCGCCGCGGCTGACGTCAAAGTCGAAAATAGCTTTGAGGATCAGGTCGCCGACGATCTTCATTTCTTCTTCCTTGAGTCCGCGCGTCGTCATGGCGGGTGTGCCGATACGGATGCCGGAGGTGATCATAGCGGGCTGGGTATCACCGGGGATGGAGTTCTTGTTGACGGTGATGTGGACGCGGTCCAGACGGTCCTCGAGCTCCTGTCCGGTCATATTGAGCTTGCGGAGGTCCAGCAGCATCAGATGGTTGTCTGTACCGCCGCTGACGAGGTCAATGCCTCCGTTCATCAGGGTCTCAGCAAGCACTTTCGCGTTCTTGACGATCTGTGCCTGATAGGACTTGAATTCGGGACGGAGCGCCTCGCCGAGGGCCACAGCCTTGGCTGCGATGATGTGCATCAGCGGGCCGCCCTGGGTGCCGGGGAACATGGCGCGGTCGATTTTCTTGGCGATTTCCTCGTTGTTGGTCATGATAATGCCGCCACGCGGTCCGCGCATGGTCTTGTGGGTGGTGGTGGTCACGACGTCGGCGTAGGGTAGGGGATTGGGATGCTCACCTGCGGCGACCAGGCCGGCGATATGGGCCATGTCGACCATGAGATAGGCACCGACCTCATGAGCGATCTCCGCAAATTTTTTGAAGTCGATGATGCGGGGGTAAGCGGATGCGCCTGCGATGATCATCTTAGGCTTGCATTCCTGTGCCTTTTTACGGACCTCATCGTAGTCGATCAGTCCCGTCACATGATCTACGCCGTAAAACTGCGTGTTGTACAGCTTTCCGGAGAAGCTCGCCTTGCTTCCGTGGGTGAGGTGTCCGCCCATGGAAAGATCCATGCCGAGCACGGTATCGCCCGGCTTGCAGAGCGCGAGGTAGACGCAGAAGTTCGCCTGGGAGCCGCTGTGTGCCTGTACGTTGGCATATTTCGCGGAAAAGATCTCCTTGGCACGGTCGATGCAGATACGCTCCGCAATATCGACATACTCGCATCCGCCGTAATGACGGTGTCCTGGGTAACCTTCCGCGTATTTATTGGTCAGTACGCTGCCCATCGTGGCCATGACCTCGGGGCTGACCAGGTTTTCGGAAGCGATCAGCTCGAGGTTGCTCTGCTGACGGCGGAGCTCCAGTTCGAGCACGCGCGCGATCTTAGGATCCTTGGCTTTTACGATCTCAATGTTTTCGTTGATCATTGTATACTCTCCTCAAAATAAGAATCAGTGAATTATGTGAATGATATGATTTATCTGTCTCCCAGCATGAAGGGGAGGAAATAACGCATCTGTTTGAACCACCAGGGCCAGTCATGGTTGACATCGTATCCCCAGAAATCGCACCATGCATGGATCCCCTTTTCATGGAAGACCTGGTCGAGCCACCGCAGGGAACGGATCCCTTCGTCCTCCCAGGCGCCCTGTCCGACGCATATGATGATCTTGCGCTCATTGTAGAGCTGTATATAGGGGTGATCCGTCGGAAGGTTCGGAAGGAAGCGCTCCGGAGAATTCTCATAGAGCGTGCCGTTCATCCATCCGCCGAAGAAATAGTCGGTGTTGTAGACGCCCGAGAGGGCGATCGTACCGTAAAAAAGGTCGGGGCGGCGAAGGAAGCAGAGCAGTGCATGGTTGGCACCCATGCTGCAGCCGGAAGTCACCGGAGCGGCAGGATTGATGGAACGCATCCAGGGGACCATCTCATCCGTGATGAAATGAAAATACTGTTCCTGCCGCCAGGCGCGGTATCCCTTGTCTCCATCGGTATCAGACCAGCTCTCTTTATCAACGGTATCCGGGGTAAAAAGCTGGATCCGCCCGCCCTCGATATAGTCTGACAGTTCCCGGACCATGCCGAAGCCCTCATAGTTATCGCACATCGAATCCTGTGTCGGGAACATCAGCAGCGGGAGCCCGGCATGTCCGTGGATCAGGATATTAATATCCTTTTCGAGCGCATGGCTGTAATAGGTGATCTGTTCTCTGTTCAAATCAGTGTCCTCCGTTTGGTTTCGTACGGATATCGGCAGGTATGGCCGACGTCCTATATTGTATCATAAGGCATATTGGATTGTCTATCAGATCAGTTTGCATCCTTTTCCTTTCCTGACGGAAGGGTTATGGCTGCAGAAAGGAGAGAAGAGCGGTCTACGGGCATGGGAAAAGCCGGCAGCCGCCGGACCGAAGCGGTCCGGACAGCGCCGGCTAAGCTGCTGCATGAGGTTTCAGCTTTAAGTTTATCCCTGGTGCTTGTCGAATGCTGCTTTCAGCTGCTTCATAGCCTGTTCCACGACCGAGCGCGGGCACGCCAGGTTGAAGCGCTCGAAGAGGGCGGTCTCCGCGCCGAAGATGGCGCCGGAATCCAGCCACAGCTTCGCGTCATCCAGGATGAGTCGCTCCAGCTCCTCCGGCTTCATGCCGTAACCGGAGAAGTCGATCCAGACGAGGTAGGTGCCGTCCGGGTTAACAAAGGTGGCCTTCGGGAAGTTCACCTTCACGAACTCCTTTACATACTGCACATTGCCGTAGATATATTCGACCAGTTCGTCCAGCCACTCCGCGCCCTTGGTGTAGCAAGCCATCAGCGCGGTCTGGCCCATGATGTTGGCCTGGCTGTAACCTGCCATCGTGTTGTACTTTTTATACTTCGCGCGCAGTTCCTCACCCGGAATGATGATGTTTGCGGACTGCAGGCCGGCAATGTTGAAGGTCTTGCCGGGCGAGCTGTAGAGTGCCAGTTTCCCGCGGTATTTTTCTTCCAGCTTCATGCAGCTGAAGAAAGTATGTCCCGGGAATATGAAGTCGCAGTGGATCTCGTCGACCATCATGATCACGTCATTGGCGAGGCAGATATCCGCTACTTTCCTGACCTCTTCTTCGGTCCAGACCCTGCCGACCGGGTTGTGCGGGCTGCAGAATATCAGCGCGCGTACGCCTTCTTCACGGATCAGCCGCTCCATCTTTTCAAAGTCGATCGTGTAGCAGCCATTCTCATAATGCAGCTGGCAGTTGACCAGCTTTCTGCCGTTATTCTTGATCGCTTCGCTGAATGGGTAGTACACCGGCTGCATGACCATTACGCCGTCACCGGGCTCGGTAAATGCCTGTACACTGATATGGATAGCGTACACCAGACCGGCGCCGAGGGTGACCCAGGACGGATCCACCGTATAGCCGTAGCGTGTGGAGAACCAGTGGTTGAGGGCATTGAAATAATCATCCAAAGGGTCCGTATATCCGAAGATGCCATGGTCTACCCGTTTGCGGAGCTCGTCCAGGACCTCTTCCGGAAGCCGGAAATCCATATCCGCGACCCACATGGGGAGCAGATCATTACGACCTTTTCTCTTCATGCCGAAATCATATTTCAGACAGTCCGTACCGCGGCGGTCAACGATCTCATCAAAATTGTATTTCATAATTTACCCCACTTTCCGGTAAAAATGATTTATGCTTCTTTCGCGGCAAACTCTTTCTCTTCCTTCGTACGGAGCAGTCCCAGCTGGATGGTGACGCAGGTAGCGATCAGCAGCGCGACGGGGTAGAAGGAATAGCGAAGGACGGTGAACGGGGAATCTCCGCTCATGGCGGTCAGCATCATGATACCACCGTCATGCGGGATCAGCATCATGAAGCCGCAGGCGAAAATGTCGACCAGGGATGCAAGTCTCTTCGGAGCGATGTGGTATTCCTCGCCCAGCTCGTTTGCGATCGGGCAGGATACGATGATGGCCAGGGTATTGTTGACCAGTGCTGCGGACAGGATACCGGACAGGATGCCGATGCCGTACTCCGCACCTCTGCGGTTCGTGATCTTGGAACGGATCCAGTTGACGAACCACTCGATGCCGCCGTATTCTCTGACGAGACCGACAGTACCGGAGATGAGGGCTGCAGCGATGGAAATGGAGAACATGTCTGCCATGCCGCCGCCGATGCCCTGGATCCACTCAAGGAATCCGCAGGAACCGGTCAGGAAACCGATAATGCCGGTGGAGATGATACCGATGAACAGAACGCTCGTAACATTGACGCCCGCAAGTGCGGTGACAAGAACGATCAGGTACGGAAGGACCTTGATGACACTGAAGGCACCTGCTTCTACAGCGCCGCTTCCGCCCGCGCCGATGAGGGTGTAGAGTACGATGGCGATGATCGCTGCGGGAAGCGCGATCGCGCCGTTCATGAAGAACTTGTCTCTCATTTCGGAACCGCAGCCCTTTGCGGCGGAAATGGTGGTGTCGGAGATCATCGACAGGTTGTCACCGAAGTAGGAACCGCCGATAACAGCTGCCGCGGTGATCGCGGTGCTGAGGCCTGCGCCCTGGGCAACGCTCAGTGCTACAGGACCCATGGCTGCGATCGTACCCATGGAAGTACCGATCGCAGTAGAGATCAGGCAGCACATCAGGAACACACCGGGGATCAGGAGCTTCACGGGGATGAAATGCAGTGCCAGGTTGACGACGGATTCCTTGCCGCCCATGGTCGCTGCCGCGCCCTGGAAGCCGCTGGCCATCAGGTAGATCAGGATGACCTGCATGACACCGGAGTTGCCCATGTGCTCACAGAACAGGTCGGTCTTTTCCTGGATCGACTGACCGGGCTGGATCAGCAGGGCCACGCCAAAGCCGACAAGCAATGCCACGTGACGCGGGAATGCGCCGAAGGTGCTCTCTGCGCCTGCAATGGTCAGGATCACGCCGGTACCGATGTATAGTGCCAGGAATACGATCAACGGTAAAAACGCAAGGCCGCCCAAACTCTTTTTCTCTTTCTCCATAATAATACTCCTCTCTGAAAAAACGGGAACAGTTGTTACTGTCGGGCCGGGGAGCGGATGCCGTTCCGAACCCTTTGATTGTATTATATGAAGAACAAAGCTTGATGACAAATATTAAAAAAGCATAAACAGGATAAAATATGAATACAAACCGGTATTATCCTGATAAATGCCAGTTTGATCGGTGATTATGTCAGCGACTCCTCATCGTGCACGATCCGGCGGTACCTAAGGTATCCTTTTTCTGTGAGGGCGGTGCCGCCACGGCCGGTACGGACTTTGGCCAGTCCCATTTCGGATAGCGCTTTAAGCGCTTCCCGGACCTCGTGTTCGGTGATCGCGTTGCCGTGGGACAGGCAGCGTTCGGCGATTGCCTGCCTTCCGAGGCCGCTTTGGTCTCCATAGACTTCGCCAAGCTCGCGCATGACCCAGTATTCGCGGATCTTGAGGCCGCTGCGCCGCTCCAGGTCTTCACGGAGCATACTGCGGGTCCGCGGTTCCCGGACGACGTCGGGGAGATCGTCAAAATCGATCGTCTGCAGGCCTGTATATTTGAGGTATTCGATGCAGTTTTTCAGTTCGCGCACGTTTCCTTCCCAACGGTGCTGGAGCAGCGCCACTCTTGCCTGGGAGGTGAGTTCGAAGCGTGCGTCCATGGATGCGCGGAAATGATCGACCAGCAGGGGGACGTCCGTCCGCCGCTCCCAAAGTGTGGGGACCCTGATCGCGATCACGTTCAGACGGTAATACAGATCCCGCCGGAATGTGCCTTCCCGGACACGTTTCTGAAGGTCTATCGAGGTAGATGAGATGATGCGGACATCGATCGGGACCGGCTCATCAGATCCGAGCCGGGTGATCTCCCGGGCCTGCAGCATCCGCAGCAGGCTTGCCTGCAGACGGGGGCTCATGGATTCGAGGCTGTCCAGAAAAAGTGTTCCGCGATGGGCGATCTCGACCAGACCGGTCCTTCCTTCGGCGCTCTCAAGGGAGCCTTTCGCGTATCCGAAGAGCTCCACCTCCAGAAGGTCATCCCGCAGCGCGGCACAGTTGAGGGTCACAAAGGCGCCGTTCGCGCGGGGAGACGCGTTGTGGATCGCCTGCGCAAACATGGCCTTGCCCGTGCCGGCTTCACCTTCCAGCAGCACCGCGGCATCGTTGGGAGCCATGCGCCGGGCAATATCGCGTGCCCGGCTGATCTCCGGACTGGTCCCGATGATATCTTTAAAGAAATATTTGGCTTTGTGGCTTCGGCGGGTCTTCTGCTTGCGCAGCGCGATCTGCTGGTCTTCCGATTCACGGAATCTGTGCAGCTGCGCGAAAGCTCCCAGGTACTGTTCCTGGATCAGGAGCGGAGACAGGGTCACGCCGAGATCCGTGTCACGGACATTGATCAGGAGAGGACCGACAGAACCGGTGCCCTCCGGGCGGAGCCTGTCAAACGGCAGCATCGGGAGCGCGCGGGTCACCTTGCGGTTCAGGACCTCGGAGCGGTTGACGCCCAGCAGTTCGCGGGCACAGCGGTTGATCAGGGTGATGAGCCCCTGCTCGTTGATGCATACGATCCCTTCGTCCAGGGAGTTCAGGATCATTTCCAGCTTGTTTTCGGCGGAGAGGGTGTCGGAGGTGATCTTCAGCAGGGAGTAGTCCACGCCGGCAAGTCTTGCCTGGTAACGGCGGAAACGCTCGCTCTCAAGAAAGAAAGCGTTGCCGAGTTTGAGCGCGATCTCGGTCAGCGTGTTGACCGAAGGCCAGCGTGAGCCGATATCCACCACATGGACTGCGTCCTCGGGGACGAGGTCGGGCTCGCCGACGGTGAAGACGAGGTCAGTCTCGGGAAGCTTTTCGGCACCTGGGTAGCAGGGGTAGAATTCGATGTTGGAAATGCCCAGATGATAGAGCTGTGCGATGCACTCCATGGTCATATGCTTGTTCTGATTGACAAGGAGTGCCTTCGTTCCTTCGGGATAGGTATGCAGCAGGTCCAGGGCTGCCTTGGAAAAGGAGACATCCATGGGAACGACTGTGGACATTGCCGGAAGAAAGTCCCTCGCCCAGTTGTTCCGGAGCAGGTCATAACTGGTCACCGAACTGACATAGAGGTCGCACTGCGGCATGCTGCGAATGCTTCCGTCCTCCAGGGAACACAGATGGATTTCCATAAAATCACTGCAGAGGTTCCGCAGGATACCTGCATAGAATTCCGCCATACCGGGACGGGCTGAGATCACACAGACGGTTTTTTTCATATTTAATAGCCTTTCATTGAAAAACAGCTGCGCGCGGCAGTTAACTGCCTGCCGATAGAGCGATTTTACCATATCCGGACGTCTGCTTCAATCACACCCTCAGAAGGCGGCAAACACGAAAGGGAAAAGCGGACACGGCAACCTTTAGGAATATTATATTGATATTATTTATAGGCGACCATAGATTTTTGGAATAACTGTATACAGACGGAAAAAAGTATAATGGTATACTGTATTGGCATTTCCAAAAGAGGATGCCATACGGCAACACATTCCCACAGGGGAAAATCCATAAAGGAGGATACATTATGAAAAAGAAGATCTTAAGCCTTCTTCTTGGGACAGCTATGGTCGTTTCCCTGGCAGCCTGCGGTAATTCCGGCAGCGCTACCATCGAGAGCGCAGCGACCCAGGCAGCGAGCGCTGCCGAGTCAGTAGCGGAAGAAGTCAAGGAGCAGGCGGAAGAGCAGGTTTCCGAAGCGGTCGAGTCCGTAGAGGAAGCAGCATCTGAGGCAGTCGAGCAGGTTGCGGAAGCAGTCGGCGGTGAGGAAGATTTCCACATCGGTATCGTTACCGGTTCCGTATCCCAGTCCGAGGATGACAGACGTGGTGCTGAGGCTTTCCAGGAGAAGTACGGCGAGGATGTCGTCAAGCTGGCGATCTATCCGGATAACTTCACCGAGGAGCTGGAGACCACCATCCAGACCATCGTCAACCTTTCCGATGATCCGCAGATGAAGGCCATCATCGTCAACCAGGCGATTCCGGGTACTACCGAGGCTTTCCGTCAGATCAAGGAGAGAAGACCTGACATCATCTGCATCGCCGGTGAGTCCCATGAGGACCTTCCGGAGATCGGTTCCGCTGCAGACCTGGTCGTCAACAACGACTTCGTCGCGCGTGGATACCTGATGATCCGTACCGCTCATGAACTGGGCTGCGACACCTTCGTACACATTTCCTTCCCGCGTCATCTGTCCTATGAGACAATGAGCCGCCGTGTTGCGATCATGAAGGAAGCCTGCAATGAGTTCGGCATGAAGTTCGAGATGGAGACCGCTCCCGACCCGACCACCGACGTAGGTGTTCCGGGCGCACAGGCTTACATTCTGGAGCATGTTCCGGAGTGGATCGACAAGTACGGCACCAACTCCGCTTACTTCTGTACCAATGACGCACATACCGAGCCGCTGCTGAAGCAGCTTCTTGAGTATGGCGGATACTTCATCGAAGCAGACCTTCCGTCACCGCTGATGGGCTATCCGGGAGCACTTGGCCTGGATCTGACCGAGGAGGCAGGAGACTTCCAGAAGATCCTTGCAAAGGTCGAGTCCGCAGTCGTTGAAAAAGGCGGCGAGGGCAGATTCGGTACTTGGGCTTATTCCTATGGCTACACTGTTTCCGCAGGTCTTGCAGAGCATGCAAGAAACGTCATCCTCGGCGAGTCCGAGCTGGATGATATCGATGACATCTCTGCTGCATACGGTGTATTCTCACCGGGCGCTGAGTGGAACGGTTCCAACTACACCAATGTTGACACCGGTGTCAAGGCTGACAACACCTTCCTGATCTACCAGGATACCTACATCATGGGCAACCCGGGTCACTACATGGGTTCCACCGAGATCGAAGTTCCGGAGAAGTATTTCACAGTTAAGTAATCTGTCGGGTTCTTCAGTCTTTTATATTAGTTTATGATCCCCCTCCCGGGTGTTCCAAGGAGGTTCGCCCGGAAGGGGACTTTTTCTTAGAACGTTATCTTAATGCAAACCAGAAAGGCGGCCTGAATGATAACAGACAACGCACCCCTTTTGGAGATGCGGAATATTAAAAAGGATTTCTTCGGCAACCAGGTCCTGACAGACATCAACCTGAAGCTGAAGGAAGGCGAAGTGTTGGGCCTGGTCGGCGAGAACGGAGCGGGCAAATCAACACTGATGAAGATCCTTTTCGGTGCAACGGATATTCGCGAGACCGGCGGGTACGGCGGCGAGATCCTGCTGAACGGGGAAAAGGTGTCTTTTGCGACGCCGTTTGAGGCGATCGCCAAGGGCATCGGTATGGTCCACCAGGAGTTTTCCCTGATCCCGGGTTTTGAGGCGACGGAGAATATTCTGTTAAACCGGGAACCGAAAAAGACCAACCTGATCGCGGAGGTGTTCGGAGAACGTCTGGACACGCTTGACCGCAGGGAAATGGATGAAAGAGCCGCAAAGGCCATTGAAAAGATGGGCGTAAAGATCGATCAGCATATGCTGATCAACAGCATGCCCGTCGGACATAAACAGTTTACGGAGATCGCGCGTGAGCTTTCCAAGGAACAGCTGAAGCTTCTGATTCTGGATGAACCGACGGCAGTCCTGACCGAGCGGGAGGCGGAAGCGCTCCTGGCTTCGATCCGGGGCATGTCCGAGCGCGGTATTTCGGTCATTTTTATCACACACCGTCTGCAGGAGATCCTGTCTGTCTGCGACAATGTCGCTGTCATGCGCGACGGCGTCCTGGTGCAGGAAGTGCCGGCAGCGTCCACCAATGTGGAGGAGATCACCCGCTGGATGGTCGGCCGGAACGTGGACAATACAGCCGCCCGGACGGAATCCCGTATCAACGAGGATGCCCGGACGATCCTGGAGATCGACAAGCTCTGGGTGGATATGCCGGGAGAGACTGTCCGCAACGTTTCTCTGAGCGTGAAAGAAGGCGAGATCCTCGGTATCGGCGGACTGGCCGGCCAGGGCAAGCTCGGCATTCCCAACGGCATCATGGGCCTCTACCAGGCCGGCGGAAGGGTAGTGTTCGACGGCAAAGAGATCCCGCTCAATGATCCCAGAAAATGCCTGGACTCTTCCTTTGCCTTCGTTTCCGAGGACCGGCGCGGTGTCGGCCTGCTGCTGGACGAGTCCCTTGAGTGGAACGTCGCGTTCCCGGCCATGCAGGTGCAGAACCGCTTCCTGAAGAACTATCTGGGCGGCCTGGTCAAGTGGAGAGACGAGCAGGCCATCCGGGAAGTGACGGAAAAGTATATCGATGAGCTGAAGATCAAGTGTACGAGCTCGAAGCAGAACGCGAGAGAGCTTTCCGGCGGCAACCAGCAGAAGGTCTGCCTGGCCAAGGCGTTTGCCCTGGAGCCGAAGGTCCTCTTCGTCAGCGAACCGACCAGAGGCATCGACGTCGGCGCGAAGGCGCTGGTGCTCGAGGCGCTCAAGAAGTTCAACCGTGAGAAGGGCGTCACTGTCGTGATGATCTCCTCGGAGCTGGAGGAGCTCCGCTCCACCTGCGACCGCATCGCGATCATCTCCGGCGGACGTGTTTCGGGCGTCCTTCCGGCAGGCGCATCCGTTGAAGATTTCGGCATGCTGATGCTGAGCAATGTTGTATAAGGGAAGGAGGAAGAAATGACAGAGAGTATTACCATGAAAGATAAGATTATGGCCTCACTGAAAAGCTTCGGCCTTCCGCGTCTGATCATAACCGGATTCCTGCTGCTCCTGCTGATCATGGCGCCTTTTGTCGGCGCGGATCTGCCGACCCAGATCTCCAACATCATCAACCGTTTCAGCTGGAACGGCGTGCTGGTGCTGGCTATGGTTCCGATGGTGCATTCCGGCTGCGGCCTGAATTTCGGCCTGCCGCTGGGCATTATTTCCGGCCTGCTGGGCGCGACGCTTTCCATTGAATTCGGCTTTACCGGGGCTTTCAGCTTTTTGATGGCCATCGTGATCGCCACGCCCTTCGCGCTGGTGCTGGGCGCGCTCTATGGCTGGCTGCTCAACAAGATCAAGGGCGGAGAGATGATGATCGCGACCTACGTCGGATTCTCCTCCGTATCCCTGATGTGCATGATGTGGCTTCTGCTGCCGTATCACAGCCCGAACATGGTCTGGGGCTTCTCGGGCAAGGGACTTCGTACCACGATCTCCCTCGAGGGCTACTACAACCAGGCGCTGGCCGGCATCGGTCAGATCAATATCGGCAACGTTTCCATCCCGACAGGGACCCTGCTGTTCTTTGCCCTGCTGGCTTTCGGTATCTGGGCTTTCCTGCATACCAAGACCGGCACCGCGATGACAGCCGTCGGCTCCAACCCGGTATTTGCCCGGGCAGCTGGCATCAATGTCGACCGGATCCGTATGCTTTCGGTAATTATGTCAACCTGGCTGGCTGCTATCGGCATCCTCGTCTATGAGCAGGGATTCGGCTTCATCCAGCTGTATATGGCGCCGTTCTATATGGCGCTTCCGGCGGTCTCGGCCATCCTGATCGGCGGCGCGTCCGTCAATAAGGCGAGCATCATGAATGTCATCGTAGGTACGATCCTGTTCCAGGGCATCGTCACCATGACGCCGACCGTCATGAACAACATGATCCATATGGATATGTCGGAAGTCATCCGCATCATCGCTTCCATGGGCATGATCCTGTTTGCACTTACCAGAAAAACGGAGGCATCAAGATGAGAGCTGGAAGCAATAAATATACGACCTCCGAAAAGAAGAATGTCGATTACGGCATGATCCTCCAGCAGGCTTCCGTGCCGCTGATGTTCATCATCATCTGCGCGGTCTGCATCCCGATCGCGGGCCTGAGCCCGAGTTATCTTGCCAATGAGATCGTGACCCGTATGGGCCGCAACTCGTTCCTGATCCTGAGCCTCCTGATCCCGATCATGGCAGGCATGGGACTGAATTTCGGCATGACCCTGGGCGCCATGGCCGGTGAGATCGGCCTGATCCTGGTATCCGACTGGCAGATCGTCGGTATTCCCGGCATGGTGCTGGCGGCGATCATTTCCATCCCGATCTCGATCCTGCTCGGTATTTTCTGCGGCAAGATCCTCAATAAGGCCAAGGGACGTGAGATGATCACAAGCTATATCATGAGCTTCTTCATCAACGGTATCTACCAGCTGGTAGTGCTGTACCTGATGGGCTTCATCATCCCGATCAAGCACAGCTCGATCAAACTGCCGAGAGGCTACGGCATCCGCAACACGGTCTCCCTGCTCCGCATGCGTCAGCATCTGGACAACCTGATCGCGATCAATGTCAATGGCATCAAGATCCCGGTGATGACTTTCATCATCGTAGGTATCCTATGTGTCTTTATCATCTGGTTCCGCAAGACCAAGCTCGGACAGGACATGCGGGCGGTCGGACAGGATATGGAAGTGGCGAGAGATGCCGGCATCGATGTCGAGCGTACCCGTATCATCAGTATCGTGATGTCCACGGTCCTGGCGGGCATCGGCATGATCATCTACCTTCAGAACATGGGCAATATCGCGACCTACAGTTCCCACAGCCAGATCGGCATGTTCTGTATCGCCGCACTGCTGGTCGGCGGCGCGTCGGTTGACCGGGCGTCCATCGGCAACGTATTCCTGGGCGTTATCCTGTTCCATACCATGTTCATCGTGGCGCCGCGCGCAGGTGCTTATATCACCGGCGACTCCATGATCGGCGAGTACTTCCGTGTGTTCGTATCCTATGCGGTCATCACGCTTGCCCTGATCATGTATGAGACCAAGAAGCGCCGTGAAAAGAGCGTATCCGGACAGCAGCTCAGAGCTGAACAGGACAGGGATGAAGCGAAGGCCTCCGGAAAGGGGGGTAACGTATGAGATCAAGACGAGTTTTATTCCGGGCGGGAGCGCTCCTGATCGTCCTGCTGATCGCGGCACTGATGTTCGTGATCGGACGGGGACATACCGTATACTTCGACAACAAGACTGCCGAGTACAACGGACAGACCTACGAAGCGTTCCACAAGGTCGTGGTGACCGTGGACGGGGAGCAGGTCGCGAAGCTTGGCAAACGCGACCGCGGCATGGCGGATACCATGGGCCAGAAATTCGAGATGACCCTGGAGATCACCGATGAGAAGGGCGCGGAGCCCCACTCGCACAAGGTTAGCATGACGCTGCCTTACGGCATGGACGGCATCATCGTCAACCTGCCGGAGCTGATGGCGGGACTTCCCGCAGATGCTTACCTTTCCGAGTTCGTGATCGCGCCGGTCGAGGAAGAGGAAACGGAAGAAGAGACCGCGACCGATGAATTCGGTATCGGCGGTGATATCTGAATCGTACAAAACGGGGTTGCTTCGGCGGCCCCGTTTGTTTATGATAAGTATATGAATCAGAAAAGACCCGTGATGACAATCGCGCTGATCGTCCTGAATGTGCTGGTGTTCCTTCTGGAGACGATGGCCGGCGGCAGCGAAGATATATCGGTGGCACTCAGCTTCGGTGCCTACAGCGCTCCCGCGGTGCTGGGGGACGGAGAGTGGTACCGTCTGTTTACGGCTATGTTCCTGCATTTCGGGCCGGAGCATCTTGGCAGCAACATGATCTCGCTCTATGTGCTGGGTTCCTTTGTGGAGCGCTGTTTCGGGCGGATCCGTTTTCTTGTGATCTACCTGTTTTCGGGACTGGCCGGGAACCTGCTGGTACTCGGACTGGATCTTCTGAAGTGGCGTGCCTCGGTGCCGGACTATTCCGTTGCGGCAGGCGCCTCGGGCGCGATCTGCGGGCTTCTGGGCGTATTTCTCGTATTTGCGCTGCTGCCGCGGATGAAGCGGATGTTTCCCCTGCGTCGCGTGATGTTCTCGGTGCTGCTGGTGCTGGCACCGGGCTTATCGGATCACACGATCAGCATGACAGCCCATGTCGGCGGGCTGATCGGGGGCTTCCTCATCACCTGGCCGGTATATTTTCAGATGATCCATCATAAAAGCCGTGCGGCTGACCGCATTGCCGCAGACAGGAGTTGATAAATTGAAAGACGAGATAAGAAAAGTAATGGTCATCGGACATAAGAATCCCGACACGGATTCGATATGTTCCGCGATCTGCTATGCAAACTTAAGAAACCGGATCCGGGAGAGGAACCTTCAGTCTGGTCTGGAAGACGACGGGAGGGTATATGAGCCCTGCCGTGCCGGTGTGATCAATAAGGAGACCGAATTTGTCCTCCATCGTTTCGGCTTTGAGCTCCCAAGGCTCTGCCTTGATGTCCGCGCCCAGGTCAGCGATCTGGATATCCGGGGCGAGCTGGGGATCCCTTCCGGAACGAGCCTTCGGAATGCCTGGCGGAAAATGATCGAGCAGGATATCTCCACGCTGCCCGTGGTCCATGGCAACGGCCACCTGGAAGGCGTGATCACGGTCTCGGATATTGCCATGGCCAACATGGACAGCCTGGAGGCGGATATACTGTCCAAAGCCCATGTTCCTGTGCGCAACATTCTGGAAACGATCGAGGGCGAACTGATCAACGGTGATGCGGAGGGATTCATTGACCGCGGCCGTCTGATCATCGGTGCCGGCAGCCCCGAGGCAATGGAGGATATTGTCGAAGAGGGCGACATCGTGATCGTCGGCGACCGTTATGAGGCACAGCTCTGCGCCATCGAACTCGGCGCCTCCGTCGTGATCGTCTGCCTCGCCAACAAGATCGCGAAGACGATCCGGAAGCTGGCGGAAGAAAATCACTGCATGCTGATCGCCACGCATTATGACACCTATACCGTATCCCGCCTGATCAACCAGAGCATCCCGGTCGGAAACCACATGCAGACGAAGGTCATGTGCTTTACACCGGCGACGTCTCTCGATGAGGTGCGGGAGGCGATGAGCCGGGTACGTTACGATTATTTCCCTGTCGTCGATGACGAGGATATCGTACACGGACTCGTATCCAAGCGAAACCTCATCAATCTCAAGCGCAAGGAGCTCGTGCTGGTGGACCATAACGAGAAGAGCCAGTGCGTGGACGGTTTTGAAGAGGCGGAGATCCTCGGGATCATTGACCATCACCGGATCGGCGATATGGAGACGAGCGGTCCGATCCTTTTCCGGAACCAGCCGGTCGGCTGTACGGCGACCATCATTTACCATATGTTCCGGGAGCACGGCATCGGTATCGAACCGCCGATCGCGGGACTGCTTTGCTGCGCGATCCTTTCGGACACACTGAAGTTCCGTTCCCCGACCTGTACTAAGAAGGACCGCGATGCGGCGGCTGACCTGGCTGTTATCGCAGGAGTGGACCTTGATCAGCTTGCGTCTGATATGTTCGACGCGGGAGAGGATATGACCGGAAAGACGCCGGACGGCGTGTTCCACAACGACTGTAAGACACTGCGTCACAACGGAATGCGGCTGGCGATAGCGCAGGGAACGTTCAACAGTGTGGCAAGCCTCGAGAAGGCAGAGCAGATGATCGCGGGATACATTGACGAGGTGCCCGAGCGGGAAGGCCTGGACATGGCGTTCTACCTGGCCACCGGCATCCAGGATCAGTCCAGCGATGTGCTGTATGCCGGCAGAGGCGCGGACGCGCTGCTTCGGGAAGCGTTCCGGACGGAGACCGAGGGCGGAAAAGTGCATCTGCCCGGCGTCATGTCCCGCAAGAAACAGTTCGTCCCGGCACTGCTCGACGCTTTGGAAAACGATCTGTAACACTATTCGAGAAGGAGGGAAACGATGACCCGGTTTTTCACAAAAATGAGACATCTGTTTGTTGGCGCAGCCGTTTTTTTGCTGTTCCTGGCGAGCGGCATTTCCCTCCCGGGTATTTCCGGCGGCATTGCCGGAGGGATCGGTGCGGCCTATGCCAATGCACCCGTCCCGCGCTACTGCTTTGACATTACGGTCAAAAACGCGCCGGAAGGCACAAGCGGGATCGATTTCCTCGTTCCGAAGGACAGCATACCCGAAGATGAATACACAGAGCTGAACGAACAGGTACTGTCAGAGCGGGGACTGCCCGCGGACTGCGAGATCGCGGGCTACGAGCTGGACGGCGCTGTCAGCTATTCCGTACATGACAGTGAAGCTGAGTCATTCCGGGAACTGTCCGAGCAGGACGGAGTCTATCATGTTTGGCAGTTCGAGAACGGATATGACCTTGTCAAGGAGCTGGGGCAGGAGACCAGACTGGTCCTGTTCGATGAAGGAGGCACGGTCCTCGCTGTCTCGGATCCTTTTAAAGCGTATGAAAGCAAGCCGAGAAGCTTCAGGGGCGAGATCAGCTATGACGCGTCCACGGGTGAAGTGATCTCCAACGGAATGGCCGGCGGCCT
Organism: Lachnospiraceae bacterium; assembly: GCA_017446045.1. Classification (GTDB taxonomy): domain Bacteria; phylum Bacillota; class Clostridia; order Lachnospirales; family Lachnospiraceae; genus Avilachnospira. The sequence goes on along the minus strand of JAFSRP010000034.1, from coordinate 5,629 downwards.
CACGCCGGAAGGCGAGATCGACCCGGGTGGGAACGACGGGTCCGGCGGAGGCTCCGTTATCGCCAGCATCTTTCTGGGACTTCTTCTGCTCGTGGGGGCCTTTATCGGCGCTCTGGTGATCACGATCCTGCTGGAACTCATCGTTGGGCTTTTCTTCCACCTGAAGCCCGTCTGGTGGGTCATCCCGGTCAACCTGATCACGAATCTGGCGTTCAACCTCCTTCTGGCGATCTTTGTGTATCTCCTGGGGATGAATTACTACGTATTCGTCGGGATCGGAGAGGTCGCCGTCATCGCTGTGGAGTATCTTCTTTATAAGTCGATCTACAAGGATATGCCCCCAAAGAAACTGCTGATCTATTCGATCGTCGCCAATGTGATCAGTGCCGTCGCCGGGCTGCTGGCAGCCGGGACCCTGATGTAACGATTACAGCAAAGACCCGGTCCGGATCATTCCGGGCCGTGAGATCCGGCAACAATAAAACCTGCATTTTCATCCGTGAACTCTGTGTTCAGAGGGATGCAAAATGCAGGTTTTACGTATAGTGGGAGACCAACGGGAGATGGGACTCAGCTGTTCTTTACATTGACATCGAGCTGGTTGTACGGGATCTCAATGCCGCCCTCCGCGAATGCGGTCTTGATATCCTCGATGAGCTGCCACCTGACCGGCCAGTACTTGGAACCTTCTGTGAAGCCGCAGGCCGCGATGGTGACAGCGTGGTCGCCGAGCGAGTCCACGTGGGAAGCTACCGTACCGTCTTTTATAATGTCGGGATGCGCATTGTATACACTTTCAATGAGCTGGCGTGCCTTTGCCATATCGGACTTATAGCTGATCGGCACGGCAATGTCGACACGGCGGGTAGGATGCGTGGAGCAGTTGGTGATCGGCGCGCTGGAGATCGCGCTGTTCGGGATGATGATGACCTTCTTGTCCAGTGTCGTCAGCTTGGTGCAGATCAGGTTGATCTCCTCAACTACGCCTTCGCCGAGTCCGGTGACGATATAGTCGCCGACCTGGAAGGGACGGGTCAGCAGGATCAGGACACCGCCGGCAAAGTTCGCGAGGGAACCCTGCAGCGCCAGGCCGACTGCCAGGGCCGCGGAGCCGAGGACGGTGATCAGGGAAGCGGTATTGACGCCCAGCTGGGAAACGATGATGAAGACCAGCAGGACATAGAGTCCGATCTTGACGACGGAAAGGAAGAACTTGCGAAGCGTTTCGTCCGTTCCGGCTTTGGCGGTAGCCCTGTCCACGCCTTTCAGTGCGAGCGAGATCAGCTTTTTACCGATGATATAAATGATGATCGCGGCAATGATGTTAAAGAGCAACGGGACCGCTGCGGCACCTAATGCGGAAATAGAATCCATGGAATACCTCCTTGAAAAAGACACATGAATGTATGAATATTTATACATGACCAATTGTAGCACAGTTAAGAAAAGTTTTACAGCTTTCAGAATTATTTTATACTTTCTTGACAAGAAAAAATGGTTTGGTATGATTAATATCAGAATAGATTTGATGCAATTCAATCGCCCCTGTCCGCCGGCAAGTGCCGGCACCGGACAGTGTGACTGAAGAGATACCGGGGAAACACATGGCTGTCAGTAAAGAGAAAACAAAAATACCGGCAAATGCCGGCAAAGCGGAAGACGATGAGGCTTACAGCCTGCTGAAGCTGGAGAACCAGCTCTGTTTTCCGCTGTATGCAGCAGCGCGCCATGTCATCAATTCCTACACGCCGTATCTGAAGCCGCTGGGACTGACCTACACGCAGTACCTCGTACTGCTGGTGCTCTGGGAAGCAAAGGAGTCCAGCGTCGGCGATCTCTGCCGAAAGCTTTATCTGGATAACGGCACGATCTCTCCCGTGATCAAAAAGATGGAGAAGGACGGGATCGTGACCCGATGCCGTCTGCCCGAAGATGAACGGGTCGTCAGGGTCTGTGTCACGGAGAAGGGAATGGAGCTCCGTGAGGCTGCAAAGAATATTCCGGTCCGGGTCGGCAGCTGCCTTGCTGTCAGCCGGGAGGATGCACAGAGCCTCTATCGTCTGCTGTATGGACTGCTGCAGGACGACATGCCTTAAGGAGGCATCGCTTCATCTATGAATAAACGATTCTTTAAGGAAGGAAAGTGGATACCGTATACGATCGCTACCTGCTCCGCAGTGTTCGTATACCTTTTTTTCAGTCACCTGACCGGCGTGCTGCATATGATCAGCGCGTTCCTCAACGTGTGCGAACCTATCATCATCGGCATCATTATCGCCTATGTGGTAACTCCGCTCATCCAGTGGATCGAGCGCCATCTGCTCCGCCGTATCCCGCACCGGAGGCTTCGCTACAATCTTTCGATGCTGCTCGCCCTGGTGACCGTGGCGGTGCTGCTGTCCCTGCTGATGAGCCTGCTGATCCCGCAGCTGATCTCCAGTGTGCTGCAGTTCATCGCGAATATCAACTATTATTCTGATAAACTGAGTTCCGTCCTCCAGGACCTCAGGGACCGGGCAAGCGAGATGAACCTCGATATCGGGGAGCTGATCTCGTTTGGTGACAACTTCTTCAATGAAGTAGCAAGGTTCCTTTCCCGCAATGCCAACAAGATCATCAGCAGTTCGTTCTCGCTGGGCGGCAAGTCGTTCAATATCGTCATCGGTCTGATCCTGGCACTTTACTTTCTTGCTGACAAGCGCCGTATGCTTCAGGGAATGGACAGGCTGTTCCGCTGTGTGATCGATGAGAAGCGGTATCTCAGTGTACGGCAGTTCCTCGGCAAGTGCAACGACATCATGGGCAAATATGTCGTAGGAGATATCCTGGACGCCATGATCGTGGGCATCATCAATGCGGTCTTTATGACACTGGTCGGTATGCCGTATGTCGTCCTGGTCTCTGTGGTCGTAGGTGTCACCAATCTGGCGCCGACCTTCGGACCTTTTGTGGGCGCCGGCATCGGTGCGTTCATCCTGATCTTCGCGGAACCGATCGACGCGGCGATCTTCCTGATCTTCACACTGGTCCTGCAGATGCTGGACGGTTATGTGATCAAGCCCAGACTTTTCAGCGGCACGCTGGGCGTGCCCGGCGTCTGGATCGTCATCGGCGTCATCGTGGGCGGCAAGCTGTTCGGTGTCATGGGCATCCTTCTGGCGATCCCGGTCGTAGCGATCCTGAACTTTGTCTATCATGATTTTGTGGAACGGCAGGAGAGAAAGCGCGGCATTCCATACAGCCAGGTCGAGGAATCATTTCTGCCGGGTACGGCCGAGGGAGTAAAAAAGCCGCAGCCGTAAAATACAATTGAATGATCAGGGCGTCATACCGTTTTCTTATAGAAACGATATGGCGTCCTTTTTTATGATATTTTTATAGATTCTTAATAGCACTCGAGATTGACGAGTGCTAACAAACATGGTATAGTTAGCGTACTGTAATAAAAACGATGATGGGATATCTCCGTCATCCGAATCGGATAACTGACAGGAAGGAGTGGAAATATGGCTGTTTTACCTGTTCATAATATTATTGCCGTACCGGACGCCGTCATTTACCTCAAGATCAGCATGTACCGAAAGCTGACCGGGAAGACCCCCAAGGTGGATGACAGAGTCACGGTCATTATCACCAAGGAAGACCTGCATAAGGAAGAGCTGAAGAACGACAGCTTTTACAAGATCGGCATTGCCGGCACCGTGACCGAGGTCAATGAGAACGGTTACCTGGTCCTGACCCTTACCAACCGTGTGGATATCAGGGAGATCACCGTCTTCATGGACCACAGCATCGATATCGTAGTGGAAAGGCGCGGGGAGATCGAGGATCTGGATCCGGCGTATGCCGAGGAACGTCTGCGCGCGCTGAAGGAGGAGATCTCCCGGGTCTCCGATGACTTTGCGTGGGGCGGCGCGATGCGCGGCCTGCTCCCGTCGTGGAACACCATCGGCGAGATCGCCGGTGCTTTTTCGCCGTGGGTCAATCTGAGCAACGAGGAGCGCTATGCTCTCCTGGCTGAGGACAGCCGGAAGAAGCGCTTTGATATGATCGAAAAGATGCTCTATGAGAATCTGGAGATCATCAAGGTCAAGACACGGGCACGTTCCGCCCAGGAAGAGGACTATCAGAAGATCTACAAGGAATCCGCCATCAAGAAGCAGATGGAGTATCTCCAGAAGGAACTGGACGAGATGCATCCGGAGAATGTTTCGGATCTGCGCAAGCTCGAGATCCGGCTGGAAGAGTCGGAGATGAACGAGACCGCCCGCGCGGAGGGACGGCGTATCCTGAACCGCCTGAAGTCCGAAGGCAGCAACAGCGCGGAGTCCGGCATGCTGAATGATTACCTCGAGCTGCTGACGACCCTTCCGTGGAAAAAGGAGGAAGGACGCGTCATCAGCCTTGCGGAGGCGGAACAGGTGCTGGAGGCGGATCATTTCGGCCTGGAGAAGGTAAAGCGCCGCATCATCGAGCAGATCGCCGTGATGCAGCTGACCGGAAAGCAGTCGGGATCCATCCTGCTGTTCGTGGGAGCTCCCGGCACCGGCAAGACCAGTATCGGCCAGAGCATTGCCCGGGCACTCGGAAGAGAGTATGTCCGCGTTTCTCTGGGCGGTGTGCGGGACGAGGCGGACATCCGCGGCCACAGGCGGACCTATATCGGTTCGATGCCCGGCCGGATCATCGACGGCATCCGCAAGAGCGGCGTCTCGAATCCGGTCATGGTGCTGGACGAGGTCGACAAGCTGTCCCAGTCCTACAACGGGGATCCTGCGAGCGCGCTGCTGGAAGTTCTGGATCCGGAGCAGAATTTCTCCTTTACAGACCATTATCTCAACGTGCCCTATGACCTGTCGGATGTTTTCTTCATCTGCACAGCCAACACGACGGACACGATCCCGGAGCCGCTCTTGAACCGTATGGAGCTGATCCGGTTCGAAGGCTACACACCCATCGAAAAGCACGAGATCGCAAGGCGCCACCTGCTTCCGAAGGCTATGGAGGCAGTGGGACTCACCCCGGAGCAGCTGGAGATCGCGGAGGACGCCATCGACCGCGTGATCGAGGAGTATACCCGCGAGGCAGGTGTCCGAGGCCTTAAGAAGCGTATGGACCTGATCTGCCGGAGCGCTGCGGTACAGCTGGTGCGCGATGCCCAGGACAATGCCCTGGAGAATGCGCAGGATAAAGGTCAGGAGAAAGCGCAGGCGGCACCCGCAACGGACAGTGAGCCCGTACCCGCACCGGACGCTGAGCTTGTCCCTGGCGCACAGGATGCGGAGACCGGATCTTCCGTGCCCGATACACGTTCGGAGGAAGGCACGCAGGCGGCGGCAGGACCTGAGAGTACAGTGCCGGGTGGCTTTGGAAAGATCAAGGGCCATCTTACTGTCACTGCGGACAATCTTCCCGATTACATGGACATGCCCCCGGTCCGCCGCAAGAACGTTCCCGCATCGGCCAAGCCCGGTGTCGTGACCGGTCTTGCCTGGACCTCTGCCGGCGGCGATATCCTTTATATTGAGACCATGCTGACCAAAGGCGAAGGCAAGGTCACCGTGACCGGCCGTCTCGGTGATGTGATGAAGGAATCCGTGCAGATCGCGGTCAGCCTTGTCAAGAGCAT
>JAFSRP010000033.1 GCA_017446045.1 Lachnospiraceae bacterium | reverse complement strand
GCAGAGTCCAAAACCTTGGCATTTTCCTTTGCCTCACCAACGCCCATGTTGATGACGATCTTCTCGAGCTTCGGGATCTGCATAACGTTCTTGTAACCGAACTTCTTCTGCATAGCGTCCCTGATCTCTGAATTGTAGATATCCTTTAATCTGGCCACAGTTTTTTCCTCCTTTCTATCATGCAATGACCTTACCGGTCTTCTTGGCAACGCGGACTCTCTTGCCGTTCTCTTCCTTGATGGCAACCTTGGTCGGCTGGCCGTCAGCGAGAAGCATAACGTTGGAGATGTCGATTGCAGCCTCGATCTTAACAATGCCGCCCTGCGGATTAACAGCGTTCGGCTTCATATGCTTGGTAACCATATTGCAGCCTTCTACTACGACTCTGTGCTTTGCGGTATCAACGCTCAGCACCTTGCCGTCCTTGCCCTTATCCTTGCCGGCAATGATTCTGACCATATCGTCTTTCTTGATCTTATGCATTAGGGCACCTCCTTACAGTACTTCCGGGGCAAGAGAGACGATCTTCATGAACTGATGATCACGAAGCTCTCTGGCTACCGGTCCGAAAATACGGGTTCCGCGCGGAGTCTTGTCTTCCTTGATAATAACTGCCGCATTCTCATCAAAGCGGATGTAAGCGCCGTTCGGTCTGCGGGTCTTCTGAACCGTACGAACTACGACAGCCTTTACAACATCGCCCTTCTTTACGATGCCGCCCGGTGTAGCGTCCTTGACAGAAGCGACGATAACATCACCGATACGTGCATATCTTCTGGTTGAGCCGCCGCAAACACGGATGCAAAGGAGTTCCTTAGCACCGGTGTTGTCAGCAACCTTAAGTCTGGTTTCCTGCTGTACCATAATGTTACTCCTTTCTCCTTATTTCGCTCTCTCAACGATTCTGACCAGTCTCCATCTCTTGGTCTTGGACTGAGGTCTGGTCTCCATTCCTTCTACGGTATCGCCCTCGTTGCACTCATTGTTCTCGTCGTGCGCCTTGAGCTTGTAGGTCTTTTTCACAATCTTACCGATCAAAGGATGCTTAACATTGTCCTGAATCGCAACTGTGATGGTCTTATCCATCTTCGAGCTTACGACCTTACCGATACGTGTCTTTCTAAGATTTCTTTCCACGATGAATGCTCTCCTTTCCTTTGATTAGTCTGCTTTCTGCTTCGCACTGATCACAGTCTGAATACGTGCGATGTTCTTGCGGACTTCGCTGATTCTTGCTGTATTATCCAGCTGATTGGTAGCATTCTGGAATCTCAGATTGAAAAGTTCCTTCTTGGCTGATACGAGTTCCTCGTTTAAAGCCTTGACGTCTTTAGCGGTAAGCTCTTCCAAATACTTCTTACTTTTCATCGTATCACGCCTCCAAATCTGCCTTTGACACGATCTTGCATGTCAGCGGCAACTTATGCATTGCGAGACGAAGTGCCTCACGAGCTGTCTCCTCCGGCACGCCTGCGATCTCGAAGAGCACGCGGCCCGGCTTAACTACTGCTACATAAAACTCGACAGCGCCCTTTCCTGATCCCATACGTACGCCGATGGGCTTGGAGGTGACCGGCTTGTCCGGGAAGACCTTGATCCAAACCTGACCGCCACGCTTGATGTAACGGGTCATGGCAACACGGGCTGCCTCGATCTGATTAGCTTTTAACCAGCAAGCTTCGGTAGCGACAAGACCAAACTCACCATAAGCAATGGTATTGCCTCTGTGAGCTGCGCCCTTCATAGAACCACGCTGCTGCTTACGATATTTCGTTCTCTTTGGCATTAACATGATTATTTATCGCTCCCTTCCTTTTTCTTCTGCGGAAGGATCTCACCCTTGTAGATCCAAACCTTGACACCAAGCTTGCCGTAGGTGGTGTCTGCCTCTGCGAAACCGTAGTCGATGTCGGCTCTGATCGTCTGAAGCGGAATCGTACCCTCGGAGTAGAACTCGCTGCGGGCGATATCAGCACCGCTCAGACGGCCGCTGACTGCTGCCTTGATACCAAGAGCGCCTGCTCTCATGGTTCTCTGCATTGACTGCTTGATCGCACGTCTGAAGGAAACACGGTTCTCCAGCTGGCTTGCGATAGACTCTGCAACAAGCTGAGCGTCCTTATCCGGTCTCTTGATCTCCTTGATATCAACGAAAAGCTTCTTGTCGGTATACTTCTGGATCTCAGCCTTCAGCTTGTCGATCTCTGCGCCGCCCTTACCGATAACAACGCCCGGCTTTGCGGTGTAGATGATGACCTTAACTCTGTCTGCAGCTCTCTCGATCTCGATCTTGGAGATAGCGGCAGCTTCAAGCTTCTTCTTGAGGAACTTTCTGATGTTGTGGTCTTCTACGAGATTGTCAGAAAAGTCCTTGCCTTCTGCATACCATCTGGAATCCCAGTCTTTAATAACACCGACTCTGAGGCCGTGCGGATTAACTTTCTGTCCCATGCTTTCCTCCTTACTTCTTCTCGTCCAATACAACCGTGATGTGGCTGGTGCGCTTCTCGATACGATAAGCTCTGCCCTGTGCCCTGGGCTGTACTCTCTTCATGGTCGGTGCCTTGTTGGCATAGCACTCTGCAACGTACAGTGTGCTTCTGTCCATGTTGTTGTTGTTCTCTGCATTAGCTGCAGCAGACTCGAGTAACTTCTTGATTAAGGATGAAGCATATCTCGGATTGTAGGTAACAATACCGATTGCAGTGTTTAAATCCTTGCCTCTGATCGCATCCAGAACGAAGCATGCCTTCTGGACAGAAACCCTTGCGTAAGAAAGCTTCGCGCTCGGTCTCGTATCCTTAACGGCATTTCTTTCTCTCTTGATCTGTGCTCTATGTCCTTTTGCCATTTTAGAATCCTCCTTTCACGCTCCGCTTATCTGCCGGTCTTCTTCTCGTCCTTGCCATGTCCTCTGTAGGTTCTGGTTGCAACGAATTCACCTAATTTGTGTCCTACCATGTCCTCGGTAACGAATACCGGAACGTGTTTTCTGCCGTCATGAACAGCGATTGTCAGGCCTACCATCTGCGGGAAGATAGTAGAACGTCTTGACCATGTCTTGATGACCGACTTCTGTCCGGAAGCGTTCATAGCATCTACTTTTTTCATCAGAGATGCGTCAGCGAATGGTCCCTTTTTCAATGAACGATGTGACATAATCCTTATCCTCCTCTATTATTTAATGGCTCTGCCGTCACGGCGTCTTACGATCAGCTTGTTGGAAGACTTCTTCTTCTTTCTGGTCTTCAGGCCCAGTGCTGGCTTGCCCCACGGAGTGGAAGGACCGGGACGTCCGATCGGTGCGCGGCCTTCGCCGCCGCCGTGCGGATGGTCGTTCGGGTTCATGACGGAACCGCGGACGGTCGGTCTGATGCCCATGTTTCTCTTGCGGCCGGCTTTGCCGTAGTTGATAAGGTTATGCTCGCCGTTGCCGACGACACCCATGGTCGCGCGGCACTCGATCGGTACCATACGCATTTCGCCGGAGGGAAGACGCAGTGTAGCGTACTTGCCTTCCTTTGCCATCAGCTGCGCGCTGTTGCCTGCGGAACGGACCATCTGTCCGCCCTTGCCGGGAAGCAGCTCGATGTTGTGGATGTTGGAACCTACCGGGATGGCGCTTAAGGGAAGGCAGTTTCCAAGTCTTGCTTCCGCCTGCGGGCCGCTCATAACGGTCATGCCGTCGGTCAGTCCTTCGGGAGCGAGGATGTATGCCTTTTCGCCGTCCTCATAGCAGATCAGCGCGATGTTCGCGGATCTGTTCGGATCATACTCGATACCGATGACCTTTGCGGAAACGCCGTCCTTGGCATTTCTCTTGAAGTCAATGATCCTGTACTTCTGTCTGTTGCCGCCGCCGTGATGTCTGACGGTGATCTTGCCCTGGCCGTTGCGTCCGGCAGTCTTCTTCTTGCCTGCAAGAAGGGACTTCTCCGGGGACTTCTTCGTGATTTCCGAGAAATCAGAGCCGGTCATATGTCTTCTTGAAGGTGTATAAGCCTTATATGTCTTAATACCCATGACTTACTTTTTCTCCTTTGTCTTTTTTGTCGCAGTCTGAATCTGCATAGTTTGGATCTTACAGACCCTGGTAGATCTCGATCGGCTTGGACCCCTCAGCGAGCGTAACGATCGCCTTCTTGGTCTTTGCGGTATAACCGAAGGTCATGCCTCTTCTCTTCTGCTTGCCCGGCTTGTTCATGGTGTTGACAGTTGCAACCTTTGTGCCCGGGAAAAGCTTCTCGACCGCCTCTTTGATCTGCGTCTTGTTCGCTTCAGGCGCTACGAGGAAAGTGTACTTGTTGTCAGCCATGGCGTTCATGGATTCCTCGGAAACGACCGGCTCTAAAATGACGTCATAATACATTAACGCTGCCATTATGCATATACCTCCTCAATGTCTGAAACAGCCTTTTTGGTGGCAACCACGGTAGCGTACTTCATCACGTCATAGGTGTTCAGCTCGCCGACCTGTGTGGTCTTGACCGAGGGAATATTTCTTGCGGAAAGAATTGCGTTCTGATCCATGGAATCAAGAACTACCAGAGCCTTCTCGACCTTGAGCGCATCCAGGACTTTCGCAAATTCCTTCGTCTTGACGGCATCAAATTTCAGCTCGTCCAGAACGATCAGCTTGCCTGCCTCGACACGGCTGGTGAGCGCGGACTTCAGCGCGGCCCTTCTTTCCTTCTTATTCATAGAAACGGAGTAGTCTCTCGGAACCGGTGCGAATACGACGCCGCCGCCCTTCCACTGCGGAGCTCTGATGGAGCCCTGTCTTGCATGACCGGTACCCTTCTGTCTCCACGGCTTCTTGCCGCCGCCGGAAACTTCGGATCTGGTCTTGGCCTTCTGTGTGCCCTGGCGCTGGTTGGCAAGGTGCGCCACGACTGCTTCATGAACGAGATTCTCGTTGACTTCTACGCCGAATACAGCATCATTGAGCTCGATGGTCCCTACTTCGCTGCCCTGCATATTATATACAGTTACATTTGCCATTAGTTTCGTCCTCCTTTCCTTCCATCAAATCACTTGGATTTCTTTACAGTCTCTTTGATGGTTATAAGGGATTTCTTCGGTCCCGGTACAGAACCCTTAACCAACAGCAGATTGTTTTCAGCATCAACTCTGATGACCTCAAGGTTCGCGATCGTTCTCTGAACGGAACCCATATGGCCGGGCATTCCCTTGCCCTTCAGAACGCGTCCCGGAGTGGTAGCCGGTCCGTTGGAACCCTGGTGTCTGTGGAACTTGGAGCCGTGCTTCATCGGTCCTCTGTGCTGTCCCAGTCTCTTGATCGCGCCCTGATAGCCCTTACCTTTGGTGATTGCGGTAGCGTCCACTCTGTCGCCGACTGCGAAGATGTCTGCCTTGATCTCATCAGCGATCTTGTAATCAGCAGCATTTTCGAATCTGAACTCTCTGAGATATCTCTTCGGTGAAACGCCCGCTTTTGCGAACTGGCCCTTGACCGGCTTGTTCACCAGCTTCTCCCTGATATCGGAAAAGCCTACCTGAACAGCATTGTAGCCGTCATTCTCTTCGGTCTTGACCTGTGTGACCACACACGGTCCTGCCTGCAATACGGTGACCGGAACAAGTGCTCCGGACTCGGAGAAGATCTGGGTCATGCCGACCTTCGTCGCAAGAATTGCCTTCTTCATGTTTATCCTCCTTGATAATCTACAGCGGCACCGGCACGCTTGCCGCCCGGTGCTTGAAAGACCAGCGCATCGCCCTCATGCGGGAGATGAAAGGTACTTTCTTCTTAACTTAATTTACTCCTCGGTCTTCTTCGGAGCGGGTTTCCTGGTTGCGGGCTTCCTGGCGGGAGCCTTGCGTGCAGCAGGCTTGGTCACGAGCTGCTTTCTCGGCGCGCTCTTCCTGTCGCCCTCGTTCTTCATCTGCACATCGATGTATACGCCTGCCGGCATATCCAGTCTCTGCAGGGTATCCATAGTCTTCGGAGCCGGATTGATCACGTCGATCAGTCTCTTGTGGGTCCTCTGCTCGAACTGCTCACGGCTGTCCTTATACTTGTGGACCGCGCGGAGGATGGTAACTACTTCCTTCTTGGTGGGAAGCGGTACCGGTCCGCTGACCTCGGAACCTGTCTTCTTGCAGTTCTCGACGATTTTCGCGGCTGACTGGTCAACCAGCTGGTGATCGTAAGCCTTGAGGGTGATTCTCATGATTTGCTTTGCCATAAAAAAAGTCGCCTCCTATTCGTACTTTCTAAAGCAGTACGACAAGTGGTGACTGTACACGTTGTCGGGTGTGTCGTAAATCCTCACGTCCTACACCCCGCTTTCCGGAACCTTCCGGAGCTTAGAATCTGGTACAGTGACTTGTCGCCAATGATGTTCCTGACATTCGCTCCCCGTAAAAACCCGCAGGCGCTTATGTTTTTGCTGCCTGCGGCAACCTCACGGATCTACGCTATCATGCCACAGCCCGCTTAGAATATCATAAAAGCGCCTGCAAATGCAAGCGCTTTCTTTTGGATTTTGTATAATTATTGTTTTTTTTGAGGAACCTTGTGGTGATCCCCGATATTTAACTATATATGGTGTTTTATCCGGTTACAGCTCTGAAATTACGAACTCAGGTACCAGCAGTTCGCTGTCGGTCTCGGTGCCGCCGTCCTTGTGTCCGGCAGAATCGGAACGGTACTCAACATCCTGGGGATCTTTTCTCTTGTTGTGGTTCTTGACGACCGTGCCGCTCTTGTTGACCAGCCAGGTCACACCGTTTACGGTGTAGTATGCATAATCGTCGTCCACTGCCTTCTGGAGCTTGCCCATGTAATAGAGCTTGTTGTTCTTGACGCCATTGGTGCCGTAGCCATTGCTTTCAAAGTGGAAAGCGGATACGGTGCCGTCCGCTTCGGTGATGCTCTTTTCGCCCAGCTGCAGGCAGCTCTCCTGCTTTGTGCCAAAATACATGCTGGTCACGGTGCCGTTGGATCTGCTCACCTTGCGGAGGCCGTAGACCGGGTTGCCGTACTTGTTGAAGAGGTAAGTGCTGGTCTTGCCGTTGTTGGTAAGCCGCCGGAACTTCGCAACCAGATTCTCATCATCGTCACTGAGAGAAACATCCGTGCCGTAATACGGTGTGCCCTTATTGTCGAAATAATACCATGCGACATCACTGCCAAGATCCTGATCCTCGGGCGGATATGCGGAAAGCCAGCCCGTATGTGCTGCGCCGTAGGTGCCGAGTGCGGTACTGTCATTGTAATACTTCCAGCCGGCGATAGCGGGGTCGGTATCGTTGAGCTTGACCCAGCCGGTCGTCATGCGTCCGTATTCGTCAAAAGCATAACGCGCGCCATTGATCGTTGCCTCCTTATAGGCGCCCGCATCGCCCCTGACCATCTTGCCGGAAGACTGGAAATAGTACCAGTATACGCCATCGTCCAGCATGGATGAATTGGAGTCATCTACAGACATCTCCTCGGCTGGCTCGAGATACTTCCAAACGCCGCTCAGGCGGTGTCCGTCACCTGGATCGCAGTAATACCATTCTCCGTTGCTGTCCTGGACCCAACCGGTCTCCATATATCCTTCATAATTAAAGAAATAATAGACGCCGTTGATCTGTTTGGACTTCTCGCGGATCAGCTTGCCGTTGCTGTCAAAGTAATACCATTTTCCATCGATCTGTCTCCAGCCGGAAGTCACCATCCGGCCCTCCCCGTCAACATAGCGATCATAATCGATGAAACTGTTGACTGCCATGTTGCCGCTGCCATCCAGATAATAATAACCGCCGTCAGCGCTGGTGCGCCAGTCATTGGTCACCTTATATCCGTTCTGGTAGTAGACCCACTGGTTGTTCTCCTTCGTCCATCCGTCAGCAAATGCTGCCGCCGACAAAGCGAGCATCGCAGCTGCTGCAACAACCGGAACCGTCATCCACTTCTTCATCATGATCTCCTGTCTTATAGAAACTTCCTTATTAATAAGCGTGGGCGGAAAACCGCCCGCCGCGGAACAAATCCACCAATACCGTGGTCTAGTTTGAAGTATATCAACAATATCTAGTAGATACAAGATATAAAAACTTTCTAATTAATTACGAATATCTTATGTAAAGTCCGACCAGACGGCATTCATAAAGGGATGCCTTGATTCCCTGCGGAAAATTCATTACAATGACAGTAAGCTTCATGACAGGGAGAAGGATTATGTGGATCGCAGATCATTGGACAGAATATCAGGTACTGGATACTTCACTGGGGGAAAAGCTCGAGAACTGGGGCGGTTATCTCCTCATCCGGCCGGACCCCCAGGTCATATGGGAGAGCCGCCGGAACCTTCGGGGCTGGTCGTCGCCCAACGCCCGCTATCATCGTTCTTCCAGGGGAGGCGGAGAGTGGGAATTCATCGATCTTCCGGAGACCTGGGATATTCATTATACGCTCGGTCAGGATACGGAAGTTTCTTCCTCGGATACAGAAGCACGAACCATAACGTTCCATTTAAAGCCCTTTGCGTTCAAGCATACCGGCGTTTTTCCCGAACAGGCAGTCAACTGGGACTGGAGCTATTCTCTCATCCGGGAAAGGATAGAACACACAGGAAAGCCGGTCCGTGTACTTAACCTTTTTGCCTATACAGGAGGCGCCACGCTTGCCGCCGCCGCTGCGGGCGCAGAGGTCACCCATGTGGATGCTTCCAAAGGCATGGTCGCCTGGGCAAAAGAAAACGCAGTCTCTTCCGGCCTGGGAGATGCTCCCATACGATGGCTGGTAGACGACTGCAGAAAGTTTGTGGAACGGGAGATCCGCCGTGGCAATACCTATGACGCGGTCATCATGGATCCGCCTTCTTACGGACGGGGTCCGAAAGGTGAGATCTGGAAGATCGAAGAAAGTATTTATCCCTTCATCGAACTATGCACAGGCATTCTCTCGGATTCGCCTCTTTTCGTCCTGGTCAACAGCTATACCACCGGACTGCAGGCAGGCGTGCTTACCTACATGCTGGACCTGGCAGTCAGCCGGCGCTTTGGAGGCCATGCAGAGTCAGGAGAGATCGGACTCCCGGTCGGCTGCACTTCCTTTGTACTGCCTGCCGGTGCCTCGGGCCGATGGACCCGACAGATCCTGAACTGATCATCAGCTGTTTTTCAGGTCCGCCCGCCGACAAGTACCGAGAAGATCCGGGGAACATAGCGCTCCAGCAGGCGGGCAACGATCACGCTGGCCCCGATACAGATCGCAGGCATCACCAGATAGAGCGCCAGAGACAACAGCGCGCTGTCCCAGATCAGCGCGGCAAGATGCTGGACCAGGCGAAGTACCAGATAATGCGTCGCGTATGTGAAGAAATTGTACTCCATGCAGAGAGGCGTCGGACTGCTGCCCGCTTCCGTCATCATAAGTATGGCGTAAAGCATGATCACGCCGCTGACACGGCAGCCGACAGAACCTACCAGGCGCAGGTAATTAAACCCGTACCAGCTTCCGTAATCCCCCGCAGAGGACAGGATCAGGAAAAGCGCACCGCTCCACAAAAGGATCCGCTTCCACTGAGTCCTCTGCGGATTTTTTCGTTCTTGATCCATTCCTTTTCGAATTCGTTCCTCTATTTCTTTTTTCTTCGAATCTTTATCGTGATTTTTCCGTATTTCAGTACTGCCGTCCGGATTCTGTGCAGATCCTCTCTGCGGAAGTTTCTCTATATCCGTCTCCACCAGTGTACGGCAGTGAAGCGCCGCAGCCGCGCCCACGGCATAATACAGCAGGGCATCTTCATTGACGATGTGGAAAGGTAGAGAAGCATAACAGACCGCCAGAACGAAAAGCAGAGCCAGCACCGGAAGAGCGGCTTTCCGAGAGCGGACCGGCAGCCAGACGACGGGTGCCAGGGCAGTCAGTATGATCAGTTGCCCGAGATACCAGAAGACCGGATTGTAACGATGCAGCAGCAGGCTTTCCGCGACCGTTCGCAGGGAAATGTCCGCCCGGCCGGCTGCCAGATAGATCAGATAATAGATCAGATTCCAGACGATATACGGGAGGACCAGTGACCGGATACGGCTCTTCCATTTCCGCAGGAAAAACGCCGCGGGATCATCCGCCGGCAGGTCCGCTCCCTCCACGCGCAGACCGGCTTTTCCTATTCTGTCCAGTTTTCCGGCATCCCGGAAAAAGAGATATCCGCTGATGACAAAAAACCCCGGAACAGCGATCTGTCCGAGGTATGTGCCCAGTGTCCGCTGCGCCGTGATCCAGAGACTGCCGCCCGGTTCCCCCTCGGGATATACCAGAGAAGGCTGCACGGCGTGTATCCAGATCACGAGCACGGTCAGCAAAAAACTGTAGATCCTCACCCTGTTGGAGAAATTGTCATTATTCCTGCACTTTGTCATTTCTCTTCCGGCGGTAGTCGGCCAGCAGGCGGTTGATCCGGTCTGTCGGGTTCAAGAGCTTGCTGATGGAATAATCATGATTCAGCAAGTCGATCATCAGGGCGATATACTTGCCCATATTGACGTTGGCATACCATTCCCTAGCCAAAAGTTCCGGAGACTGATAGATCAGATTGGTCGTAAAGATCTTGTCAATGATACCGTTCCTGTAGGCTTCGTCAAACTCATGAAGACCATTGGTAAAGAGGCCGAAAGTCACGCACGCGAATACCCGGCGCGCATTCCTCTCCTTCAGATGGAGCGCGACATCCAGGACGGTGTCACCGGAGGAGATCATATCGTCTACGATGATAACATCCCTGCCTGCAACATCGGGCCCGAGGAACTCATGCGCGATGATGGGGTTCTTCCCGTTGATCATCTGTGAATAATCCTTGCGGACATAGAACATGCCCATATCCACACCAAGCACATTGGCAAAATAGATCGCCCTGCGCATACCGCCCTCGTCCGGGCTGACGACGGTCAGGTGCTCGCTGTCGAAATCAATGTCGCTGTAGTTGCGGCAAAGAGCCTTGATATACTGGTACGTGGGCGAGAACGTATCGAAGCTGTGAAGCGGAATGGCATTCTGCACTCTGGGATCGTTGGCATCAAAGGTAATGATGTTCGTTACGCCCATGCCGACCAGTTCCTTCAGCATCTGCGCGCAGTCCAGAGACTCTCGCTCACTGCTGCGGTTGTGCTGCCGTCCTTCATACAGGAAGGGCATGATCACGGTCATGCGTTTCGCCTTGCCTGCTGCTGCGGAAATCAGCCGCTTAAGGTCCTGATAGTGGTCGTCCGGTGAATAATGGTTGCGGATACCGCCGACTTTGTAGCTGATGGAATAGTTCGTGACATCTACCAGAAAATACAGATCCTCACCGCGGGATACGTCATACACGATGCCTTTTCCCTCACCGGAGCCGAAACGGACGGTCTCCGCATTGAGGATGTAACTGTCTTTCTCATAGCCGGCGAAGAGCAGGCTCTGCCGTTCCTGCAGGCCGCGCTCGCGGCGCCACTCGACCAGGAAGGAGTTAATGACGGCAGCAAGATTCTCTGTCCCCTTCAGGGCTATCAGTCCGATCGGGCCGACAGGCGCTGTCTCCTTTTCAATATCACTTGCTTTGCTGAACTCCGGGCTGATCACAGCCTTTTCGGCACTGATGCCGGAAATCTGCTCACGATCACTCATCATTCTGTCCTTTCCTTAAAAGTATTAGTCTGAAGACCCGTGCCGAAAACAGCGCTTACTGTCTGCGTGTCAGACGGAGGTCTGCGCCGAAAAACCGAAGAAGCCTGTACTCTCCCATCAATCTGGAAGAGATACGCTCACTGTAAATGTTCTTGATCTGATTCATTGACAGATTCGATGATATTATAGTAGATAACCCGCCCGAAAGTCTATTGGAAATTAGGGAAAAGAGCTCTGTTTTTGTATAATCTGTCATGAACTCTGTCCCCAGATCATCGAGGACCAGCAGCTCACAGCTTCCGATCCGTTCAAAGCGCTGCTGCTGTGTCTCATCCTTTTCCCGCGCAAAATGCTCTTTCGTCATCGCTCCGAACAGCCGGTCCGCGCGTTCATACATCACCGTATGCTGGCGCTCGATCAGGCGCCGGGCGATACAGTTGCAAAGGAAAGTCTTGCCGGTGCCGGGAGGGCCGATCATCAGGATGTTATGGCTCCCCGGCTCCTCAAACCCGATCAGGAACTGCCGTATGACGGGAAGGATATCTGACCGCATATATTCCTGCTGGGTGATCTTTCTTCCCGGCATCAGTTCCGACAGCGGCTGACGATCATCAAATACGCTGAGGTCAAAAGTGGAAAAATTCTCACGGGCGAGAAGTTCCGGCAGCCCTGCTTCACGGTTCAGCAGCTCCGATTCCAGCTGGCGCATACAGCCGCACTTCTCATTGTCATGGTATCCGGTATCCTTACACTTAGTACAGAAGTACGCGACCTGAGCATAATCCGGGCTGATGCCCGCCTCCTGCAGGAGTTTATCCTTTTCCAGGACCAGCTGCCGCCTTTCTGCCTGCAGCATCTCCACCCGACTGCTGTCCCTGTGCAGCCGGGCTTCTACCTCCTGCCGGGACAGGCCGGCAATTTTATCGTTATAATCACGAAGAGCAGGAAGCTGTCTCTCTACTGCTTCCTGCCTTTCTTTCTGCCGGGCCAGCGCCGCGCTCCGGCGGTCGCTTAAGGTCCTCATGATCTCATCATACTGCTCTCTGGTCAGTGCCATTACATCAATTTCCTCTGTATGATCCTATCCAGAAGCTGCGCGTCCAGATCCGTCTCACGGGTCATGCCCTGCCGGCTGGATGCTGCTGTTCTTCTGCCGGCCTTTTCCTCACGAGCCGCATCAAATTCCCTGGTGCGCTGCCGCGCGGCCCGGACATCCCGGATCCCTCTGCGCGCCCAGTCCAGACCGGTCTTTTCGATATATCTCATATCGCTATGGCCGGCTTCGACACAGTAGGAGACGAGATAATCCAACACGTCACAGGGAAGCTTCAGTCCGTCATAGAGGTAAGCCAGAATCTGCTCTTCCCGCTCTGTCAGGATCTTGGAACGGTATTTCTGTACGATAAAAAGGAGCTCGCCGAACTCAGCATCTTTTGAAAGACGGTCGAGCGCCTCCTTGCCTTCTGCTTTGCGGTAATGGCTGCGCAGCTCGGCCTCGGATACCTCCGGCTGAGGCGCAGACTTTGCCTGTGCCTCCTGCTTCTTCTGCGGAGTCCTGTCTGCCTTTCCGTCCGAACCTTCCCCTATGGAAACGATACCCTGATCCTCCCAATAACGGATAGCGCGGCGTACGTCACCTTCCGTCAGCTGCAGATGCTCTGCGATCGTTTCCACATCGATCCCACTGACGCGGTTCTTAAGGAGATAAAGGTAAACTTTGACATAATCACCGTTTGCACGGGGCATGTATTTATCTAAAAACTCGTTGGCAACTACTGTTGCGTCGATTTGAAAAAGATCTGTGTAACTCATTGCTGAAACTGCTCCAAAACCACTCTTCCCGCATATATTAACACAGGCAGGTTGAATTGAAAATAGCAGCACGGTTACCATAAATAAGTTGTGGATAAAGTGGATATTTTCTGACCAAACACGCTATTTTCGAGCTTTTCCCGAAAATAAAATCCACAGGGCCGATTGACATAATTTGTGTACAGCTCTGTGGATAAAGTGGATAACTATTCAGAAATCAGCTGATCTGCGATATCTACGACGTTTCCCGCACCCATAGTTATCAACAAATCCCCCTCTTGTACTGTTTCCAGAACATATTGTTTTATTTTTTCAAAGGTGGGAATGTAGACTGCCCGTCCACCGGATGTATTGATCAGATCTCCGATATCCGCGGAACTGATCCCGATGGTATTTTTCTCTCGCGCCGCATAGATATCTGCCAGGATCACTTCATCCGCCGCCATCAGTGCTTCGGCAAATTCGGGCAGGAGCGCTTTGGTCCTGGTATAGGTGTGCGGCTGGAAGATCACGTGGATCTTTCTGTGCGGATATCGCGCCGCCGCCGCAAGCGTCGCTGTGATCTCCTGCGGGTGATGGGCGTAATCGTCCAGTATGGTAAAGCCGTTGACTTTGCCCTTGTATTCGAAACGGCGCCGGACGCCCGTGTAGGACTCCAGGCCTTTCAGCGTTGTCGCAAGCGGGATGCCCAGCCGGTCTGCCACCGCAATGGCAGCAAGGGAGTTGTAGACATTGTGCTCACCCGGAACGCCCAGATGTACACGCCCGGCCTCCCTGCCGGATCTCAGCAGGGTATAGGACGCCCTCGCCAGCTCATCGAAAACGATGTCACGAGCTGAATAGTCACAGTCTTCCGAAGAGCCGAAAGTCACCACACTGCAGCCCATCCCTTCCGTAAAGAACGACCTGTCGGTGATGTCGCCGTTGAGCACGAGCAGTCCGCGCTCATCCTGGGGCAGGGTCTGCACAAAACGGCGGAAACTCTTCCGGATATCGTCAAGATCCTTGAAGAAATCCAGGTGATCCGCCTCTACGTTGAGGATCACGGCAATGGTGGGATGAAAACTCAGGAAGCTGTTGGTATACTCACACGCCTCTGCCACAAATAGATCGGAACCGCCGATGCGGACATTGCCTCCGATCGAATCAAGGCTCCCGCCGACGCTGACAGTCGGGTCCTTGGACGCCTCCAGCAGGATATTGGTGATCATGGAAGTGGTAGTAGTCTTGCCGTGGGTGCCGGCAATATTGACCGCCTCGCGATAATTGTTCATCAGCTCACCGAGAAGATCTGCCCGGCTCAGCATGGGGATACCGCGATCGACTGCTTCCCGGAACTCAGGGTTGTCCGGACGGATCGCCGCGGTATAGACGACCAGATCCGGAGAGGTGATATTTTCTGCCCTCTGACCGATGGCGATCACCGCCCCCTTCTCCTTCAGATGGTCCGTCAGTTCGGATGCCTTCATATCGGACCCGCTGACCGTGAACCCTTCGGAGAGCAGGATCTCTGCAAGGCCGGACATGCTTATGCCGCCGATGCCGATAAAATGCACATGGATTGGTTTATGAAAGTCTACCTGATACATGGTCTTTGACAGTAACTGTTCAGCATAAGCCAAACTCCGAATGGAGCTGGACTGATGCTGAACAGTAAATAATAAATGATTGAATTAACGTGCTGTTGCTGTCACCCGTGTCTCACGGATCACATTGACCTTGATCTGTCCCGGATAGGTCATCTCATCCTCGATACGCTTCGCGATATCTCTGGACAGGATCGTCATATCATCTTCGCTCACTTCGGAAGGCACCACCATGATGCGGACTTCACGTCCCGCCTGCACGGCGAAGGATTTCTCGACGCCTTTGTAGGAGTTGGTGATCTCTTCCAGTTTCTTCAGTCTCTGGGTATATGCTTCCAGGGACTCTCTGCGGGCACCCGGCCTGGATGCAGAGATCGCATCCGCCGCGGCAACGATGAACGAAATCGGATTAGAGGGCGGTACATCTCCGTGGTGGGACTCTACCGCATTGATCACGACAGCCGGCTCCTTGTATCTGCGGCAGATCTCCGCGCCAAGCTGCACATGTGTACCTTCCTGCTCATGGTCCACTGCTTTGCCGATATCATGCAGCAGTCCTGCGCGCTTCGCCATACGCACATCGTAACCAAGCTCCGAAGCCAGCAGTCCCGAGATCTGCGCGACTTCGACGCTGTGCTTCAGGCCGTTCTGGCCGTAAGATGTCCTGAATCGCATCCTGCCGAGAAGCTTGACCAGCTCGGAATTCAGACCATGTACGCCTGCCTCCAGAACGGCTGCTTCTCCCTCTTCACGGATGGTATTATCGACTTCTTTTCTTGCCTTTTCGACGGTCTCTTCGATGCGGGCCGGATGGATCCGCCCGTCCACGATCAGCTTCTCCAGGGCGACCCTTGCGACCTCCCTGCGGATCGGGTCAAAACCGGAAAGAACGACCGCCTCCGGTGTATCATCTATGATCAGTTCGACGCCGGTAAGAGTCTCCAGCGTACGGATATTTCGTCCTTCACGTCCGATGATCCTTCCCTTCATATCATCATTGGGAAGCTGGACCACGGAAACAGTGGTTTCTGCCACATGGTCTGCGGCGCATCTCTGGATGGCCGTAACGATGTAATCCTTGGCTTTCTTGTCCGCTTCTTCGCGGGCAATGTTTTCATATTCTTTGATGATCTTGGCCGTATCGTGCTTGATGTCATCCCTGACGGAATTCAGAAGCTCTTCTCTGGCCTGGTCCGCTGTCAGTCCGGATACCCGTTCCAGCTCATGGACCTTTTCCTCATGCATGCGGCGGATCTCCTCCGCCTTGCGGTTCAGGGTATTGTCCTTGGTGTTGAGTTCCTTTTCTTTCTTGCTCAGTTCAGCCTGGAGACGCTCTGCGTTCTCCTCGCGCTTCAGAAGCCTCTGCTCCTGCTGCTGGATCTCCTTGCGGCGTTCCCGCTGTTCCTTTTCAAACTCATTCTTGTTTCTGAGTGCCTCCTCCTTCGCCTCGAGGAGCGCCTCACGCTTCTTGGTCTCTGCTGTTTTTACTGCATCATCGATAATGGCTCTGGCCCTTGTTTCCGCGGAACCGACCTTAAGCTCATATTCCTTCGTCGCCTGCTTTTTTCCGAATGTAAAAGCCAGACCGGCGGCTGCTGCAATAAGCACAAGCATGACCACGGCGAGCACCAGTGGGTTCATCTTGTACCTCCTTATAGATATGTCATTGTGCGATTTATTATAAAAACAGTAACCGGAACGTTACGATATATTTATAAAACCACATAACACAACAGTATATTTTAGCGTTAAAGCGGATCCTTGTCAACAAAAACACCGCCGTCGCAACGGTCTGTTTCAATATCTTCTGCTGCGGTCGATCGTATACTTCAGGGGTCTGCCGTCGATATACCGCGCAAGGTCTTCGCAGAACTCATTCACGATCATATCATTGGTATAGTCCAGGTTGGGAATACCGGCGATATGAGGGGTCAGGATAACATTATCCATCTTTCTTAAAGGATGGTCCGCAGGCAGCGGTTCCGGCGTCATCACATCCAGGGCGGCGCCGGCCAGCCTTCCTTCCTGCAGGGCTGTGACCAATGCGTCCTGATCCACTGCGCTGCCCCTGCCGATATTCATAACGAAGGCCTGTGCGGGCAGAAGCGCGATCCGCTCCGCCGAGAGCACACCGACCGATTCATCTGTCTCGGGAAGACACATCACCAGGATATCCGTCTCCGGAAGGATGCTGTTCAGCTCATCAATACCAGCGATACGGTCAAATGAAGGATTCAGCCGGGAGGGATCCCTCCGGATCCCGGTGATGACTGCAGGGCGGAACGCCCGTGCCCTGTCGGCAAACGCGGTACCGATACTGCCCGTACCGAGGACTGTGATCCGGCTTCCCAGCAGAGAACCGATCTTTCTCTGCTCCAAATCCCACTCACCGCGCCGCATCGGCTCGGCATATACATACTGCTTCCTGAGCAGCATCAGCGCGCACATGATAAGATGCTCGGCGATCGATACCGAATGCACACCGGGTGAATTTGTGAGGATCACGGATGGATCCGCATAGAGACTCTCGTCGCATATCGTATTGATCCCGACTCGGCCGGCGCAGAACCACCTGCAGCTGACCGCCTCCCGGATCGTCCGCCGTCCCATGGCGCCAAACACGATCTCAAAGTCTTCGAGATGACCCCTGGACGCATCCAGAGACTTAAAATAGACCACCTCGAATCCGCCGCGGGCAGCGGTTTCCCGGATCCTGCGCTGTCTCTCCTCTGTCAGGTAATAATAATCGATCAAAGCTATCTTTCTGCTCATTCTAACGTCATGATTCCTCTCAGTGCCCACAGGTATGTATCGATCGCCTGTGTCAGGTTCAGGGTAGCCAGTCTGGCAGCCGCCTCGTAGCTGATGTACTGCATCTGCAGCCCCTCGTATTCACTCCGGCCCAGAAGCCCCAGCGCATTCTGTCTCTCGGCACTGTCTCTGGTCCGTTCCGCCTTCTGGCGGGAGATCTCCGCAGCCTCACAGAGCGCGGTCTGCTTCTGTATCTCGGCATACAGCGTATCCATTTTTGCGGAAGCCTTACCGGTTGCCTCATTCTCAGAAAGGTCCCGCAGCTGGAAGCCGTAACTCGAAAAGTTCTTCACCCTGCCGGCTTCGATCACTTCCGGATTGCCGCTGACGGCACACTGCCTGTCAGCCGCATAATCCCGACCTTCCAGAAAATGGACATCGGGCGCGGGAATATCAGCGATCACCACCTCGGTATCAGGTCTGTATCCGCACTGCAGGGCAATATTTTTCCGCAGCTGCGCAAGTCCGGCGTCGATCTGCGCAAGACTCTGTACCGCACTGTTCAGCCGGTTTTCATATGCCTGCACATCCAGGGCTGTCGCCATGTTCTGTGCAAACATATGCTGCTGGGTCGTATAGATCGTCTGGTACAGCTCCACCTGTTTGGCGACCATGGTCCGGTTGGTCTCCAGCTGCTTGTAGGAAACGACCAGACCGCGGACCACTGAGATCATCTGCTCTCTTAAGGGACGGAGCCGGATATCGATCGATTTATCGGAACGGTTCAGACCGGTCTTGGTGGAGTGCAGAGCGCCTTTCAGCTGCCTCCGTCCTTCCTTCGTCTGGTTCAGCGCATCCTGCAGTGCCTGCAGCGCAGCGTCTTTGGGTATGACCGCGCCGCCATACGGCACCATGCTGCCGGGAAGGGAAGAGATCATCTCCTGAGAAGTACGGATCTGTTCGATCGCGCCGTCGATCTCTTCCAGCTGGTCCCGTACCTCATCCACAAAATCGCTGTAGCCCGCTTTCAACTCAGTCACATTACTCTGTGCCGCATTGAAATAGCGTGTATACGTCGGGTTCCAGTAGACCACAAGGTCCTCGATCTCGTCCCATTCGATCACGGCATCATTCAGCTGTGTCAGCCGCTCTGCCGTCATGCCCTCCGGAAGATCGTCATAGGTCGGCGCCGCCTTCGCCGGAAAGCACAGCGCGCCGCACCCCAGACTGACAGAAGCCAGAAATACCGCTATATTGATTTTTAATCTGCAGATTCTTTTCATGGTCTTTACAGGATCCCTCTGACAGCAGCGTCATATGCCGCCTTTGCGCTGACCATCGCCAGGTAGGCTGTACGTTCTGCTGTCTGCATGGTGATCAGGTCGTTGCGAACGCCTTCATACTCCATCTGGCTGATCAGTCCGAGCGAAAGCTTCCTCTCGGCCGCAGCCAGATCCTGTGCCTTCAGGGCATGGTCCGCACAGGCGTTGCTGTATGCCAGTCCCGCATTGATCAGGCTGTCATAAGCCCCGCGGAATCCGACCTTAAAGGTGTTGGTATCCGCTGCCAGCTGACTCTCATACTGTTCGGACAGCCCCGGATAAAAGCTGCGCGCATTCTTCAGCCGGATCTCATCCGTCTTCAGTGTATAGCTTGCCGCAAGAGCCTGTGCCAGATCCGCTTCGGGATCGATCCCCGCAAAAGAAGCCGGATCCACCTCCGGGACTTCGCGTATCTCTGCCGCGCTGTCATAACCCCATCCGCAAAGCACCTGCAGGTTGGTCAGTGAGGTACGGACTTCCGTCTCGTTCGCCACCAGCGCAGCCCTCGCGTTTTCCAGACTCTCCTGTGCTGTCAGTACATCCAGTTCTGTCGCCATTCCGACGTTTCTGCGGTTCACGGCAGACGCATATGCCCGTTCCAGATAAGCGACACCCGACTCCGCGCCCGCCTTCTTCGCCAAGGCGGTATAATAATTGACGAACAGGTCCTGTGCTGTCCGGAACAGGTTTTTCTCGATCACTTCATAGTCGAGACGGATGATATCAAAATCAGTCACATTGCTGTCAGCCTGGCTGCGGAGCGCATTCGCCTGGGTGCGGAATGTAGCAGCCACCATAGCGCTGTCCGCATAATCCGCCATGGAATCCATGTCATCCGCTTCACTGAGCAGATAGTCACGGAGTTCCTCGGCATCCATGCTGCGCCGTTCGTCCTTGGAAAGATCTTCCCGGTTTTTCAGGACAGTCGCGTTGTACTCATGGATCAGGTCCTCGATCTCATACCACTCCAGGACGTTGTCCCTGAGGTGTGCCCACTCTTCCTCGCTGCGCGCGAATTCCGGCGTCGCAGCCGAAACGGACAGCGCCATCGCGCCCGAAAACAGTGCGGTGCCCAGAACTGCCATCACACGGCGTATTTTTTTATTGAAAACTTCAGTCATTGATCTCTCCTTTTTCATCGGGCTCTGACCCCAGTTTCGCCTCCAGAGCCGCACGCTTCTTCCGGCCTGTCATGTAATAATAGTATACCGGCAGCACCAACAGCGCCATGATCGTGGATGTCAGCAGGCCACCGATATTGACCATCGCAAGTCCCTGCATCAGCTCGGCAGATCTGCCGATCCCGAGACCCATAGGCAGCATGGCCAGGACCGTAGTCAGGGTCGTCATCAGAATCGGCCGGAGACGGATCGCTCCTGCCTCTATCAGGGCGTCCTCGAGCGGCATTTCCTCACGGAACTGGTTGACGGTATCTACATAAAGGATACCGTTGTTGACGACCGTGCCGATCAGCATGAGATAACCGATCAGTGCCGGCATGGTCAGCGGAATATCAAACAGCCACAGGAATCCGAAAGATCCCACCATGGCAAAGGGGATCGTCGTCATGACCATGAAGGAGAAACGGGGCGACTCGAACTGCGCTGCCATGACTACGAAGACCAGGAAGACCGCGATGAGGATCGCGCGGAAAAGATTGCCGAACTCTTCATTCATCATCTCGATCCTGGAGTTCTCCTGCTCATGTATACCGTCCGTCAGGTTTGGCAGGATCACGTTGTCGTGTATATCCATCGCCGTCATACGGTTTGCGAGATCCGTATAACCTGCCGTGATCTCCGCGGTATACTGTTTGTCGGTCCTTTGGATCGACAGCGGGCTGTCTTCAAAGGTGATCTCCGCGATATCCTTAAGGTATACCGTGTTGCCGGATGCGGAGGTCAGGCGGATATCCCTGACCTTGTTGATCGTATCGAACTGGTCATCCGGATACTCCACCCGGATCGACAGGGATTCACCGTCGAGCTCCATCTTATCGGCTTCCGTACCGTTCAGCATCGTATACAGACCGCCGGATACCTGTGCGGGAACAAATTCCTCCGCGGCAGCCTGGACAGGGTCCACGTTGATCTTGATGATCGGGGACGCATTGCCGAGGGAAGACGACACAGAGGTCAGACGCGGATCATTTTCCAGTTCGGCAGTGATCCTGTCGGACGCCGTCTTCAGCGCATCGTAATCCGCGCCGTTCAGTGTCTGTGAATATCCCGCGCTCATATTCATCATGCTCGTCTCCGAGTAGGCTGAAACGCTCAGATCACAGTTATCCACATCCTGCAGCATCTTTTTCCAGATCTCGACTGTCTCATCGGTCGTCTTCTTACGGTCATCCTTCAGATATGCCGTCAGGCTCGCGGAACCGCCGGTCATGAATCCGCCGCCGGAAGAGATCATGTAACTGTCCAGGTCCTCATCCGCACTGATCAACTCCTCGATCTGCCGGTAGGTCTTCTCCTGGGTATCCATGTTGAGGTTGGGCTTCATGCTGACGGTTATGCTGATCTGGCCCTGATCGATCTCCGGCATCAGCTTCATATCGAGCCTGGTCGCAAGGAAAATGGAACCCGCAAACAGGAAGAGCGTGACCGCGATAACGATCCTCTTGTGACGCATGATGCCCTCCATCATGTCACGGTACTCCCCCTGCAGGTTGCGAATAAAGCGGTAAGCCGGCGCGCTCTCCCGCTCCACCGGTTTATAGAATACGTAGCACAGAGGAACAAGGGACACTGCCGAGAGCAGCGATGCCACCATGCAGAACACGATGGTCATGCCCAGCGGCTGGAAAAACTGTCCCGACAGCCCTGCAAGGAAGCCCAGCGGCAGGAAGACCACACAGGTCGTAAGCGTACCGCCGAATACGCTGGCTGCCACGATTCCCGTGCCATCCACCGCGGAATGCATATAATCCTCAAACGTCTGACCCGGATGCGCTTCCATGGACCGGAAACAGGACTCCAGGATAACGATGGAGTTATCTACCATCATACCGACACCGAGGACCATGGAGCCAAGGGTGATGACATTCAGGGAATATCCCCTCGCCCACATCATGACAAAAGCAGTCAGAATGGAGATGGGGATGGAAGTGGCTACGATCAGGGACGCCTTGACATCGCCATAGAACAGAAACAATACGATCGTACAGATCACAACTGCAGCTGCCATGGTCTTCAGCATCGTTTCAATGGAGCCCATAATGTCGTCGGCACTGTCATTGACGATGATGAATTCTACGTTGGGGTCATCTGCCCTGATCTCTTCAAATACTTTTTTTGCCGCCCTTGAGACATTGACCGCCGTATACTTCTGATTGCGGTTCAGGCCCAGCATCACCACGTCCTCGCCGTTATAGCGGCCGACTGCGCTCTGTTTCTTCTGTGCCCGGTAGATATCCGCGATATCCTCAAGATAGATGATATTGCCGCCGCCGTAGGTGATCGGGACCCGCTTCAGCTCTTCCGGTGTCTTATATTTCACACCGGCGGAAACGCTCATATCCGTGTTGCCGACACCCGTGGATCCGGCGGGGATCGTGAAGGAAGCGGCACCCACCAGCTGAGCGACGGAATTGATATCCAAATGATACCGCTCCAGCTTTTCAGGGCTCAGGCAGATCCGGATATAGTCCTGCTGCCCGCCGTAAGTATCGACCGACGCGACAGAAGCGAGCTTTTCCAGTTCCGGGACCACATACTTTTTGGCATAGTTCAGGATGTTATTGACACCGGAGTTTTTGATCGTGACATACATGGATGCCACCTGGTTGACGTCCAGTTCATAGATCACCGGCTCATTGGCATCCTCAGGAAGACTCGTTCTCGCCTGGTCCACACGCTTTCGAAGGTCCGAATAGGCATTATCCATATCCGTACCGTATTCATACTGAAGCAGCACGAGTGAAAAGTTCTCGTTGGAAATACCGGCCAGCGTGTCGATACCGCTTAAGGTTCCGACATTTTCCTCCATCTTTTTAGTGATCAGCTCATCCACGTCCCGCGGGCTGGCGCCCGGGTAAGTGGTCGTAACGACCAGCATGGGCATGTTGATCTCCGGCGTCAGTTCCAGTTTGGAACTGACAAGCGCCATAATTCCGAAAAAGAAGAGGGAAAGGACGACCAGCAGCGTTGTGACCGGGCGCCTGAGGACAAATTTAGTGACTCTGATCATTTAGCTGTCCTCCGGTCTCCTGGCCTGTACCTGCGCGCCTTCATACAGCTGGGAAGTCCAGGTACGGATCACAACATCATCCTCGGAAAGGCCGTCCAGGATCTGCGTCCTTTCCACATCCGAAAGACCGGTCTGTATCTCATGTTTATGTACAGTTCCGGCTCTGTTGTTCTCAGAGATCAGGACGCCTTCATCCTGAACCCCCGCATCCTCATTATAGCTGATCGTATAGATATAGGACTTTCCGCCGTCATAGTAAATGCTGTCTGTGCTGACTGTCAGAACATTTTCCGCTTTCTCGGAAACAAAGGTCACCTTGACAGCGGTACCTCTCGCCATGGTCTGCAGACCGTCAAAAGCAGCTTCCACGGGATAAAGGCCGCTGGTCTGGCTGGGCAGCCTGGAGATCTTGGTGATATGGGCAGGGTAGATCTCTCCCTGGCGCTGTGCTTCCACTTTGGAACCGATGTACAAAGAATCCAGCAGACGGTCCGTCACAGAGAACTCCAGCTTCGCGACGTCAAGGGAGGAGATCACCGCAAGCGGTGAGGTCTGGGAAGCAATGGCATTGATGCTCATATCGGTGGACTCTACCGTACCGTTCACCGGCGAGGTCACTGTTGAGAACTCCACCTGGGTATCATACTGGAGCTTGGCTCCGTCATACTGCAGTCTTGCGCCCTCCAACCCGGAGACAGCCTGGTCGTAGGCGCTCTTAGCCTGCTCATATGCCTGTGCGGAAATATCCCCTGTCTGTCTCAGCGCCGCCATGCGGTCCAGATTCGTACGGGCCAGCGCCACGCTTTCACTCAAAGTATTGACCTGGACCTCTGCCGCATCCATCGAGATCCGTGCCCCGTCGATCGCCTTCTGGTTGTCGATCGTACAGATAGGATCGCCTTCATTCACATGGTCCCCCTGATGGACAAAGATCTCCCGGACCTCACCGACAGCCTTCGGAACGACATAATACACATCGCCGGGCATGACTGTGCCTACGAGATCTGTATGGATATATATGTCCGCATACTGCGGCGCTTCCACGGACACTGTAGACAGCGGCTTCGTTACCAGTTCATCCTTCGGTTTGCGCAGGCGCAGTACTATCAAAGCGATGATAGCAGCCAACACCAGCAGCAGAATGATCTTTCCGGCGAGAGAAGATCTTTTTTCCGTTTTCTTCATAAAAATCCTGCCTTTATCCAGTACGTCACCGGGATCCCAAAGAAGGTCCCGGCGTGAAAGTTAGCTTAATGCAACTAATCATAATAAGTTAATATTGTATTGTACCTTAGAACTGTCCAAACTGCAATATAGACATAGAAAACGGAGCCTGCGCTCCGTTTTCAATACTTCCTCTGTCAGTTCGCGTATACTGCCCCGATATCAGCCCTGTCAAAGATCACCATATAACTGGTGCCCTCCCGGTACAGCTTCATCGCCGTGACCATGTCCGCTTCCGGAATGGCGATGCACCCGGCGGTGTTCTGTCCGTCTACCACACAGTGGAGAAAGATGGCAGAGCCCCTGTAAGGTATGCCCTCCGGATTGTATCCGGTATCGATACAGTAATTATAGTATCCGGGGTACCTCACGATCTGCTCTGAAGCCCGCGGATCGAACTCGGTGAAAATATCGCTTCGTACGAAGCGGTTATACATGGGGGAATCGGAATTCCCTACCCAGTAGAAGCGCTCATCCGCCTGTACATAATTGGACGGGAATCCTTCCTGCGCGGGCAGGATCCCGAAGGGTGTGTTCATCTTAAAAATGCCGACCGGAGTCTTTTTGTCACCCTCTACTTCTTTGTACAGACCATTCCTGCCGCTCATGGCAGCGGTCTCCAAAGCCAGTGTCCAGGGGGCAAGTCCTCCGTTTGTCTCTTGGCTGCGGGTATAGATCCGAAAAATACCGTGATCCTCGCTGCGACTGCCTTCCAGCGTCATCATGACGCGCGCATCGGCTGGTACGGCCGCCTTTGCGGGATCCCAGGCTGTCGTTTCCTTTCCGGCTGCATCCGCGCCGGCTGCAGGTGTTTCTGTGATCGCAAAGCCTACAGATGCCTGGACGCCCGGTCCCGGTCCCGCCTGAGTATGCGCGGGCACTATTGCGGACTTGCCCAGACCGCCCGCAAAGGCACTGAAACAGAATATGCCTGCGGCTGCGACGACAGCCGGTATGATCATCTTCCTCATCGGATTCTCCTCATACTTGTCTGTAAGACCCATGAACAGGTCTCCGCTTTTAATACTACCATATTTCACCATTTATATTTTTTACGAAATGATTAGGAAATGCTGAAAAAAAGCTTCCAATCATGTATACTAATCAGGACTCTATGCCGGAAACGCCGGCATCACCCCGAACAGGAGAGACCTTATGAAATATATTGAAAGTCTGCAGGACGGTATGCATGTCAGCGGCGTCTATCTCTGCAAGACCAAGACCATCGCCCTTACCAAGAACGGAAAGGAATACGGAAGCCTGACATTGCAGGATAAGACCGGCCAGCTGGAAGCAAAGATCTGGGATCTGAACAGTCCCGCGATCCGTGATTTCGAAGCCATGGACTATGTCCAGGTCGACGGCAGCGTGACCGTGTTCAACAATGCAAACCAGCTGAATATACACCGGATCCAGGTGGCGTCCGACGGGCAATATGACCCTTCGGATTACTTTCCGGTCTCGGAAAAGGATATCGACGGAATGAAAGCTTCCATGCTGGAACTCATCCGTTCCGTCAATGACCCTTATCTGCAGAAGCTTCTGGCCTCGTTCTTTGAAGACCCGGTCTTCGTCAAACGTTTCAGCCGCCACAGTGCTGCCCGAAGCGTCCATCACGGATTTATCGGCGGGCTTCTGGAGCACTCCTTAAGTGTCGCTACGATCTGCGATGACATCTCCCGTCACTATACCTTCGTCAACCGGGACCTGCTGGTCACCGGTGCCATCCTGCATGACATCGGAAAGCTCTCTGAGCTCAGCGCTTTCCCGTATAATGAGTATACAGATGAAGGCCAGCTCCTGGGACATATCATGATCGGCGCACAGATCGTCAGTGAACGGATCCGAAAGATCGAAGGATTTCCGCGCAAACTCTCCGCCGAGCTCATCCACATGATCCTTTCCCACCACGGTGAGCTGGAATACGGATCCCCCAAAAAGCCCGCGATCGTGGAAGCAATGATCCTGAGCTTTGTGGATAACATGGACGCCAAGGTCGAAACCATGTATGAGGCATTCAAAAGCAAAGCGCCGCAGAATGCCGACGGATGGCTCGGGTACAACAAACTGCTGGATTCCAACATCCGCAGAACGAGCGAAAGCGGTAAATGAACGAATACTTAACTATGCAGTTAAATAAAGATTTTTAAAAATAGGCTTGTATTTTTGCATTTTTTTTAGTACTCTTATACTACTAAGATTTGTGCCGTCGATCAGGCACGTATACGGATGAGGTGATCACTATGGGATCGGATTTTACCGTTATTATCAATGAGTACATGCCCCTGAGAGAACTGGTGTTCACGACGCTCCGGCAGGCTATCCTGAAAGGTGAGCTTCAGCCGGGTGAGCGCCTGATGGAGATCCAGCTGGCGGAGAAGATGGGCGTCAGCCGCACACCGATCCGCGAAGCGATCCGCAAACTGGCTGCGGAAGGCCTTGTCACCATGATTCCCCGTAAAGGAGCTATCGTGGCGGGTATTTCCGAGAAAATGCTGAAAGATGTACTTCGTGTCCGCATGACTCTGGAAAAAATGGCATATGAATGTGCTTTCGAGAACATCACGGATGAAGCCATTGCCAGTCTGCGTGCAGCCGAAGCTGACTTTGAAGCTGCCGTTGAGGGCGGAGACCTGGTATCGATCGCGGAGGCTGACGAGAAGTTCCACTTCATCATTTACGATGCCGCAGGCAACGACAAGCTTCTGGAGATCCTGACCAACCTCAAGGAAAATATGTACCGTTACCGTATGGAGTATGCCAAGAATCGGGCGGTCCGGTCCGAGCTGATCGAAGATCACCGCGCCATTGTGGAAACACTTGCGGAGCGCGATGCGGAAAACGGCCTGAACCTTGTGGAAAAGCATATCGGAAATCAGGAAAAAGCTGTCCTTGCGAAACTGAAGGAAGAATCGCTGGACACCGGCCGCTGAGTCCGGGACTGACAGATCGCCGCGTCAGACAAACTCAATACAAAACGGATCCTGTCAGGGATCCGTTTTTTTTGTCTCAAATGATGTGTGGATAATATCCGAAAGCTGATCCGCGTAGACGGCTCCCCGGATCGTTTCTTCCGCGTTTCGAAGGGCATCTTCTGCCCGGAACAATCCAAAGACGGTCGGTCCGCTGCCGCTCATACAGGCAAAAAAAGCACCGCAGCGGCGCATGTCATCAATGATCTTACGGATCTCCGGGATCTCCCGTTCCACCGGAAGAGAAAAGCTGTTGGCTGCCGACTCTGAAAGCAGAAGGAGGTCCCCCCTGATTATGGAATCCAGGCAGGCATCCGTATCCGGATGCCGCAGATCGGGCTGCGCATCGAGCGCGGCATACATTGCGCCTGTAGAAATACCGCGGGCCGGCTTCACAAGAAGGACCGGCATGCCATCAAAAACAACGTGCGGGAGGACCATTGTCAGGCGGTCGCCGATGCCCTCTGCCATAGCCATACCTCCCATAACACAGAACGGAACATCCGCTCCGAGCCCGAGTCCGAGCTTTTGCAGCGCCTTATCCGAAAGATCTGTGCCAAACAGGCGGTTCATTCCCTTCAGTACTGCCGCGGCATCTGCGGAACCCCCGCCAAGTCCGGCCTGAGACGGGATCCGCTTAATAAGATGCATGTCCACGCCCTGCCTGATCCCGCAGCTTTCCTGCATGAGACGCGCAGCACGCACCATGAGGTTCCGCCCGTCTGTCGGGATATCTTCCACAGCGGGCTCCATGGTCATCAGGATCTGACTGTCCTCCCGGGGCGTCAGTACGATCTCATCGGAAAGTGCCAGGCTCTGCATGATCATCCGGACCTCATGATACCCGTCCGGACGACGTCCGCAGACGTCCAGGGAAAGATTTATTTTTGCATGCGCATATACTTTCATTCACACTATGTTAACAATTCTTTTAAATATTATTTACTTTCGACACATAAAACGTCCATGTTTCGTGATTAACATAACAGTATACAATAGTTAGTGTAGTTGTTACTGCAATGCTAAAATAATTTTTTCATAATGCTTTGCCCCGTTGATGTTCCGCATCTTCGGGGTTCCTCCCTTTTTAAGGGGTAGATTTAGGGATAATGATCGCCGGAACGCGAAGCGTTCAGCGATCTTTTTTGCTCATAGACCGGTTTAGATACCGGCATATCGCAGCATTTCTTCCGGCCTTCCGATCACCGCGTCCGCACCGCTCTCTTCCAATTCTTTTCTTCCGCGGAATCCCCAGGCTGCGCCGAGTGTAAAGAGCCCGGCATTCTTTCCGGTTATCATATCCGTATCGGTATCACCGATATACAGTGTCTCTTCCGGCTTCACTCCCAACTGTTCCAGGATCATAAAGACCCCGGCAGGATCCGGCTTTTTCGGCAGTTCTTCCCGCTTTCCGAGGACCATATCAAAAAGTTCCCCGCCAAAAGCGCCGCGGATCACCCGTACTGTCGCGGGGTCGGGCTTATTGGAAAAGACCGCAAGACGGATCCCGGCGGCTTTCAACCGGTCAAGAAGCTCCGGAATGCCCTCATAAGGATGTACCTCATAATCCGCATGAAGATCCAGTTCACGCATATAGCTGTCGAAGTAATACGGGAAATCTCCGGGATCATGGGGGTCGTGCAGCAGTGCGCCCGGATGAAGAACAGCGGGATCAGCATTGCTGTCCCGCTCTGTATCCCTCAGATAACGCTCCACCTGGGTCCTCGCGCCATCACCGACATAATGACGGTAATTTTCACGCGGCAGCACGCACAGCCCTTCCTTCCGCAGCGATTCACTCGAGCAGTACCATAAGGAAGTTAAGGTATCAAGCAGAGTTCCGTCCAGGTCAAAAATGCAGGCTTTGATCATTTTCACTGCCTCTTTCTCAGAATCTGGTCCATGTGTTTCTGCGGAACAGCACCAGGATCGGGAAGATCTCAAGACGTCCGATCAGCATATCGGCACTCAGTACCAGTTTACTGAAATTGGAAAACGCGGCATAGTTCCCGACCGTGCCGACTTCTCCCAGTCCCGGTCCGATGTTATTAAAGGTGGCGATCACCGCGGTAAAGGTCGTAGGCCAGTCTCTGCCTTCAAAGGCGACCAGCAGGACGGAAAGCATTGTGATCGTGATGTAAACGAAAGTATAGGTGCCCGTGCTCCGCAGCACGTTTTCTTCCACGACCTTGCCGTCGATATGGACCTTCTTCACGATATCCGGACGCAGATGCGCTGCCATATCCCGGCTGAAACCTCTCGCCATCAGCAGGATACGGGATATCTTAAATCCGCCGCCGGTGGAACCCGCGCACGCGCCGCAGAACATCAGAAACACCAGGATCCCCTGGGAGAGCCGTGGCCATTGGTTGATATCATCGATGGCGTATCCGGTGGTCGTCATGATGGATCCCACATGGAAAGCGGCATCCCGGAACGCCCAGGAAATAGAAGTAAACCCGCCCTGTCCCAACAGGTTGACAGTGATCGTCAGAATTGCGGCAGCTATGATGAGCAGATACAGACGGATCTCTTCCATCTGGAAAGCCGCGCGGAACTTACCGACAAGCAGGAGGAAATAAAAGGTAAAATTCATTCCAAAGGCGATCATTCCGATGATGATCACCGCCTGCTGTGCCACGGTATAGGAAGCGCAGCTGTTGTTCAGCACGCCGAAGCCGCCGGTGCCGGCAGCGCCGAACGTGATGCAGATAGAATCGAACAGCGGCATTTTCAGAAGCAGCAGGATCAGGATCATGAACAGAGTCATCCCGGTATAGATCCCATACTGCACCCGGGCAGTGCTTCCCGCCTTCGGCACCAGCTTGGAAACGACCGGACCGGGGCTTTCCGCCTTCATCAGGTTCATCTGGGATCCGCCGGTAAATCGCATGATCGCTGACATAAACACCAGGATGCCCATACCGCCGATCCAGTGCATGAAGCTCCGCCACATCAGTACGCTCTTGGCAACGTCCTCTACACTTTTGATCACACTGGACCCGGTGGTCGTAAATCCCGAGATCGTTTCGAACAATGCATCAAACACATTGGTCAGGGTCCCGCTGATCAGGAATGGGAGCATGCCGACCAGGGACCATGCGATCCATGTCAGGCCTGTGGATACAAAGCCTTCCTTGGAGTGCATGCCCCCCTCCTCTGCCTTATTATGCAAAAGCAGGAAGCCCGCTGCTGCCGCGATCAGCGCCGGTATGACAAAAGGCAGGACGCTTTCATGATAGATCAGGGCACAGACCAGCGGGATCGCAAAAAAGACCGCTTCCAGGCAGAGTCCCGAGCCGATGATATTACTGATGACCAGTGGATTCATAAGCCCCGTACCTCTCAGGACACGATATCATGCAGGGAAGCGATTCCCCTGTTGGTAGTAACGATGATCACAGAATCCCCCTCCCGGATCATATCTTTACCGGACGGGACTGTGAATTCCTTTCCATGGATGATCCCGGCGATGATCAGGTTCTTTTTGATCTTCAGATCCATGATCGGTTTGTCAAGGATCGCTGTATCGGAAGAAGCCACCAATTCCACGATCTCGATGCTGTTATCGAGATAGCGGAACAGCGTCGCCACATTGCCGCCCGCACCCGCGTTTTTGGCCCGGACATACTGCGCGATGATATCCGCGCAGATAAGTTTTGGAAAGACAACGGAGTCGATGCTGAGGGTCTGGATCACATCATTCATATCGGTCCGGGTGACCTTTGTAATGATCTTTGCCTTCGTGGAATTCTTGGCATAGGTCGCGATGACGATATTTTCCTCATCGATGCCGGTCAGCGGGACGAACGCGTCCGCGGTGCTCAGACCATGTTTCATAAGGAAGCGCCGGTCCGTGCCGTCTCCGTGAATGATCTCCGCCTCAGGGAATGTCTCCGAGAGCTCCAGACAGCGCTTGTAGTCCTTTTCCACCAGCCGTACTGTTTTTCCGCGCCTTAGAAGCTTCTCGACGAGATAGTATGAAATGGTACCGCCGCCGGCGATCATGATATTTTCCGCCGGTGTGTTGGGGACCCCGTGGGATCTGAGGAAACGCCGCATCTCATCTCTGGTAGCCACGATCGTGATGTCGTCTCCGGCTTCGATCACGAACTGTCCGGAAGGGATGGTCGTCTCTCCCTTGCGCATGACGGCACAGACCAGAGTATTGCTGCCAGGCAGTTCACGCCGCGCCTGCATCAGACTCTTGCCGACGAACTTATACTCCGGGAGTACATGCATCGTGGCGATCACCACGTCACTGCCCTCAAACAGATCGATCCGGCTGAGTGCGGGAAACTGCAGAAGATTATAGATCTCGTTGGCTGCAAGATGCTCCGGATTGATGATCTTGGAAAGACCCAGGCGGTCTTTGATAAAATTGGTCTCCTTCGAATACAGGGGATTCCGCACACGGGCAATGGTCTCGCATTTGGTCTCCTGTTTGGCCATCAGACAGGTCAGAAGATTCAGTTCGTCGGAAGCACTGACCGCAATGAAAATGTCCGCCGTCTTAAGTCCTGCCTCATAAAGGATATTGATGTCCGCGCCGTTTCCGAGCAGCGCCATGACATCCAGCTCCTCCGAGATCTCGTCTATGGGTTTTTGATTATTGTCGACGAGAGACACATTATGTCCGTCATTGACAAGCGTGCGGGCCAGCTCGGAGCCGACCTTTCCGCATCCTACGATCACAGCATTCATACCTGATATTCCTTTGATGCTAAACAGCTGTTAGAATCATTTAATCATAGAGCATTATAACCGCAAAGGCAAGCATAAGTTGACAACCCCCGTCTTATTCTGTGTATACACCGTATTCACAGCCGATGTGTCCCGCATCGATATCATCGATCAGTTCTCCGGTGCGTCTGTCTGTCAGGCGGATCCTGCCGCGGCCGTTACCCCCGTTCCAGAGAAGGTTGTGGCGTTTGCTGCCGTCCGGTGCCTCATAATTGATAAGGAGCATATCCTCCTTGCGGCAGCTGACTTTGGTATCCATGATCGTATCCCGGTTAGCCTGGCGGACATGCCAGAGGATGTGTTTTTCCGTCTCCCTGCTTTCAAACTTGGTCAGCGTGCCGGTCCAGAATTTGGAAAAATTGAACTCATACTCCGTTCCTTCATAATAGAAGGCACTGAGCAGCTGCCGGTCCAGCGGTACAAAAAAGACCTTCGGTCTTCCGCCGCCGATGTCGAACGCGCTGTTCATGAGTTTCTTCCCGCTCAGACGGCTCGTCAGATCATTCGAGCTCAGCCAGACCCAGGGAGAAGTGAAATTACGTCCCCAGTTTTTGTCTGCATATCCATAGCAGCTTTCCGGACGCACCAGGTATGTTTCCCCGTTCACACATACAGTACCGGTAAATGCGGTCTTCATGCCTTCGGCATGCCAGTACATCTCAAAAGCCTTGAGAGCCCGGAGAGGCGCAGATGCCCCGTATCCGACATTGTATGCGATCTGTTTATCCACCTCCAGATCCCAGCTCATGGAGCCGGCATCGCACATCCATTCCGGATGCTGAGCAGCTTCCTCCGGTGTCACCGTAACAGATCCCCGGAGCCTGTCTTCCTGTACAAGACAGTCTGCTGCCTTCACTTTAAACGGTGCCCTTCCGTTCATACGGACTTCATCCCAACCGAAAAAACGGTGTAGCTGCATATGATCACGGCCCCAGCACCCTGCTTTGACCATCAGATAGGAAGGTCTGGCCCCGGCGCTGCGGTTGGCAGGCAGCTGTCCCAGTACGGGCTTCGCTTTTCCCAATGCGGGATTGCATACAAAGAACTCAATGAAGAAAGCCTTTTCTTTGCCGGTGACCGCATGTATCCCCGTAAAGCTGTGCCACCACCAGTCGTATCCCTGTTCCGCGAAAGAACCGGTCAGCATCAGTTCATCCCGCCGTATGTCATGTATGTTAAACACGCTATATCCTTTCCCTGCTGCCACAGCGACCCACAAAGCCCCGCAGAGACCTGCGGGGCTTATGATTACTGTGCACCAGCTATATAATTACAGTTTTAAAGAAACGTCTCCGCAGATCAGCCTTTTTTCTTCACCGGCAGAATCCCGCACCCGAAGCGAAAAGCTGTCGTCGATCCCCAGGGCATAGACCTCTTCGGTGCTGTCTCCGTAATTCACAAGCACGTTTTTACCGGGAACGATGTTCCAGTCTCTGTATTTTTCCAGGTACTCGTTCATACCTTCCGGCCATCTGCTGCACATCTCATCCATCGCCAGGATCAGATCAGCCGTCAGCTTGGCTCTGGAAACGGCAACACCGCTCTCACTCAGGACAGAGCCTGCAATATCACGGATCTCCTTCGGGAAATCCTCATACAGTTCACTTACATTGATGCCGATACCTATCAGGATATGCTGCACTTCCAGCACTTCGGCGTCAAAACTGGACTGCGTCAGGATGCCGCAGATCTTCCTTCCGTTCATATAAAGATCATTGACCCATTTGATATCCGGCCTTACTCCGCAGTTTTTTTCGATGACCTCCGCTACGGTCACGGAAGTCCAGGCAGTAATACTCGACCAGGCCAGGTTATTGCGGGAATTTGCGATCTTCTTCTTCAGTTCCGTCGACGGACGCATCAGATAGGAAAGATAGATGCCGTGTCCGCCCGGAGAAGCAAAGGCCCTCCCTTTGCGTCCACGTCCGTTTCTCTGCTCATCCGCGATGATCACAGTCCCCTGATGGGCGCCTTCCACAGCACGTTTGGATAGTTCATAGTTCGTGGATCCAACGATGTCATAACACTCCACGTCCCTCATCCGCACTTCCGACAGGTACCCCATCAGTGTGCCGTAATTCAGAAGGTCCGGCGAACTTATAAGTCTGTACCCTCTGTTGGTCACGGATTTTATCTCGTATCCTTCCTCTCGTAATTTCTTGACCGCCATGTTCACGGCAGTCCTGCTCAGACCGAGTTCCCGGCTGATCGCCTCACCTGAGACAAAGCCCTCATTTTTCATAAGGATCGCTAAAACATTATTCTTTGTCATCCGTATACCTCTCGAAAAGACAATCAAAAAACGAGCTCGAGTTATTTTATCACGTTTTAAGATAAATGTCTAAAGGTAAAATGGATGTTATAAAAAATTTACATATCACGTAACAGTTGTGCACATGACTGCGGTCGGCTTGAAGTATACCCTGTTATCCCATCAATGGACCCCCGCCCGCCGGAGCGTCTTTCGAAGATAAAGTCCTGCCCAGCCGGCCAGTATCGTTTTCAGAAGATCCGCCATGAGAAACGGTACCACACAGGCAGCCAGCGCCGCAGCCATGCCGCTCCCGGTGATGAAGGAAAATAGGATGCAGCCCATTGCATAACAGATCGCATTGGCAGCTGCCAGCCCCGCTGCTATGTATGGTTTGCTGGCACGTTCGGCGCCATACCCTGCGATCCATGCCATCAGGGGATAAGACAGGAGAAATCCGCCCGAAGGTCCTGCCAGCCTTGAAAGACCCGCCCCGAAATTCGAAAAAACCGGCACGCCGAGTGCGCCAAGCAGTATGTAAGCTGTTGCTGCTGCACAGCCCTTCCGTCTTCCCAGCACGATCCCTGTGAGGAGCACAGCAAAGGTCTGCATCGTAAGGGGCACACCGCCGGGAAGCGGTATGCTGACCTGCGCCAGTATGGAGATCAGTGCGGTAAACAGCGCAATGATACAGATGTCCGATACGGAGTATGGTGCGCGTGGGTTCATACAGTATGCCTGCCTTTATGATCATCCCGAATCCCTGATGGGATTGATAAAAAAAATTATGACATACCCCCAGGGATATGTCAATCATAAGTGAAGTTTCATTTACATTTAAATGATCCAGGCAAAGATTCATGCGGTATGCGAGATCTTATGATAAACCGCCAGCACATCCTTCATCTGTACTCGATAGTCCTCTCCCGGCTGCAGCAGCGTATTGTTTCTGCGTACGACGACTATGACCATATGATATTGTTCCTCGATCTCCCGTACCGTCAGACCGATCCATTTGCTGTCAATGTCCACGATGACCGTATTGATACTGACCTCCAGTGAAGAGGCGGCATTCTGGGCTTTTGTGTACTGCTCAACGAATCCGGCGGATATGATACCGGTAGGGATGGCCACTACGCCAACGCCGAGAAAAGCTATAATGATCGCCATGATCTGTCCGGCTATCGTGACAGGATAAATATCTCCGTAGCCTACCGTCAGCATTGTGGATACACTCCACCAAAGACCGGAAAAGGCATTGGCAAACGCTTCGGGCTGTGTGTCATGCTCCGCGCTGTACATGCACAGGGAAGAAGCAAGCATCAGGAGAATGATAATAAAAATAGAGGAAGCGAGTTGGTTTCTTTTTTCGTATATAACAGATTTAATGACATTGAACGAATCATAGTTCGTGTTTACCCTGAACAAATGGAATATCCTGACGACGCGCAGCATGCGGAAAGCCACAAAACCGGACATCCAGAAAAACGGGAGGATCGTCAGCAGGTCGACGATGCCATCAAAAGAAATAAGAAAACGCCACGTAGCCTCTGCCCTGCTGCGCCCCGGAAAAAGAAACTCCGCAGTCCAGATCCGCAGAGCATACTCAATGCAGAAAAACAGGATCGTCACGCTCTCTGTCACAAAGAATACATCCGACCAGGCCGAGAGACTGTCGAAAGTCTCCAGGAACAGGGTCAGGATATTCAGGATAATGGCGGCAACCAGGATGATATCAAAGGTCCGGCTGGGCATGTCGCTGGTGTTGCCGATCTGTATGATCTCAAATATTCGCTTTTTGAACAGGTCTTTTTTCTTCATACCAGTATTGTACATGGAAATCCGAAACTGTGCCAGCAAAATCAAAGACCCTGCGGTCAGTTTCCGCAGGGTCTGGGGCCGGCCGGGTCAGGATATCCGGGCGCCGCTTTCGTCAAAGCTGCACAGGACGCCGTCGATCTCCCGTGTCCCTGTCACCATCCTGCCTTGTCCGGAGCCTACTTTAGTTTCAAGATAATACTGCTTTCCATCGGTATCCGTCAGCCAGCCTGTATGCATGAATCCATCCGGATCAAAATAATACCAGGCATCTCCGATCCTGATCCATCCGCTGCTGTACGGCACACCGTTCATCAGATACTGCCATTTCCAGGTTATCCTCTTCCAGGTCCCACTGCCTGACGCGCCCCCGTTTACACCTGTCACGCCGCTGCTGGCGCCGGTAGGAACATAGGAAGCATGACTGCTGCCATCGCTGACAGCACTGTAATCTGCGAGGAATTCCCAGGGGTCGTCCACTTCGAGATCCGACGTGTCCACCGCTTCATTCCCGGCAAAGCCGAATTCGCTTAAGGCAATGTTATAATACGCATGGTCATTGGACCGCGGCACAGCACGCACCGTGACCTTCACGGCATGATCTGCGGAAGAGTCGATATAGCTCTGTACATTGAGAGAAGTCCCCGTAACGGTCTTTTCCTGCTTTGCGCTTTTCCCGTTCAGACTTGTAAAAGCGATCCTCACACGGTATTTATCCGCCCAGTTCATATCATCCCAGTAAGCGGTACCATCACGTATGACCGCCTCCGTGTATCCTTCCTCTTCTGTTGCGAGCGCCCGCACAGCGAAGCCAAACTGACCGGATGCAGATGCGGCGATCTCAGAGGCAATGCTTACAGATGTCTGCTTCGTTGTGCCGTGTTTCTGTTTCGTATCTCCGTTTCTATCCGTATAGGAGATAAGGTATTCATACTTGCCTGCATACGGCACTTCCGGCCAGCTGACAAAGTCTCCCGAAAGATCGGCGGACGGCTGCGGCGCGGGCAGCCTGTAAAAGGGATAGACCAATAACCTCCCTTCCGCTTCCTCGTTATCTTCGGAAACATATTCCACCGACGTGGACCGGATGCCGCTTCCGCGGATCACAAGGTCCTCGTCCAAAGATCCGTTGTCCGAGTGGATGCGGATCCTGAGACTGTACGGAACGATGGGACTGGCTGTCACCTCCGGTCCGGCATCCATATCCACAGAGATCTGCCCGTCATCATCATCCGTCAGCACATAATCAGGCAAAAATGCTTCTCCGGCATTGTGTTCCGGGATGTTGTCCAGGTCTGCTTCGAGATCGATATGACGGGTCATAGCTGATACCGGAGCAGCCATACACAGACAGAAAATGCCGGCCAGGATCGGGACGCGCATTGCAATATGGTTTTTTCCTTCCTTCATGATCATATCCATACCTCCGGGATCAGTGTCTTTTTCCCATGATCGTTGACCTCAGCGTCCGAAGATCGCAAGGATCTTTCTCCAAAGGGTCTTGAATATATTTGCCACTCTGCCGGGAAATGTCGTGGGTTCCGGCGGGATCTCGGCATCCGCCAGCAGGTCGTCTTCCTCCGCTTCCTTTGCGGAGATCTCTTCTGAGCGGCAGATGATCTGGATCGAAGACGGTGCCGGATTCCGGCTGCTCGTCAGTGATTCTTTTTCGGCATAGGGATCCATGTTCAGGAAATTGTTGTCTGCTTCCTGCTCATCCAGTTCATCATTAATGGATTGCCGGAGGTCTGCGCCGGCTTCTTTGAGCTTCTTAGTATTCTCGATCATCCTGCCGGTATTCTCCGTAGCTTCCCTGCCGAGGGCAATGCTGTCATCGCCCGCACGGCTGAAGTCTTCGGAAGCAGCCCGGAGGGTGTTGTTCAGGATCTGCGCGGTTTCCGCAAAATTGCCTGCCAGCCGCTCCGTCTGACCGATCGTATTCGATACATTGATCAGTGCGGTCTGAACGTCTTCGTAATAACTGTTCAGCACAGCTGTCAGCTCATCCACACTCGAAGACGCCCGCCGCAGGCTGTCCAGCAGACGGCTGGACTGGTAGGAAACAGCAGCGCCGGCATCCATCACTTCATCAAGATCGCCGATCACCCGGTCCACCTGTTCGAGCACATCATCATAATCCGCGGATGCGTACGCTGTGATCGCATTAGCCAAAGCTTCTGAACCGGCTTCCGAAAGCTCATCCAGACTGTCTTTCAGACTGCTCCCCGCAGCGCCGTATTGCCTGGTTTCCAGTGCAGCTGCCCCGTTTTTCAGCTGCATCATGGAGTTCATGCGTTCAAAGAAACGGGAAGCCTCCGCAGTGGATGCAGGGGATGCCTGACCTCCGGATGCTGCCAGTCCTGTAATTCCCTGAACGATCCCTGCCTGATCATCAGGTACCACGTTTTTGGAAGCGAAGAACCTGCCTACCTCTGCCGGGATCGCGTTTGGGTCCCCGGCCATACCCGCCTGGAAGGCTGCGATCATACCGTAAAGATCTGACTTGGTGACAGTGTAGCTTCTGCCGATCCCGTTTGTACTTCCCTCGATCTCATAATAATCTCCTGGTGTAGACACATGGGATGCAATGCCGCTGTATCTGTATTGCTTTACGGGTTCCGTCAGCAGATCATACAGATCCAGGATGAGCGCGACCCGTGGAATGAGCTCCTGCAACTGGGACGGTGTTACAGATGCCGGATCAGAAACCGAGTCGTTGATGATCCCGATCACTGCTTCCGGAAGGTATTCCTCCTCGAAAGCGGCATTGTCGATGACTGCCCTGCTCACAAGCTCTTCCGCATCGGAAGCGAACTCGTCCGAACCGGTTATGGTCCTCAGGTTGCGCGCCGCCGTGCCGC
This sequence comes from Lachnospiraceae bacterium, assembly GCA_017446045.1. Lineage (GTDB taxonomy): Bacteria > Bacillota > Clostridia > Lachnospirales > Lachnospiraceae > Avilachnospira. The sequence goes on along the minus strand of JAFSRP010000033.1, from coordinate 9,233 downwards.
CCCTGATCAGGCTCTGTTCCAGTTTGTCCAGTTCGCTGCGGGTCACGGCAATGTCTTCCCGCACGGGATCGATGCTGAAGGTATTGACCGAAGACATTTCATGGGAAAGAGACCGGAGCCGCTTCCCCAGGGTCCCCATGACCGGGCTGGTTCTCTGCAGTGCCTCATTGGTATCATTCAGCCGGGTGTTGAGATCGTAGACCATCCACTGGGAGGTCCTGACTGAGGAATCCAGCGGATCCAGAAGCGCATTCAGATCCCGCAGGTCCTGCAGCGAAACGTCCACGCCATTAAAAATGACCTGTCTGGTCTCGTCGAGTTTGCGCTTTCCCGTTGCCAGTTCATCCAGGACCTCATTGGTCCTGTCAAGCTGGGAAGACATATCGACAACATTGTCCATAATAGCTTCCACACTGTCCATCATGGCGTTGGAATTATCACGGAACTTGTCCTTGAGTTCCTTCAGGTCTTTGATCTTGGAAAGGTCTCCCACCGTGACCGGGGTCATGATCATCATCACGCCCATGGACTCAAAGCAGTCTGTTCCGAACCGGGCAGTAAAATGACCTTCCTTGCCGGGCAGCGCTTCAAAACCGATGCCGCTGTAATTGCCGAAGCTTGCCTCCATGGAATCCGGCGCGTCAATGGAGTAGACATCGCTCGTATCCATGGGGATCAGAACGAGCAGGATCATATTGTCCTGCATGTATTTCGAGACATTTTTATTCGGGATCGCGTCGACGTCGATCTCCACAGTTCCGGAAGCACCTCCGACGCGTTCCGGTGCCGTCTCTATTCCGTTGACCTTATACGAGACCTCAAAAGTCCACGGCAGTTCTACACTCTCCGGATCCATTGAACCCTGGAAATACAGCTTTCCGCCCTTGTCGGGGCGATGCCAGGTGACCATATCTTCCTGCACAGCGGGGTCCTGATGGTCGGTCATATTGGTGATCTCCCGGTAGGCGCCATAATCAGTATAAGTATCCCCTGTAGTGAACCGGATCTCTTTCACGACATTGACTTTATCAATGCTGCCCGCATAGTCCATATTGACATAGAGCTTTTCACTGACATCCGCGCCCGCGTCAGCATAAGCCGTCGTGCTCCAAAGTCCCGATATTACCATGACCGCACTCAGAAGGGCTGCCGCATGCCGCTTTATTATGCTTCGTCCTGTTCTTTTCATAGCTGCCCTCCTTTCTGCTGCTCATCTCCCGCAGCCTGCTTTTGCTGTTTGCTGACTGTGTCCGCTTCTTCTTTCAGGGATCCGCCTGTCTCTGCCTTCTCCCCGCCGGGATCGGCTTCCGTCTTTTCCATGATGGTCTCCCTGACTGCCGTGATCCCCTCACTTAAAAGTTCCCGCTCTTTCCGGATGCCTTTTTCAAGGAGTTCCCGCCGCTGCCTGTGCCGTTCTTTCATGGTCGTGACGATAAAGCGGTCTATGATCTGCAGTACCGCCGGCATCAGAGTCGTTACGAAAAAGACCGAGAAGACCGCGCCGCGTCCGACCAGGTGCCCCACCTCACGGATCGCCGGACTGGTGGAAATGAAGAAGACCGTATAGCCGCAGACCGTGAGGATACTGCCCGAGGTAATGATCGAAGGAAAACTGATCCGCGTCATCGCGACAGCCGCCTTGCCCTTATCCGGCTCCTTTTTGCGTATATGGCCATAATTATCGATGCTCAGGATCGCATAATCAATGGTGGATCCAAGCTGCACACAGGAAACGACCGCATATGCGATAAAGATCAGCTCCCTGCCCTGCAGGTACGGGAAAGTCATATTGAGGTAGATCGCAGCCATGATGGGTATCATTGCGGCGATCGGGATGACCGGGGAACGGAAGGAGATCGCGACGATCAGGAAAATACATATGATCGCCATGTTGTTGACCCTGGTATAGTCATAGTTCAGGATATTCTGCATATCCATGGTGGTGGGGGTGTTGCCGGCAATATAGGCATCCTCACCATAATATTTCCTTATGATGGATTCCACTTCCAGAGCATACCGATAGCCTGCCTCGCTCTCCGGTTTGGTACGGATGTAGATCAGGAGCCTTGCAAACCCGTCCTTATGAAACATTTCGGTCAGGCTTCGCGGAAGGATCTCCTCATACATGCCTTCCGGAAGATAGGCAGACATTCCCATGACCTTACGGACATAAGATCTTTCTTCAAGTTCGTCTACCAGCTCCTTTTCCTTTACGCGGCCTTCATCGGGAAATATCGCCACGATCAGGTTTGATCTGCCGAATTTTTCATTGATCTCCTGTGTATGCTGATAGATCGGCATCCTCTCACCGGTACTCGTGGCATCCGGCCCGTATCGGAAATCATTGAGGCCCTGGGATATGAACAGTCCCGGCGCAAGTACCAGCACGATCACCAGGACAAAGGGACTGATCCTGCGGACCGCTTTGGCGAAGAAAGTGAAGTCCGGGAACAGGTCCTTATGGCGAAAACGGTCGATCGTATCAGAAAACAGGAGCAGAAGCGCCGGCATGAAAAAGATCACCATCAGCAGGGAGCAGATGATGCTCTTTGACATGACAAAACCCAGATCCAGGCCGATCTTGAACTTCATGAGCACCAGCACCACAAAGCCGAAGTACGTCGTCAGCGAGCTTGCCAGGACCGTACGGATGGTCGTGGCGAGACCCGCCTTCAGTGCCGGGATCTTTTCGAGGCCTTTTTCCTTTTCACGTTCATAGGTATCCAGCAGGAAAATGGAGTAGTCCATCGACGTCGCCATCTGCAGGACGACCATGATATTGTTGGCAATGTAGGAAATGTTGCCCAGGATAATATTGGTCCCTTTATTCAGAGCGACTGCCGCGCCGATGACCGTCAGGAAAATGACAGGCTCAAAATACGATGTAGTCGTCAGCAGGAGAATGATCGTCAGCAGGACAGTCGAGATCCCGAGGACCATATTCATTTCCTTTTCGACTGTCTCCTCCGTGGATTTGTTGGTCGGAGCCATGCCGACGATATAGCCACGGTCCCCGATGATCTCTTCGATCCCGTCTATCGCCCGATGGGTACGTTTGGAGGTGTCACCTTCTACAAAAGTGATATCCATGACAGCACATCCGTCACGGTAATAGTCTCCGATCGCATCCGTATCCAGGAACTCTGAAGAAGAATAGATAGAATTGGTCAGATCACACCAGATGACCTGATCCACACCGTCTACTTTTTCGATACGGTCTTTATAATCCTTTGCCTCATAGATCGTTACGTCCTTCAGCATCAGACGTCCGGTGCCGGGATACCCGAACGTATCCCGCATCTTTTCGATCGCGATCTTCGAAGGAGAATCCTCCGGCAGGTATATCGTCAGGTCGTAATTGACCCCCACGAATCTGGAAATATACAGGCAGAGCACAACAAGCAGGATCACAAAAACAGCAATGCCTTTGTTGTGATCCACAATAATATCCGCTATATTTCTCTTTTTTCGAGATCTGCCTGCCATGTCTTTCAAATGTTGTCGATCCGGAATACAGACTCCATCCGCTCCTCCTGCAATCTAAATTTACAAAAAGTGTACCGCAATGCCAAGAATCAAAAAAAGCCATGTGCCTGAAATTTGGGCACACGACTAAATGTGTTTAAAATCATTCCTGCGTTATATGACAGCAGAAATTGCAGTGTTCATCTCCGTAAAAATTTATCCACTCTCCTCACAGCGCCGGATCAGTTCCTCCGCCTGGTCCTTCTTCAGCTCAAAGATACGGCGGAAGTACCTTATCGCATCCTCGTTCATTCCATTCTCGAGCCAATCGGTCACGATCCCGAAGCATTCACATTTATAATAGCGGATGATCATTTCCCGGTCTTCGGGATTCAGCTTTCTGTCCGGAAACACGGATGCGATATACTGTTTTACAGCATATTCGGAAAGCTCCCAGATGAACTGTTCATAGAGATTGCGGTTGATGGAATTGTATATGTGCATGACGATCCGCCGGTTCTCGATCGCCATCTGAATGGCAGCTTCCACACAATCCTCGAAAGAATCAAAACTCGGATATTTCTGCAGCATCCGGTCCATGTCATCCTTGATGATCTCCATCAGCAGAGTGGGAATATCCTGGTAATGATAATAAAAGGTATTGCGGTTGATGCCGCAGTCCCGCGCGATATCCTTGACCGTGATCCGGCTCATGGGCCGCTCATCCAGCAGCTTCACAAAAGAAGCTTTGATCGCCCGCTTCGTAAAATCCGCCATATTCTGCCCTCCTGTCCGCTTCAGTATACCATGGAATGAGAAGGCGTGGGTACAAAAACCTGCCATGCAGACCTTGCCGCTCGGCGATACCGCGCTTATGCAAGCATAGCCCGGCGACTCTGTTCGTACAGCAGCAACCTGCCAGATGCATTCGCAATCCGGCCTTCGGCCTGCTTGCTCATGCTCTGGCGGTCTGCCATGCAGACCTTGCCGCTCGGCAATGCTGAACTTATGCAAGCATAGCCCGGCGACTCTGTTCGTACGGCAGAAACCTGCCAGATGCATTCGCAATCCGGCCTTCGGCCTGCTTGCTCATGTTCTGGCGGTCTGCCATGCAGACCTTGCCGCTTGGCAATACCGCGCTTATGCAAGCATAGCCCGGTATTGCCTTTGCGGCAGGTTTCTGCCTGGTTACTTCTCTCTGCATATCTTCAACATATGTTTCTCGAAGTCATAGGTATAGATGTTGTCTGACAGTCTCTCTTCTTTTTCCACTACGGTGCGGTTGATCTCCTTGACTACCCAGCGGAGTGCCTGAATGTTATCTACTTTGTTTCGCGGACGCAGGATGACTTCATGGACTGATGAGGGCAGGATATAAAAGTCCTTTCCATAAAGACGCCGCATCCGGTCCATCACCTCCGGGACCAGCATGATGGCGGCACCGTAACGACGGGATGCATTGCTCAGGACGATCGTACCGTCATCCCTCACTGTTCCGTCTGCTGCCATGTCCAGATCCAGTTTCTGCATAGTCTCCCGGTCATCCTGCCCCTGCTCCGCTATAGCTTCCGCCACTAGGGTATCCAGTGCCCGGAACCACATGGGAGTAATATGTTCTATGTTTTCCAACGCGATCGCATGCAGCTGCTCGATTCCGATATGATAATCCCGCAGCATATCGCGGGTAACCGCAGTCGAATAGGTCCCATCCCTGAAGGAAACATATACATGATAGGTCACCGCCAGATCTTCGATCAGTTTGAAGGCTTTGTCCTCGAGATAAGACCGGTTGCTCTCGTAGTTGATGAGACGCGGAACGATCTTATCTTTTACTTTTTCAAACTGCTTGACCGCACCTGGCTTGCGCATCAAAGGATCGAGTACGAACTCGTCGGACTCGCGGAACTCTGTCCGATAGGATGCGATATCACCCATCACGAGATCGATCGGCATACCGGAAGCATAAGATGCATAATAGTCCTCAAGAATAATGCTGGGAGAGACCAGACAACCCGGCTCTTCGATGATCAGTGAATCCAACGGTTCCTCTCCGGCTTCACACACTTTGGATACCTTTACGCTTCCGTTTTGAAAGTGATCCGGGAGACAGGAATGGATATGATCGCAGACATAGGATTTGAAAGTGGAATAATTCATGGTTTTTGACATGGACAGTTCTCCTTATACGCATTGTAAATACGGGTCCGGATATATGAAATACACAGACCAAAACATGACCGGCTCTGTGCCGGCTCTTTTCTGCCCTTTTACTCAGGATAATAAGGAAACCATCGCAGAAGTTTCGAAATACCCAAGATATCACATTCGAATTGAAGATGGGTTTACAATACAGAAAAAAGCGGCAGCTGTCAATACTGCTGCCGCTTTTCGTATTATTTTCTATGTATATTTCTTTTATCGGAATTCAGCCGTAAGGTCATTGACGATCTCCCCCGCTATGATCAGACCGGCGACAGAAGGTACGAACGCTGCGGAACCGGGAATGCTTCTTCTGCCTGTGGATCCCGGATCTGCGATCTCATCCCGGGCATCCGTTTGCGTCTGCACCGGCATTTCCTTCGAATACACCACTTTCAGAGAATCGATCCCCCGCTTTCTGCATTCATGCCGCATGACCTTTGCGAGCGGACAGACCGAGGTCTCATAAATATCCGCCACTTCAAATGCTGCCGGATCCCTCTTATTGCCGGCGCCCATGGCGGAGATCACCGGGACTCCGGCAGCTTTTGCCTTCGTTATGATGGTCAGTTTTCCTGTCACAGTATCGATAGCATCCACGACATAATCATACATCCGGAAATCAAACTGATCTGCTGTGTCCGGCAAAAACATAGTCCTGTGCGCTGTCACCCTGCATTCCGGCGATATCTCGGCCACACGCGCGGCTGCAATATCTGCCTTATACATCCCCACCGTGCTCTCGAGGGCAATGATCTGCCGGTTGATATTGGACAGGGCTACCCGGTCATGATCCACCAGGTCTAATGCGCCGATTCCGGACCGTGCCAGCGCCTCCACCACATAGCTTCCGACGCCGCCGATCCCAAAGACCGCGACCCTGCTTTCTGCCAGTTTTTCCATTGCTTCCCTTCCGTAGAGAAGCTCTGTCCTCCCAAAACGTCCCGATATATCCATGGGCCTCACTCATTCAAGATATCCGATTTCTGCTTTCTGCTGTCCGATGCCCGGTACACTCTTTTGCGTATTCACAATATCTCAAAATTATTTAGTTGGCAATATGTTTCATACCTTTACAGCAGATAGTCACCAAAACAATATTGACAAGTGACCGCAAGTCACTCCAAAATACTCTATAAGCTGACAACTATATAAGGGGCACCTTGCGGTTCATACAGGCTGCGATTTTAAAGAAATGCTCCTATATTAAGAGGAACGTTCAATGATTTATAATGAAATGATCACACTTAAGGATGGCAGAAACTGCATCCTGAGAAATGGTACAGAACAGGACGGACAGGCTTTGCTGGATATCTACATTCTGACCCATTCACAGACCGACTATCTGCTCTCCTACCCGGATGAAGCCACGATGACAGCGGAGCAGGAAGCACAGTTTTTAAAGGATAAAACAGAAAGCCCGCACGAGATCGAGATACTCGCAGAGATCGACGGGATCATTGTCGCATCAGCCGGGATCGGATGTGTGAGCACAAAAACCAAAGTAAAACACCGGGCTGAGTTTGGTATCAGTGTGGACCAGGCTTACTGGGGCCTTGGAATCGGACGCGCACTGACAAAAGCATGCATCGCATGTGCCAGAAATGCCGGCTATGTCCAACTGGAGCTGGATGTCGTTGCGGATAACAAAAATGCCCTCGCCCTGTATGAAGACGTGGGCTTCGTGGAGTACGGGCGAAATCCCAAGGGGTTCCGCTCCCGTCTGACCGGATGGCAGGAACTGGTGCTCATGCGGCTCGATCTGGAAGCATAGGGATATTCGTTGACGAACTATACCTGCAGTTTCTTCTGCCTGAAAGAAGTGCCTGGGGCGACCCGGGCACTTCTTTAAACTCGTTTTCATCCTTTGAAATCAGATATTCGTGGAAAGGTATCCATAGAGCCTGTCAGCCTCACGAAATCCCAGTTTTTCATACATTTCTTTCGGGGTATCGTCCGCAGCTGCATGCAGGAAGACGACATTTCCCGCAGCCTCCTGTACTGCATGCTTCAGGAGCGTCGTTGCAATATGCCTGCGCCGGCAGTCCTCATCCACGATCAGTCCGTCCACACAGGTGTATCCATTCGAAGAGTAAAAATAATAAGCACCGACCAGCTTTTCACCGATGTATGCGCCTCTGAAATCCAGATACTCATATAAATGGTCCATATTGCGGGCGGCAAAGTCTTCACCGTAGACCGGTCCGAAATGCTTCAGTTCTATCTTCTTAAGGTCTTTATATGTCGGGGCTTTTATTTCGATCTCATCATTCACGGCCCAGTGATCCGTGCTGCCCGTAAGCTGCATGGTGAGCGTAATGCTTAAGGAAAGTCCGAAATCATCTGAAAGCGGATGATCCCCCTGCAGCTTTATGAAATGATCTCCCCTTTCTCTTTGAAACGCCAGAGCGTGTTCAAACTCTTCCTTCGTCGGCTGTCCGTTATACTCAAAACAGTTATGATCGTACTTATCGGGAAGCTCGTTATCTTCCCAGCGCATCAGGTGTTCGGAAAAGGATCGTTTGACGGAAAAGAGCATAGCCATATCCTCTTCCGTGCTGCGGATCGACGGGGAAGGGTCTATCAGTTCTATTCTCTCGATCTCTCTGTCTCTTATAAGATAGTCACAGATCTGAAGACACTCCGCGTCTACGCCGAACTCACTGTAACTGTACTCATACGAATTATGGGTAGCCCATCCTTCAAAAGTGCTGCCGTCATTCACAAAGACTTTGACCTTCTTATCATTGTAATCGGAAAGATTAATCATAATTACAGCTTCTCTTCTTTCAGGCCGGTATTCAATGCCAATGGGTTTGTTTTCTTCCTTATTCTGTCTCCGTTCCCGCATAAGCGATGCGCACCGCGGATCATCCTGATACATTCTTCAGTACATGCTGCAGAGTTGCTTTCATGCTTCGAATATCCAGCGGCTTTGCAATGTGCCCGTTCATCCCGATTTCTTCGGCTTTCTTTATATCCTCCTGGAACGCATTCGCCGTCATGGCAATGATCGGGATGTCCGCAAGTCCGGCATCGGGAAGCGTGCGGATCGCCTTCGTTGCCGTGTATCCGTCCATGACCGGCATTTGTATATCCATCAGGATCACATCATAGTAGCCCGGCTCGGATGCCGTCGTCATTTCCACGGCAATTTCCCCGTTCTCAGCCGTTTCGATCAGGAACCCTGCCTGCTCAAGCAGCATCTGCGCGATCTCCATGTTGATCATATTGTCTTCGACCAGCAGTGCGCGCAGACCTTCAAACGAAATATCATCCTCTTCGCAGGAACAGATCTCCTCTTCCGGCTCTGCCAGGGGGAAGTCGACGGTAATCGTAAACTCCGTGCCCTTGCCTTTTTCGGTCCGGACAGCTATCTTACCTCCCATCATGTCAACAATGCTTTTGGTGATCGCCAGTCCAAGCCCTGTTCCCTGGGTCCTGCTGACGGTCGAGGTGCGTTCACGCTCAAAAGGAATAAACAAATGCTCCATGAATTCCCGGCTCATACCGATGCCTGTATCCTTTATACGGATCTCGTAACTGCCGATCTCGTCACTTCCTGGAAG
>JAFSRP010000032.1 GCA_017446045.1 Lachnospiraceae bacterium | reverse complement strand
GATATCGTCCACCAGGATCACCGGCCGGCGGAAGGAACGGATGGTCCTGACCTGATCCTCTATACTGGCGTAATTCGGATACTCACGGATCTTGAACGTTTTCAGATCAGGCGAAAAACTCTTTTCGAGATGCAGGGTCTTAGTTACCGTGTTCGGAACTGCCATGCCGTTGAGTATCTTGCCGAAGGGGACGCACATATACGGGCCCAGGCAGCGTTTTTCCTGTTCTTCCGCGGGAACGCCGTTTTCGGCCGTGATCTTATGGATCAGCTTGTGATGCATGATCGTGGAATCGAAGGAGAGTATCAACGTATCCGGGAACAGTTCGGTCAGGGAGTTTTGCAGTCTTATTTGAGCTTTGCGCAGCGCTTTTTCCACTCTCTGATTCTTGTTGAACGGACTCTTCAGGATCGTGCTCATGTTCTGGATCACGGTCACCGGATTTCTCATGTCCACGCCGTAACAGCCGGTAGCCTTGCCGTCGATCACGATCTCTCTGAAGCCCTGCCTTTTCAGAACGTTGATTATCCTGCGTTCCTCCGGCTCAGATCCCTGTCTGTGATAGACCGCATAGGTATAGTCGTCCTTCAGCGCCTCGGACAGTACCTCGGTCAGGATCAGCTGATAGGGATCGACCTCCACTGCCGCAAGGTCAGCCTCCATGTGATGGATGATCAGTGTCCGTCCCGCCGCGGCCCTGCGCACATAAGCGGCCAGGCCAGCGTCGCCGAATTCTTCATACAGATGCACCGATTCCGCCGGATACACCAGAGCCCGTGCGATCATAGCGTCGTTCCTGCTGGAATCGGTGATAGCGACTTCCTGCAGCACACTGTGCTCCCGCATTACCCGGAAGCCCAGCTTTTTCGCAGACAGGATGAACTTATACATGGGCTGGCGCAGATACAGCGCATTGTCATAGATATAGTTCTGAACCACCGGATCGATCAGGCTTGAGATATCCCGGTTATTATCGATGTTTTCCCTGATCTTGCTGGAGCTGATGTCCTCCAGGTGCACCGGCAGGGTCAACTCCACCACTTCTCCCGTGATCTTTGAGCGGCCGATCTCATAATTGCGCTCCGCGTCGTCCTGCTGTACCGTCTCCCTGCGGAACACGATATGATTCAGGCTGTGGATGGAATCCGGCTGCGGATCGCTGCGGTAGGAGCTGGCATTGGCGATAACGTCGCTGCCCACTATGATATACAGCTCCTTGCCGGCCAGCAGCTGCCGCAGCTTGGCCACGTCCTCCGGCACCGCGATATTGATCGGCTGATCGTCCGGAAAGATATATACGCCGGTCTCGTCAGCGCAGGACATGTTCATTATCCGCTTTCGGTACAGGCGGGCCTGGGTGTTTTTGGACCAGGAGAACTCGTCCAAGGCCAGATAGACCTCATAGCCCATGTTGCGGATGGTGGTCACGATGCCTTTGTGCCCCAGAGAGAAGGGATCGAAGGTGCCGGGGAAGAAGGCGGCCTTCTTCATTTCCCGCAAAGGCAGCTCCCCGTAGAGGAACTGATAATCCGAGATAAAGCGGTAAATATGATTAAGCGACGCAGAATTGTTGAAGAAACGCAGGGTATCGCCTTTGCGGTCTTCGATCAGCGTAAGCATTTTTTTATGGAGCACCTGGAATATCTCCGCCTTGACCGCCATGGATATCTTTTCCGAGCCGAAGATCATTTTTCCCAAGG
>JAFSRP010000031.1 GCA_017446045.1 Lachnospiraceae bacterium | reverse complement strand
TTGAGATCCGATATTCTCTACGCCCTCCGTTATCGTCACGCTGGTGAGCCCCCTGCAACCATAAAATGCTTGAGATCCGATATTCTCTACGCCCTCCGGTATCGTCACGCTGGTGAGATTCTGGCAATTATTAAACGCATCTGTGCCTATGGATGTAACGCTTTCTGGTATCGACACGCTGGAAATCTTTGTACAACCTGAGAATGCGCAGTTTCCGATAGACTCGACGCCATTGTCTATGACGACGCTCTTGATATTATCCTTTACGTCATCGTCATGCCAAGGGCGTTTGTCATTCAGGGCGTTAACCTCGTAATTGTACATCTGACCCTTTCCGGAGATGGTGAGGGTGCCTTCGTCCGACAGCGTCCATGTCAGATCGTCGCCGCACGTGCCTGACGGCGCCGCCGCGTAGGATGACAGGACGGCCTGTCCGGTAAACGCAAACAGACACAGGAATACGATAAGGCCCAGTACTTTTTTTATTCCGCTTTTCATGATCGATGGACTCCTTTGTTCATGACCGATACATACATATTTGACTGCATTTTACCACATCAACGCGGTAAATGCCACCGTCATCATTTCCCTGCATGGGATGTTACGATCGATCTCTCTACTTCATAAGATACATTTTTTCCCGAAATTCCTCAGAAACTCTTGTATTTCCTTTGTATTTTATCCGACTTTTTCATTCCGGCCCCCATAACAAAACGGAGCCGCACACCACCATGCAGCTCCGGTATTCTATCCTTTCTTCTTTCACTCAAACATCCGCTTGTACTCGCGGTAGCCCTGTGCCTCCAGCTCGTCATAGGGGACGAAGCGCAGCGCCGCGGAGTTGATGCAGTAGCGGCGGCCGCCCGCCTCATAAGGGCCATCCGGAAACACATGCCCCAGATGGGATCCGGACCCGCTGCTTCTGACCTCCGTACGGATCATGCCGTGGGAGCGGTCAACGCTTTCCCTGACGGCTGTTTCGCGGACCGGCCTGGTAAATGCCGGCCATCCGCAGCCGGAATCATATTTGTCGTCGGAAACGAACAGCGGCTCACCGCTGACCACGTCCACGTACAGGCCTTTCCCGAAGAAATTGTCATACTCTCCTGTAAACGCCCGCTCCGTGGCGGCATTCTGCGTCACTTCATACGCCAGGTCGCCGATGCGCGCCCGCAGCTCCTGCTCGCTTTCTGTATTTGCCTGCTTTCTCTTCCCGTTCAATGTAAAAAACTCCTTTGGTATATGGCAGTACGCACCCGGGTTCTTTTCCAGGTATTTCTGATGATACTCCTCCGCCGGACAGAAATTCCGCAGTTCCTCCACCTCGACCTTCAGGGGGAAGACCGCCATCAATGTCTGGTCCTCATACACTTCCCGGATCACTTCCAGCTGTGCCTCGTCCGTATAATAGATCCCGGTCCGGTACTGGCTGCCGGGCGCATGCTCCGCGGTGGGGTCGATCGCCATAAAATAGTATTCCAGCAGTTCCTTCAGGGAGATCCCGTTTTCATCATACACGACCCGCAGCGTTTCCGCATGGCCGCTTCCCGCACAGACCGCCTCGTAATCGGGTGTTCCGGCATCCTCCAGGCCGTTCGCGTATCCTGCCTCCGTTTCGATCACGCCGTCAAACTGGTCGAAGTATTTCTGCACGCCCCAAAAGCACCCGCCCGCAAGATAGATCGTGTCATGACCAGAATCCGCGTCTTCTCCTGTCCGGGCCTCTGCCAAAACGGATCCCACCGTCTCCAAAGGCGCTGCCGCTGTGCCGGGATCTGTCTCTGTCCTTGCTTCGGGCAATGCTGCCGCCGGCGCCGCGCAGGACGCAAGCACAAGCACCGCCGTCATCAGGACAAGCATGTTTTTGCAGTGTAAAGATCTCATTCTCGACTATTGAAAGGGGCTGCGCGCCGTATCAGATATCAGTGCTGCAGCCCCCTGTTCATTTGCTGTTCAATACCTTTCCCCTGCTGTCCGGGCCCTTACCTCTTCGGGATCTCGAAGCGGCGGGTCGTTTTGTCGTAGGTGGTCTGGACCACGTCGGTGACGTTGTAGCCCGCGTCCAGCAGGATCCCGATCATGGCGTCGGTCTCGATCTCGCCCGAGGCCTTGACGACGATCTCGGTGCCGCGCGCGTCGGAGCGGTAGACCGCTATGGATTCCACATTGGCGTCATTTTCCGCAAAGAGCTTCGCAATGCCGATCAGCACGCCGGGCTTGTCCTCCACGTTGACGACGAAACGGCTGCCCTGCTTCCTGTAGCCCATGATGTCATTGAAGGCCTGGAAAATATCCTTCTCGGTAATGATGCCGATGACCTTGCGGTTCTCATCCAGGACCGGCAGCACGCCGATGTTGTTGTCGATCATGACCTGGGCGGCTTCCTCCAGGAAAACGTCCGGCGTGGTCGTATGCACGTTGCGGATCATGATATCGCAGACTTTGGTCTTCGCCAGCAGGTAGTTCAGTTCATAAATGGAGAGCGCTGTGCTCTGCATACCGGTCTTCTCCTTGACCAGGCCGCCGGTGACAAGGCCGGTCAGATGTCCCCGCTCGTCCACGACCGGAATGCGGTGGAAATTATTGGCGCGCATGATGTCGAGCGCCTTCGTAATGACGGTATCTTCCGTGATCAGATACGGATCTTTGGTCATGTGGTCTTTTACGTACATATCTGTTCCCCCTGATATAACAGTAGCATCTTTTCAGTTGACATAAGTCGGTTTCCTGAAGGACTGTCCCGCGGATCAGCCGCCCAGGTACGCCTTCCTTACGCGTTCGTCATTCGCCAGTTCCTCGCCGGTGCCGGAGAGCGTGATGAAGCCGGTCTCGAGGACGTACGCGCGGTCCGCGATCGAGAGAGCGCGCTTCGCGTTCTGCTCCACCAGCAGGACAGTCGTGCCCTTGGCGTTGATCTCCTCAATGATGTGGAAGATCTCGGTGACCAGAAGCGGCGAAAGTCCCATGGATGGCTCGTCCATCAGGATGATGGAGGGCTTGGCCATCAGCGCGCGGCCCATTGCCAGCATCTGCTGTTCGCCGCCGGAAAGGGTCCCGGCCAACTGGGTACGGCGCTCCTTCAGCCTCGGAAAGAGCTGGAAAACGTCCTCCATATCGGCGGTGATGGCATCCTTATCCTTTCTTGCGTAGGCACCCAGGGTCAGGTTCTCCTCGACAGTCTGCTGGGCAAAGACCCGGCGTCCCTCGGGGACCTGTGCCAGGCCCATTTCTACGATCTTGTGGGGCTGGACCTTTGTAAGCTCGGTATCGTTGAGCATGATGGAACCGGCGCTGGGCTTCACGAGCCCGGAAATAGCATGCATCGTCGTGGTCTTGCCGGCACCGTTGGCACCGATCAGGGTCACGATCTCGCCGTTATTGACCTCAAAGGAGATGCCTTTGATGGCTTCGATCATACCGTACTGAACCTTTAAATTCTCTACTTTCAGCATTTCGAAACCACCTCCTTATTCGCCGAGATAGGCCTTGATGACCTCGGGGTTGTTCTGGATCTCTTCGGGTGTGCCCTCCGCCAGCAGCATCCCGTAGTTGAGCACGGTGATGCGCTCGCAGATACCCATGACAAGTTTCATGTCATGCTCGATCAGCAGCACCGCGATCTGGAAATGATCCCGCACGAAGCGGATCATATCCATCAGGTCGCTGGTCTCCTGCGGGTTCATGCCTGCAGCCGGCTCGTCAAGGAGCAGGAGCTTTGGACCGGAAGCAAGCGCTCTCGCGATCTCGAGACGCCGCTGCGCGCCGTAGGGGAGATTGCCCGCGATCACGTCTGCCTGGTCATCAAGGCCCATGATCTTCAGGAGCTCCATCGCCTTCTCCTCAGTCTCCGCCTCCTGTTTGCGGAAGGACGGGAGCCGCAGCACCGCCTCCAGAGGAGAGTAAGTGATGGCGTTATGGTAACCCGTCTTGACATTGTCCAGCACCGAAAGCTTGGAGAAAAGACGGATGTTCTGGAAGGTCCGGGCAATGCCGGCTTTGTTGGCTTCCACGATATTCTTAGAGGCCAGGTCCTCGCCGCAGAAAATGATCTGTCCGCGGGAAGGCTTGTACACTTTGGTCAGCATGTTGAAGACGGTGGTCTTTCCGGCGCCGTTCGGGCCGATGAGTCCCACGATCTCCTTATCGAAAACGTCCAGGTCGAGAGCATTGACAGCGGTCAGCCCGCCGAAGTCGATACCGAGGTCACGCACTTTGAGGATATGTTCGCCTGCGCTCATCACTGTACCTCCTTTCCGCCGGCAGCCCTGCCCGTCCTGAGCTTCTTGACCCAGGTCTTGATCGTGACGTTATTGGTCAGGATCATGATGAGGATCAGGATGACCGCGTAGATCAGCAT
>JAFSRP010000030.1 GCA_017446045.1 Lachnospiraceae bacterium | reverse complement strand
GAGCAGGATCAGATCCGGGGCTTCTTTGTCGATGGCGTCCAGCAGCTCCCGCTGTCCATCACCGTACGCGCAGGAGTGCAGGTCGGTGACCAGGGCGATTCGGACAGGGCGGGCGATGCCGGGGGCTTCCACGGTGTAGCGACGGATTGCCAGGGCGTTGTAAAAGCCCGGAAGGATGAGGAGCAGGAGAACCGCAAACAGGATCAGGAGGATTTGTCTTTTTCTTTTCATATTACCATATCACCATTACCCAAAAAGCAGACCCGAATTTTGCATTACCCAACCGGCCCATCGGCGATCTCCCCGGTAGCCGGATCGATCCAGACTTCGACGGTTGTCGGTTCCGGATCATCGCTGATCAGCACAATACTCCACCGTCGTACGATCTTTGGCGGGATTCCGCCGTTCATCAACTCATCAATCCAGTTCCACAGATAAACATCGACGATGAACGCAGAGCTTCTGACGCTCCAGACTTTCGACGTATCGTCCCGGGCGGTTTGCCAGGCAATGGCCGTGCTGCAGGCCTCTTCGTAACCGACTTCGTTTTCTTCTGGAAGGCCGTAGAACTGCTCCGGAACCATAGGGCTTCCACCGCAGTGTTCTTCAAATTCGGCATGCTGCAGGTAATTCCAGGTGCTGTTGTCACCCCACTCAGCCTCATAGGCAGCCTCCTGCTGGTCATACCAGTCGAACCAGGATCCTGCTGTCTGCCTGATGTGGTAGCGAAACCCCAGTCTGTCAAGGTTGGAATGCCAGATCACCTGGCGCGTGTCAGCATCGATCCATGCGGTAAAAGAGAGATAGCCATTCAGACCTATACTGGAATTCCCGATGGTGACCCTGTACCAGAAACGTCCGTTGTCAGTCAGCGCGATGATGGAGTAGTGCTTCCACTTTTGTGTGTTTTCTGTGCCGACAGCGCCGGAAAGCAACGCTTGCGCTGCGCCGATCACCTCATCCGGCTTCATCTGTTCCGCCGTGGGCACAAGCGGATAGCGCCAGTCCGAAGGCTCATCCTTTGTTTCCACTGCCACAGGCTTATAACCGTCATCGTCAAGTGGCATGCCGGTATCGGCACGCAAACAGTATACCGTCAATTCATGGATCAGGTATACCCTGCCATATTTCGTCTCTTCTCCGGATACCGCTGGATTTATCATACTGACATGCCAGTACGAACCGGAATAATCGCTAAACCCTGCCCAACTGCTCTCCTCATAGTATGTGGCATAGTAATACCAGTGCCCGCGCACTTCATCTTCCGTGAGGCCGCGCTCAACGCAGAGCAGCTCAACAGCACAGTTCAGCGCCTCCGTTTCATTCAGATCTCCTTCCTTCGGGAGAACGGAATGATCGGCAGACGCGGGCAGGCACAGAAGCATGGCCGCTGCAAGGGCGACGAGCACCAACAGAATGCGCTTCATAGGGGAGACCTCCTTCGGATCTATGACTGAGCTGTTATTTGTACCGCTCCGGCGAACCACGCCAGACCCTCTGCGGAAAGCCGATCATGCCCGATAACAGCCAGGCGCTCTCTTTTCTTACTCTTCAGCCCATGCGGTCACAATGCTCCGGGTTTTGCTGTCGATCGCAACGAAGCAGCTGCCGCCGTCCGTATCGGGGTCTTGATCTGCCTTGCCATATTCAAAGACCCAGATATGCTCCGGTCTGTACTGCG
>JAFSRP010000029.1 GCA_017446045.1 Lachnospiraceae bacterium | reverse complement strand
GCTGATTACATTGACTACTACAACAACGAGCGCATCCAGGCAAAAACAAAGTGGATGCCGCCTGTAAAGTACAGAATGGCATCCACTTGTTGAACCTCGGTCATTAATCAATGTGTCCAGGAAACTGGGTACATATCACAATCAAGGTATTTTTTTTATTTATTATTGAAATAGAAACAGTGTATTTGCCCGCGCCCGTGTTATAATAGTTGCAGCTGATTTATATTATTTCTATGGAGGAAAATGTTATGACCGATATGTTCACCCCGTTAATAGAGAAGCTTAAGAAAGAGCCGAAGACCATCGTCTTTACCGAGGGCAATGATCCCCGTATCCTCGAAGCAGCGGCCAGACTCCTGAAGGATGACATCCTTAAGGTCGTCATGGTCGGCAACACTGCTGAAGTCAAGAAGGCTGCCGCGGAAGGCGGTTTTGACATTTCCAAGGCGGAGATCGCGGATCCGGACGCCTGCGATTACTTCGATGATATGGTCCAGAAGATGGTCGAGCTCCGTAAGGGCAAGATGACTGCCGAAGAGTGTGCTGCCACCCTGAAGAAGTCCAACTATTTCGGCACCATGCTTGTAAAGATGGGCAAGGCCGACTGCCTGCTGGGCGGCGCGACCTATTCCACCGCAGACACTGTCCGTCCCGCACTGCAGCTGATCAAGACCAAGCCCGGCGCCACGCTCGTCAGTTCCTGCATGATCATGGACCGCCAGGGCGGCGAGGAGCACCTTCAGAGGATCGCCTGCGGCGACGTCGCGATCAACATCGACTACACCGACACTGTTGACAAGGCGACCGGCGAAGTGAAGCAGACCGCTGCCGAAAAGCTTGCGGAAGTCGTCATCGGTACCGCCGAGACCGCGCAGATCTTCGGCATCGACCCGAAGGTCGCCGTGCTGAGCTTCTCCACCAAGGGTTCCGGAAAGGGCGGAAGCGTCCAGCTCAGCCATGACGCCACCCTCATCGCGCAGCAGAAAGCTCCGCAGTTTGATATCGACGGCGAGCTGCAGTTCGACGCTGCCGTTTCCATGGATGTCGCCAAGGTCAAGTGCAAGGATTCCAAGGTTGCCGGCCGTGCAAACGTATTCATTTTCCCGAACCTCGAGTCCGCAAACATCGGCCATAAGATGGCGCAGCGTGTCGGCGGCTATGATGCTTACGGCCCGATCCTTCAGGGTCTGAATGCCCCCATCAATGACCTTTCCCGCGGCTGCAATGCGGAAGAAGTCTACAAGCTCAGCCTGATCACTGCCTGCCAGAAGTAATACATTATCATTTCTCCATTACGGGTGCCGGGATACGGCGCCCGTTTTTTTTATGCAGCCTGGCAGGAAGTTGTATCATTATGAAAAAAAAACAAATTATGCGTTTGCCATTTGCCAAGGATGTGGTATATTAAGGAATGGTGAAAATTTGGCCGTACCGGCTTCGGCCGGCCGGCATACATATCAAGGAGGTTTTTGATACATGAAGAAATACGTCTACCTTTTTACGGAAGGCAACGCAGACATGCGCAACCTTCTCGGAGGTAAAGGTGCCAACCTCGCCGAGATGACCAACCTTGGTCTTCCGGTACCGCAGGGCTTCACCATTTCCACTGAGGCCTGCACACAGTACTATGAGGACGGACGCCAGATCAATGACGAGATCATGGCTGAGATCATGGAGAACGTCAGAAAGATGGAAGAGATCAACGGCAAGAAGTTTGGCGACAAGGTCAACCCGCTGCTCGTTTCCGTCCGTTCCGGCGCACGCGCTTCAATGCCCGGCATGATGGATACCATCCTGAACCTTGGCCTGAACGACGAAGTCGTGGAAGCCATGATCGCAGGAAACCCGGATCCCAAGTTCGAGCGTTTCGTTTATGACTCTTACCGCCGTTTCATCCAGATGTTCTCTGACGTCGTTATGGAAGTCGGCAAGAAATATTTTGAGCAGCTGATCGATGAGCTGAAGGCTGAAAAAGGCGTTGTCTATGATATCGACCTGACTGCAGCAGATCTGAAGACTCTTGCCGGCAAGTTCAAGGCAGAGTACAAGAAGCAGATCGGCGAGGACTTCCCGTCCGATCCGGTCGTACAGCTCAAGGAATCCATCAAGGCTGTCTTCCGTTCCTGGGACAACCCGAGAGCCAACGTTTACCGCCGCGACAATGATATCCCGTATTCCTGGGGCACCGCAGTCAATGTCATGCCGATGGTCTTCGGCAACCTGAACGAGAACTCCGGTACCGGTGTTGCTTTCACCCGTGATCCCGCCACCGGCGAGAAGAAGCTGATGGGCGAGTTCCTTACCAATGCACAGGGTGAGGACGTCGTCGCCGGTATCCGTACCCCGATGCCGATCGCCGAGATGGCCAATAAGTTCCCGGCAGCTTATGATCAGTTCCTGCAGGTCTGCAAGAACCTGGAGAACCATTACCGCGATATGCAGGATATGGAGTTCACTGTCGAAAACGGCAAGCTCTACATGCTGCAGACCCGCAGCGGCAAGAGGACCGCGCAGGCTGCCCTGCAGATCGCCTGTGACCTGGTCGACGAAGGACTTCGCACTCCGAAGGAAGCCGTTGCCATGATCGACCCGCGTAACCTGGACACCCTGCTTCATCCGCAGTTCGATCCGAAAGCCCTGAAGGCCGCTACTCCGGTCGCCAAGGCTCTGGCCGCTTCACCGGGCGCTGCCTGCGGACGTATCGTTTTCTCCGCAGAGGATGCCAAGGAATGGAAGAAGAACGGCGAGAAGGTCGTCCTGGTCCGTCTTGAGACCTTCCCGGAAGATATCGAAGGCATGAAGGCTTCCCAGGGTATCCTGACTGTCCGCGGCGGCATGACCAGCCACGCAGCCGTCGTTGCCCGTGGTATGGGCACCTGCTGCGTATCCGGCTGCTCCGAGATCGCAATGGATGAAGAGAATAAGAAGTTTGTCCTTGCCGGCAAGGAATACCATGAGGGCGACTGGATCTCCCTGGATGGTTCCACCGGTAAGATCTACGATGGCATCATCCCGACTGTTGATGCTTCCATCGCCGGTACCTTCGGACGTATCATGGGCTGGGCGGATGAGTTCCGTGCCCTCAAGGTCCGTACCAACGCAGATACCCCGCGTGACGCGAAGAACGCAAGAAACCTCGGCGCAGAGGGCATCGGCCTTTGCCGTACCGAGCATATGTTCTTTGACGCTGACCGTATCGGACCCTTCCGTGAGATGATCTGTTCCGACACTGTTGAGGACCGTATCAAGGCTCTGGCTAAGATCGAAAAGTTCCAGCAGGAAGACTTCGAGGGCATCTACGAAGCCATGGAAGGCACTCCGGTCACCATCCGTTTCCTGGATCCGCCGCTTCATGAGTTCGTTCCCACCGAAGAGGCTGACATTGAAGCACTGGCAAAGGCACAGGGCAAGACTGTGGAGCAGATCAAGAACATCATTTCCGCTCTGCATGAGTTCAACCCGATGATGGGTCACCGCGGCTGCCGTCTGGCAGTCACCTATCCGGAGATCGCCGAGATGCAGACCCGTGCCGTCATCAAAGCAGCACTTGCTGTCAACAAGCGCAAGGGCTGGAAGATGGTTCCCGAGATCATGATCCCGCTGGTCGGCGAACTCAAGGAATTCAAGTATGTCAAGGATATCGTCGTCAAGACCGCTGATGAAGTCATTGCTGCATCCGGTGAGGAGCTGAAATACATCGTCGGCACCATGATCGAGATCCCGAGAGCTGCCCTGACTGCTGACGCCATCGGCGCAGAGGCCGCATTCTTCTCCTTCGGCACCAACGACCTGACCCAGATGACCTTCGGCTTCAGCCGTGATGACGCCGGCAAGTTCCTTGGCGCTTATTACGACAAGAAGATCTACGAGAATGATCCGTTCGCAAAGCTCGATCAGGTCGGTGTCGGCAAGCTTGTCGATATGGCATGCAAGCTTGGCCGCAGCGCGAACCCGGATCTGCACCTCGGAATCTGCGGCGAGCATGGCGGTGATCCGTCCTCTGTTGATTTCTTCCACAGAGTCGGTCTCGACTATGTCTCCTGCAGCCCGTTCCGTGTACCGATCGCGCGTCTGGCAGCCGCACAGGCAGCCATTGCCAATCCGAGAGCGTAAGCATCGCGGCAGGCTTCCGAAGAAGCCGGTTTAAACCTGAATTTCACACGAGGGGCGGGTCAATGACCCGCCCCTTTTTCAAAAGACCGGTGGTTTCAATACCACCGGTCAATTATATATTCCCTGGCAATCGATTCCCGAAAAACGGATGTTCAGTCCCCATAGCTCCAACAGTAACAGTACGCCTGTGTCCTGGCGTCAAAAGGTTCCTTCTTCAGAAGTTCCCTGACCTCTTCTCTCGTATACCATCCCGGTTCGATCTCTTCATCAAACGTAGGATGCGGGTGCAGCTCTCCGGCTGCGGCACCGATCACGACCGTACCCTTTTCGTTCGAAAGGCCGACAGCATTGACGCTCTGATCCAGGACACTGTCAATGCGGGCCAGCACAAGCCCGGTCTCCTCGCCCAGCTCCCTGGCCGCGCTTTCCCGGATGTCCTCTCCCGGATCGATCAGTCCGCCGGGGAAGTTATAGACCCAGTGATCCATAGCCATGCGAAATTCCCGGCACAGAAGAATGTGCTCCCCGGACAGATCCGTCAGTGCCATGATCACGGAGTCTGCCCATCGGTTCTGCAGCTCCTCTTCCGTCCTGATCTCCTTCGGGCGTCCGACCATCTCATAGACCTTTTCCTGCCCGCTCTTCGTTTCATAGACGATATCATACCTGGTAAGGAACCGTCCCTCCAGGATCTTGCGTATCTCTTTCAGCTTCATAATGTGCCTCCCGCGGCAACTATCCCCGAATGAATATCTCGATCCCGATCAGGATCAGGATCACTCCGCCAAGGACTGAGGCTTTGCCGGACAGCTTTGTGCCAAAGCGCTTGCCGATCAGGAGTCCTCCGATGCAGATGATGAAGGTAACGATCCCGATGATCAGAGACTCGGCCACCGCCGTCAGAACGTGGTGTTCCGCGATCGCGAACCCGACTGATAAGGCATCGATAGAAGTCGCCACGCCCTGGGCTATCAGATCCCTGGTGCTCACGGCGGGATGTTCCTCCTCATCCTGCCCGCCCCGCAGTCCTTCCATCAGCATTTTCCCTCCGATATAAAGGAGCAGAAGCAGCGCGATCCAGGGGATAAACCGCTGGAACGACTGAAACACAGTGACGATGGTATGCACACACACCCAACCGATGAGGGGCATCGCGATTTGGAATCCGGCAAACGTACCGGCGATCAGACACATACGACCCCGGTCCATGCGGGGTTCATGAAGCGCATTGACCGCGGATACGGAAAATGCGTCCATGGCAAGTCCCACACCCAGACCGACAGCATTGATGATCATTAAATAAACAGCATTCATGTTTCTTAGACTACTTTATGAGCCCTTTGTTAGTCAATAACAACATTAGTTATAGGGCCGGCATATCGTTTATTATACAAATATTTTGTATGCAAATTAAATTGACTTTTTCCTCCTTTTGTTGTACTCTTTAGATGAAGTATCTGACGCAGATCTCACACAGTTTTTTCTGAAGGAGACACGATCATGAAGAATACAAAAAAGAGCGGCAGCGCTGCCCGTAAGAAGCACAACAGCCTGAGAGACCATATGCTCTATAACATCCTGGTGATCAATCCGGGGTCTACCTCCACGAAGATCGCCCTGTTTCAAAACAATTACTGTATCAAGACCCTCACCGTGTCCCATGATCCGGAAGATCTGAAGCAGTTTTCCGATGTGACCCTGGATCAGCTTGAATACCGCAAGAAGGCGATCCTTGAGACACTGGAAAAGGAAGATATCGATATCCACACCCTGGATGCGGTCGTAGGACGCGGCGGATACATGAAGCCGGTCGAGAGCGGAACTTATCTGATCGATGAACGCATGGTGGAGGATCTCAAGCACCCGTGGAGCGAGCATGCTTCCAACCTCGGAGGTGTGATCGCCAAAGAGATCGCGGATTCGGTCGGGATCCCGGCCTACACGGTAGACCCGGTCTGTGTGGATGAAATGGTTCCTGTCGCCAAGATCACGGGCGTCAAGGGCTTCTCCCGTCACGCCAAATGGCACCCCCTGAACCAGAAGGCAGTGATCCGCCGTCTTGCCAAAGACCTGGATCTCGACATCAATGATCTCAGCGTCATCGTCGTCCACATGGGCGGCGGTATCAGCATCGGTGCCCACAGGAACGGAAAGTGTATCGACGTCAACAACTGCATCGACGGCCAGGGCGCGTTTTCACCGAACCGTGCCGGCACCATGAACTTCGGCGATGTGATCGATATGTGTTTCAGCGGGAAATACACCAAATCCGAAGTGATCAAGCACTGTATCGGCCAGGGTGGTCTCGTGAGCTATTTCGGTACGGATGATGTACGTGTTATCGAAGAGCGCGCACAGACCGATGAGTTTGCCGCGCTGGTCCTGGAAGCCATGGCATATCAGATCTCCAAGAGCGTCGGAGAAAATGCGATTGCCCTCAAGGGGCAGGTGGACGCCATCATCCTGACAGGCGGTCTCGCCCGTTCCAAGTTCCTGGTCGAGAAGATCGAGGAATACGCCGGCTTCCTGGCGCCGGTGTATCTCTATCCCGGTGAGTATGAAATGATCGCGCTTGCCAAAGGTGCCTATCGCGCATTGAGCGGACAGGAGCCGGCCAAGACCTATGATCCCGCGCCTTTCCTGGCACCGGATGATCCTATCCACGGCTGATACATTTCTGTACCCGGCTGCTGCCCGTCTGTCAGATCCATACAAAAAGCGCTGCCGCAGGTCCCGCCTGTCGGCAACGCTTTTTCTGTATTCCGTGGTTCGGGGCATTACTCTGCCAGTTTCAGAAACTCCTGGTATTTTGTATAGAATGCGTCATAATATTCCTGCGCACCTTCGAGGGTGCCCGCACGCAGGATCTCCGTCAGTTCCGAAACAGGCTCAAACAACGGCGTTAATGACAGATTGCCGTATACTCCCTTCAACGCGTGTGCCTTTTCGAATGCAGTCTTTACATCACCCGCATCCAGGGCCTCTTTCAGTTTCTGCGGCTCTGCCGTATCAGACAGCACCTTTCCGACCATACGCAGATAAAAGTCCTCACGTCCCAGCCACCTTCCCAGCCCGGATCCCGTATCCGCACCAAATGTCTGCAGTTTTTCCAAAGTGATCATGAACGCCGTCTCCTTCCTTTACGAAATCATTCCTTCCATGAAACAATTTATGCTATAATAATGCCGTAACATCCGAATGCTGATACGTACCGCATTCTTCGCGGATCCTGTCATCCATCATATCATAAGGAGTCCGGTTATGCAAATCGATCCACAGCTGAAACACTTTCTGGCTCTTGCCATGGAAATGGGCGCTTCAGATATCCATATTTCCGTCGGGACTCCGCCCGTCGTCCGTCTTAATGACCAGATCATCCCGATGAAGGACCAGCCCCGGCTCATGCCTGATGACACTAAAAGGCTGCTGTTCAGTATCATTGACGAAGATCACATGACTTCCCTGCTTGAAAACGGTGAGACCGATCTCTCTTACGGCATTCCCGAACTGGGGCGTTTTCGTGTCAACGTTTATAAACAGCGCGGGTCCTTCGCGGCTGCTATCCGGATCATGCACACGACTGTGCCTGATCCCGCTGACCTTCGCATCCCTCAGACGATCATTGACCTTTATAAAAAGAAAAGCGGTCTGGTACTGGTCACCGGGCCTACCGGCAGCGGCAAATCCACAACTCTGGCCGCCCTTATCCAGCAGGTCAATCTCAACCGCTGCTGCCATGTCCTGACGCTGGAAGATCCGATCGAATATCTGTACCGTCATGACCGTTCCCTCGTGGATCAACGTGAGATCGGCCTGGATTCAAGATCCTTTGCCACCGCGCTGCGGGCTGCGCTGCGCGAGGATCCAGACGTCATCCTGGTCGGTGAGATGCGTGATCTGGAAACGATCGCAACTGCGATCACCGCTGCGGAGACGGGCCATCTCGTCTTTTCGTCCCTGCACACCAATGACGCTGCCTCGACTATCAACCGCATCATCGATGTATTTCCGGAGAACCAGAAGGACCAGATCCGCACCCAGCTCTCCATGGTCACAGAATCCGTCATATCCCAGCGGTTGCTGCCGCGTGCGGACGGCAAGGGGCGTACTGCATGCTTTGAGATCATGCACTGTACCCCGGCGATCCGCAGCCTGATCCGCGAAAACAAGATCCACCAGATCCCGGGTATCATCCAGACCAGCAGCAGGGCCGGCATGATCACTATGGATGAAGCGCTGTTCCAGGCTGTCTGCGAAGGCCGCATCAGCCGGACGACTGCCCTGGAATACGCTGCGGATATTTCCGCCCTGGATCTTCGTTTTGGCGGCGGTGATGCTGTCACCGAACGGCGTTTCAGTTGGTAACTGTCTCATGCGCAGCATATCCTCCAGATCTTCATATGCTTCTGCTTCCCGCGGCTCGGCTTCCTCTCTTTTTCTGCTGGAGCTCATTATCGCCGTGGGATTTTTTGCTGTAGCCGGTGTCGTATGTATCCAGATGTTTCTGCACGCACACCGGATCAGCGAAAATGCCCGCATCAAGGCAGAGGCCGTAACTATCGTACAAAACTGTGCCGAGAGCTTCCTTGCTGCGGATGGTGACCAAAAAACATTTGACGAACTATTACGGCAGGTGTTCCCGGAGGACACCATCGAAGACCACGGTTCCCATACCGAACTGATCTCGCAGGACGGAGAGTTCCGGACCGAGCTCAGCACGGAGAAGGCAGAAACAGGCGTCCCGGAGATCTCAACGCTTCACATCCTGGTGAGCGCCGCATCCGGCGAGGAGATCTGCAGTCTGGATGTATGCGATTATCCCGGCGAGGAGAAAAGCCCATGAGCAGAAAGCAGCGCCAACTCAGTTTCAACAGCGGGATCTCGCTCTTTCTCGTCCTCCTGATCATCATGTGCCTGGTCAGCTTTGCTTCGCTATCCCTTACGAGCGCCATGGCTGACCTGCGCCTCAGCGATAAGTATGAAGAGCAGGTGATCCGTTATTACAGCGCGAGGAATGAAGCCCAAAAAGATCTTGCCCGTCTCAATACATCAGCCGGGCCGCTTTCCGATGCCGATTCCCGGGGTATGATCACCCGGCATTACCCCGCCGGTGACACCCAGCAGCTGACAGTGGTCTTTGCCCCGTCCTCATCCCGGGACAGTGACGCCGAACAAAAAAAAGACCCGGAGTTCCGGGTCATCAGTGAAAAACTGGAAAGTACGGTAGAGTACGATCTTGATGAATCTCTGCATCTCATGAAAGAATAATATAGTTCGCTCAGGGCTCTGCCGAGATCAGACAGTGTGAGATCCTGCCGTACTCATCGGTGATCCGGGCAATGACCGCCCCTCCGGTACTCTCCTCGAGCTCGAGGCCGCGGACAGGCAGGATCCTGGTGCCCGCTGCCAGCGTGAAATCATAGTTTCCTTCCGGTGTGAGCATTTCCATGAGCTGTTCCCTGTATACATAAATGCGCATCGTATACGGCAGCCCGCCGATCTCCCGGCGGATCGCGAGCGTGCTCACTCCGTCGATCTCTTCGATCTGCACCGCATCTTCATCTTTATTCTGGCGCACCGCCTGCATCAGATATGCCTGCGGTGTCCGCAGGCTGCTGTTCTTCTGCATCGTCTCCACAATGCCGCGATATTCCCTGGTCCCCATGCTGACAAGCAAAACCGCCGTCAGCAGGAATCCGGCAAAGATCAACAGTATGAACAGTATATCTATAGAATGTTTCTGTGTTCCATATCTCATGGCCTGCTTCCCTTCCGGAACAGCTCACGCCTGTATCCGTCTGCTTCCTCATTGTCCAGTACGATATAAAACGGACGCAGATTAGACCCGTACGGCCGATAATCTACATAAAACAAAGTCTCGTCATACATCAGCCCGTAGTGTTCCCTCAGATATGGAAGATCCGGCGGAAAATGCCCCTCCAGCGCATAACAGGTAGTAATGTCCCGTTCCAGCGCCATTTCCAATGCTTCTCTCTGCTCCCCGACACTTTCCCTTTCCAGCCTGCCTGTGACCGCGACAAAAGCACCGATCCATATTGCGAAGATCAGTATACCTGAGAGAATGGAATGAGATTTCAAATACTTCAGAATCTTCATCTGTCGAACCGGAAATACCTGTTTGTGCTCAGCCGATACCGGACATGATACCGATCAGCGGCATGATCACAGACAAAAGGATCACACCGACGATCAGCGCGATCACTATGACCATGGTCGGTTCTATGGCAGACAGGATCCTGCCGATCCGTCTGTCCGTATCCTCTTTATAATGCGCAGCGATAAACTCCAGCGCGCGATCCATGCTTCCGGCTTCGGAGAAAACGGTCAGCATGCTCGTATAGAAAGGACGGTAGATGCCGGAATTGGCCATTGCGCCGGAAAAACTCTCTCCTTCATACAGCCGCTTCCGGCATAGTTCGATCTTATCTTCCAGCGGCGGATACTCAACGATACGCTCCGCGATCTCCAGGCTGCGGTACGGATCGAGTCCGGCCGCATACGCCATACGTAGGCCGCTGGTAAAGCGCACCAGTGCCAGATCTTCCATCAGGCTGCGCGTCAGCGGAAAGCGTCCGGCCAGCCTGCCTGCCAGCCGCCGCCCGTTCTCCGTAAAACAACAGTACAAAAATGCCAGCAGAACCAGCGCCAACAGGACTGCCAGTACGATATAATACCGGCTGAAAAAGCCGCTCAGCTTCAGCATTGCCTGCATAGTGCCTCCGGCAGTGGCTCCCAGCTGATGAAAGACCTGCATAAAGACCGGCATGACCTGATTCATCAGGACCACGATCACCAGGAACATGACCACGATCATCATCAACGGATAACTGACGGCAGAACGGATCGACTCCCGCAGCGCATCCTCTTCTTCATAGTAGCGCCCAAGCGCGCCACAGGCTTCGTCGATCCGTCCTGTCTGCTCACCCACATAAAGAAGCTCACCGACATAGGGCGGAAAAACGCCTGCCTCCGTGACGGCTTCACTTAGCAAAGCACCGCCCGAGATCCGATCTGCCAGTTCTTTCAGCAGTTCCGCAAGGCTGCCATGATCCGCATCTCCCGCCATAATACCCAGCGCCGCATAAGGCGTAATGCCTGCGCCTGTCAATTCATGCAGCTGCGAAAATATCTGAAACACAGCGGCAGATGAAAGCTGCTTTTTCTTTCCGGCTTTCATTATACACTGATCTCCTTCAGTTCCTCATGTTCGCCGAGAAGCAGACGGACCTTGCGAGTCACGTCATCCCAGTAGGCATTGGCATCCTGCTCGGCTTTTTTCTTCATTGCCAGGCACTCTTCGGTCACCCTGTCCACATACTCCTTCGTTTTTGCCTTTTCTGCCTCACAACGGACTGCAGTCTCATTTTCCAGGACGCGGCACTTCTCTTCCGTCTCCTTTTCCAGACTGCTGCAGCTTCTCTTCGTTTCTTCCGTTTTGTTACGGGTCCTGGTTTCGGTTTCTGTACGGAGCTTTTCGCAGTATTCGTCCGTCTCCCTGCGAAGTCTGTCACAGGTCTCCGCGGTCTCACGGTCAAGCGTCTCGCAGCGTGCCTTTGTCTCGGCATCCAGCGTCTCACAGCGTGCCGTCATATCCTTCAGCATGAGATCCGCCCTGCTCTGCGCCGCTTCAACGATCAGATTCGCGCGGGATTCCGCTGTTTCGCTGAGTCTCCGGATATTATCCAGATACTGGTCCGCGGATGCCTGCGCCGCCTCGAAAACATGATTCACCTTCAGTGCCGCCTCCGCGATCGAGCCGCTTTCTTCCAGCAGGATCGTCCTGCCTGCCAGCTGCTTCTTCTGTTCCTCAAGCTCCGCGCGAAGCGTCTCATTCTCCTGTTCCAGGCTTAAAAGCAGGTTCAGCAGTTCCGGACGTCTAAGTTTCTGCAACTCCTTATCTGTCATATACAACCTCTCCAAGTTACTATTTATAAACAGACAGACATACTAATACAGGTAGAGCCTGCGGTAGTTCGTTCCGTCCCCTATAAACTTTTTCAGTTTTTTTTCGCCCTGGCTGGCTGCCATGGTCGGGTCCATCATAGACCAGTTCTCTCCGTCGAAATAGATCAGGCTGTTGATCCAGCCGATCTCATCTACATAACAGGAGATCCACGCATGATAGGCTGTGCCGGCATACCCGACCTCCATTCTCGTAGGGATCCCCTGGGATCGGAGCATCGAAGCCATGAGCGATGAATAATCCAGGCAGATGCCCTTGCCGGTGTCCATCACTTCATCTACATCCGGCAGGTAACCGCTTTGCACATTCTCAGCCTCCTCACGGTCGTAGACGATATTTCCTGTCACATACTGGTAGATCTTGGTCACGCAGTCCAGATCGGTATCCGCTGAACGACAGAGCTCCGCGCCTTTTGAAACAGCCCGGGTATCTTTCGTAAACCACACATATTGATTAGGGTAGAGAAACGGTATGAAATCATTCGTCAGTTCCACATCCAATTCCGTACTGAACACCTCCGCGTACATCGTTGCTTCGATGTTCGTATAGATCCCCAGGACATAATGGCCGCTTCCGTCCGAGACCGGAAACACATTCCAGCTTCCGTCAGGCACCAGGTCATAGGTATAGGTCAGGCCCGCATCTGCTGTCATCTGCAGCTTGACCTTTTTCGAATCACCGTGATAAGCGGCACTGAAATACCCGTCCGCGATACGGGTAATGTCGATCTCAGCCTCTTCATTGCCCAGCACCTCGGTGCCGGGATGTTCGGGCACCAGAACTTCCGGCGTGGAGTCTCTGGAGCCTATCACATCTTTCTCCGGCTCCGTCTGCGCCGCTGCCGCTCCACCGCCGCTGCAGCCGGCCATAGCTAAAGCCGGGATCATGAACACGAGCGTCAGTACAGTGAAGCGTAAAGACCGAAAAGCCGCGGCAGTCAGTGTCCGTATGCTGTTGTAATAGGATTCCACCATATTGTAGAGTATAACACAAAACATGATACTTGCGTAGACAGACAATGAATCCTCTTATGCGCTTGCATTCAAAACTGACGGGTGATATTATATTTTTTAGTAACAATAAAAAAAACCCGAAAAAAATCCCTGTTCTGTATCGGTTTTGTGTCCCTTCGTCTGCTATACTGCAGTCAACAGACAGGTACAGTTCCCGCTCCCGTGACCGGATATCCGGTTTTCGGATCGAAGCAGCAGGGGATCATACTCCTTTTCCATGAGGTAACTACTATGAAGAACAAAAAGATCCTGATCGGCATCATAGCCCTGACCGTAGTGCTGGCTGCAGCTATTGGTTTCTATGTCAGCCAGCCCAAACTGAACGAAACAGCCGAGCTGGATAACACCGCAGCGGCCCGTGACGAAGCAGATGAAGGGCCTTTCCATTACATCGATGAGACCGCGATCGCGCTCGCGGGAGAAGCAGAGTCCAGTGAAGAGGCGCTCTCACAGGCGATCGGCACCCTGGATCTGGTCAACAGCCGCCGTGCGGCTGCAGGCCTGGGCCCGCTCAACTGGGATCCGCGTCTGGAGCAGGCAGCCATGGTACGTGCGCAGGAAGCTGCCCAAAGTTTCTCGCACACACGTCCTGACAACACGGAATGGTGGACCGTAAACAGCGCGATCATGTTCGGCGAGAACCTTGCCAAAGGATATTACAACGCGGACACCGTCGTCCAGGCCTGGATGGATTCACCCACACACCGGGCCAACATTGAATCCGGCAAGTTCAGCACCATGGGCGTCGCCATTTATCAGGCACCTAACGGGTCCTGGTTCTGGGCGCAGGCTTTTGGTCTTTAATTTCCATAATGAAAGCATCACGGGGCGGGCCGTCATCGGTCCGCCCTGCATTTTAAATACCAGAAAAGGAGAATGAATCTATGGGACTGTTTGATAAGAAATACTGTGATATCTGCGGCAACAAGATCGGTCTTTTCGGCAACCGTAAGCTCGAAGACGGCAATCTCTGCAAAGACTGTGCGGCGAAGCTTTCTCCCTGGTTCAGTGAGCGCCGCCACAGTACACTGCAGGAGATCACCGACCAGCTGAGCTATCGTGAAGCCAACAAATCAGCCGTACAGGCTTTCCGCATTACCCGTGATCTCGGCCGGAACACAAAGCTTCTGATCGACGACACAGCGCATAAATTTATGGTCACTGACGAGAGGGACCTGGCAGCCGAAAATCCTGATGTTCTGGGTTTTGACCAGGTGACCGGATGCTTTCTGGATATCGATGAGGACAGCTCCGAGCTTAAGCAGAAGGACGACTCCGGCAAGAGCGTCAGCTTCGTCCCGCCGCGTTACGAGTATTCCTACGATTTCTATGTAACGATCAGGGTGAACCACCCTTACTTTGACGAAATGAAGTTCCGTCTGAACCCGAGCTCCGTCGACACCGGAGAGCGTTCCATGGCGGGTGTGGACCCCAACTGGCGTATCGGTACGGGTTCGATCAACAGAAATACCGCCGCGGGACAGTTTTACGAGTATCTCAACATGGGCAATGAGATCAAGGAAGCCGTCAATGGCATGATCCAGGCATCCTCCGCGCCGCAGCCTGCAGCACCGCAGACAGAGCCCGCCGCGGCAGCGGCCCCGGCTGCAGGGGGACCGGCGACTGTCAAGTGCCCGTGGTGCGGAAGTGAGACACCGACGGACAGCGGCAAATGCAAATTCTGTGAGGGGCCGCTGGGTTAAGCAGTATTCTATATACGTTTGTATGAAAACGTTCTGATATTCAACAAAACAGCAGTCTGTTTCCCTCGGATACGGGAACAGACTGCTTCTTTTTTACATCGGATGCCGGATCGTTTAAAGTGTTGCTGCCATCACTGCTTTGATCGTATGCATACGGTTTTCTGCCTCATCAAATACGATCGACTGCGGACCTTCAAAGACCAGATCAGAGACCTCCATGCAGTCAATGCTGTACTTCTCGTAGATCTCCCTGCCGATCTTTGTATTAAGATCATGGAAGGACGGCAGGCAATGCATAAAGCGGCACTGCGGACCCGCATTGTCCATAATGGACTTGTTGACCTGATAGCGCATCAGGTCATGGATCCGTTCTGACCATACTTCATCCGGCTCACCCATGGATACCCAGACGTCGGTATAAATAATATCGGCGCCGCTCGTAGCCCGATAGGGATCTTCAATAAACTCAAGAACCGCGCCGGTCCCGGCAGCGATCTGCCGGCAGGTATCTACCAGTGCCTGATCCGGAAAATATTTCTTCGGCGCGCAGGCTATGAAATGCATACCCATCTTTGCGCATCCCACCATCAGGGAGTTGCCCATGTTATAGCGGGCATCTCCCATATACACAAGTTTTTTGCCCTGCAGGCTTCCGAAGTGTTCACGGATCGTCAGGAAATCCGCCAGGATCTGGGTCGGATGAAATTCATTGGTCAGTCCGTTCCATACCGGAACTCCCGCATATTTCGCAAGATCCTCGACGATCTCCTGGCCGTAGCCGCGATACTCGATCCCGTCATACATACGTCCGAGTACACGCGCAGTATCCGCGATAGATTCCTTTTTTCCTATCTGGGAGCCCGAAGGATCCAGATAGGTCGGATGCATGCCAAGGTCCGCTGCCGCCACTTCAAACGCACAGCGGGTGCGGGTGGAGGTCTTTTCAAAGATCAGGGCGATATTTTTGCCCTCAAACATACGATGCGGGGTACCCGCTTTTTTCTTTGCCTTCAGATCGGCAGCCAGATCCAGCAGTTCATTGATCTCCTCCGGCGTAAAGTCGAGGAGTTTCAGAAAGCTTCTTCCTTTCAGAGACATACCTTTCTCCTTTATGTTTTTTATTTACATGCTTCCTGTATGACGGCAACTGCCTCACGAAGCAGCTCCATCGGGATATTGAGGGCCGGAAGCAGACGTACCTTTCCATGCGCAGTCAGGCAGAGCACTCCGTTCTTCATGCATTCCGCCACAACATCTCCCGCCGGCTTCACCGTATCCAGACCGATCATCAGTCCCATTCCCGAAACACCGTTGACCCCCTCTGATTTTCCGAGTACGTCAAACAGGTAGGCGCTTTTCTCCCTCACTTCTGCAAGCAGTGTCTCGTCGATCCTCTCCATCACGCTGATACCGGCAGCGCAGGCAACGGGATTGCCTCCAAAGGTCGAACCGTGATCACCGTAGTTGAAAACATCTTTTACTTTTTCTCCGAGAAGAACGGCACCGATCGGCAAGCCGCCCGCCAGTCCCTTGGCAGTGGAGACCACATCCGGAAGCACATCATACGCCATATAGGAGTACATATATCCGCTCCTGCCATTGCCGCTCTGTACTTCGTCCACGATGAAAATGAGGTCTTCCTCGGCGCACAGCTTCGCGATCCCTTTGACAAAGTCAGCATCCAGTGCCCGGACGCCGCCTTCCCCCTGGATACATTCGATCATGACAGCAGCTGTTTTGTTGGAATGTACAGTTTCGATCAAAGCCGACAGATCATTTGCTGGCGTATGTACAAAACCGGGGGTCAGTGGCTGGAACAGCTTATGGAAGGCATCCTGTCCTGTCGCCGCAAGCGTGGTCAGTGTCCGTCCATGGAAACTGTTCTCCAGCGTAACGATGGTATAATACTCCGGTCCTTTCTTCTCGGCTGCGTATTTACGTGCCGCCTTGATCGCGCCTTCATTCGCTTCTGCTCCCGAGTTGCCGAAGAATACCTTCTTCATCCCGCTCTTTTCGCACAGGAGCTTTGCCAGTCTCGCACAGGGCTCCGTATAATACAGATTGGAGGTATGCTGTACCTTGCCGATCTGATCGATAACGGCCTGCTGCCAGATCTCATCCGCGATACCGAAGCTGGTGACGGCTATGCCGGACCCCAGGTCGATATAGCGCTTTCCGTTCTCATCCGTGACCTCAGATCCTTTGCCGGACGTAATGCAGACCGGGAAACGCTTATAGGTCGACGCAATATAGGTGCTGTCCAGTTCGTAAATGGTACTCATTTTTCTTTCTCCATATTCTCAGAACTTATTGATGGATAATGCCATTTATAAAGGGATGTTTCGCAAAACCGCAGGACGGGCCGGTCACGGTTCCGGATCAGCTGTCAGCATGGTGCCGGCACCTTCGTCGGTCAGCAGTTCCATCAGGATGGAATGCGGCACACAGCCATCCATGACGATGCACTGTCCGACACCCATCTGGATCGCCTTGATGCAGGAATCCACCTTGGGGATCATACCGCCGCTGATAATGCCGGTATCATAAAGATGTTCGGCCTCAGAGACTGTCAGCGCCCGTATCAGGGTCGAAGGGTCATAACGATCCCGCAGGATTCCTGCGATATCCGTCATCATGATCATGTTCTCCGCTTTCAGGGCTCCGGCAATGTAAGCCGCAGCCGTATCTCCATTAATATTGTAGACGTTGCCTTTTGCATCACAGCCCAGTGTGGAGACTACGGGAATATATCCCTTTTCCAGCAGGTCCATGATGGGAGCAATGTTGATCTTCGTGATCTTTCCGACATACCCCAGCTTTTCGTCCTTGAAGTCTGCCTCGATCAGCCGTCCGTCCATGCCGGAAATGCCCATGGCATTGCCGCCATGCACCTGCAGGAGATTGACCAGTGTCTTGTTGATCTTTCCGGCCAGGACCATCTCCGCGATATCAACGGTCTCACGATCTGTCACGCGCAGTCCTCCGACGAACTCGGACTGTTTGCCGAGCCGCTTCATCAGGTCGCTCATCTCCGGACCCCCGCCATGCACCAGGACGACCTTGACACCAATCAGCCACAGCAGCACGATGTCCTGCATGACCTGCAGCTTCAGGTTCTCATTGATCATGGCATTGCCGCCGTACTTGATGACGACGATCTTGTTGTTATACTGCCGGATATACGGAAGTGCCTGGGTAAGGACCTCCGCCCGTTCGGCATTGGATAAGGAAGTTGCGTTCATGCTTATACCTCTCAGCTCCGGTAATCTCCGTTGATCTTTACATAGTCATAGGTCAGGTCGCATCCCCAGGCTGTTGCGGAAGAAGCGCCGCTGTTCAATCCGATCAGGATGTCGATCTCCTTTTCCAGCAGGATCTCCTTGGCCTGTTCTTCCGAAAAAGCTACCCCGGCTCCGTTTCTGCATACTTCGACAGTGCCCTTCGCCGAACGGAAGCTGACATCGATCTTCTGAACGTCCACATCCGCCCCGGAGTAACCGATCGCACACAGGACCCGGCCCCAGTTGGCATCCGCGCCGAACATGGCCGCCTTCAGAAGGGAGGAGCAGATGACGCTCTTGGCGACTGTCTTTGCCGTCTGTTCGTCTGCAGCACCCGTCACCGCACACTCCAGCAGTTTTGTAGCGCCCTCGCCGTCTCCGGCGATCATGCGGCAAAGATGCATGGTCACAGTATTCAGTGCCTTCATAAATACCGCAAAGTCTGCGTCGTCCGCAGAGATCAGGGCATTGCCGGCCATGCCGTTCGCAAGAATGGAGACCATGTCATTGGTGGAAGTATCCCCGTCAACGGAGATCATATTGAAAGTCTTCTGAATATCCGTAGACAGCGCTCTCTGCAGCATATCCGGAGCGATCGCCGCATCGGTCGTAAGGAAT
Source organism: Lachnospiraceae bacterium (assembly GCA_017446045.1). GTDB lineage: Bacteria > Bacillota > Clostridia > Lachnospirales > Lachnospiraceae > Avilachnospira. The sequence goes on along the minus strand of JAFSRP010000029.1, from coordinate 25,588 downwards.
ACGAGCATGGTTGCCATGTTGGGATGGATCATGCCGCTTCCCTTGGCCATACCTCCGAGACGACAGGTCTTTCCGCCGATCTCAAACTCTACAGCAGCTTCTTTCATGACAGTGTCTGTCGTCATGATAGCTTCCGCGGCATCCTGATCACCGGTATAGGAGAGTCCTGCCGCAAGGTCTTCCATTGCCGCCTCGATCGGCGCCAGGTTGAGCGGCTGTCCGATCACGCCCGTGGAAGCCACGATCACGTTCCCGGCATCCACACCGGTACAAGCCTCCACCAGAGCGGACATCTTCTCCGCGATCTCGATACCGTCAGCATTGCAGGTATTGGCATTGCCGCTGTTGCAGATCACTGCCTGGGCGATGCCGTCTGCGATATGTGTCTTTGTCACGGTAAGCGGCGCGCCTTTGACCAGATTCGTCGTATATACAGCCGCTGCACCGGCAGGGACATCACTGACCACCAGCGCCAGGTCTTTTTTCGTCGTATTGGGACGGATACCGCAATGCAATCCGTTCGCTTTAAATCCTTTTGCGGCACATACGCCGCCGGAGATCATCTTCATCCGTTTACTGTCCTTCCCTGTGAATATTTACCCGATAACTAGTCCGGTATATTCATCCACACCCAGCACAATGTTCATACTCTGGATCGCGGCACCGGAAGCTCCCTTGCCGAGATTGTCGAACAGAGATACCAGCAGGATCCGATCCTCATTGCCTGTGACCGTCACCACCATGTCATCCCTGCCGGACATGCGGTTTGCCGCTATGAATCCACCCTCATCCATGCTGTCCTCATAGCGGACCAGCCCGGGTCGGTCGTTGTAATATGCACGAAAGAACGCCCGTACCTCATCAACAGAAGCATTCAGATCGGATGAGAAGACAGGGATGGTCACTTCCATCCCGCTGTAGTAATCTGCCACGATAGGGCAGAACACCGGCGCTGTCTCAAGTCCGGAGAACTTCTGCATTTCCGGAAGATGCTTGTGCATCTGACTGATGCCATACTGACGCGGCGCATTCAGCAGCGGATCCCTGCCGGAAAGCGCCGCCTGCTTCGAAGCCGCATCACAGCTGCCCGCTGCGTCTGTCCCGTCTGTGATCTCATACTGCCCGATCATCTTTTTCCCGCCGCCGGAGTACCCGGTCAGTGAAAAGCAAGTGAGGGATGCATCCTTTTTCAAAAGGCCGCCTTCTGTCAGGGGTGCTGCCAGAGAGATAAAACCGCTGGCATGGCATCCCGGATTGGCGATCCGTTTGGAGACCCGGATCTTCTCACGGAAGCCTGAGATCTCCGGAAAGCCATACGTCCAGTCTTCCGCGGTACGATGCGCCGTTGAGGTATCGATGATCACCGTATCGCAGCCTTCTGCCAGTGCCACCGCCTCGATCGCCGCTGCATCAGGCAAGCACAAAAAGGCCACGTCCGCATTGCAGATGGCCTCTTTCCGTGCAGTTGGATCCTTACGCTGCTCCCCGCTCAGAGTGACCAGTTCCAGATCCGACCGTTCCTTCAGTCTTTCATGAATCCGCAGACCGGTCGTGCCGGCACTGCCGTCGATGAATACTTTTGTCATATCGTGTCCTCGTTTTTTACTCTTCGAACTGCGTTTTTATCCGTTCTTTCACCCAGGCGATCTGCTCCAGGACAGACCCGGTGCTGGTGCCTCCCTTCGAGATACGCTTCTCCACACAGGTCTCAATACTGATATCGTCGTAGACATCCTCTGCAAACAACTCGCTGTATGCCTTATATGCTTCCAGCGGATAGGTCTCCAGAACCAGTCCTTTCCGAATGCAGTCCGCCACGATCTCGCCGGATATCTTGTAAGCACTGCGGAACGGCAGCCCCTTCTTCACCAGATGATCCGCAAGATCCGTCGCATTGATAAAACCGTTCTGTGCCGCCCGCCGCATGTTATCCGGCAGGACTTTCATCGTATCCACCATCGGCGCTATCACCTGCAGACAGAGCTTCGCGGTGTCGACCGCATCGAATACGGCCTGCTTGTCTTCCTGCATGTCCTTGTTGTACGCCAGCGGAAGGCCCTTAAAGGTCGTCAGCAGACCCATAAGGTCTCCGTAGACCCTTCCGGTCTTGCCGCGGATCAGCTCTGCCATATCCGGATTCTTCTTTTGGGGCATGATCGATGAGCCGGTGGTATAGGCGTCGGAAAGTTCGATAAATTTGAATTCCCAGCTCGACCACAGTACGATCTCCTCGGCAAACCGGCTCAGATGCATCATCAGGATCGAGAGCGCACTCATCATCTCCAGACAGAAATCCCGGTCCGAAACACCATCGATACTGTTCATGGCGATATCGTCAAATGCAAGCAGTCCTGCCTCATAGATGCGGTCTGTTTCATAGGTCGTGCCTGCCAGGGCGCAGCTTCCGATAGGAGAAACATTCATCCGTTTCACACAGTCACGAAGTCTGTCCGCATCCCGTAAAAGCATCATGGCGTACGCCAGGATATGCTGCGGGAACAAAACAGGCTGGGCTCTCTGCAGATGGGTATACCCCGGCATAACGGCTTTCATGTTCTGTTCCGCAACGCGGACCAGCACCTGCAGGAGATCCCGGATCAGTTTCTGCAGATCCGCTGCTTCATCCCGCAGATACATACGCAGGTCCAGTGCCACCTGGTCATTGCGGCTGCGGGCTGTATGGAGTCTTTTCCCAACATCCCCCAGACGGTCTGTCAGGACCTGCTCCACAAACATGTGGATGTCCTCACAGCTCATATCGAAGCTGAGTGCGCCGCTTTCCAGATCCTGCAGGATCTGTTCCAGCCCTGCGATCAGCTGTTCCGCATCCGTCTGCGTGATGATCCCCTGCCTGCCCAGCATGGCTGCATGGGCCTGGCTGCCCCGGATATCCTGCCGGTACATCCTGCAGTCCACACCGATGGATGAATTCAGTTCATCTGCCAGACTATCTGTTTCTCCGGACGTCCGTCCGGCCCACATTTTCGCCATGAAAACTCTCCGTCTGATCAATTCTGGGGTTATCTGTTTTACAGTCTGCCCTGCTCGCGAAGTGCCTGTACCTTGATTGGAAGGCCCCAAAGGTTGATAAAGCCTGCTGCCTGTCCCTGATCATAATCGCTCTCACCGAAGGTCACCAGGTTCTCGGAGTACAGGGAGTACGGGGAAGTGGTTCCTGCCGGAATGATATTGCCCTTATAAAGCTTCATCTTCACGGAGCCGGTCACATATTTGTTGGACTCATTCGCAAATGCGGTAAGCGCTTCCTGCAGCGGGCTGTACCACTTGCCGTTATAGATAAGGTCGGCATAGTCTACCGCCAGCTTCTGCTTGACATGAAGGGTATCCTTATCGACCGTGATCATCTCAAGCTGCTCGTGCGCCTTATACAGGATGCTGCCGCCCGGTGTCTCGTAAACGCCGCGGTCCTTCATGCCCACGAGACGGTTCTCCACGATGTCGATGATACCGATGCCGTTGGCACCGCCAAGTTTATTCAGCTTTTCGATGATCTTGGAAGCCTTCATCTTCTCACCGTCAAGAGCAACCGGTGCGCCGGCTTCAAAATCGATCGTCACATAGGTCGGTTCATCCGGAGCCTGTGCCGGGGAAACGCCCATCTCCAGGAAACCGGGCTTGTCATAATCGGGCTCATTGGCCGGGTCTTCCAGATCCAGACCTTCATGGCTCAGATGCCAGAGGTTCTTGTCCTTTGAATAGTTGGTCTCACGGCTGATCTTCAGCGGTACATTGTGTGCTTCCGCATAGTCGATCTCTTCGTCACGTGATTTGATGTCCCACTCACGCCACGGAGCGATAATGTGCATATCCGGTGCAAAGCGCTTGATCGCCAGCTCAAAACGGACCTGGTCGTTGCCCTTTCCGGTCGCGCCGTGGCAGATCGCATCCGCGCCTTCTGCCAGAGCGATCTCTGCCAGCTTCTTGCCGATCACCGGACGCGCAAAGGCGGTTCCGAGCAGATAAGTCTCGTACTTCGCGTCCATCTTCAATGCCGGAATAATGATCTCATCTACCATCTCATCCACGAGATCCGCCACGATCAGCTTGGAGGCGCCGGTCTTCAGCGCTTTCTCTTCCAGACCTTCGAGTTCATCTGCCTGACCGACATTTCCGGCGACAGCGATGATCTCAGGGTCATTGTAATTCTCCTTCAGCCAGGGGATGATGATGGAAGTATCCAGTCCGCCCGAATACGCAAGCACGATCTTCTTTATGTTTTCTTTTTTCATGTGATGAACCTCCGTGAAGTAATGGTATTTTTACATTTATATAAATACTGTATGATGCTGTTTGGTTACGTTGGGTACATAATACTCGTGTATCGGGCCTTTGTCAATCAAAAATGTGTATAAAAATACATAATATCCAAAAGAAAAATCCGTTTTTACGACAATTTTGTTTTATAATATTCATAAAAGATAAATATTTATTCATATCCGGCGGACTTCTGCAAGATTGGTGTGCTGTGGATTGCCCTTGGCAAGTGCCGTCGGTCTGTATGCTGTCAGCACATTGATGCTGCCCCGTGTATCCACACCATCCGGGCCCGGTGTATACCAGGCGCCCTGCGGCATGGCAGCTGTCCCCTGCATGATCCGGTCGGTCACAGTGACCCGGATCCTGATCGAGCCGCGGTCATTGAACACCTCGGCAAGGTCTCCGTCCGAGATCCCCCTGGATCCGGCATCCGCGGGATGCAGCCAGAGCCTCTGGGGTTCCAGCCGTTCCATCTGCGGATTGTTATCATGGATCGTATGGCAGCGGCGGCGGGTATGCCACGCAAAAAGCTGCAGCGGATATTTCCGGCGCATTTCCGACTCCGGTCCTTCGACTGCGGGAATATACACAGGCAGCGCGGGGATCATCGGGTCCTTTCTGTCATACAGCTGCTTTGAAAAGATCTCGATCTTTCCGGACGGGGTTCCGAAGGGATGGTGTTCCGGATCCCGGATCTGGGCCTCAAAAGCAATATACGGCTTTGCGTCTTTGTAGGCGAAGCCCCCCTTCTCACGGAACATGTCATAATCCGGAATATCCTTATTCTTTCCGCGGAACTTTCCGTAGATCTCCCGCAGCCAGTCCTCCATCGAAACATGTCCTTCCGACCATTCCTCCCAAAGCCCGAGCCTCCGGGCAAGCTCCCCGATCCATTCGTATTCGCTTCGGGAGTCAAACAGAGGATCGATCGTCCTGTGGTTGGAGAGCAGATAATGCCCGGATCTCCAGGGGCCTGTGATATTGTCCTCTTCCAGGAAGGACGGTGCCGGCAGCAAAAGATCCGCAAACCTGGCGCTTGGCGTCATAAATACGTCCGAACAGACGATAAACTCCGCTTTGGTCTCGTCCTGCAGGAGCGCCTGCGTAGCGGGAATATCAGAATGCTGGTTGATCAGCACATTGCCGGCAATACAGAATACCATCCTGGCATCCGATGCCAGCCGGTCCATGCCCCTTACACCGTCTGCGGCAGTCATGGAACTGCCGTGCCGGATAGCATCCGTCCAGACATAACAGGAGATGCTTCCCGGATACGGATTTTTCGGCATGGGGAAGACCGGCTGTTTCTCCTCCGCCGAAATACCTGATCCAGCCGAACCCCCGCCGGGGATCCCTACATTACCCGTGAGACAGCACAATGCGATAAGTGCCAGGGTCGCCTGCTCCCCGTGTTCCGTACGCTGGTATCCGAGTCCGGGCAGAAGGCATGCCGGTTTGGCAGCCGCATATTCTCTGGCCAGTCTCCGAATCGTATCTGCCGGAACACCTGTGATCGATTCCGCCCACTCCGGCGATTTTTCGATCCCGTCTGTCTCACCGGACAGATATGCCTGATAATTCAGTTCTGCCGGAACACCTTCCGGCATATGGTCTCCATCGAATCCCAGGCAATATCGATCCATAAAAGCCTGATCCTGGATACCTTCGGACAGTATGACCCTGGCAAGAGCAGCCGCCAGTGCCGCGTCAGTGGAAGGCCGGATCGGGATCCATTCGTCTGCCAGCTTCTCCGCGCTGTCAGAACGCCGCGGATCGATCACGATCACCCGGGCGCCTCTTTCCTTTGCTTTACTTATATAATAGAATATCTGCGGTGAAAAGATCGTCTCCGCGGGATTATGCCCCCACAGGATGAGCAGCTTCGTATTTGCCAGGTCTTCAACGCTGTTTCCGCTGCGAAAATCACCGTATGCATAGGGGGTCGCCGTAACTGTCTGGATCGAACTGTACGAGCCGTAATGATCGAGATATCCGCCGTCCAGGCTGAGCAGCCGGTTCAAAAGCGAATTCGGCCGCATCACGGCAGACACGCCCCAGCCATAGAGCGGCATACGTGACCCCGGCCCGTAGGTATCCCGGATCCGGATCCATTCGGAAGTCAGCAGTTCCTCCGCTTCCCCCCAGCTGATCCTCTGAAAGTGTCCTTCTCCCCGTTTACCGATCCGCTTCATTGGATATCGAAGGCGTTCGGGGGACAGATAGGTCCGCCGGTAACCGGTATGACGGATACATGCATGAAGTCCGGGCAGGCCGATCTGTGACGATGCTTTAAGCGCTGTGAGACAGCCATCCTGTACGGTCGTCTCCAGAGGACATCTGCCTCCGCAGTTATTTCTTCCCGCAGTGAAGATCCGCTGCGCCTCCCCGTCCGGGATCTTCGGATCCGGTCCCAGACGGTAGTTTTCAACACATTGGAGACCGGCCCCCGACAGGTCTTCCTCCATGGAGATCTTCTGTTTTACAGCAGTATCCGCGGTATTTCCCGCCGTACATGCGAACTGCTCTATCTTTCCCGCGATCTCCGAAAAATATCCGGTCTCGGCATACCGACGGATCCCCGCCGCGACAGCAGCGGCAGTCGGTTTCAGATAAGTCCCGGCAAACTCTCCGGCCGCTCCCGCGAATGACTCCGATCCCTCTCCGCCATGCAGGGCGCAGGCATACAGATAACATAAAAAGCGGTACATCTGCCCGATATAGTCGGGTGGATTTTTATCCATCTCAGCCTGACGGTATCCGAACCGATGGTAATACTGCACGATCTTCAGTGTAGTCTCATCCATCAGACATCCGCTGTCTGAACAGCAGAGGGAAGCCCAAAGGGGGATCTGCACCCCTGCCAGCGTCCCGCGGAACAGATCATCATATGTCTGTTTTTCATCCGATGAGAGCATCCGCGGATACCCTGCAAAGATCTCTGTCAGCTCGCTGGCCTGTTTCCAGCTCATCAGTATCTGTTGTTTGTTCATACTGTTGCTCCTTTATGCACTGTGGTACCGGTCGTACATGAACGGGGTAACATTTTCGGAATGAAAAGATCGTCTCTTCGCGAAGAGCGGTCATCGGTCTTTTGCAGGACAGATCCTGGCAATGATCACGCTTCCGTGCTCTTTCAGCCAGCGCTTTGATCGTTTATAGTCAGGAAGTACACCTTCCACAAGGTTCCAGAAACGGCTCGAATGATTCATTTCCAGCCGGTGGCAGAGTTCATGGACAACGACATAATCCAGGACTTCCGGCGGTGCCAGAAGAAGTGCGAGATTAAAGTTCAGATTTCCCTTTACCGAACAGCTCCCAAAACGTGATTGCTGTCTTCTCACCGTGATCTTTCCGTAATCTGTTCCAATGATCGGTCCATAATACGCCGCCCGGTCAGCAAACACCCTGCGGGCTTTCTTTTGCAGCTCTTTCAGCTCCGTATCCGAAAGCGGCGGCGTATTCCGAAGTTCTGCCTGCTGCCGCGCCGTCTGCGCAAGTTTCTTTTCGATCCAGCTCCGTTTACCGTCAACAAAAGACAGGACAGCTGCACGGCTTACGAAACGAGGTGCCTTTACCTCTACCGTACCGTCAGGCAGCACACGGATCGTGATCGTCCGCCGTGATTCCCTGGTGATGCGGATATTCAGCTGAGTGTCAGAATGTGTGTTAAATCCCATATTACAATGATCCGGGAGAAAAAAATATCGATCTGATGATAGAAAAAAGCTGTACACATCTACGTGTACAGCTTCCTGCAGTGACCTTGCCGGGAATCGAACCCGGGCCTTCGCCGTGAGAGGGCGACGTCTTAGCCGCTTGACTACAAGGCCATATCGAGGCGACAAGATTCGAACTTGCGACCTCTGCGTCCCGAACGCAGCGCTCTACCAAACTGAGCCACGCCTCGATGGTCTCTCTTTCGTAAAGACACATGCGTTAGTTTATATTATTTTGCGGTTTCTGTCAATACTAAATATTAAAATCGTGGACGTTTTCTTGCCGATACCGAAGCCTTTCTTACGCATGTTTTTCAGGCAATAAATGACAGGATGGAAGTAATAACGATCGCCGGCAGCAGATTGGCAACACGGATCGTCCTGTCCCATACAAGGTTGACTCCCACACAGAAGATCAGGATGCCCCCGGTCATGGCAATACAGTGAAGCATACCCTCCGTAAAAAGATTGCCGGCAAGCGCAGCCAGCAGTGTCATGCTTCCCTGCATCACCAGGACAGTTACCGATGAGAAGGCACATCCCTTGCCCATGGAAGCCGTCATCGCCAGGATCACGACAAAGTCGATGGCCGCCTTGGCTGCAAGGATGCTGTAGTCTCCGAAGATCCCGTCATTGATAGAACCCATGATACCCATCGCGCCGATACCGACTGTAAGGGACGCTGTCATGAATCCGTCAATGAACCGGCTGTCCCCGTCACTTCCGGATCTGTGCCGCAGCCAGAGACCCAGCCTTTGCAGCAGGCCGTCGATGTCGATGATCTCTCCGATCAGCCCTCCGAGAGCCAGAGAGATCAGGATATTGATCGTGCCTGTGGCAGACAGGGTCCCGTCTTGCGAGATCACCAGCATCTTTGCAAGTGTTCCGGCCGCACCCAGGAACATGACAGCAAACCCGGTCGCCTTCAGTACAGTCTCCCGGTAACGGTCTTTCACAAAACGCCCGCAAAGAAGCCCGAGTATTCCGCCTGCGACGATCGCGCCTGCATTAATAATGGTTCCCAGTCCTCTCATGATCAATGGATATACGGATGCTGATAGGGAGACGGCTCCGGACCCACATAAAGTCCAAAGGCGTCACAGATCCAGTATGTCCCGTTGTTCTCTACCCTTGCCCACTGATGGGAATACTGATTCTCATTGACATGCTCGTAAGGGATACCCAGGATGTTGAGGCAAAGGCCTGTCGCTCTGACACAGCCCGCACAGGATACAGCGCCGTCAATAAAATAACCGTACGGGTCATTATAATGATCCGAGCTCATGGAATAATTGACCGAACCGTTATCCACCCTGGCTCTCAGCGCAGAGGCGATCCCCTTCATCTGTTCTTCCCGACTCTTTCCGGCAAGCGGTGTGACGATCTGCAGCGCTACATTATATGCCTGTTGGAACTGCTCATCAGTCATTCTCTTTTTGATGCTGCCGTAATTGGCCAGACTGCCGAGGGGAACGGGTGTGAATCCGGCGGAAGCAGACTGGACTGCGGCTGCCTGCTGTACCGGCTGCGCAGTCTGCTGTGCCGGCTGCGCGGCTGTGCCCGCCATACCACTGACCGCCTGTCCCGGCGCAGCGCCATTAAAGGGAAGGCGTCCTTCTCTCATGCCGTTGGAAATATAATGATCATAAAGTACCTGCGGATCTGTCCCCAGGGCAGCGGCAACATCCGGATACGAAGCAGCATAGAACGCAGCATCAAAGGTGCCGGTGCCCACCGACGCAGCGCCGGCAGTAGTTTCATTTACGATCTGAGGAGCAGAATTATTGCCTGTGATCACCAGATAAGCGTATGACTTAAGCGGGAAAAAGCAGGCAGCTGCCAGGCTCGCTGACAGTACCAGTGCGCTCTTCTTTATGATCCTGTGTGCATTCTTTCTTTGAAACATATAATGTCTCCCTTCCCGGACCCCCTGTTGATGAGGGTCCGCACCCATTATACTGCCAAACGCCCGATCGTTCATCATAAAATCATTTATAAGCCGCAGACTTATACTGCCTGTATCTCTGGCGCTCTGTAATAAGACGCCAGCACGGCAGGAAATACAGGTAACAGGCCAGCAGCACGGCAGAAGGCGGGGCACCGAGCGCTGCCAAAGGAACGGCGCACGCTATATTCCATGGGATCAGTGCGGCGATCACCGCCGTGGAATTCTCAATATCTATGGCAAACACCTGCCTGTCCGGCTGCAGTTCATGGCAAAGCTGTTCTGTCAATATCACAGCCAGGGTCTGGTTGCATGCGATGGCACAGGAAACGACCGAGGTCAGGAGCGTTGCGGCAAACGGACTCGTCCTGTCAGCCAATGCCCTGATCCTGCCTTTCAGCCCCTGCAGAAGCCCGGTCTCTTCAAACATCCCGGCATAGGAGGACGAAAGGCAGACGGTCATGGCAGGACTCAGCATGGACTTCAGGCCGCCGCCGCTGATGAGTCCGGAAAGTTCCGGAAGCCTGGCATGATAACCCGAAAGCAGATCCGGTATTACCTGCCAAAGCGGTGCGTGCTGGTAAAGAATACTCACTATAAAAGCTGAAATAATACTGACTGACATCGCCAGGATCACACGGATACGCAGGGCCGCAAGCACGAGGATCAGCACAGCCGGGAGCAAAGGAACAAAGCCAAGCCGGAATTCCTTCGCGAACAGTTCCCGGACAGCCAGATCCGCAGCAGACCCTGCGCCGGTATGTATGACTATCCCGAGGACCCCGTAGATGACACAGCTTACAGCAAATGGAACGACTGCTGTCTTCAGGCATTCCCGGATATTGTCAAATATATTCGTTTTCGTTACCGTGGCGATCAGCAGCGCACTGGTTGATACCGGAGAGCACCGGTCCCCGAAATAGACACCGGAAAGGATCGCGCCACTCGCGACCACCGCCGGTACGCCGGCGATCCTTGCCATCGACATCGTGATCACTCCCATCGTCGCAGTAGAAGCAAAGGAAGATCCTGTTAAAAACGAGATCAGACAATTGAGCAGGAAGCAGGTAAGGACCATGATTCCCGGACGGACGACGGAAGACGCATAATAGGTGATCGCCGGTATGGTGCCTGCCTCCCTCCAAAGTGCAGTCAATAACCCGATAAGCGCAAAGATCTGCAGGATAGTACGGATCTTATATACCCCGGAAAGTGCTGCCTTTGCCATACGGGCGGGTCCATGTCCGGTAAATATGCCGTAACCGAAAAACAGAAGAAAACCCGCAGTCAGCGCCACAAGAACAGGGAGCCCTGTAACAAGGCACCCCACAAGAAAGAGTATAAAGATAAATATGACCAGTGTTTCCAACTGATGTCTCCCTTTTGTCCGAAGCGTCACAGATCATTGCATTATCATGGTATAGGCGTATATAATAGATATATTTCAGAGCAGCGCTGTCAATCATATGATCCACACGAAACTTATCCACTATTATACGTATAAACCAGGATGTGTGTAAATGTCATTTCGTCTTTCCCGTGTAATTATTATCATGTTCATCTTGTTTGCGAGCCTGCAGGCCCATGCCGATACATGGGTCGTTACTGACGAAGGCTGGAAGTTTCAGTATGATGACGGGCACTTCGAGACCGGAGGCTGGAAATGGATCGACAGCGACAGGGACTGCCATGCCGAGTGCTATTATTTCCGGGAGAACGGCAGCATTGCTGTCAGTACGACTACCCCGGACGGATTCCGGGTGAATGCGGACGGCGCATGGGTCGAAAACGGACTGGTTCAGAAAAAGGACACCGCGGTCACGATCGCTGTCGGCGGAGACAACCTGATCCACCAGCAGCTCATCGATTACGGTCTGGCAGCAGGCAGCTTTGATTTTCTGTACAGCCGTGAGCTTGCAGAAGAGCTGCAGTGCGCTGATCTTGCCGTACTCAGCCAGGAAACGATCTTTACCGACCGTCCGGACCAATACCACGGATACCCGGACTTCGGAACACCTCCCGCTGTCGGAGAATCCGCCCTCAGGGCAGGTTTCGGGCTCGCCGCCTGTGCGACGAACCATGCTTTGGACAAAGGAATCGGCGGCATCAATGCAACAGCCGCTTTCTACGAGTCACGAGGGATCCCTTACATCGGTATACAGTCCACCGCACACCCGCAGTACGAACCCTTCCGAGTCCTCACTATAAACGGTGTCCGCCTGGCTCTGCTCAACTATACCTACGGGACGAACGGCATCAGGATCCCACGGAATTTCCCTTATACCGTACACCTGCTGAATGATCCGGAAGCTGTCCGGCAGGATATTGCCGCAGCAAGAAATACCGCAGATGCTGTCCTGGTATTTGCCCATTGGGGAACGGAGTTCAGTCCCGAGATCGATGCGCTACAGCAATCCTGGACGAATGTGTTCCTGGAAAGCGGTGTTGATGTTGTGATCGGTACCCATCCTCATGTGCTGCAGCCGATGGTTCTTCTGGAACGTGATGACGGGCATCCGATGCTGGTCTATTACTCTCTCGGCAACCTCGTCTCCGCACAGAACTGGGCGCCTGCCTCTATCGGCGGACTCGCGGAGTTTACGATCGCGCGAACGCCTGCGGGATGCCGGGTCACAGATCATAAGCTGAAACCCGTCGTCACCCATCAGACTGACAGTTATTCGACCACGTATCCCCTCAGATGCTACACGGATGAGCTTGCCGCTTTACACCGCATGCATCTCAGCGTTGCACAGTGGAGAGAGCTTTTCGATATCTGGACAAAGGGAACCGGTTCCGCTGAATAGACATGAAAAAGCTGCCGCATCGGTGCGGCAGCTTTTGTTATTGAGATCAGAAAGTACGCTTCTCAGATAAACGGCTTGTATTCGATGTCATATCCGAAGAACTTCGGACCGAAGACTTCCAGGCCTCTCGGCGTCGTCCACTCTGCCGGCGCCGGCAGACAGATCACACTCACTTTTTCTCCGACCCTGGCGTAGGGATTCAGCTGCGGTTCTATGTTGTCCATATCGAAAACACAGATGAGATCCGGCACGGTAACATAGATCTCATCATCCAGCCAGCTGATGATGTTCTCATTCTGATACCAGATCCGGAGCGTATGTCCCGCGCATCTTCCGCTTCCCTCGATGTATGTATCTCCAAATGTATATCCGTCTCTGGTCTCGAAACAGCTCTTTACAACTGTTCCTTCGAACATTTTCTTTCCGCTTCCGGCTTTCAGAACGGCTTCTACGGCATCACTGCCCTCTTCCCGTGCTTTCAGGAATGCGCCGCCGACTTTTTCCGTGAGGGAGATCGCGCCGTTGATCACCGCATCCTTCAGCACTGCAGCCGTATTGACATGATCCACGACCGCGATGTTATTCTGGGACACGACCGCCAGCGCGCGCACCAGATCCTCGGCACGTTCATCATCCACAATGCTTGTAAAGACAGCGCCTTCACCGAATTTGTTCATGACCGAGATCGGGGTCATCGGTACACCATGGAGGTAATAGGTAGAATGCTGCAGCGCCGGGACGCTCCGGCCTGCCGGATCGCCGTCCACGATCAGTTTGTCCGTCATTGCCGCCACATACAGAGCGGTCGCCGTGTTATGGGCACCCAGTTCTGTACTGATGATCGCGGAAAGCGGTTTTCTGCAGAAATCCTCAAGCTGCTTCGTTGCCAGGCAGAAATAGTTTTCCTTTGCAAGCGGAAGCCTTGCGTACTTGCGGATCTCCTCTTCCGAATGCGGGCTGATCGCTCCGCAGCCGTAAGGGCACCCGATCAGAACATCAGGATCCAGTTCTTCAAATGTCACAAGCTTAAACTCTTTCCCTGCTGCGAGCGCTTCCTCGATCATGTCAATGCCGTCGGTCAGACTTCCGCCGCCGCCCGTACCATAGATCGCGCATCCGTAAAGAATGTTCATCAGTTCCTGTCTGGATAGTACTTTCATCGCATGTATTCCTTTCTTTCGTAAATTATTTCTGCATGATCATCGAGCACAGCAGCTTCGGGATCACCACACGCGGCACAAGAACAAGCTTACCGCTGACCTCTGAGACCAGCTGCCCCATTTCTGCGGTAAAACCCATGCAGTCGGTCACAATGACATTGACCGGTTCTTCCCTGAATGATGCAGCCGTCTCCCGCAGTTTCTCCATCGGACCATAGGGCGATGCCGCCTTCACGATCGGATGCAACACTGCATAGTGTTCCGCGGAACCATCGATCTGCCCTTCTTCAGGGACAATGAAGCCGATCGCTGTCTGTTTCAGACCGGAAAGCAGGCCAAAGAGAATATCTTCCGGAAATACAAGCAATCCCTTCTCTGTCCCGCTTCTTTCAAAATCACCGGTACACAGCACCAGGACTGCTGCCGCTCCCGCATTGAACAGTTCCTCCGTGATCCGGCTGACCTGTTCCCGGGCAGCGCGTTCACTGATATGAACGGTACTTTTATCCGGAAGCTCTGTGACGATGTAATGATCGCCTTCGGAAAAAGCAAATTTCTCCCTGATCTCCTCCGGTTCGAACCCGTCCAGGACCCCACGGAACATCACATCTGCGTCCGGCCCGAATCTGTCGATGAGATCCTGCCACAGATACCGGTTTTCTTTCTTTCCCATCGCGATCAGGCCGATGGCTGGTTTGTCGATCATTTAATCTTTTCCTTTCAAATTGCAGCGGAGCCTCGGTTTAAGCATCAACCGGCAATACCCGCTTCCGTCCCGTCTTTCTCAAACAGGATACAACTCACCACATGTCCCTCTCCGATGACGGTCTCCTTTGGCGTCCGCTGCGCGCAGGCCTCGCAGGCTTTCGAACAGCGCGTATGGAAGGTACACCCCGAAGGCGGATTGATCGGACTCGGGATCTGTCCCTCGAGCGTCTTCAGGCTTTCAATGCCGAACGAGTCAACATCCGGGATCGAGTCAAACAGCGCCTGGGTATAGGGATGCTGCGGATTACTGAAGATCTCCTCTGCCGGACCGAACTCCACGATGTGGCCGAGATACATGACTGCGATCCGGTCGGACAGATCGTGTACGACGCCAAGATCATGGCTGATCAGTATGTTCGTCAGATTGAAGCGTTTCCTCAGGTCTTTGATCAGGTCCAGGATCTGCGCCTGTGAGAACACGTCGATCGAACTCGTCGGTTCATCGAGCACGACCAGCTTCGGATTGGAGGCAAGTGACCTCGCGATCGCGATACGCTGCCTCTGTCCGCCGGAGAACTCGTGCGGGTACTTGTAGCAGGCATCTTCCGGAATATCCACCATGGCAAGAAGTTCTTTAACACGTGCCACACGCTCGTTTTCATTGAGTTTTTCATAGACATCGAGCGGTTCTGCAACGATATCCTTGATCAGCCAGCGCGGATTCAGGGACCAGTACGGATCCTGGAAAACGATCTGCACATTTTTTTTGAAAGCATTGTTCCGCTTCCCCCCGGCAAAAGCATCCTGCCCGTCAAAAAACACTTTGCCGTCCGTCGGCTCGTAGAGATTCAGGATCGTGTTGACCAGTGTCGATTTTCCGCAGCCGGACTCGCCGACGATGCCGAGCACTTCGCCCTGCCGGAGCTTGAAAGATACACCGTCCACCGCCTTCAGGGTCAGGTTTTTCAAATGCTTGATCTCATCGTTGATCAGGAAATATTTTTTCAGGCCCTGCACATCAAGAAGTACCGGCTTTTCCGCGTCCGTTTCTTCTGTCTTATGTGTTCGGCTGACCGCAGACAGCAGCATCTTTGTATATGCATTCTGCGGATTCCTGACGATCTCGCGCACATCACCTTCCTCAACGATCCGGCCGTCATGCAGGATCGCGACCCTGTCGCAAAAGGCGGATATGAGGGAAAGGTTATTGGCAATGAAGAGGACGGTGATCGCATGTTTCCTCTGCAGTTCCTTGAGAAGTTTGAGCACGCTCGCCTGGATCGTAACATCCAGATTTCTCGTCGGTTCGTCCGCGATCATGAACTCCGCGCCGCAACAGAGTGCCAGAGCGATAATGACGCGCTGCCGCTGTCCGCCAGACAGCTGGTGCGGATATTTGCCCATAACGCTTCCCGCATCGGAGAGCTTGACTTCTTCAAGCAGCCGGATGGCTTCCGCTTTTGCCTCTTTCCTGCTCATGCCGCGGTTCTCCCGCAGCACATCGATCATCGTATATCCGACGGTGAATACCGGATTCAGACAGCTCATGGGGTCCTGGAAGATCATGGCGATCTTTTTCCCGTTGATCGTGCGTTGCATCTGCCTGGGCGTCTTTTTAAAAAGATCTTCTCCATCAAGGAAGACCTCCCCGCTTTCAATGATACCCGGAGGTGTCGCCAGCAATTTTTGGATCGTCAGCGCCAGCACGGTCTTTCCCTGGCCGGATTCGCTGACGATGCCGAAAGTTTCTCCCTTTTCAATGGCAAGATGTTCGATGTCGAGGACCGTTTTGATGCCCTCGAAGCTTTTATGTTTTACAACGAGGTCTTTTATCTCAAAATATGCCATATCCCGCCTCCTTACTTCTTACGTGTCTTCGGATCGAGGATCTCACGGATCGCATCGCCGAGAAGGTTGAAGGAGAGCACCGTCAAAAAGATGGCGACGCCCGGAAAGATACAGCACCACCATTTATCCGGGAAGAACGAGCGTCCCGCCGAGATCATCAGTCCCCATTCCGGGGTGGGCGCCTGTGCACCCAGGCCAAGGAAGGACAGGGAGGCAAGCGTCATGATGACGCCTCCGATATCCATGGATGCCTGCACGATGACCGGGCTGATACAGTTCGGAATAATGTGGCTGAAAATGATCCTGCTCTTTGGCGTACCGATGGTCTCGGCAGCCTGCACGAATTTCCGTTCGCGAATACTGATCGCCTGCCCGCGCACCAGTCTCGTATACCACGGCCACCAGGAAATAACGATAGCTATAATGGCATTCTTCAGGCCTGCTCCAAGGAGCGCAACGAGAGCGATAGCAAGGAGCAGCGGCGGGAAGGAAAGAAAAACATCGGTGATGCGCATGAGCACGTTATCGACCCAGCCGCCGTAGCAGCCTGCCAGCGCGCCAAAAGGCACGCCGATGATCAGCGCGATCGCGACCGCGACCAATGCTGCAGAGATCGATACACGCGTACCGAAAATAACACGGCTGAACACATCCCGGCCCAGTTCGTCCGTACCCATCAGATGTGCAGCGCTCGGCGGCAGCAGTTTTTCACTGATATGCGTGGAATAAACATCCTCGGGGTAGGGCGCGATCACGGGAGCGAAGATCGCCATACCGATGAACAGGATAATGATAACGAATGCAACCAGGGAAAGCTTATTCTTTGCAAGCAGATACATGCTTTCACGGAAGCTCTTCCACTTTGGCTTCATATTTTCAATAAAGTTATGCATAGCCCGCCCTCCTACAGTCTGACACGCGGATCCATGGCGATGATGATATCAGCCAGCAGATTCAGCAGGATGTATGCCGTTGCGCCAAATACCGTCACGCCCATGATCGCCGGGAAATTAAGTGTCGTGACAGCAGAGGAAATGTAGCTTCCAATGCCCGGCCATGAAAAGATCGATTCTACCAGGAAAGTATTGGTCAGGGTATATCCCATGGAAAGCGCCACATCTGTCGCAGTCGCTCCAAGACTGTTCTTAAGCGCATAGCGCCACAGGATCTTGGCCTCTTTCAGGCCGTAGCTTCGTCCCGCTGTGATATAGTCCTCACCGAGGATCTCCAGCAGGGCACTCCTGGTCATCCTGGCAACGAGACCGATCGGATAGAGCGACTCTGTAATGCAGGGCAGCAGAATATGCCGGAAAGCGTCCCAGAACAATTTGAAATTACCCGTAAGCAGACAGTCCAGGAGCAGCAAGCCGGTCACATGGGGCTTTTCTCCGAAAATAAGCGCGGTAGATGAGATCTGTCCCCCGATCGGCAGCAGCTTCAGGACCTTATAAAAAATCAGCTGGAAAAAGAGCGCGACCCAGAACGTCGGCAGCGAGACTGCGCCGATCGAGAAGAAACGCACTGTATGATCCAGCATTTTATCTTTCTTTTTGGCTGAATAGATGCCCAGCGGGATGCCGATCACGATCGCGAAAATAAATGCAAGCAAAACCAGTTCGATCGTCGCGGGGGCATAGGTCAGGATCTCTCTCGTAACCGGGATCTTCGTGCTGTAATTGACGCCCAGATCTCCGTGAAGCATATCTCCCAGATAATGAACATACTGCACCGGAAGGGGATCATTTAATCCCAGTTCCTCCGCCGCAGCCGCCAGCTGCTCTGCCGTGGCGCGCGTGCCTGCCCATTTCGTAGCCGGGTTCGACGGGATGACGCGGGAAATAAAGAACGTGATCGTCACAACACCCCACAGGACCAGAATACTCAGGAGCAGACGCTTTATAATGTACTTGCTCATGGGAACTCCCTGTTTAAAAAGAGGGCGGCGTATTGCGGACGCCGCCGTGTTTGTTTAAAAACGGTTTCTTATCTTCTGCATCTTTGTAATATAATTCGCGATACTTTACTGTCCCGCAAATTATATAAACCGCTTACTGTACTTTCTTAATATTGTAATAAGGTACCACCGTGGAGTAGCCCGGGTTCTCGTAAACGCCCGTGATGCTCTTGCTCACAATATACGCACGGCTGTCATCAAACATGTTGATCATGTATGCTTCGTCTGCCAGCTTCTGCTGGATCTCGATATAAAGCTCCTCAGCATGCGCACGATCGGTCGCTACGGCGGCATCTGCCTCCTCGATCATTGCATCGAGTTCCGGATCATTGATATATGCCAGATTGAACTGTACACTGTCCTCACTCTTGACAAGGGAATCGAACCAGCTTGCCGGTGAAGCGTAGTCCGGCCACCATCTCATGATAAAGATGTCCTGACGGTCTTCGTTATTGGTCGCCTGTGCGGCTGCCCACTGTGCATCCCACTCCATTGAACGGACATCCAGGGAAATGCCGAGTTCCTTCAGGTTCGCCTGCCAGATCTGAACGAGGCCCGAATACTCCGGATAGTTTGCGCCATAGGTGCATTCCAGGGTCAGTCCGTTGACATCGACACCGGACTTGTCAAGGTATTCCTTGGCTTTCGCGAGGTCACAGTTGTACTTGAAAATATCGTCGCTGTGGCCCCACATGCCAAAGGGCACAAGTCCGATCGACTCGACCGCCGTACCGTCCATGACGCCGTTGACCGTATCTTCAAACGGGAATGCATACTGCAGGGCTTTACGGAAATCCTGATTGTCACACGGTGCCTTCTGGCAGTTCAGGAAGACGATGGCATTGTTCCATGTGGAAGCATTGTAATTGTACAGGTTCTCTGTCTCCTGACGCAGCGCATCAAGGTCAGTAGTCGAGAAATTATCGGAAAGCTGTGCCTCGCCGGTCTCCAGGAGCTGACGGCGCACGCTCGATTCAGAGGACTCCTTGATCAGGACGACCTTGTACTGATCATCAGTCCAGCCACCGCGGTAATCCTCATAAGCCTTGAGGATCACGGTATTATTGCCGGTAGCGGTATCGATCATATACGGTCCGGAACCGCCATCATTGCCCTCATTGAACCACTCGGTATCCTTGTCGATAACATTCTCGCTCATGATATAGGCTGCATAGCCTGCAGAAGAGACCAGATCGATCGGCGCAGGCCACTGGCATTTGATAGTAACTTCGTAATCACCGGTGACCTCAACGCTCTCGACGGGATCCCAGTTGAAGGAGGCACCCTGGCCGAGGGTGATGGTGCGGTCGATGGACTTCTTGACTGTCTCCGCGGTCATCTTGCTGCCGTCATGGAAAGTCACATCGTCGCGAAGTTTGAAGACCCAGGTGAGACCGCCGTCATCCGAGCCCCACTCGGTAGCCAGAAGCGGCTCAAGCTCACCGGTCTGGTCATTATAATGCGTCAGTGTCTCGTAAACATTGCCCAGGATCATGATGCCGTTGGAATACTCGGTGCTGGGATCCAGGGTCACATACGGCTGGGAATGGTAGGAGTGATACAGGATATCCTCATCACCCGAAGCTGCCGGAGCCGCCGCCTCCGTCGCGGCTGCCGCAGACTCACCGGAACCGCCGCCCGAAGCGGGTGCCGAGGAACCGCCGCCGCAACCTGCCAGCAGGCCCATCGTCAACATGACTGAAAGTAAAAGCGCTAATTTCTTTTTCATAAATTCCTCCTCAATATAAACTGTGAGTTTCTCTCTTTTATACTTTCACGAGTCAGTAAAAAAGACCCGGCGTTCTTTGTTTCTCTCAGGCGAGCACTTCTTCGATCGGTGTCCAGTTGTAATCAAATCCGAAGAATCCGGGATTCAGGATCCCGAGTCCCCTTTCGCTCCGCCACATCTCATGACAGCGGAAACCGAGTCCGCTGACCGCCATGCCTTTATACCACCTTGGGTTGAGCACCGGGTTGGCGTCCCCCGTTTCCACGAGACAGATCATGTCCGGGCATACGATCCACGGTTCCCCGTTTTTCCACAGGATCATGTTCTCGTTTTTGAACCAGACCTTAAAATGATTCCCTTCATCGTTTCCGATACCGTCGATCTCGATCGTGCCGCATGTAAAACCGCCCTCGTCATACCAGCTGCAGTCCTCGCTGACGATACCGTCAAAAAGACGCCATCCGTCACCTGCCTTTACGATCGCTGCCACGGGATCTTCCCCGGCTTCCTGTGCCATCCGGCTTGCCCTGCCTACCTTTTCCGCATAACTGAGCGCATCGGGAATAACAGAAAACTTCAGGTTTTTGCCTGTGATCAGATGGTCCGACATGGATACCGTCTTACCGCTCACGACGGAGAGCGAACGGACAAGCGCTTCCGCACGGGCATCATCCGGAATATGGTTGAAAACAGCGGTCTCTCCGATCACCGTCGCAACAGACAGAGGACTGATCGGCTGTTCCTTCACATAAAATGTGGAAAACTGAAGCTCGGGGACGGCTCTGCCCGCCGCATCCGCATCCACAGTAGGGATCCCCATGTGGGCGCCGGTCGTGAATGCCTGTGCTGTATTGCCCCCGCCGTATTCTATGGAAACAACACCGCTCATGGCCTTGCCCGTAAATTCTTCCAGTGCCTTCACCGCGTTTACGGTCGGACGCTTTGCTTCCATCGGATAAGAAAAGAACGGATCTCTCTCGTCCACATCGGAGATCGAACCGCAGTTATACGGACTCGTATAATACCCGTCATCCTCCGTTTCTTCCAGCGGGATCAGTTCATAACAGAGTCCTGCGCCATAGTCCTCATCCACAGTCCTGCAGCCGGTGATCAGGCTCCCGCCGCCGCCCGTTCCGAGAATCGCACAGCCGAGAAGTACATCCTTTGCCTCCTGCCTGCTAAGTTTTCTGACCATATCCGCCTCCACACATTATAATGTCACTATATGGAACATTACCTCATAATATATCTTTTATTGTTTTAACTTTTTAGTACTATAGCATATTAACGTGTGTTTGCGCAAGCATAATAGAATGCCCATGAAGGACTGTATTCAATCATTCTTCAATATAAAAAACACCCTGCTTCCTGCAGGGTGTTTCAGGAAATGATCGTACTGCCGCTGCTGCGCGGCGCCGTGTCTGTAGTTACAGCTTCATATCTACCGCAAATAGTCCGCCGGCACCGCCGGAATAAATATAAAGAACATTCTCCTGCGGGGCAAACGCGCCTTCTTTTGCCATGGCGATCAGACCCGCGAACGCCTTTCCGGTATATACAGGATCCAGGAAAAGGCCTTCATTTTCTGCCATCATACGGATCGCCGCATTGCCTTCCTCGGATGCGATCGCATAGCCCGGACCGCACATATCGCGAAGATGCAGGTCCTCCGGACGGATCTTCATATCGAGCCCCAGGAGCCCGATCGTTCCGTTGATGATCTCACTTGTGATCTGGTCAAACGGATCTGTATCCACCATCATGCCATGCACCGTCGTCTCCTGCATATACAGCCTGGTACCGAGGTACAATCCGGCATGCGTGCCTCCGCTGCCTTCCGCACAGACGATGTGCCGGAAACTGAGCTGCATCCGGTCAGCCTGCTGCCGGATCTCCCGTACACAGTCAACATACCCAAGCGCTCCCAGAGCATTCGAACCGCCGCAGGGGATCTTGTAATAAGGCTTGCCCAGTTCCGTGCCGACCCGGTCCATCTCCCGATAGATGTCCTCATAGTCATCCGTGTCCATAAACCGTACATCCGTATCCATGAGGTATTCCAGCAGCTGGTTGCCTTTCCGCTCTGTTACGCCGCGTTTCTTCAGGATCAGGATCGGCGTCATGCCAAGCCTTTTGGCACAGGCTGCCGTCAGCATCGCATGATTGGACTGTGCTCCGCCGGTCGTAAATACGACCTCTGCTCCTTTGGCTTTTGCCTCTGCCAGCAGGTATTCCAGCTTCCGTACTTTGTTGCCGCCAAGACCTATACCGGTCAGGTCATCCCGTTTGATATAAACATTGGTCCCAAGCAGTCTGCTGATGTTCTCCAGCTTATGGATCGGTGTCGGAAAAAGGCCAAGCGGGATCTTTGCGAATGCAGTGATGTCTTTCATTATTTTCTCCCTTCGCGCTGTCTGTACAGGTCTGTTATTTGATTATATCACATTCTGATTGTTTGCGGGAGTTGCATTGACCCCGGATCATCATTGGCCTTCTTTTGGAAAACTATCTTTTGGACTGTTCCATATATTCCCCGTCTCATGGTAGAATTATACATAGTCTCAGACTATAGATCCGGCAGCTGATCATGCTGCCGCCGTCAGGAAGGGATTGCCGGATGAGAAGAAAAGACCGTGAAGTAACTGATATCAAAGAGATCCTTCGTATTATCGAATCAGCAAAAGTACTGCGCCTGGGGCTTTTTGACGGGGATTATCCATATATCGTTCCGCTCCACTACGGGTTTGATTTTACGGAGGATACCCTTACTTTTTATATGCACGGCGCCAAAGAGGGACATAAGATCGATCTCATTCAAAGGGATCCGCACGTCTGTATTGAACTGGACTGTGACATTGAACTGGTCTCCGGAGGGGATACGGCATGTCAGTACGGGTCAACATATGCGTCTGTCATCGGACAGGGTGAGATCATCCTTGTCAGTGACGAGGCAGAAAAGATCAAAGGCCTCCGGCTCCTGATGAAGAATCAGACAGGGCGTGATTTTATGATCACCGGGCAGATGGCAGAAGCTGTTGCCGTAATGAAAGTTACCATCGCACGTTTCACAGCAAAGGAACGCGCCAGACAATAAATGAAAACGGGTGATCTGCCGAAATGAAAATACGAAGACAGGACATATCTGCAGCTCTTCGGACATCCTTTCCCATTATGGTGACTTTTCTTGTTTTGGGAACAGGATATGGCATTCTGATGCAGAAGCATGGATTCGGGTGGATCTGGTCCATGGTTTCCGGCATCATCATTTTCAGCGGGACAGTACAGTTTGTCAGTGTTTCCATGCTGTCGGGAGGCGCTGTCATCATGGCTGCCCTTACAGCGCTGATGGTGGCCGCGCGTCATATTTTCTTCAGCATTTCCATGATCGGAAGGTACCGCGAAGAAGGCCGCAGAAAATGGTATCTTTTTTACGCTCTGTGTGACGAGACCTATGCCATGCTGAGCAGGGATGACATACCTAAGGGAGTCAACGCCAGCGCCTATCGGATGCTCGTTACCCTATTCGATCAGAGCTCCTGGGTACTGGGGTCTGCTCTTGGCGGCATCGCCGGAAGTATTCTGCCTTTTGATTCTACAGGGATCGATTTTGCCATGACTGCGCTTTTTACGACGGTTTTCATCCAGCAATGGATCGATTCCAAATGCCATATTCCGGCAATCCTCGGAATAACTGCTACCCTTCTCTGCCGCATTCTGTTCGGAAGAGATCTTTTCCTGATCCCCGCGATGGTCATTATCCTTGGAGTATTGATCCTGATGCGGGAAAAGATCGAAGCAGCCGGAGGTGAGACCGATGCCTGATTACAGACATGCCCTGATCATCATTATAGTCATGGGCGCCGCCACACTGGCGACGCGCATCCTGCCGGTCCTGATCTTCGGCCGGAACGAAAGAATACCGGATCTTGTTCTGTATCTCGGAAGGGTCGTTCCCTTTACGGCTATGGGACTTCTGATCGTATACTGCCTCAAAGACGTATCTGTCCTGCAGGATCCTCATGCTCTTCCGGAAGTGATCGCACTTGCAGCTGTGACCGTCACTTATCTCTGGAAAAAGAATCCTATCTTCAGTGTGGTGATGGGCACTGTACTGTACATGTTCCTAGTGCAGAAGGTCTTTTGACACACAGGCGAAAACCGGTGAGCAAAGTATTGCGGAACAGCCGGAGTAAACAGGCGTATGATCTAAGCTTACGGAGTAAAGAAGGAAAACGGAGAGATGCCGTAAAAGAGCATATCTGCAAGATATGATATTCGTGATACAATGTAAACAGGAAATAAAGTATAAGTGCCGATACATGAAAGGAGTCATTATGAACAGAAAAAGAGCCGTTATCACCCTGGCCCTGGCTGCTGTGCTGACCGCGATCGTCAGCATCTCTGCTGCCGCTGCCTCTTTCTCCCAGTTTTGGAAACAGTCCTCCGACGGCAGCTGGTACATCGAGGACAATGCCGGCAACCGGATCACCAATGCCTGGCTCTGCGATGATGCTGTAGCGGAAAACGGAAAAGATGTCTGGTATCTGCTGGATGAGTGGGGCAACATGATCACCGACGGACTGGTACAGGACGGAACCGGCAATTACTACAGCCTTGAGACTGAGCACAACGGCTATTTCGGCATGCTGCGCTACCGCTCCGGAAACTACGGCGGAACTTATCTGAGTCTGGAAGGGTCCCACGCCGGTGCCTTTGCAGCGATCAAAAACACCGACGGTGTAAATGCATTAAAGCAGAAATACGGTCTCCGGGACGTTTCCAATATCAACAACAGCAATATCGTATACACCAGCAGCTTTGGCGCCTATGAAGAGGACTACAGCGGTACCTATCTGTTCCGCAACGGACAGACCTGGGAAGGAATGTTTGTCCTTACAAAGATCGATAAGGATCACTACCGGGTATCCAAGGAGGAATACGGAGAGGTCCGGACCGCTCTCCTGACCCGTGATTACGCCTATGACAGGGAGCAGGGGCAGTCTGACCAGGCGACTTTCGTCATCAGTAGCTGCAGCGGATACTATCATGAAAGTGACCTGAATGATGACGGGTATATTACCATCGTCGGAGAGGAACTCTATACCCACGGGCTCTTCTATGAGGGAGACAGTCAGTGGGAGGCTGCCGCGATCTATGTAAAGACCTATGGCTGATATCGCCGGTCTGTCCGGAAAATCTACTATTACCGAACTTTAAAAAACAAGGGAGATGCTGAGGCATCTCCCTTGTCTGTGAATAGAGCTTAACTGAATGATCATCTTCCGAGATAAATGGACTGCTTCGCCAGGATCAGCTGGCAGATGAGATCATTATACGGAGTCGGAATACCGTATTCACGGCCGATCCTTGAGACTGCGCCATTGATGATCTTGATCTCCGTCTCCTTCTGGTGGCTGACATCCTGCAGCATGGAACAGCGATT
>JAFSRP010000028.1 GCA_017446045.1 Lachnospiraceae bacterium | reverse complement strand
TCATTCGACACGATCAGCACCGGACGGCAGCCACCCTGCACAGAAGTTCCGGCATGCGGCTCAAGGTCAGCAAACCAGATATCGCCGCGCTGTGGCGTGCGGTTCGTGTTCCGATAGCGTCTGACTGGCGCGTAGGTCGTAGTCGGCGCGATATACTTCCACGGATTAAATCCCAGCCGTGAACGGTATTCTGTTCTCTTTCGTTTATTCTTGCGTCCCAAGTTGTTCTTCACCTCCGATCAAAATATGTAAAGGCCGGGGATGTTCTGCCCCAGCCTGTGTCAGTTCAATCTCGCCTTCACTGCGGCGATCAGTTTTTCCTGCGTCACGTCCTTTGCTTCCAGCGCAGCCAATACGTCCTCGTCCACCGTATCTTTCGTCACGATATGATGGATCGTTACGGTGCTGCTCTGTCCCTGCCGCCAGAGCCGGGCGTTCGTCTGCTGATACAGTTCCAAAGACCAGGTCAATCCAAACCAGATTAGGATGTGCCCGCCTTCCTGGATGTTGAGCCCGTGTCCGGCTCCTGCCGGATGGATCAGAGCAACGGGAATCTTCCCTTCATTCCAATCCTTGATGTCTTCACTCTCCCGGATGTCCCTGGGGTCGTACCCGGCTTCGATCAGATGCTCCAGAATGCGCTGACGGTCATGCTTGAACCAATAGGCGATCAGCACGGGCTGACCGTTTGCCGCCTCGATCAGATCATCGAGCATTTCCAGTTTTCTGCTGTGGATGACGCGGCTTTCCCCATACTCGTCATAAACAGCGCCGTTGCTCATCTGCAGGAGCTTGTTCGACAGCGCGGCGGCATTTCTGGCATCGATGTCCCCATCCTCCAGCGGGATGATGAGATCCTGCTTCAGCTGGTCGTAGAGCTTCCGTTCCGGCTTTGACATCTCCACCTCATGCCGCACATAGACACACTCCGGCATATCCAGATAGTCCAGCGCCTTCATGGAGATCGTGATGTCGCTGATGCGGTCGTATATCTTCTCTTCCGCTCCGGGACGGGGGATGTAACTGAAGACCACTCCGGTCTGCGGATTCATGGCTCCGGCTTTAAAATAGGCATCACGGTATCTGCCGATGAAACGACCAAGCCGCTCACCGCCGTCCAGGATGCCGATCTCCGCCCACAGATCCATCAGCCCGTTGCTCGTCGGAGTGCCGGTCAAGCCGACCCATCTTTTCACGAACGGCCTGATCTTCCTCAGCCACTTAAATCGCTGCGCCTGATGGTTTTTGAAAGACGACAGTTCATCGATAACCACGCAATCGAAATCCCAGCGCAGCCCGTTGGACTCATAGTATTCGACCAACCATTTGACGTTCTCACGGTTGATCACATAGATCATGGCTCCGTGGTTCAGCGCCGCCGTCCGCTCCTTCACGTTGCCGACGATGACCGAGACATCAAGGTCATTCAAATGATCCCACTTCTCCACCTCGGCGGGCCATGTATCCCGCGCGACCCGGAGAGGCGCTATGACAAGAGTCTTCGAGACTTGGAGGTCGTCCAGCATTAGATCCCGGAGAGCGGTCAGTGTTGTTACTGTCTTTCCTAACCTAAGCCCATGTCCAGGAATAAAGCGGATACCGGATGGGTTTTGATATACTCCACACAGTACTGCTGGTATTCATGTGGCACGAACTTCATATGGCATCACCCCCTGTCTTATTTCGTTTCATCCTTGCCTCCATCAGCATCCGAGAATCCCGAAGGATACTCTCGTCCTTCCCGGCAGACGGATCGGTGCGACCTCCGCATATGGGCAGTTACGACTGCACCGCGACATGTCGTGAAAAAGGCCACAGTACGGTATTCCGTTACGGATCACGCTGTGGCGGCATCTGGGATAAAAAGGCGGGAACAAGACCATGCTCCTCGGTCGCTCTTGTACTCCTGTGTTCATCATGTACTCCTTCCCGGACTACTCGTCTGAGTCAGACGGATCGTCCAAAGCATAGAAGCCCGCCAGCTCGGACGGGTCTTCGGGTTCAAAGGTATCTCCATAATCGTCAAGGTCATCCAGGTTTCCCTGATCGGACGGAAGTGTGGCTATCTCCAACTCAGGCACTTCTGCGCCGATGCCTTCCGGGAACGGCTCGCCGGGTGTCCAGGCAAGTATCGCCTAAATGCACGGTTTGATCTGACTCAGCCTGTCAATGCAGAGGACCGGGAAGCCAAGTTTCATCAGCTGATACCGACGTTTTCTCTGAAGCGGCCGCAGCATCTTCCCCGGAGCCTTCAACTCCACAAACACCGTCTTGGCAGGGAAGAAAAGAACAAGCCGATCAGGGAGACCATTTGTGGTCTGGCTGGTCAGCTTGTAGGCGACTCCGCCCGCTTTCCGGACGGCCTTGACAAATTCATTCTCTACGACATATTCTCTCATCGTCTGGGGCCTCCGTATCTTTCTTCCCAATTGTCACAGAACTCCCTGCCGTCGTAAGCGAGATCATAATAATCATCTGCTATCGTGCATTGATGGTTTCGGAAGTATCGGCAGTTATGACAGCAGGGCTCCC